>JBAUYZ010000095.1:0-26058 GCA_049585055.1 Candidatus Cybelea sp. | reverse complement strand
CGCCTGCGCCGACGCGACGTCGGGCGGCGGGGGCAGCAGCGCCGTCAGCTCGAGCTGCGATGGATGCAGATAGTAGAAGTGCTCCTGCGCCCGTGAAACCGCCGGCGCAACGACCAGGGTGGCGAGTGCGAGCACCAACGCGCTCCGGCGAAGGACCATCGTTGCGTTCAACCGTGCTGCCGCTGGAGCGGGAAGAGCGTTACGTCGCGGATCGAGCGCTGCCCGGTCAAAAGCATGATCACGCGATCGACGCCGATGCCGATGCCGGCCGTCGGCGGCATGCCGTACTCGAGCGCGCGGACATAATCCCAGTCGGGCTCCGGAATCTCATCGTTGCCGCTCGCCCGTTCGGCGACTTGCGCCGTGAAGCGAGCCCGCTGGTCGTCGGGATCGTTGAGCTCGGTAAAGGCGTTCGAGATCTCCATGTGCGCGCAGAAGAGCTCGTACCGGTCGACGATTGCGTCGTCGCCGGCGCGCCGCTTCGCCAACGGCGAGATCGCGACCGGATACCCCGTGACGAAGGTTGGCGCCACGAGATTCGGCTCGACGACGCGCTCGAAGATTTTGTCGAGCGCGTGTCCGTGCGACGGCGACGGCGGCACTTCGAGCTCTTCGAGAATGATCTGCGCCTCGTAGGGATCCAAGATGCGCTCGCGCGTGTATTTACCGTCGCTAAAGCTCGCCATCGCCTCGAGATACTCGATCCGCGCGAAGGGACGCGCGAACGAGATCGAACCGTCGCCGTACGCCAGCTCGGTACCGCCGTCGCTCGCGATCGAGACGAGATGCGCGATCAGCGCTTCGTTGAACTCCATCATGTCCGAGATGTCCCAATATGCCGCGTAGAGTTCGAGCATGGTGAACTCCGGGCTGTGGGTCGTATCGATGCCCTCGTTGCGAAAGATCCGTCCGATCTCGTAGACCCGCTCTAGCCCGCCGACGATCAATCGCTTCAAGTTCAGCTCGGTCGCAATCCGCAGCTGCATTACCTGATCGAGCGCGTTGCACTCGGTAACGAAGGGGCGCGCCGCGGCGCCGCCGGCGACGTGCAGCAGCGTCGGCGTCTCGACTTCGTAGAAGCCCTGGCCGTCGATGAAGCGGCGCATCTCGGCGATCAGGCGGCTGCGCATGATCATCGTGTCGAGCACGTCGGGATTGACGATCAGGTCGACGTAGCGCTGGCGATAGCGTTTCTCGACGTCCTGCAAACCGTGCCACTTGTCGGGGAGCGGCATCAGCGCCTTGCCGAGCACCGAGAACGCCGTGACGTGCAGCGTGAGCTCGCCCATCTTCGAGCGAAACATGTAGCCGCGGACCCCAATGAAATCGCCGCGATCGAGATCGCCCCAGTCGGCAAAGGCCTCACCGCCGACTTCTTCCTTGCGCAGGTAGATTTGCAGCTTGCCGGTGCGGTCGGCCAGATCGGCAAAGCTCGTCTTTCCCATCGTGCGCTTGGAGAGAATGCGCCCGGCAAGACTCCATCCTTCCGCGTTTGCATCTTGACCGGGCACCAGGAAGCCGTACCGCGCGAGCAGCTCCTCCGTGGTCGCGTCCACCTCGAAACGGCGAGCGGCGAACGGATCGCTTCCCCGCGAACGCAAAGCGGCCAGATTCTCACGTCTGGCCGCTACGAGCGCCGCTTCGGTCTTGCCGAGTTCGTCCAATAGAATCTCTTTACGGCCCTACGAGGCCTTCTTTGCGGCCTTCTTCGGCGCGTTGCTCTTGATCGATTCGATCTTATACTTTACGAGGCCGCGCGGCGTGGCGACGTCGACGGTCGTTCCCTTTTTATGCCCCATCAGCGCGCTTCCGAGCGGAGACTCGTTGGAGATGCGGCGGTTGGGCGGATCGGCCTCCGCGGATCCGACGATCGAAAACTCGTAGGTGTCGTTGTTCTTGAGGTCTTTGACCTTGACGACCGCGCCGAGGTGCACCTCATCGGCCGTGTACTCGGATTCGTCGATCAGCCGCGCGTTGCGAACCATCGCTTCGAGCTTGAGGATACGACCCTCGATGAAGGCCTGCTCTTGTTTGGCATCCTCGTACTCCGCGTTTTCGCTCAAATCGCCGTACTCTTTGGCTTGGCGAATGCGGTCGTTGACCTCGCGACGATGGACGCTCTTGAGCTCGTCGAGCTCCTGCTCCAACTTCACCAGACCCTCCGCGGTTAGTACGGTCTCTTTTTCGTTCAACTATTAGGTCCTCACGGGTCGCTTACGAGAAGAAGGCCCAAAGCATTTGATGGCGTTCTCCAACGCTGGCGCGGGGTGTTCTGAAGGGGCGGCTCCAACGCCTTCTCCCTAACCCAACTCCACGACCCGCGGTTTGAGTTCCAGCTCGCGCAGCAAGCGCTCGTAGTCGGCGGGCACGACGTCGCTCCAGGCCTTGCCGAGCAGCGCCAGCAGCGCGGCCTCCAAAACGTTGGTTCCGAAGGAGCGCCCCGCGATGTCGGGCGTCGTCGTGATCAACAGCTTGACGCCGCGCGCGGCGAGGTCGTCGACGTTGCCTTGCGTCACCGTGTTGGTCAGGACGATCTTGCCGTCGAGCCGATCGGGCATGAACTGACGCATGAAGTGAAAGTCGCCGGCGATGATTTCGGCCTGCTCGTAGTACTGCGGGTACTTCGGTTCGGGCGGCTTCTCTTGTTTCTTGCCGGTTGGATAGAAGAACTGAAACGGCAGCTTGCAGGCATCGGGAAGATACTTCTCCGCCATCGCTTCGAACTCGTGAAGATCGCGGACCGGTATGTCCTTGTCGAGTGCGAAGATAAAATCGCCGAAGAGCACGTCGGCGCCGACATCGACGAAGGCCTGCGCCATGCCGAATCGGTCGAGTGCGCTCACCATGAGCACGCGCCGGCCGCGCAGGTCGATTCCAAGCTCCTCTTGCATGAAACGAACCGCCTTGCGCTCGAGCGTGTTCTTGAGGCCGCTCCCGTCGACGACCGGGGTGATCTTCGCCGCCTCGAGCAGACGTATTCCGTCGCGCAGCGCGTACCGATGGCGCCCGGCATAGAGGTAAACGTCGATGCCGCCGAGGCCGATCGCGTCGACGTTCCCGTCGAGTTCGCGCACCTTTGCGATTGCGGCATCGAGCTTACCGTCCATGCCGACGCGTGCGATCTCGAACTCCTCGCCCACGAGCGTTACCCGCGCCGCGTGGTCGCGGCTGCTCGAGCCCAGCGAAACCGAAACGACGCGCTTCATCGCTCGACACCGCTGAGGGTGACGTGCGCGGCTGCCGCCCGAGCGGCGGCGATCTTCTCCGGAGTGATCGCGGCGTCGAACGCGCGCATCCCGGCGAGCTCGAAGCCGCAGCGCTCCGCCATCGCTTGGATCTCGATGACCTTCGCCAGCTCGATGCCGCGCCCGAGCGTGTACGGTTCGAAACGCCCCTCGAGCGCGAGGATCATCGTCTCGCCCATGCAGGCCAACGCGGTGCGAGGCGGGAGATTGAGATCGAATTCGCTCCCCGGCTCGCGAACGCGCTCGAAGCGCGGATCTCCCGGCACCGACACGTTTCCGCCTTCGATAACCAAAACGTCGGGACGTTGCTGCGCGACGCGCCGGCTGACGTCGTGCGGCAACGACAACTCGCAGACGACCGCCCCAACGCGAAGATCCTCGGGTTCGATGACGTCTTGAGTCGAGGTCGTCGCGGTAAGAATCAGCTGCGCACGGCGGACCGCGCTCGAGACGTCGGTCGTGTACTCGCTCGCGCAAGGGAGCTGCGTCGCAACCGCCTCGTGAAACTTCCGCAGGCGCGTCTCGTTGCGTGCAACCAAAATCAGGCGCTGCACTTTGGGCGCCATGAGGCGCGCGCACGCACTGCCGATCGAGCCCGTCGCACCGATGACGACCGCCGTCGACGACGCCGGATCGACGTCCATCTCGGCCGCGCCGCGAAAGAGACTCTGAACGCCCGCGGCGATCGTCAGCGAGTTCCCGGTCGTCACCGGAATCGGCGATCGCGCGTCGATCGTCACGCCGGCGTCGCCGACGACCGCGGTAAAGGCGCCGAGACCCGCGACCTGCGCGCCAAGCTCCGCGCCGATCTCGATCGCGCGTACGACGCGGCTATAGACTTCCTCGCGCGGAAACTCGACGAGCTGTTGCGGCAAGAGCGGCGCCGCGACGAACCACCCTTCGGTCTCGCGGCCGTCGGGCGCGCGCACCCCGGTCACGTGGACCGCCGCGTACGACGGCATCCACTCCATGATCTTGCGCAAAATCGCCTCACCCTTGCCCTTTGCGCCCGGCTCGTAGCGCGCGATGTCCTCGAACGAGAGCGGGTGAATGATGAAGCAGAACTTGTTCACGCCGTGGCCTCCGACTCGGCTTCCCGTTTGAGCGCCACGAGCATCATCTCAGCGTTCTCGCGAACCTTCTTCTCCAAGGTCGGGCCGATCAGTTCGGCAAGGGTCGGCACGCCGAAATCGTACTCCACTCCGAGCACAACCACGGTGGCGCCCTCGCGGTGTTCGAACGTCCAGGCACCTTCGAACTTGTCGAGGTCGCCTTCGAGCAACTGGTAATCGATTCGCAACGCCGCATCGTCGAAACGATCTTCCTCCGTCCATTCGATCGGCGCTTCCTCGACGAGCGTCTTCCATCGCGAGATGACGCCGTTCGTGCGGCGCTCGAGGATCGTCACCTTCTCGACGTCGGGCATGAACTGCGGGAACCGCTCCTGATCCTTTGCGAGCTCGTAAACGCGGCGGGCCGGGGCGTCGATCACGATTCTACACTCAACATACGGCATTGCGAAGCGATTACAACTCGCCGAACTTCTCGTAGGCCGTTGCGACGCCGGCGCGCAACGCCTGCAGCGCGCGATCGATCTCGCCCTCGCTCACGATCAACGGCGGCTCGAGGCGAATGACGCGCTGCGCGTTGAGAGTCCAGGCCGCGGTGACACCATGCTTGAGCATCTCCGGGATGATCCATCCGCCGTAGCCTTCGTTTGTGAGTTCGACGCCGACCAGCAACCCCAATCCGCGCACCTCCCCCACGACCGCCGGATACTCCGCGGCGATTGCCTTTGCGCCGCACAAGAGCTGTTCGCCCCGAATCCGGGCGCGGTCCGCCAACCCATCTTCTTCGAGCACGTCCATTGCTGCGATGGCCGCGGTACAGGCGATTTCGCTCCCGCCAAAGGTCGAGGTGTGCAGCAGCGGCGCTTTGCCGAAGGCGCGGTTCCAAACGGGGGCGCGCGCGATGAAGGCCCCCACCGGAATGACGCCGCCGGAGAGGCCCTTCGCCAACGTCATCACGTCGGGAACGGCCTCGTCGCGGTTGCAGGCAAAGCGATATCCGCAGCGGCCGAGTCCGGTCTGAATCTCGTCGGCAATGAAGAGCGCGCCGGTCGCATCGCAGATCCTGCGAACGTCGCGGAGATAGCCGGCCGGCGGGACGTGCACACCTCCTTCGCCCTGCACCGGTTCGACGACGAAGGCGGCCGCATCGCGCAGCGATTCTTCGAGCGAGTCGGTCTCGCCAAACGGAACGCTCGACGAATCCGCGAGCAATGGACGAAAGGGCGTTTGAAAGGTTTCGCGCCCACTGACCGAGAGCGCACCGAGCGTCTTGCCGTGAAAGGCGTCATGCGTGCCGACGATCTTTGCGCGGCCGGTCGCCGCGCGCGCGAGCTTGATCGCGCCTTCGATCGCCTCGGTACCGCTGTTGCACCAGAACGAAATCTGCAGATCGCCGGGCGCGAGCTCGGCGAGCCGGCGCGCCGCGCGGCCGAGCAGCACGTTGAACATCGTCTTGCCCGAGAGGGCAATGCGTTCGAGCTGCGCCTTCACCGCTTCGACGACGCGCGGATGGCAATAGCCGAGGGTGAATACGCCGTAACCGCCGGCGAAGTCGAGATACGGTTTGCCGGTCTGATCCCAGATCGTGCAACCCCGCGCTCGCACTTCGACCGGCGAACCGGAGAGCTTCATGACGCGCGCAAGCGGCGGGTTAACGAACTCCTTGTAGTTTTCGTAGACCTCTGCAGCAAGCGCCCCGGGCGTTGACGCACCGTAGAGATCGGCCCGCCCCTCGATCATCGACGGCCTCTTTCCATACTACGTGGGCCGCGTGATTGGGCGAGAAGCCCCTGTAGCTTAACTGAACAAAGCTCGGCAATGACTAAGCCGGAGATGCGGGTTTGAGTCCCGCCAGGGGCGGCCGGCTCCGCTGACCACCTTGACGCGAACTGGTCACTCGCGCTAGAGTCAAGGTGCTTAGTCATTGCCAAGCTCGTGAGCTACAGATTGACGGGGCCGGAGCGATCCGGCCTCGTTTTTTATTCACGCCGCCACCAGCGCTTCCGATTCCAAGCGTGCAATCGTCTCTTCGATCACGCGCGTCGCCTCGGCGGCGCCTTCGATGCGCATGATTCGCTCGCGCAGCGCGGCCGCACCGGGAATGCCTTTGAGGTAGAGCGCGACGTGCTTGCGCATCTGCGCAACGGCGCGCGCTTCGCCGAGCTCCTCGACCATCGTGCGATAGTGGATCAGCGCAAAACGCAGACGGGCGGCGGGCACGGGAAGCGGGCCAGGGGGGCGTCCTTCCATCAGGTTGCGGATCTGCGTGATGAGCCACGGATTACCGAGCGTTGCGCGTCCGAGCATGATCGCGTCGACGCCGCTGGAGCGCATGCGCTCGATCGCACGGTCCGGATCGTCGAGGTCACCGTTGCCGATCACCGGAATCTCTACGGCCTCTTTGAGGCGAGCGATGTGCTCCCAATCGGCCTCGCCTCGATAGAACTGCTTCGCGGTGCGCGCGTGGAGCGTTACGGCCTGCACGCCGGCTCGTTGCGCACGCCGGGCAACGTCGACGTAGACGAGCGTATCCTCGCTCCAGCCCAGCCGCATCTTCATCGTAACCGGGCAGTCGACCGCAGCGACGACGGCGCGCATGATCTCTTCGCAACGATCGGGATCGCGCAGGCAGGCCGAGCCGCCGTTCGTCTTCGTCACCTTCGGTGCCGGGCAGCCGAAGTTGATATCGACGATGTCCGCGCCGCACTCGCGAACGACCTTCGCCGCCAGCGCCATCGTCTGCGGATCGTCGCCCCAGAGCTGCGTCGATACCGGCTTCTCGAGGCCGTGCTGGTCGATCATCTCCATCGTCCGGCGGCTGCCGTACTTGAGCGCGTTCGACGAAACGAACTCGGTGACGGTGAGGCCGAGGCCGAACGGCCGGTAGAGCGCGCGCATCGTGCGATTCGTCACGCCGGACATCGGCGCCAAAATCAGCGGCGGCCATACTTCGATCGGACCGATCCTCAACGGGGCGAATCCCATGCTCCTAGAGTTTACGGTAAAAGAGCTCCAATCCCACCAAACTGAGGTGGGGGTCGACCGCGTCGATGACGGGCGTCTGCTTGGCGACCACTTCCGCGAGACCCCCGGTCGCGACGACCTTTGCGTCGACGCCCATTTCGGCGCGAATCCGCGCAACGATCGCCTCCGTTTGACCGGTGAAGCCGAAAACGATTCCGCTCTGCAGCGCCTCGACGGTGTTGCGCCCGATCGCGCGTCCGGGTGCTTCGAGCGCAATCTGCGGAAGCTTCGCGGTACGCCCGATCAACGCTTCGACCGAGACCGCGATTCCCGGTGCGATTGCGACGCCCAAGTATTTGCCCTCGCGCGAGATCGCGATAAAGACGGTTGCCGTGCCGAAGCTGACGACGATAAGCGGCGCGCCGAAACGGTCGACTCCGCCGACCGCCGCCGCGACGAGATCGGCGCCGACTTCCGACGGATTCTCGGTGTCGATCTCGATCAAACGCTGCGTCTGCGCCTTAAAGAAGCGCGGCGCCGTACCGAAAAAACGCATGCACGCCGACTCGAGCACCGGGTCGAGTTGCGGAACGACGCTCGCAATCACCACGGCGTCGATCGCACCGCGCTCGAGTTCGCTCGTCGCGAAGAGTTGCGTAAAGAATACGCCGTACTCGTCGGGCGTGCGCCGCCGCTCGGTCGTCACTCGCCACGTCTGACGCAGCTTTCCGTCCGAAAAGCAGCCGAGTTTCGTTTCGGTGTTGCCGACGTCGATGGCTAGGAGCATGTCGGGCTTGGCCTTTTTAAGAGCATGCCATCAACTCTTCGATCGCGTCGAGCAGGCGGGCGGCAAGCGCGTCCTTTCGCGCGGTGCCGAGTTCGCGGCGGCCGTCTTCGCCCCAGAGCAGCACGAGCGAGTTCTCGCCGGTTCCGAATCCGCGTTCGTCGCGCACGTCGTTGACCGCGATCGCGTCGAGATGCTTGCGGCGCAACTTCTCGCGCGCGTGCGCCTCGTGCTCGTCGGTCTCGGCGGCGAAGCCGACCAAAAAGGTCGATCCCTTGCGCTCGCCGAGCGCGGCGAGCACGTCGGGATTCGGCTCGAGTTGTACCGTCAGCTCTTGCGAGTTCTTGCGCAGTTTCGATGTGGAGCGTTCCGACGGTCGCCAATCCGCAACGGCGGCCGTTGCGATCGTGAGATCGGCGCCGACGCCATGATCGAGCGCGGCACGGCGGAGTTCTTCCGCCGTCGTCACGCGCACGACGGAGACGCCGGCCGGCGGTTCGAGCAGCGTCGGACCTAGGAGCAGCGTTACTTCGGCGCCGCGCAGCGCGGCTTCGCGAGCGAGCGCGATCGCGGTCGCCCCGCTCGACGCGTTGCTCAAGAATCGGACCGGGTCGAACGGCTCGCGCGTCGGTCCGCCCGTAATCGCGACGCGCTTGCCGCGCAGCGAGCGCCGGCGCCGCAGTGCGCGCTCGAGCGCCTCGATCAGGCGATCCTCGCCCGCGAGGCGTCCGACGCCGCTCTCGCGCTCCGCGAGAAAGCCCCGCTCCGGATCGACCAACTCGAAGCCGCGCGCGCGCAGCGCGGCGAGGTTGGCCTGCGTTACGCCATCTTCGTACATCGCTTCGTTCATCGCGGGCGCGAGAATGCGCGGAATGCGCGCGGCGAGAAGCGCGGTCGTCAGCAGATCGTCGGCGATTCCGGCCGCGAGCTTCGCGATCAGGTTCGCGGTCGCCGGCGCGACGAGCGCAACGTCGGCTTCGCGCACGAGGCGAATGTGCGGAATTCGTTCGGGCGCGTCCCAGAGCGACGTGTAGACGGGTCGCGCGGTCAGCGACGCAAACGTCAACGGCGTGACGAAACGCTCCGCCTCGGCCGTCATCACCACGTCGACGATCGCGCCGCGCTGGACGAGCGTGCTCGTCAGCGCCGCGGCTTTGTATGCCGCGATGCCGCCACTCACCCCTAAGAAGATGCGTGCGCCGTCCATTAGTGCACCCAGAGGTTGTCGATCAAGCGAGTCGTACCGAAGCGCGCCGCGCCGATGACGAAGGCCGGTGCGCGCAGACGTTCGAGAGGCTCGAACGTCTCGCCGTCGACGACGTCGAGATAATCGAGCGCCGCCGACGGGCTCAAGGTTGCGGTGCCTGCGGCGATTGCGTCGTCCTTCACCTCGCCGCGCTCGAGCGCTTCGCGCATCGCAAGCAGCGCCCGATGGAGCGTTGGCGCTTGCGCGCGCTGCGATGGATCGAGATAGACGTTGCGGCTCGACATCGCCAACCCGTCGGGCTCGCGCACCGTCGGCACGATCTCAAGCTGCACGCCGAAGTCGAGATCGGCGATCATCTTACGAAGCACCACTGCCTGCTGTGCATCCTTCTGTCCGAGAAAGAGCAGCCCCGGCCGCACGATGTTGAGCAACTTCGCGATCACGGTCGCGACGCCGCTAAAGTGACCGGGACGCACTGCGCCCTCGAAGACGGTCGCGATCGGCCCGGGATCGACCGATGCCGAGAAACCGGGCGGGTACATCGCCGCCGCATCCGGCGTGAAGAGGATGTCGACGCCGGCGGCGCCGAGCTTTGCGCGATCCGCTTCGGGGTAGCGCGGGTAACGTGTGAGATCCTCGTTTGGCCCGAACTGAAGCGGATTGACGAAGATCGAAACCGCGACGGTCGGCGATTGCCGGCGTGCGTGCGCGACGAGCTCGAGATGCCCCTCGTGAAGGGCGCCCATCGTCGGAACGAACCCGAGCGGGCGGGGCGACGCGGCGAAGAGCGCGCGCGCCCGCGCAAGGTCGGCAACATGCTCCATGAAGGCGCTATGCGCGCGTCACCCGCAAGATCGTGCGCCCGACGACGAACGGCGCACCGACCGGCAGGGGGACCGCTCCAACGACCGCCTTGCCGGCCAGGCGCGTTCCGTTGCGGCTGCGAAGATCGACCAGCCGGATCGCATCGGACTCGATCTGCAATCGCGCATGCTGCCGGGAAACGTATCGGTCGAGGGCTAGACAGGCTTCGGCAAGCTCGTCGTCCCGGCCGATCGTGATCTGCCGCTCGAACGGCCACGTCTTTCCGTCTAGCGGGCCGCTCAGCACTTCGAGCAGGTACATGGCCGCCAGCCTTTCTCTAACCGCTCCGTCTGCCTCCTGGGGCCCCGGCCTCGAGCGCCCGCGCGGCAAAGAGCGCGCCGAGATAGGCGTGCGCCACGCTCACCCCGCCTTGTACGTAGACCTCGAACGGCGCTCTGAGCGGCGCATCGCAGGAGAGCTCGATCGTTGCCCCGTTCACGAACGCGCCTGAAGACATGAGCACCGGCTCCGCATAGCCGGGTACCCGCCCCGGCTCGGGCCGGAACCGCGCGTTGACCGGCATGGCGGTCTGCAATCCCGCTGCGAAGCTTCCCAACGCCTCGGGCGTACCCAGCCGAATCGCCTGGACGATATCGGTGCGGCGCGCGCCGGGCGCCGGATCGACGTGATAGCCGAGCTCCTCGAAGAGCGCGGCGATGAAGTCGAGCCCGCGCAGCGACTGCTCGACGATGAGCGGTGCTTGAAAGAGGCCCTGGCAGAGGGCGCGGCCCATCCCGAGCGTCGGACCGAGTGCGTCGCCGAGCCCGGGGGCGTAGATACGCGCCGCGACGCGCTCGACGAGCTCGGCGCGGCCGGCGACGTATGCGCCCGCCGGCGCGAGCGATCCGCCGAGATTCTTGATGAGCGATCCCATGATGAGATCGGCGCCGGCATGCGAGGGCTCGCGTTCCTCGACGAGCTCGCCGTAACAGTTGTCGACGAGCACCATTGCGTTGGGCGCGAGCTGCTTGACCCGGCGAATCGCGCGTTCGCACTCCGCGACGGAGAGCGATCGGCGCGGTGCGTATCCGCGCGAACGCTGAACGAAGATCGTCGCGTCGGGGTCGCGCGCCAGCTCTTCTTCTAGCGCCGCGAGGTCAATGCTGCCGTCATTGTCCAGCGGGACCTCGCGGTACGCGATGCCTTGGCGAACGAGCGAGAGCGGCGCCTCGCAAATCGCATTGCGAAGCGTGTCGTAGGGACGTCCGGAGATCGAGAGCAGCGTTCGCCCCGGCGGCGTGCACGCGGCGAGCGCTGCGACGATCGCGTGCGTTCCGCTGACGATCGAGAGGCGCGCGAGCGTGCGCTGCGTTCCAAGAACGCGCGCGAGCAGCGATTCATAGCGTGCGCGCGCGGCATCGTCATAGCCGTATCCGGTAGAGCCGGCGAGGTCGCTCTCGACGATCCCCTCGTCGAGAAAGGCCTGCAGCACGACGGCGGCAACGTGCCGCTGCGCGTCGTAGGTCAGCGCCGCGGTGCGCTCGTACGCCGCGAGGGCGGCCTTGCGCAGGTTTGCGCCGATGGCGAAGCGCTCGCAGAGCTCCGCGATCACTCGCTCGCCTCGATAACGTGTCGCTCGTATGCGCGCACGAACGGATACCAAATGGCCGTCGCGAGCACGACGTTGAACGCCGCGAGCGCGATCGCGCGGAAATCCTGCGTCGCGAGATAGGTCGACACGAACGTCGGCACCGACGATGGAACGTAGAAGGCCGCGCGCGAGACGAAGCCGAGTGCAACCGCTGCATAGGTTACCGTAGCGAGGACGAGCGGCGCGACGACGAACGGCAGGACCAAATGTGGATTGAAGACGACCGGAGCGGCGAATAACAACGGCTCGTTCAGATTGAAGAGCGCGGGAATCAATGTGGCGCGCCCAACGCGGCGCAGCCGCGGGACGTGCGATATCGCCAGGAGTCCGGCGAGCGGAAGCGTCGCACCCGCTCCGCCGGGAAAGACGAAGAGAAAGAGCGAGACCACCACGACGTAGGGCAGCGGAGCGTGCAGCGTAAAGGCGTGCGTATTCTGCATCTGCATCGTGAGGTAGACCGGCGTGACGATCGCTGCGAGCATGGCCGGACCGTGAACGCCCGCCGTCCAGAGAATCGTCTCGATCGCGACGATGACGATCAGCGCGAGATACGTGTCGCCCAGCCGGGCTATCGGGTGCATCGCGGCGGCGATCGTCGCCGCGAGCGAGACGCGCAGCGCCGCAAGCGCCGCAAAAGTGACGATCGCAAGCAGCGCGCCCGCGTAATCCGCCGGTAAAGCCGGTAATCGACGCCGCGCTGCGGCGATCCACGCGCCGGTGACGCCGCAGGTGAGGATCGCGATGAAGAGTCCCGACGGGCCAAGGAGTCTCAGATACGAGACCGGATCGGGGCCGAACGGTCGCGGGAGCGCGAGAACGAAGCCGACGATGCTTCCGGCAAGCAGAGGCGTCGCTGCGTACCGCGTCGCCCGCGCGAGACGCAATGGAAGCACGACTACCAGTGTCGCGGCCATAATCCCGAAGGCCGGCAGGAGCGCCGAGGCGACGCGCAGCCCAAGCGAGAGGCTCTGCGGCATGCCGGAACGGAGCTGGATCGCCAACACCGCAACGAACGCGGCGGCCAGACCAATGAAGCTCCACGGCAACGCCTCACGAACGGCAACGACGAACGGGAGCCCTCCGACGCGGCGCATGACCGGCACCGCTCGCGCCTCAAAGGCGCGGAAGGCTTTAGAGGCGGCGGACGACTGCTTCGACGCGACCGACGATCTCGACATCGCTCGCGTAGATTGGCGCCATCGCGCGATTCTCCGGCTGCAGCCGGATTCGGCCGGCCTCGCGGTAGAAGCGTTTCACCGTCGCTTCGCCCTCGAGCATCGCCACGACGATCTCGCCGTTTTCGGCGCTTCGCTGCGGGCGTACTAAGATGAGGTCGCCATCGAGAATCGCCGCCTCGACCATCGAGTCTCCCTGGACCCTCAGCATGAACGCATCCGAGGCGCGCGGCACGAACGCGTTGGGGAGCACGAACTCGCCTTCGATATCCTCCTGCGCAGTAATCGGTACGCCGGCGGCGACGCGGCCTAACACTGGAATTACCAAAGCGTCCGCAACGGCCGGCAAGCTTCCCGACCGAAGCGCGCGCGGCTTGGTCGGATCTCGCGAGATCAGACCCCGGCGTTCGAGCGCTTTAAGGTGAGCGTGAATCGTCGAAGATGAGGAGAGACCGACCAGCTCGCCGATTTCTCGGACCGAGGGCGGATAGCCGTGCTCGGCGGTAAAGGTCCGAATGACCTCCAGAATGTGGCGTTGCCGCTCCGTGGCCGGCTTTTCCATCGTCTCTTTTGGCATGTTCCTCCCACCAAGAATGCCAAGCGTATGGCACTCGCGGCCGGTACAACCCTATCACAAATCCATACTCAAGGCAAACATACGTTCGAAACGCCTTGACAACCGTCGGCGGCTCCATGCTAAAATATAGGGGACGAACAGGCGTTTGGCACTACATGTGGGCATGGTGAGAGGGGTATAAGAGCAATATGATCGGACGACGAAAACGGTTCTCGCTGATGCCGGCCATCGCGCTCGCGGCGCTCGCGCTCATGGTGGCGCTGCCGACGCTCTCGGGCGTACGACTCTACGCCGCTACGGCTCAGCGCTACGTCAACGTGACCGTCCAGCCAGGCGATTCGCTTTGGTCAATCGCGGCGGCCCACGCGGGTCCGACCGCAGACGTGCAGGAGATCATCGACCGCATCAGCGACGCGAACCATCTTCATTCGGGCACGATCCAGCCCGGCGAACACCTCCGCATCCCCGAGTAATTCTTTCCCTTCGACCCGGCTCAGGATGACAAGAGGGCGGGGTCTGCTACCGGCGGGAGACTAGGACGATTGCGTGATCCTGGTGTTCGTCGAGGAACGCGAGTCCTTCCATCATCCATGAGTCTAGCCCGTTGTTCGAGTGGCGCGCCACCTCGCGTGCGATGTGCAGTCGGTCCTTGAGCCAGGCGAGCTCGGCGCGGGTCGTCGTCGGAAAGATTGCGACCTCACAATCCTCGCACTGGTAGCCGTACTGGGCTATGGGTTTTTTGCCATCGAGTCGGAGACGAGTTTCAGCGTCGTTTGAAACGTCGAGGTCGAGTTCGCCTCGGAGCCGCCGTAAAGGCGGTCGACGTTATATTCATCGATGCTCGTCGGCACCTGGTTGTTGAAGTCGTACCCGATTTTCGTTTGAATGTTCGTGCGACGCTCGCCGGGTCCGTGCTGGGTCACCTCACGCGTTTCGGTGATCTGCATCACCCCATCGACGTTGCTCGCAATGTGGTAATCGGCGACCGTGGAGACCGCTGGATCGCTGGTATCAATCCTCCAATGCGACTTCTCGTCGATCTCGCTGGGATTGATGAAGTTGGAACCGAGAAAGCGCAGTAACGTGAATTCTTCGCTGTTCACCGTTGCGTTAGGATCGCAGATGATATTCGTGTTCCCGTAGACCACGCACGTCGCCGCGCCCGCGTTGCGACCGTACAATCCGTGCTCGCTGATCGTCAGCACGAGGCCGCGGTCGGACTCCTCCCGTTGGATGTTCACGGTGATCTGCCCGGAGTCGTTGAGATTGCCGGAATAGGTTCCTGATGACCCCGCTTGCGCAGCTCCGCTTGGCGTATTACCAGACGCCGTCGAGGCGACGCCGGTTTGATCGTTCGTTATGTCGCCGGTCTGCTGCACGTTGAAGGTAAAGCTGTAGACAAGCGTTCTGGGCAGCGATGTATTCGAGGCGGCCAACGCCGGCGCGGACGTACAAATGCCGAACGTGAGACCGCAGAACAAGATCGCAAGCTTCTTCATACTTGGCACCTCACTGAGAGTGTTGCAGATTGACCCCACAGAGCGCCGCCACCGAACCGACCGAGTTCGCAAGCTCCTTCTCGCGATTCGCCGTCTCTTCGCGCACCGAATCGAGAACGCTCACGACGCGCGACACGGGATTGTATCCGATGCTCAGGCCGGGCATAGCGGCGACGTCGACCTGGTACGGATTCGGCGGGAGTCCTGGTGAGTTCGGATCCTGCTGCGCAGCGAGGCCGCCGTTAGGGGCCGGAGTCGTCGTCCCCGTCGTTTCCGTGCCGTTAATCGATGAGAGGTACTCTTCGCCGGCGTGCTGGATGTCGCCGAGTTGTTGGGTCTGGACGAATCCGTTGATCAGATCGAGCGAGACGCTCTGCATGGCAACCGCCTTGAGCAGCTCTTCCCGAATGCTCTTCAAGCGCTGGTCGTCGGCGGCATCTCCGGTCGGCTTCGAGAGATTCTCAATCAGCTTCTGGACGCCGATGACGTTCTGCGCCAAGCTGGGAACGAGCGCTTCCATCCGCTGCAGCGCCATGTCCCGCCCCGCCGAGCTGTAGTTGGTCGAATCGTACGCCGACTTGGGATCGGAGCTCAAGAACGCGTTCTGAATGTACTGGTTGAAAATAGGGGGGCTCTTTGCGATGTCTTCGTCGTCTTGCAGAAGCATGCCGACCGCCGGCGCGATCGTGTGCTGAAGCTGCGCGCAGATCGGGCGCGTAATGACATAGTATATCTGCGGGGGCTTCGTTGGTTCGGGAGACGGCAGAGCAGCGGTCGCCGCGCCGGATGCGGACGCGCCAACGAACGTCGACGAAAAGACGAGTGAGTAGAGAAGAACGGCCGCTGGTGCCGGGATGAGCCTACGCATTATTTTACGCGATTCCGATTCTCAACATAAAAAAGAAGGGCCTGCCGGAGCAGGCCCTTCTCACGATGGATCCGGGTTCTCTTACTAGAGCCGCAACTGTGCGGTTATGAAGAGATTGAACGGTAGGTATCCACCACTCGTGTTGTTGTCCTTGGGTAGGTAGGACTGCGTCTCCCACGCCATCGGCGTCGGGTTCGCGTGCTTGTCGTACGGGCTCGTGCCGTTGAAGGCGTTTGCGGTGTAGAACCCGTTCGGGAAGTAACCGCAGACCGCGCCTCCCACTGGGAAGCCCGTGCTCGAGGTCCACGGCTCCGACGTTCCTCCCCAACATGCGTGGAAGATGCCGGCGCCGGTCAACTGTAGCTTGATCCGCGGCGAGACGTCGTACGTTGCTTGCAGGTTACCGATCAAGATGTTCGGCTGAGTGAACTGACCAAGCGACGCAAACGATCCCGTCTGCGGGTTCGGTATGTAGAGGTAGCCCGGGGCGGCGTACTTGCTAACGGTCTGCGCCTCGGCGCTCACGATCGTCCGGTAATCGCACCAGTTTGCGCTGCCCGGCTGACCGAAGTGCGAGTTGTCGGAGATTCCGTCCATGCCCTGGTTGTTGGTGCACGTACGCGGATCGTCGGCAATCACGTCGAGCGGGCTTCCGTAGGGAGCACCCGACTCGAACTGAAGGCTCGGCGTAATCGCGAGCTTATCGTGGCGCCAGTTGGCCAGTATCGTGGCGACCCACGGCGTGTTGTAGTAGCCGGGAGCGTTGTTGACACCGCTCAACCCGAGTGCCAGCTGACCTTGCGGATACCAGCCATTCGGATCGAGCAAGCCTTGCATCGGCTTGTTGTAGTACATGTTGTAGATCGCACCAGGCTTGTTGCAAGAAACCGGCGTGCCGAACGTTCCGCCACCGAGGCTCGCGCCTCCGTAGCATTGCGATCCGCCGCCGGCCTTCGTGAGCTGGTTATAGTTCCCGATGGCCTGGTTGACGAGTTGGATCTGGCTTTGGCCAAGCAGGTTCTGGAACTTGACCTGCGATTCCGTGTAGGTCAAGGCCAGCGTACCCGACCAGCCGTTGCGGCTGAAATCGCCGTAGTTGAGCGCGAGCTCAGACCCGTACGATTGCGCAATGCCGACCGGGATCTGCGTGACGAAGCCGGCGCCGATGAAGGATTGCTGTTCCCAGTTCGACGTGGCGTTGTAGAACGGCGAGACCTTCAGGCTCCACTGCGTTCCCGACATGTGATGTTCGTACGACGCGCTATACTGCGCCGACGTCATGCCGGGGATGGGGTGGAACGGCGACAAGAAGCCGGCGTTCATGAAGTTCGCCCAGAGGTTCACGGCGCTGCCGCCCCGGTAGAGGTAGTCGACGGAGGCCGAGATCGGCGGCTCCGCATAACGACCAGCCGAGAAGCGCCAGACCGTGTCGGGCGATTGCGTGTACGTGCCCGAAACGCGCGGCTCCCAGTAAGTCTGGGTGTACTGGCTCTTGTAGGTCAGCGAGAAGGGTTTGCTCGTCTGGCCCGGGTGCTGGTAGCCCGTCGGGCAGGGTCCGTTGATCAACGAAGCCGCAGGCGGCGGCGGAACGCCGGCGTTGAGCGGGTTGTTGAGGACCTGACCCGTGTTGTAGTTGTAGCAGACATAATCGTTGACGATCTGCGCGTAGAACGGATTCTGTGCCTGGCTGGTGCCCTGCGGCAGATTGTAGGTGAAGTTGTCGTAGCGCATTGCCAGGTCGAAGAGCCACTTGTCGTTGGGACGCAGCTGATCGGAGAGGGCCAAGTTGTAGAGCTGCGGCTTCACGAGATTGTACGTACCCGAAGCGTTACCGTTCCAGAGCGTCGACCACTGGGCTCCGGCCCTGGCTGCGGGCGATCCCGGGGGCGCGAAAGCGGTCGGGCCGCCTGCCGCGCTGCTCTTGTATCCGCTGATGCAGCCGTTCGAAGAGGGCTGACCTGTCGTCGGATCCCAGCACGAGTAGACGCCATTGTTCTGCGAGATGTAGCCGATCGGTGAGGCACCGCCGGCAAACCCCGTGTTGTTGAAGCGAATGACGTTTGCCTGCGTGTAGTTACCCGTGAACTGGATGAGGTTCTGGTCGTTGATCTGATTCGTGTACTGCAGCTGTCCGCCGGAAGTGTGCGTGATCAGATCGTAGTTCGGCGCGACGCCGCTGAACGGATACTCGAACGCGAGCGGACTCGATCCGGAGACCGGTCCGGTTTCGGTCCAGTCCGAGAAGAACGTGTACGCGTACACCCGGACGAAGGACCGCGGATCGAGGGCGTGCGTGTACTGCATCTTCACGATGCCGGTGTCGTTGTTGGTGAGGTCCGAGAGATTATTCGGAATCGTGCCGTCGAACGAGTGCTGCGGGCTATTCGGCTGCGAATAGACCTGCGTCGGCGCGACGGTGAGTCCGGCCGTGCAGACGCCCGTTGCGGAGACGGTCGAGCAGCTCGCGACCCGCGAGCCGAACGGGAGATTGTAGGTAATGGCGTCGGTGTACTGTATGTGATAGGGGCCGGAGATTCCCAGGCCCTGCGGCGAGTAACCGTACCATCCGACCTTGGCGAGGCCGAAGCTCGCCGCTCCCGGACCGGCGTCGTTTGGCGCCGACTCGAAGTACGACTTCAGCGCCGAGGCGCTCCAGAGAACCTGGACGTCATCGCGCAGGCCGTTATGACGCGGGATTCCCATGTGGAGGTTGACCACGTTTTCGCGGTCGGTCAGGAAGTTCTCGAAACCGAAGAGGCCGTTGAACGGGGTCAAACAGCCCGGAGCGAGATCTCCGCCCGGCGCCTTGAGGTAGCTGTCGAACACGATCGCGCTCGAGGGCAGACCGTACTGCTTCGAGAGCCAGGTGTCGAAGAACGGATTGTACTCGGTGGCCGTCTTCTGAAGATTGCTCGAGCCGCAAGCACCGAAGGCTCCGATTCCGAACGGGTTGCCGCCGAAGCCGAAGACGCCCGGTATCGTACCGAGTACGCTGTAATCCGAGAACGCCGATCCGTAGTTGGCGATATCTCCGCCGTTGGTTCCCGAGAGATACCGGAAGGCTTGGTTGTAACCGCTCAGACCGACGTAGTACGAGAAGTTGCGGTCCGGGGTCGATCCGCCCGCCTCTACGCCGAACTGGTGGTAGAAGGCGTTCGTCCCGAGGCCGCCGTTGATATTGGCGTAGCCCGGGAAGGTACCGGTCTTGATAACCTGGTTGATGAAACCGGAGACGCCGTTCGAAGCGATCGCCGACGGACCGCCGCCGGTGTAGACTTCGAGCTGCTGCAAGCCGAGGCTTGACCCGGTCGAAGACGTGTAGTTATCGAAGGCGCGGTTGACGGGAATACCGTCGTACTCGAACCCGCTGAAGAATGGGTTCGAGCCGTGAATGACGACAGGCTGATTCCAGCCCATGCCGCCGGTTCCAACAATCAAACCCGGCGTCGTGGCGATCGCCGAGTAGATGCTGTTCAGGTTACCGCCGCCGCCGACAGCCGTCGAGGCTTGGATTTGCGCGGCGTTGACCTGATAGAGGTCGCTGCTGATACCGGACTTAACCAGCGCGGCGCCAGCTTGCGACGTAACGTGCGCGATGACCTTGAGTTGTTTGGTCATCGTAAACGTTTCTTGTTGCGTCTGGTCGGCAAAGACCGTGACGCCCGGGAACGAGATGTCCTGATACCCGCTCTTGGTTAGATTGATCGTGTAGGTATCGGGGTTCAGCGAGAGCATAATAAAATGCCCTCCCGCATCCGTCGTGGTGGTCTGGATCCCTGAGGCGGCGACTGCCTGGAGACTAACGCCGGCAATCGGGGCGCCACTCGAATCCTTAACCGTTCCCGCGATATTACCGGTGACTCCAGCCAGTGCCCATGTTCCCTGGATGAGGAAAGCCACCAATAGCGTCGCGGCGGTGACCGCGTGACGGAGGGTTCTGTGTGAACTCATGTTCTGTACCCTCTATCGATTTTAAGTTGTCAAAAGCGGAGCCGCTCTGCGTTCCCCCACGCCGTATCCGGCCCGGGAGGTACAACAGAGTGACCCACGTCTCCGAGCATTTGCTCAGGAAAGGGTGGGTTCCTTTAGAGAGCCTTAAGGCGAAGAGTCCTCGGCGCCGCCTCCCCTGCCGGGCAATCTGGCCGGCCCGCGGCTACGCTCGGACGGCCAGGCGCTCGCCGACCAGGGCAGGGATTTCGGAGGGGCGCTCGGCGACCGGGACGCCGGCGGCCTGGAAGGCTTTGATTTTACTCTGAGGGGTTCCAAAGGCCCCTGAGATGATCGCTCCCGCGTGGCCCAGGGACTTGCCCGCCGGCGCGTTGCGGCCCCCAATGAACGCGACCACCGCCATCTCGGGGAGGTGCTCGGCGATGAAGGCCGCGGCCTCTTCCTCGTCGGAACCGCCGATCTCCCCGCAAATCACGATCGCCTTGGTCTGCGGGTCGTTCTTGAACTCGCGCAGAGATTCGACGAAGGTCGTCCCGATGATCGGGTCGCCCCCGACTCCGATGCAGGTCGATTGGCCGAGGCCGGCCCGCGTCAGCAAGTCGACGACCTCGTAGGTCAGGGTCCCCGAGCGCGAGACGACCCCGACGCTTCCCTCTTTGAAGATGTGGCCCGGCATGATGCCGACGAGGGCCTTGCCCGGGGAGACGAGACCGGGACAGTTCGGACCGATGATGCGCATGCCCGAGGCGGCACCGACGACCTTCAGGGTGTCGTGGACCGGCACGCCTTCGGTGATGCAGACCGCGAACGTGATCCCGGCATCGTGGGCTTCGTAGAGCGCGTCGGCCGCGAAAGGCGGCGGAACGAAGATGCATGTGTGGGTCGCGCCTGTCGCGTCGACGGCATCTCGAACCGTATTGAAGACCGGCAGACCCTGCGGCGTCTTCTGTCCCCCTTTACCGGGCGTGACGCCGCCGACCAGATTCGTGCCGTAGCGGTGCATCCGCTCGGTATGGTATGAACCCTCCGCGCCGGTAATGCCCTGCACGATCACCTTGCTGTTCTTGTCGAGGAAGATCGACACGCCTACGCTCCTCGCGAGAGGGCAACGGCTTCGCGCGCGCCTTCGTCCATCGTCTCCACCGGCGTCATTCCGGCGGCACTGAGAATGCGGCGCCCCTCTTCTTCGTTCGTACCCGTCAGCCGAATGACGAGCGGAATCTTTCGCGAGGAAGTCTGTTCCATTGCCTGCACGATTCCACGCGCGACCTCGTCACCGCGGGTGATTCCGCCGAATATGTTGACGAAAAAGACGGTCGCACCGGTGTTGTTGACGACCAGCTCGTAACAGTTACGTACGCGCTGCGCGTTCGCGCCGCCGCCGACGTCGAGGAAGTCGGCGACCTCGCCGCCCGCGTTAGCGACCGCGTCCATCGTCGCCATCGCCAGTCCCGCGCCGTTTGCCATCGTACCGACGCGCCCGGGGAAGCGGCGAAAATTGCGAATTCCGACGCCGGCGCTCGCGGCGAGCAGTTCGTCCTCGTCGAGCGGCAGTTCGGTGCGCCATACGTCGAACTCGGGATGGCGGAAGAGCGCGTCGTCGTCGAGCTCGATCTTGGCATCCGAGGCGATGACCCGTCCGTCGGTCGTGAGCGCAAGCGGGTTGATCTCGACGAGCTTCGCTCCGTACCGGAAGAAGAGATCGTAGAGGGCGCCCGCGATCGGCGGAAGATGCTTGCGATATCCGGGATCGAGTTCTGCGGCAAACGCGAGCTCGCGACCGATGAATGGCGAATAGCCGATCGTCGTGTCGACGAAAAACTTTGCGATCGATTCGGGATGGTGCTCCGCGACCTCTTCGATCTCCATTCCGCCGAAGCGGCTGACCATGATCACCGGCTTACGCGCGGCGCGGTCGATCGTGATGGCGCAGTAGGCTTCGTTCGCGATATCGAGACGCTCTTCGACGAGCACCGACTTGATCGGTTCACCGAGCGGGTTCTGCCGGTTCGGCGGCATCGGCGTCGCCATGATCGCCTGCGCAACGGCGCGTCCTTGTTCGGCGCCGCTCGCCATCTTGATCTTACCGGCCTTGCCGCGGCCGCCCATCAAGACTTGCGCCTTCACGACCCATTGGTCGGGGTTCCCCTCGAGAAACTCCGCAACGGCGTGGGGCGACGGCGCGTGGCAGCCGCGGGGCACTTCGATCCCCGAACGCCTGAAGAGCTCCTTGCCTTGATACTCCATGAGATTCATCGCGGCTCGTGGTTCGCGCAGGGTAACGCGACGCCCCTTGCCGGTTTGGTCGCAGGGCGTTATTCGCGACAGCTAATCGAGCCGCCCCAGCAACGAGCGGGCGATGATCACTTGCTGGATCTCCGAGGTGCCTTCATAGATCTCCGTGATCTTCGCATCGCGGTAGTGACGTTCGACCGGAAACTCACTCGTATAGCCGTAGCCGCCGTGAATCTGCAGCGCCTCCGCCGCGTGCTTGCGCGCGGCCGTCGAGGCAAAGAGCTTCGCCTTACTCGCCGCGATCCCGAAGTTCTCGCCGGCGTCGGCAAGCGCCGCCGCGCGATAGTTGAGCAGCCGCGCGGCATCGAGATCGGTCGCCATCTGTGCGATCTTGAACGAGACGCCTTCGAACGCACCGATCGGCTTACCGAAGGCGACGCGCTCCTTCGCGAACTTTACCGACTCGTCGAGGCAGGCGGCGAGAATTCCGATAGCTTGCGCGGCGATTCCGATGCGCCCCGCCGTCAACGCCGTCATCGCGTTGCCGAATCCCGCATTCTCCTGCCCGAGCAGCGCGTCTTCTGCCACCTCGACGCCGTCGAATGCCAGGTCGACGGTATTGCTCGTGTGGATGCCGAGCTTCTCAGTGACGCGCTCGATCGTGATGCCGGGAAGGTTCGCCTCAACTAAAAAGGCGCTGACTCCGCGAGCGCCGGCCCCGCCAGTGCGAAACATTCCCATGATCAACCCGGCGTAACTCCCCGAGGTGCACCACTGCTTTCTTCCGTGCAGCACGTATCCGGCGTTCGAGCGCTTTGCGGTCGCGCGAAGTGCGGCGGCATCCGAACCCGCGTCGGATTCGGTCAGCGCGAATCCGGCAATGACGTCGCCGGTCGCCAGCGGCGGCAGCCAGCGCTCCTTTTGATCCGGCGTTCCGAGCCTGCAGATCGCCGAACAGATCATCGAATGGACCGAGACCGTCACCGCCGTCCCGGCGTCGACGCGCGCGAGCTCTTCGATCGCCAGCGCGTAAGAGAGATAATCGGCACCGGCGCCTCCGTGCTGCTCGGGAACCAGAATACCCATGATGCCCGCGGCGGTGAGCTTCTTGTAAAGCTCGCGCGGAAAGACGTGATCGCGATCCCACCGCGCAACGTGCGGCGCGATCTCGCGCGAAGCGATCTCCGCCGCCAGCGCGCCGATCGCACGCTGCTCGTCGGTCAACTCGAACTGTCCGCATTGGGCCGTTAACATCTCGCTACGTCCTTAAGCCATCTCGGAGTGATTTTGTTCAGATCAAGGAAGCGAGGGCCGAAGTTTACTGCGGTAAACGAGGCCCGAGCTGACGCAGAGCTGGACAAAATCACACCGAGATGAGCATGGCGTCGCCTTGGCCGCCGCCCGAACAGATCGCCGCAATTCCCAGACCGCCGCCTCGTTTGCGCAGCTGATTGATTACCGTAGCGGCGATGCGCGTGCCTGAAGCGCCGATCGGATGGCCCATTGCGACCGCGCCGCCCCAGGTATTGATCGATCCCTCTTCGAGTCCGAGCCGTCGCGCCGCAGTGATCGCCACGGCGGCGAAGGCTTCGTTGATCTCCCAGACCGCGATATCGCTGGGTTGCAAGCCGGTGCGATCGAGCAGCTTGCGCGCCGCCATCGCCGGCGTCAGCGCGATGTACGGCGAGTCCCACGCGATCGTCGCGTGATCGACGATCGTCGCCAGCGGCTCGTAGCCATGTTGCGCGGCGTACTCGGCATCGGCAACGATCATCGCCGCGGCGCCGTCATTGACGCCCGGCGCGTTTCCGGCGGTCACCGTCCCGTTGCGCTCGAGCGGGCGGAGCTTCGCCAGCGCCTCGAGGCTGGCGTCGCCGCGCACGGCCTCGTCGCGATCGACGACGGCGTGCGGATGCTCGCCGGTAACGAAGGGCGCGTACGACGGATAGTCGAGCGTGAACTCCCCCGACGGCTCGTGCTCCCATACGCCATGCGCGCCGCCCACCGCGGCGGGGACGCGCGCTCTACCTTGCACGGG
The DNA here is from genome assembly GCA_049585055.1 of Candidatus Cybelea sp. Lineage (GTDB taxonomy): Bacteria > Vulcanimicrobiota > Vulcanimicrobiia > Vulcanimicrobiales > Vulcanimicrobiaceae > Cybelea. The sequence goes on along the minus strand of JBAUYZ010000095.1, from coordinate 1,993 downwards.
AAGCCGATCGACGACCACCTTGTCCTTCGCTTTGGCGGCGACCTTGACCGGAACGATCTCGTCGGAGAAATGCCCCGCTGCGTGCGCCGCGCCGGCGCGGCGGTGGCTTTCGTACGCAAAGCGATCCTGCTCTTCGCGCGTGAGACCGAGCTCGGTGGCGACCTTGCTTCCCTGCGTCGCCATCGTCATCGGAAAATACTGGTCCCAGAGGCCATCGTAGATCATCGCATCGACGATCGTGCCGTCGCCAAAGCGGTAACCGTAACGCGCGTCGCGCAGCAGATACGGCGCGTTCGACATCGACTCCATTCCGCCGGCGGCGACGAGCGCATTCGCGCCGGCGTTGATCGAACGCATGGCGTTTACGATCGCGAGCAGACCCGACGCGCAAACCTTGTTGACGGTATCGGCCGTCACCGTCTTGGCGAGCCCCGACTTGAAGACGACTTGACGCGCGGGATTCTGACCGACGCCGGCCTGCAAAACTTCGCCGAACGTCACGTGTTCGATCTCCGACGGGTCGATCTTCGAGCGTTCGATCGCACCGGTCAGGGCGACCGCGCCGAGCGTCGTTGCGGAGAGCGGGGCGAGCGCTCCCCCGAGCTTGCCGAACGGCGTCCGCGCCATTGCGAGTATAACTGCCTTCGAGTTCGTCATCATAGGAGTCGGTCGATTCGCGGCGGGCAAGGCGCGCCCTGCGGTTTACTCGCCGTCGGGCGGAAGCTCCGACGCCTTCTCGGTGAGAAAGTACGCACGCGAACGACCAGCCGCGATCGGGTGGAACGTGCGTGCGGGCTGCTTGAAATCGAAAACGTCGGTTATGCCGTACGCTCGCTCGTCGGTATAACCGCTGCCGAACCCGAGCGACGATAATGAAGGCAGCCCGAACGCTTCTTCGACGAGTTGCAGGATGCTTCCGAATTCGTAGTCGGTATGCGAGACGTAGCCTTTGCGCGCGTACGCCGAGATCACGATGCACGGCACGCGGATTCCCAGGCCGCGAAAATCGAGCTGCGGCGGAGCGACGCTATCGTACCACCCGCCCCAGTCGTCCCAGAGCACGACGATCGCCGTCGAGTTCCAATCCGGCGACTCGCCGACCGCGTTGACGACGCTCGCAACCCACGACGGACCGCTCGATCCGCTGCCCGGGTGATCGGAGTCCTTCCAATCGGGGATAACCCACGCGACGCTCGGGAGATTTCCGGAGGATGCGTCGCCGAGCACGCGTGAGGGCGGGGAGATGATGTTGCGCGACCAGTCGGGGCCGCGACGAACCTTCGAGACCGCGTCGAACTCCGTCCAGACGCGTCCGCCGATGTCCCCGCCGCCGACTTTCGGCGCGTAGTAGGCCCACGAGACACGCGCCGCGTCCAGAAGATCGGCGAGCGTCGCGAACTGCGTGAAACAAGGAAACGGCCCTTGGGACCGGTGCTCGATGCGCTGAGTGTCGAGCAGCGACGTCTTCGTTCCGCCGGGCGCGTCGCATCCCCACGGCATTTGCAGGGGCCAATCGACTTCGGAAACGCCCGGCTGCAGGTTCGTTGTCGAAGCGATCAAGTCGAGGTGCCCGGTGAAACTTCCGCCGAGCATCGTCGCGAACATATGGTCGGCGAGCGCGTACTGCCGCGCCATGTTCCAGTACGGCTCGATCTCACGCCGGTCGACGTATCGATAGGCGTAGGTTCCGGCCCTGCGGCCGTCCCCCGTTTGATTCAGATCGAATCCGTCCATCTTACCGTCGTCATAGTCGCCAAGTGCGTCATTCCACGCATGCCCGATGTCGTGACCGTCAAGCGAGGTCGCGCCCAGCGTTACCCTCGTGCCGTCGTGCATGTACCCCGAGGTCGCGTATTGCGCGCCTTTGAAACCGTGAAAGAGATTGTCGAAGCTGCGATTCTCCTGCACGACGATCACGACGTGTTTGATGTGCGCGCGCACCAGGCGTGGCGGCGGCGTCGATTGTGGCGGAGGGCCGGGAGTACCGCGAACC
>JBAUYZ010000094.1:0-20656 GCA_049585055.1 Candidatus Cybelea sp. | reverse complement strand
TGCGGGCGCGGCGCTCGCTGCCGGCGCCGCGGCGGCGCTCGCACTCTATTACGGTATCATTACGCCGCGGCTCGGCGGATGGACTCCCAGTCACTTCTACGTCTATCCATTTGCGAACGGCCCGCTCGCCCTCGTCCTCGCGCCGTTGCGGCATCCATTGCAGTTCGCGCGCGCGATCTTCACGTTCGGACGGCTCACCTACGTGCTCGAGGCGCTCGTGCCGCTGCTCTTCCTGCCGCTGCGATCGCGGTGGGCGCTGCTCGCGCTTCCGGGCGGCGCGATCGTCTTGCTTGCAAACTCCGGTTACGTGTGGCGGATGGGCGACCACTATGCGGCGCTCTGGATACCGTGGCTTCTCGTCGCGACGGTGATGGGCGTCGCATCGCTCGTACGCCGGCGAAACGAGCGCGTTGCCGGGCGCTGGGTCGGGCTCGCGGGCGTTCTCTGCGCGATCTTTTTGATTGTCTTCGATCCGGCCCATCCGCTGCACTACCTGCACTCGTACTACGGCGACCTCGCCGATGCGCGCCGCGCGCTCGGCTGCGTTCCCAAGGATGCGCCGCTCTCGACCCACGACGAATGGTTCTCGGCGATCGCCGCCCAGCGGCCGCGCGCAACCATCGACCGCGCGGGCGGACTCGAATATCTAGTCTACGCGCAGGATTATCCGAACGTCACCTACCAATCGCGCGTGCGCCCGGCCGTCGCGGCCGAAGCCGCTCGCGGCCAGTATCGCGTGCTCTGCCATTTCGGAAACGTTAGCGCATACCAGGTGACCGATGGCCGCTAAGATTCCCGGACCGGGGCGCTGGGAGACGCTGCGCGGTCTGCTCCCGGTGCCGTTTGCGCGCTTCCCCGATTTCTTGCGGGCGGCGACGGCGCGCTACGGCAACGTCGTCGCGTTCGCGCTGCCCTGGCGTTCGTACGTCTTCATCAACGAGCCCGCGCTGATCAAAGAGATCCTCGTGACGCAGCAGCACGCTTTTTCGAAATCGCTCGGCACGCGCGTGCTCCGGCTCTTGCTCGGCGACGGTCTGCTGACGAGCGAGGATCCGCTCCACCGCCAGATGCGGCGAATCGTGCAGCCGGCATTCCACCGCGAGCGCATCGCCGAGTACGCGCAGATCATGGAGCGCGACGCGACCGAGTTTGTCGAGCGCCTCGCAACTGATCGCCAATTCGACGCGCACCGGGCGATGACGGAGTTGACGCTGCGCATCGCGACGGAGACGCTCTTTGGAAGCGACGAGAGCGAATCGTCGTCGGCCGTCGCGGAGGCGCTGCGCCTGATGATGAACGAATTCCCCGCGATGCTCACGCCGCTGGGAGCGTTGCGTCAGCGACTGCCGTTGCGCAACACTCGACGGTTCTGGCGGGCGCGCAGCATGCTTGATGCGATCATCTACGGACTGATCGCGCGTCGCCGCCGCGACGGAAGCGATCGCAGCGACGCACTCTCGCTCCTGCTAGCGGCGTTCGATGCGGAAGCTGCTCCTCTGTGTCATCCTGAGCGTAGCTCGCGCAGCGAGCGTAGTCGAAGGGCTGGCGACGAACAGGTCCGTGACGAGATCATGACGCTTTTCATGGCCGGTCACGAAACGACGGCGAACCTCTTGACGTGGACGCTCTATCTTCTAGCGCAGAATGCCGAAGTCGACGAACGCGCTGGCGCGGCCGCGCGCGACGGCGACCGAACCTATCTCGAGCGCGTGCTCAAAGAAGTCTTACGGCTCTATCCGCCGGCGTGGATCATGGGACGCGAGGCGCTGCGCGACGTTACACTCGGCGACGGGTCGTTCATACCGGCAACGACGACGGTCTTTCTAGCGCCGCTCATCCTGCACCGGCGCGCCGAGTTTTTTCCCGATCCCGAGCGATTCGATCCCGACCGCTGGCTCGGCGCCGATCCACCGCCGTTTTCGTACGTCCCGTTCGGCGGTGGTGCGCGGCGCTGCATCGGCGAGGAGTTCGCTCTGCGCGAAGCCGGGATCGTGCTCGAAAGCCTGCTGCGGCGCTATCGCTTCACGCTCGCGCCCGGCGCACGCGTCGCGGTCGCACCGCTCGTCACGCTTCGTCCCGCCGGCCCGGTAACGATGCTCGCCGTACGGCGCGCTGATTCGTAGAGCGCTCTACTGGGTCGTCACTTAGTGCTCGAAGGCTGTGATGCTCTCGTCGGGTCCGGCCGGCTCGACGCGCCCGCCCAAGTACTTGCCGAGAAAGGCCTCGACGGCCGCGTCGAAGCGTTTGTTATTCTCGGGGCGCGCGAAGCCGTGGCCCTCGTCCGGAAAGACGACGTACTCGACCGGCTCGTTGTTCTTGCGCATCGCGGCGACGATCTGATCGCTCTCGCGCCGGTTGACGCGCGGATCGTTCGCACCCTGTCCGATCAGCATCGGAACCTTGATTTGATCGGCTTTGAAGAGCGGCGATTGCGAGTTCAAGAAATCGACCGAATCGCCCATCCGCAGCGCAAAGGTCGCGCGAGCGGTCGACCAGTACGGCGGAATCGCTTGCAGCAGCGTATTTAAATTGGAGGGCCCGACGATGTCGACGCCTGCGGCAAAGGCATCGGGGGAGAACGTGACGCCGGCCAGCACCGCATAGCCGCCGTAACTTCCGCCCATGATCGCGACCTTTGCGGGGTCGGCATAGCCCTGGGCGACCGCCCAGTTCTTCGCGTCGATGAGATCTTGATGCATCGTGCCGGCCCACTGCCGGTTTCCGGCGTTGAGAAACTCCTTGCCGTAGCCGGTCGAACTGCGGAAGTTCACTTGCAGCACCGCGTAACCCCGATTGGCAAGCCACTGCACGTAGCCGCTGTAGCCCCAAGTGTCGCGCGCCCAGGGCCCGCCGTGCACGTACAAAACCATCGGAAGATTCTTCCGCGGGACACCGACGGGAAGCGTGAGGTATCCGTGAATCGTGAGGCCGTCGCTTGCCTTATACGAGATCGGCTGCATCGAGGCGAGTTGATACTTCAACAGCGCCGGGCGAGAGGCGAAGAGGAACGTACCGCGTTTCGTCGCGCGGTCGTAAGAGTAGTACGAAACCGGGCCGTTATCGACCAGGTAGTCGACGATCAGGCGGCGCCCATTTGCGGTGCTCCCGAGAAAACCGATATCGCCGGCGTGCAGCTTCGCGAGAGCGTCGAAATCGCTTTGGTACGACGGATCGAGAACGTCCCACGCGATGCGGTCGCGCTCGAACGAGACCGCGGCCAGCCTGCGCGTCTTGGCGTCGACGAGCGGCCCCCCGACGTCGTAGGTTGGATCGGAAGCGACAACGGAATACCGTTCGTTGGCCAAATCGTAGAGGAGGAGGCGCGCCGAGTTCGCGCCGATGCTCGACGAAACGTAGAGCGATCGATTATTCGCGCTGAAGGCAACCGGGGCGATTTGATCGTCCGGCGACGCCTTGAGCAGCGTATGCCACGGTGTCGACGGATTCGGGCGAACCAGGATCTCGGTCGATCCGTCGGAGTTGTTCTGCACCGCCGCCCGAACGACGAGCTTGTTATCCTCGGCCCACCCGCCGACCGTTCCGGGATTGCGCGTATCGAGTGCGGCGGCGCCGCTCCGCAGATCGACCCGGTAGACGTCGAAGACGTTTGGATCGCGCTTGTTCGAGGTCACGAGCATCTGGTTGGGATAGCGCGGATCGACGGCTTCGATATCGGATCGCACCTTGTCGCCGAAGGGCGTGAGATCGCGGGTATACTTCGTTGCGATCGCCGTTTGATAGACGTGGAAGTTCTCGTTGCCGCCCTTATCCTGCTCGTAGATTACGTGCTTCGAGTCGGGCTGCCAAACGACGTTGCGAATCGGACGCGACGGGTCGGTCGCGACGACGCGATCGTCGGCCTTCCCAACGGTCCGTACCCAAATCGAGAGCACGCCCCCCGACGGCGCGAGGTATGCGAGCATGGTGCCGTCCGCCGAGATTGCCGGTCCTGCCTTTTCCGGGTTTCCGAAGAGAACGGCCCGCGGAATCAGCGGCGGGAGATCGGCTCGCGCCGGCGCCCCGGCAAATGCGAGCGCCGCGAGGAGCATCAGCGAGAGCGGCGTGCGAGTTCTCGAAATCAACATCGCGTGTAACCTTTCTTTTAACCGATCGTTCGTTATGCTAAGACGAGCTGCTGCTCGCCGACGCCGGCTTGCCGGATCGCTTCCCCAATCATCTCGTCGGCGATCTCCGCAACGGCCCAGCGCGCCTGAACCTCGGGCGCAAGCTTGTCGATCGGATCGAAGTAGAGGAAGGCGTTGCCGGGTTTGACGCTTGGGGCTGCGTAGACGGCGATGCCGTTCGTCCGGTCGTAGTATTCGAACGAGTGAACGTCGCGCTTGCCGCCGCCGCCCGGCGCGTCGCAGACAAAGGTCGGCGTATTAAAACCGGCGGTGCTGCCGCGCACGAACTTCTCGGTATCGGTCGCGGTGGCGATGGTCGTCCGAAGCTCCTCGACCCCTTTAACCATGTCGTGCATGTAGACGTAGTAGGGGTGAACGTTGACGTGCCCGAGCCGCTTGACGAGCAGCTGCATGCGCTCGCGCGTGTCGTTGACGCCGCGGATCAGCACCGACTGGTTTCGGGTGAAGATGCCGCGCTCGAAGAGCACCCGCATCGCCTTTTCGGTGATCCACGTAATCTCTTCGGGTGCGTTGAAGTGCGTGTGAAGCACGACCTCTTTGCCGAGCGAGCGCCCACGCTCGACGATTGCCGTGACGGCGTCGAGCCATTCGGTATGCGTGAGCAGCTTCATCGGCATGATCGCCGGTCCTTTGGTCGCAAAGCGCATCCGCCGCACGTGCGGAATGTCGAGCAGCGCATTGCCGATGAGCTCGATGTTCTTGGGGGGCAGCTGATAGACGTCACCACCGGAGATGACGATGTCTTCGAGCTCGGGGCGCTCGGAGATGTATTGGAATGCGTCCTGCCACTGCGTAGGCGTCTTGGCGAGCGCGACCTTATCGACGTTTTCGGTATCGGGTCCGATCGCGTAACTGCGCGTGCAGAAGCGGCAGTAGACCGGGCAGACGTTGAGCGGCAAGAAGAGTGCCTTGTCGACGTAGCGATGGACCAGGCCCGGTACCGGTGAGTCTTGCTGCTCGTGGAGTGAGTCGAGGGTCAGACGGGGATGGTCGGGTAGCGCGGTCGAGGCGAGCGGAATGAACTGACGGCGAATCGGATCGTTGACCGGATCGTTCCAATCCATCAGCGCGATCGCGTAGGGTGAGACGCGCACCGCCATAGGAGCTTGGCGGAAACCCGCTTCGGCGTCGCGATAGAACTCCGTCGAGCAAACGTCGCGGATCGTGTTGAGCAGTTCCTCCGCCGTCTTGACCGATTGGCGCTGCTGCCAGAGGTGGTCGAGGAACGTCGCTTCGCCGACCTCGGCGTAGGCCGGAATGTGGCGCCAAAACTCGCCCTGTTTGAGCCGCTTGTACTCGAACTGCTCGGGCGGGGCGGGCGGCTTGCGATGTGTCGTAAGTGACGTGGTGGTCATAGTTATCCTCGTTTCATTCCTTCGACGAAGCTCGAGCGGGCGCGGTGCCGAACGTGGCTTTGAAATACGCATGGACGGCAGGATGGTCGCGCAACGTCTGCAGCGCGACCTCGGCGTGTCCTTTGGTGTAACCGTTGCCGATCATCATGTTGACGTCGCGGCCGGCGCCTTCGGCGCCAAGGGCCGCGGCCGTGAACGACGTCGACATCGAAAAGAAATAGACGGTGCCGCCCTCGCGCGTGCAGAGAATCGACGCGAGCTCGGTTCCGGGAACGTTGACGCAGTTGACGACGAGATCGGCGAGGCCCGGCGCGCTTGCGGCAATCCGATCGCTCGCCTCGAGCGCGTTGCGCGCGTCCGCGACGATCAAATCGTCGACGAGCCCTTCGCGCAGGAGCAGCTGCGCGGCGGGCGTCGACGCGTCCGGAACGAGTCCGATGACGCGGCCGCTCGCGCCGACGCGCGCTTTGGCTTGCGCGCACGAGAGCACCCCGCTCTTGCCGTCGGCTCCGATGATCGCGACGGTCTCGCCCGGCGAGCAGAGTTTGCGAACCTGGGCCGGAGCACCGGCGACGTCGAGTACCGCGAGCGCGACGCCCTCTTCGATATCGCCGGGGAGCCGCGCCCAAAGCGCGCTTTCGAAAAGAATAGCTTTGCCGCGTATTTGAATGTGGCCGGTCGCGACCTCGACGCTCTCGATGCTCTGGATGTGCAGCGGTGTCAGCGTTAGCGAGACGAGGGATGCGATGCGATCTCCCGGCCGCAAGTCGATGCTGCCGCGCAGCGCTTCGCCGATCTCGACGACTCTTCCGACGAACATGCCGCCGCTGCCCGTTACTGGATTGTGCTGCTTCCCGCGCTCGCGCACGATCTCGAGGACGCGCTCTCCGATTCGTCGCGCGTCGAAACCGCAGGCTTCGCCGAGTTGCCGGAAGGAGGCCGAATCGATGTTGAGCGCCTCGACCTCGCAGAGCACTTCGTTCGATCCCGCAACCGGCGTGTTATCGATTCGCCATGCGTCCTGCGGCATCGCGCCGGCCGGCTCGATCACGCGATGGGCGCCCAAGGGATGGCAAACCGAACGCAGCGAGGCGTGCATCGCTATCGCACCGTGACGCCGCCGCGCTCGAACGGCATGCTCAGCACGATCGTCGTGCGCGTCCGCGCCATGCCGGGAGTCGCCTTTAGACGAGCGAGCAATTCATCGAGGTGCTGCGTCGAACGAGTAACGACTTTGCAAAGAAAGGTCTCTTCGCCGGCGACCGAGTGAACTTCGCAGATCTCCGGCATCTCGCTCAGGCGGCGAGTGAAATCGTCGTACTTGCACTCGGGCGAGGTGTAGCAGCTCACGAAGGCGGTCAAGTGGAGGCCGAGCCGCTCGGAATCGAGTTGCGCCGAGTAGCCGCGAATATAGCCGCGCTGCTCGAGACGCTTCACTCGGTCGTGAACGGCCGGCGCCTTCAGGCCGACAACCGCACCCAATTCGGTAAAGGTCGAGCGTGCGTTGCGCTGCAACGCATCGAGAAGTTGAAGATCGAGCTCGTCGAGCTCGTGATTGATCAGCGCCATATTCGACATAGGAGGAGTTTTGCCGAAGAATATTCGGCTTGACAAGCATAACACCATAAATCCATTCGGCGCAAGTCTCCGAAGGCCGATTGTTTTGTTTTTGGCCGCCATGACCGCGCTGCAGGGCTGCTCGCACGGCTCGCAAGCTCCGGCGGATACCCTCCGGTTCGACCTCGCGGCCGACCCCCGCAACCTCAACCCGCTCTTTCTGACGCCCGATGCCGCTTCGGTCGAGCAGCAGGTCGCTCGGCTGGTCTTCGAGCCGTTCGTCGATCTCGACGCGTCCGGCCGGCCGGTGCCCGTCCTCCTGCGGGAGATCCCGACGCGCTCCAACGGCGGCCTCTCGCCCGACGGCCGGACGATTCGCTACCGGCTTCGAGCCGGGGTCGAGTGGAGTGACGGCCGGCCCTTGACCGCGCAAGACGTCCTCTTCACGCTGCGCGCGATCCTCGACCCGCGCAATCCGGTCCGTTCGCACGAGGGCTACGACCTGATCGATCGCGCGCAAGCCTCCGATCCGCTCACGCTCGTTTTTCATTTGAAGCGCGCGTGGGCACCGGCGGTCATGACCTATTTTTCGGCGGGAATCTCGCCCCAGTTCGTCCTGCCGGCGCACGTGTTGCGCTCGCAGCTTCCACTCGACCGCGCGCCGTTCAATGCCGCGCCGAGCGTCGGCGACGGCCCCTACCGGTTTCTCTCCTGGCGGCGCGGCGAATCGTTACGGTACGCCGCCAACGCTCGATATTGGCGCGGCAGACCGCCGATCGCGCAACTCGACGTACGAACGATCCCCGATCCCTCGACGAATTTGCTCTTGCTGCGATCGGGGGCGGTCGACTGGAATCTGCTGGCGCCCGCCCAGTTAGCCGTCGTGCGCGGCGACCCGCGGATACACTTCCTTACCGTGCCGACCGCGGTCGTTGCGGGGCTTGCCTTCAACACGTCGCGCCCCCCACTGCACGACGCGCGCGTTCGCGCAGCGATTGCGATGGCGATCGATCGCGATGCGATCTCGCGCAAGATTACGCTCGGACTCTACCCCGTGACGAATATGATTCAGCCGCAGTTTTCGTGGGCGTATGACCCTGCAATTCGCGAGCCGGGATACGATCCGTCCGGGGCCGACGCGCTCTTCGATCGCGCCGGCTGGGCGCGCGGACCCGATGGAATGCGCCGGCGCGACGGCACGCCGCTGCACTTGACGTACGTGCAGTTTCCCGAGACCGCGACGGGAGTGCGGGTCGCAACGGCCGTCGCCGCGGCGCTTCGCGAACGCGGCATCGACGTCACCATCAAGGCGGTCAGCAACGCGCAGCTCTTTCTTCCGCATACCGGCGTCCTTGCGAGCGGGAACTTCGACGTCGCGTACGTGCCGTGGACGATGGGGGCCGATCCCGACGACTCGGCGGTGCTCGGCTGCGGTGCGCCTTCGAACTACATGCGCTGGTGCGATGCGCGGGTCGAGCGTCTCGAACGCGCCGCGCTCGCCGCCACCGACGAGGCGCTGCGCAAGCGGCTCTACGGCGAGATCGGGCGCATCGTCGCGCGTCAGGTTCCGGTGCTCTATCTCTTCAACGCCGATTACGTCTACGCGTATAGCGGTCGCGTGCGCGGCTTCGCTCCCAACGCCTTCGTGCCGACGTGGAACGCGTATCGCTGGCGATTGCAGGCGCTTTCTTCGAGCGGCAGACCGAGCGCGGCAGCAAGGGATTATGCCCGGTAGCATCCGAACGCTCGTTGCGGAATGAGCGCTCTCTCGCCGGAAGCTGACGCTTGATCGAGCTTTTCCTGCGGCGCCCGCACTTTGCGGCGGTGCTCAGCTTCATCGTGCTGCTCGCGGGCCTGATCACCATTCCATCCCTTCCGGTTGCGCAGTATCCCCAAATTTCGCCGCCGACCGTCACGGTGACGTCGCAGTATCCCGGTGCGACCGCCGAGATGGTGATGCGTTCGGTGACGACTCCACTCGAGATCAACATCAATGGTTCCGACGGTCTGCAGTACATGCAGTCGTACTCAAGCGCCAACGGCACGAGCGTGATTACTTGTACGTTTGCGCTGGGCACCGACCCGACGACCGATCAAACTAACGTTCAGCACGGCGTCGATCTGACGCTGGCGCAACTGCCGCAGGCCGTGCAGAGTCAGGGCGTCAGCGTCCAGAAGAGCTCGGGCAACATCACGATTGCGGTGGCGATGCTCTCCACCAGCTCGGCGGTTTCGGACGTCGCCGTCAGCAACTATGCCGACCTCAACGTCATCGAGAATCTGAAGCGCGTTCCGGGCGTCGGCCAGGTCGAGGTGCTCGGCGACCGCACCTACGGCATGCGGATCTGGGTCGACCCGCACAAGCTCGAATCAAACAATATTTCGATCGATACGGTCCTCAACGTCATCAAGCAGAACAACGCCGACGTCGCGCCCGGATCGATCGGCCAGCCGCCGACCACCGGTAAGCAGCCGTTCCAAATTCCCATCTCGATCAACGGAAGGCTTCAGACTCCGGAGGAGTTCAAACAGATCGTCGTCCAGGCGCAGCCGAACGGCGGCTACCTGCGTCTCGGAGACGTCGCGCAGGTCGAGCTCGGAGCGCAAAACTACATCACGTCGGCGCGATACGACGGAGAGACCGCGGTCGTGCTCGCCGTTGAGGGCGAACCGACGGCCAACTCGCTGCAGATCTCGGCGAACGTCCGGGCGACGATGGCGCGTATCGCGGAGACGATGCCGACGGGCTACGCCTACAAGATCGCTTTCGACACCTCGGATTTCGTGCGGGCCTCGATCAAAGAAGTCATCGTCACGCTGTTCATCGCGATTCTGCTCGTCGTCTTGGTTATATTCATCTTCCTGCAGAACTGGCGCAGCACCCTGATTCCGTCGATCACGATTCCGGTCTCGCTGGTCGGCACGTTCGCGGCGATGAAGATGCTCGGCTTCTCGATCAACACGCTAACGCTCTTCGGCTTGACGCTGGCGACCGGTTTGGTTGTTGACGACGCGATCGTCGTGCTCGAGAACATCGTGCGCCACATCGTCGACGATAAGACGAACTCGTTTCAGGCGACCGTTGCGGCGATGAAGGAGATCGGCGGCGCGGTCATGGCGACCTCGCTGGTTTTGATGTCGGTCTTTATCCCGGTCGCCTTCCTGCCGGGTACGACCGGGCTGCTCTTCCAGCAGTTCGCCCTGACGATGGCCGCCTCGATTGGGATCTCGCTCTTCACGGCGATGACGCTCGCCCCGGTGCTCACGTACGAGCTCGTGCACGGCGCGGAGCCGACGACGAACCGGTTCATGGTTTGGTTCAACAACCGTCTTCACACGCTGACCGCGTGGTACCAGGGCAAGGTTCCGGTCTTGATCCGCCGGCAAAAGCTGATGGTCGCAATCTTCATCGGCGCAATCGCGCTGCTCGGCTTGATGTTCAAGATCACCCCGACCGGCTTTCTGCCCAACGAAGACCAGAGTCTGCTCTACGTCATCGTAACGCTCCCGATCCAGTCGTCGATGGATCAAACGACCGCAATGGTGGGGCGGCTCGAACGCATGATGTTGAAGATGCCGCAGGTCGAAGCGGCGACCTCCGGCATCGGCTTCGGTTTCGCCAACAACAGCTCGAATCAGGCAACGATATTCCTGCAGCTCAAACCTCTTTCGGAGCGCCACGGCGTCGGGAACTCGTCGCTCGCCGTGCAGTACGCCCTCTACCAGCAGTTCTTGAAGATTCCGAACCTGACGGCGATACCCGCGAATCCTCCCGCCATCCCCGGCCTGGGCTCTACCGGCGGATTCGCGATCGAGGTCGAGGATATCAACAACCTCGGATTGCCGGCCCTCAACAAGGTCGGCAATACGATTCTCGCGCAAGCCAAGCGGGACTCGTCGCTGACGCAAGTGCGCTTCCCGACGATCTTCACCGGATCGTACCTCGTTACCGAGTTCGATCGCGCCAAGTCGTTGGCGTTCGGCGTAACCCCGAGCGCGTTCTTCGACACGATGAACGGCACGACGGGCTCGACCTTCGTCAACTTCTTCGATTACGGGACCCGTTCGTATCAAGTCGTCCTGCAGGCGAAGGCGAGCCAGCGGACGGTACCGCAAGATCTCTCGCGAATCTACGTGGCCAACTCGGCGGGCAGCATGATGCCCGTGAGCCAGTTCCTCAAGACGAAGATGGAGACGAACAACGTCGCCATCATGCGATTCAACGAATACAACGCGCTCGAAATCGACGGCAATCCCGGTTTCGGAGCGAGCTCGGGCCAGGCGCTCGATTCGATCCAACGTCACGTCGTTGCAAATCTGCCCAAGGGCATGGGTTACGAGTGGAGCGGCATCGCGCGCCAGCAGGTGCAGAGCGGCCCGCAAACGATTGCCGTCTTCGCGATGGGACTGCTCTTCGTATTCCTCGTGCTCGTGGCGCAGTACGAGAGCCTCTCGACGCCGTTCGTGATCATGCTCGCGGTACCGCTCGCGCTGTTGGGGGCAATTGGGGCGATCTATCTGCGCAGCTTGTCCGAACTCGCCAGTCAGATCGTCCACTCGCTGATGGCCGGTCACATCGTGCCGATCCCGATCACATCCTCCGACATCTACGCGCAGATTGGCTACGTGATGCTGATCGGTCTCGCGGCGAAGAATGCGATCTTGATCGTCGAGTTCGCCAATCAGTTGCGCGAGCAAGGAATGGAGGCCGTCGAAGCGGTCGCGCACGCCGCGGCGACGCGGTTGCGCCCGATTCTCATGACGTCGATCGCGTTCATCCTAGGCATCATTCCGCTCGCCTTCGCGCACGGCGACGGCGCGCAATCGCGTATCTCGTTGGGCACCGCCGTCCTTGGCGGAATGCTCGTTTCGACGATCATGAACTTGGCGATCGTGCCGGTGCTCTACATCGTCGTGGTCGAGCTCACCGAGCGCAAGAAACGCAAGACCGGTCCGCCGCAACCTGAAGATCTGCCACCGCCGCCGATGGCGCCTCCCCCGCTACCCGAAGGCGGGGCCTCCGCTGCAACTCCGTCGTAGCGGACAATAGGCGTCCGCACGCATACCTAATAGCGCGGATGGATACAAGGCGTGCCAATTAGGCTAATCGCCGCCCCTGGGGACACGCTCTTCGACGTTTTTCGGTCCGCGGTTGGTGATGACCCGTGCGAGCTCTACGCTGCCGTCGCCTGGGCGAGCCTCCGCGGCGTAGGCTTGATGCTCACCGCGGCACCGCGGTCCGTGCTAAAAACATTCGTCATCGGTATCGGCGGTCGCTTGACGACGTTCGAAGCCATTTGCCTTTTAGTGGAGAGGGGCGCAGAGCTGTTTCTTTACCGAGATAGTGACGTCTTAACATTTCATCCTAAGTCTTATGCCATTGAAGCGCCAAGTAGCGCCAAGGCCTTCGTCGGTTCGTCGAACCTTAGCGACCCTGGCTGGGTCAATAACGTGGAGCTCAACGCCGTAATCGATGGGTCAGCCTGCGCAAGCGTGCGCGCGTTCATCGAGCAATTGTCAAGAAGCGAACATTCTATTAGAATATCGAACCTCGAGTCCGCGGCACAAGCGCGAGACGACGGTTTACTGGTCACGGAGGCCGAGGCGCGAGTCCGAGCCAAGGCAGCGTCCGCTCGTGGGGCCCCGGCACGAAAACGGCGACCGTTGAGGAACGAGCGACAGAGACGCCATATAGAGATCGATCGATCCGTTCAAGCTATCATTGCTGATTTGCGAGCGAATCGGGCGGGGTTTGCGGACGTTAGTCTGGTGAGCGAGGATGTCGGAAGTTTCTTCACGGATCTAGGACGGTCCGAGGCCAATAGGGTCGCTAAGATCGTTAGGGGGGAGCCTAAGCAAGGTACGTTCGAAGTTAACGTAGGCGTTGATCGCGCGCTACGCGAGCAACCAAAATTTTGGCGATGGCCAGAGAGATATGGGACATCGCCGCGCGGACGCAGCAAAGAGTATCCCGTCCAAATCCGGCTGCGGACTCACTTGACTCCTCCAGAAGGCGTCGATACCGAGGGTCGCCTTTGGGTCCGCCCGCGAGGGAAGAGACCGGAAGCAGAGTTTCGAATGAAAATCGGCAAAGCCGCTACGCTGAGGCAGTTTTTGGACGATTCCATCAAAGCCGACACAATTTTGCGAATTGATCGCGGTGATGGAGACCTTTATGAAGTCACTTTTGTTCGGCTCGGAGATGTCGCGTATGGTGAAAACGACACCGTGCTGACTGCGGCGGCCGCGGGTCACCGCTATGCGTACGCGTAGGTTTCTTCTTACGAGGGCGCTAGAATAATTGTGTGTTCCATCTTGTTCGGCCGCTGAAATCCGCGAGTAAAGGACCTTGAGCGGTTCTCCAGTGGCTGCGACTGGATGTGACTAACACGGAAGCCGACGGATCTTCCTAAGGTCTCGGTGAGGGAAGCTGAATCGACCAACTCCCCTGCTATCTGGCTGTCACCAATGATGACGACGCAACGGCCCTCCGCTTTAAGTATTCGACGAAACTCGCGCAGCGAAGTTGTATATTGATTGCGCCACTTATCAACGCCACGTTTTAGCGACGAGAATTCCCAACGAGAGCCAATTTCCAGGGATTGAACCTTCTTAAAGCTGTAGCCAAGTATGTTCATGCGTTGCTTGTGGTACAGGTAATAGTCCATCGAATTTGCGTACGGTGGTGAAGTAATGATGAGGTCTACGCTGGCGTCGGGCAAAGGAATAAACAAGGACGTATCGGCCAGTTCAATGGTTGCATCGCCGTTCAGGGGTCCGCGAGCTTGAAGAAAATCTCTCGTCTGCATTAGAGACGAGAGGAAGAGCTCCATTACACCAGCCCGCGTCCACGGCTTTTCACGGGCTACGTAACGCGTTTCGCTGTCCTGTCTAGATACTCTATTTATGATACGCGACAGCGCGACCTCAAACCAGGGGCGGAGCAGTTCGCTCATAGCCGAGTGTGCCGACCAATAAAGTATCGCGGCTAAGGCTCTCTGTACCGTCGGAGAGAACCAGTGGTCCCGGCCGTCGAAATCATGCAGTTCAGCGGTATCCTCGGCTGCGAAGAGACAAACCGACGCGTCGGCAACCAAGCTGTCCATTCTCGAAAAGTCGGCCTTGGAAACCTTCATGGTTCGAAAGCGTGACACGGCAATTGCGATAGGATTGCAATCAAAGCCGAACGCTCGGGCTCCTCGTCTAGCAGCGGCTACTAGCGAAGTGCCACTTCCACAAAAAGGATCAGCGATGATCCTTGCACCGTCTATGTAGCGCTCTACATCGCTTTCTCGATAGCTGCACGGGTATGGGTGTGGGCTGCCCACCTCTACCCGGGTTTGCGAAGCACTACTATGAAGCTGCAATTTTGGTTTGAATAGAAGCGCGATGGATAGCCAAGGAGGACCAAGGATCGCTGTTCATTCTGGTCCCAGACGATAAGGTCATGCCAAAGCCAGCCTTTCTCCTGGGCTAGGCGCGCAAGGTCCGCATGAAGCGCGACGTATGGAGTTTCCGGCGTCATTCGATGATCTTTGACGACCCATGCGGCGTAGCCGTTTGGCTTTGTAGCGATCAAGAGAGCAGCTAATATGCTCTCGCACTCCTTTAAGAACATCGGGTAATCGAGATTTCCCAGGTCACGCTTATCCGATGAATAGATCCTGACTCGTGAGTTATTGTCGAATACCAGCTTGCTTTTTTTATGAGTGCGCTTCCTATCGCCAAGCGAGCGCGCGATAAAGTTGGCGTATGGAGGCGAAGTTATCGTAACCTGAATGCTGCACGGCGAAGCCCATTTGCGCAACTTTCGAGCGTCGTCAGCTATTATTTTGGGCCGATGGAGCGATGTGCGAGCGTTGAGTTCCTTGAGCCAGGTTCGTGCCACACGGGCGAACTCCGTGGATAACTCAATTCCTACCGAGTGACGACCGGATAGCATCGCCGCCACGCACGTTGTGCCGATGCCGCAGAACGGATCTAAGACGAGGTCATCTTCACGAGAATATATCCGGATTAAGCGGTCCGCGAGCTTAACGGGGAATACGGCTCCATGGTCGAGATGGCGCCTTTGCCGTGGAGATGAAACATCATTCCATACGTTTCTGCTCAGCATCGTCCATTCTCTGGCCGTGAGGCCATTGAATGCTCGACCTCGCTGAGGCTGTTCGGGTAGCTCTTCCAGTCCGCTCATGCTCGCAATACTGCTCCATGGGTGTGCCACACGCTTGGCACGCAACTTATGAGCAAAGAATACTGGCCCTTTCGTTGGAGCTCCTCTTTCGAGACCCTAGACCCTACAACGCTTTAACCGCGGCGGTCAGGGCTTCGACGGATGCCTTCGCGTCGCCGAAGAGCATCGAGCAGTTCGGCAACTCGTAGAGCGGGTTCTCGATTCCGGCAAAGCCGGATCGCATCGAGCGCTTGAGCACGACGACGTTCGCGGCCTTGTCGACGTCGAGAATCGGCATGCCGTAGATCGGCGACGACTTGACGGTGCGCGCCGCCGGGTTGGTGACGTCGTTCGCGCCGACTACGAGCGCGACGTCGGCAGTCGGAAACTCCGGATTCGCGTCTTCCATGTCCAGCAGCTGATTGTAAGGGACGTTCGCCTCGGCGAGCAGCACGTTCATATGTCCCGGCATCCGTCCGGCGACGGGATGGATCGCGTAGAGAACCTTGACGCCGTGCTTCTCGAGCTGGTCCGCGAGCGCTTTCACGCTGTGTTGCGCCTGCGCGACGGCCATGCCGTAACCCGGAACGAAGATCACCTTCGATGCGTAGGCGAGCATTACGCCGACATCGTCGGCGCCGGTGCTGCGGATCTGCTGGGGGCCGCCGCTCGCGCTTGCGACCTCCGTTCCTCCGACAGCGCCGAAGGCGCCGAAGAGCACGTTGGTCAACGGGCGGTTCATCGCGCGGCTCATCGCGACGGTGAGAATCGTGCCGCTCGCTCCGACGAGCGCGCCGCAGATAATGAGCAGCGACGAGTCGATCTCGAAACCGGTAATCGCGACGGCGACTCCGGTGAACGAGTTGAGAAGCGAGATGACGACCGGCATGTCGGCGCCGCCGATCGGTAAGACGAAGAGCACGCCGAGGAGCAGCGCGCCGAGCAGCAGCGCGAGGAAGGCCCAGTCTGGAAGCGCTCCCAGCGTCGCGACGAACCACGCCGCCAAACCGAGAAGCGCCACCAGGACCACAAAGTTGACGAACTGTTGCCCGGGATAAGTGATGGGCCGTCCGGTCATGAGTTCCTGAAGCTTGAGAAACGCGATTATCGATCCAGCGAAGCTGATCGCGCCGATGATCGCCGAGAGCACGAGCGATACGGCGACGACCGCGTCGGAGCTGCCGGTGCCGCGCTCGATGAAGAACTGAACGGTCGAAATCAAGGCGGCGGCGCCGCCGCCGGCGCCGTTGTAGAGCGCGACCATCTGCGGCATCGCGGTCATCTTGACTTTAAGCGCCGCGTAGATGCCGACGGCGCCGCCGATCGCGACTCCGATCGCGACGGCCCACCATCCGATCGCACCCGTTCCAACGAGAATCGAGACCAGCGCGACGGCCATGCCGACCATCGCGAGACGATTGCCGCGCCGCGCGGTTGCCGGCGAGTTCAGCTCGTGCAGACCGTAGATGAAGAGCGCGATCGCGACGAGGTCCGCAAACGAGGTTCCAATCTCGGTCGAGGTCACTTGCCCGGCTCCTTGCGCTTGAACATCTGAAGCATACGCTCGGTCACGGCGAATCCGCCGAAGACGTTGATGGCGCCGAGCGTCACCGCGGCGATCGCCAGAATCGTCAGTCCCGTCTCCGCGCTTCCCGTCAAGAGGCGCGCGACGATCACGATCGCGCCGCCGAGAACGATTCCATGAATCGCGTTCGTGGCCGACATGAGCGGCGTATGGAGCGTCGTCGGTACCTTCGAGATCACCTCGAAGCCGACGAAGACGGCGAGCAGAAGTACGGTGAGCAACTCGATGTAATGAGCTGCCTCCATTACGATCCTCCTCCGATCAGCACGTTGCCGTCGCGTGCGATGACGGCGCCCTTTGCGACGTCGTCGTTCGGATCGACGTCGAGCGTGCCGTCTTTGATCCAGGGCGAGAGCAGCGCGAAGACGTTGCGCGAGTAGAGACGGCTGGCGTCGGCCGGCATCGTTCCCGGCAAATTCGTCGTTCCCACGATCGTAACGCCGTTAGGCGAACTCACGATCTCATCGGCAACCGTGAGGGCGCAGTTTCCTCCCGCCTCCGCCGCGAGATCGACGACGACGCTACCGGGCTTCATCGCCGCAACGGCGGCTCCGCTGATGAGTATGGGGGCTCTCCGTCCCGGCACGAGTGCAGTCGCGATTACGACGTCGTTGGCGCCGATCTGCTCCACCATCCAGGCGCGCTGGCGCTCTTGCTGCTCGGGAGTCAGCTCCTTCGCATATCCGCCGGTCCCTTCGCCGTCGCCGCCCAGGTCGAACTCGAGGAAGTTCGCGCCGAGCGACATGACTTGCTCCTTCACGACCGCGCGTACGTCGTATCCGCTGACGACCGCACCGAGCCGCCGCGCCGTCGCGATCGCCTGCAATCCGGCCACGCCGGCGCCGAGCACCAGAACCTTCGCGGGTGCGATCGTTCCCGCGGCGGTCGTGAGCATCGGAAAGAACTTCGGAAGCGCCGCGGCGGCAAGGAGGACGGATTTGTATCCGGCGATGTTGCTCTGCGACGAGAGCGCATCCATCGATTGCGCGCGGGTGATGCGCGGGATCATCTCCATCGCCAGCGCCGTCACCTTCGCGCCCGCGAGGTGCCGCACGTATTCGGGATCGCTGAGCGGATTGAGAAAGCCGACGACCACGCAGCCGGGACGCACGGCCGCAAGTACCTCGTCGCTCGGTCGCCCGACCGCGACGACGGCATCGGCCTCGTGGGCGAGCGACGTCGCATCCTGCGCGAAGGTTGCGCCCGCGCCCTCGTAAAGCTCGTCGGGAAAGGCGGCTGCAGTGCCGGCCCCACGCTGGAGGCGAACGCCGACGCCCGACTTGACAAATCGCGCGACGGTTTCGGGCACGAGCGCCACTCGACGCTCCTTTACCGCAGCCTCGCGAGGAACGGCAATAATCATACTCGGGGGCTTGTCATACGGCTCCGATACGACCGCGCCCTTCGTTATCTTAAACGAAGCGGCCGCGCCGCTACGCGATGCGCACGCCGTTGCGAAGCGTGCCGATCCGTTCGATCTCGACTTCGAGGACGTCGCCGTCGGCCAGAAACTCGGGCGGAGTCCGCGCGAAGCCGACGCCTTCGGGCGTACCGGTCGCAATGACGTCTCCCGGAAGCAGCGTCATCCCTTTGCTCAGCTCCGCGATGAGACGCGGCACGCCGAAAATCATCTTCGCCGTGTTGCTGTGCTGTTTTTCGATTCCGTCCAGCCGCAGGCGCAGGTCGAGCGAGTGCGGGTCGCCGGCCTCGTCGGGGGTGACGATCCAAGGGCCGATCGGGCAGGTCCCGTCGAGGCTCTTTCCTTTGAACCACTGACCGTGCGCGCGCTGCAGATCGCGGGCCGTCACGTCGTTGAGCGCGGTGTATCCGAAGACGACGTTGAGCGCCTCGTTCTCGGCAACGTCTTTACACTCCGCGCCGATCACGACGGCGAGTTCTGCCTCGAAATCGTACTCGCGCGAGATCGAAGCTTGCAGATCGAGCGTGGCGCCGGGCGCGGCAATCGCCGTCGAGGCCTTGGTGAAGAAGGTCGGGACGGTCGGAAGCTTCAGCTCGCGTCCAAGCGCGCGAGCCCCCTCGGCGGCGTGTTCGAGATAGTTTCGGCCGACACAGAAAACGTTGCGGGAGGGACGAACCGGCGCGTCGAGCGCGACGCTCGAGAGCGCGATCAGGTCGTCGGCGGTGTGCCAGGCGATGCGTTCGTGCGGGGCGAGCTCGATGTACTCGCGCAGCGTCGCCGACGCGATCGTGCGGATCATTGCGCCTTCGAGCACTCCCGGCCGCGTTCGTCCGTCCGCGAGCCGGTAGGTGAGAAATCTCAGTGGCTTCTCGGCGGCAACGTTGCCGCGCCGGCGGGCTTTGGAGTCGGCTTGGGAGTCGGGACGCCGCGAATCTGATTGAGCGAGGGGAGTTGGTTAATTCGTTCTTGTTCTTTGCGTTCCGTCTCGGCGGCGGCGGCGGCCTGCTTCTTCTCCATCTCGACCATGACGTTAGCAGCGCCCGGGTCGTTCGCCCAGTTGCCGCCCGCGGAGACCAGCGAGACGTGCCGCGTAACGTTTTGCGTCTTCGGATTGTAATCGTAGGTAACGCGGTAGAGACCGACCTGCGCGCTTCCGTCGGGGCGCCGGATCCACATTTGCAGCGCGTTGCCGTACGTCTGAAAATTGAATGAAGCTCGTTTCGAGGGTTTCGTCGACTTCACCCGGACGACTTGGCCTTTGGCATTGACTTCGACGACGACTTCGGAGTGCAGCGGAATGTTCGGCAGCCGAATTACGACGCGTGTCGGCGCCGGCTTCGGTTTGGGCGAGGGCGTCGCCGCGAATGCCGGAAGCGCGGCAGCGACGAGCATCGCGAGCGTCGCGAGTGCGACCGAAGCGCTCTTCACGCAGTCAGTTTCGCGCGAGAACGGCGAAGGGATGGCCGCACGATCCGCAGGCGACGACAACCTGAAAGTGCGCCTTCTCGCGCACGCTTCTCGCATCGTCTGCGCCCTCTTCGAAGCCGCAGAAGCGGCATCGCGTCGAGGTGGGGCGTTCTCCGGCCGCCTGTTCGTCCACGCTGTTGCGCTTTACGCGGGCCTCGCACTTCGACCTGCCGAAGCAGCGCAGACGCATGCAGCCTGCTCGTTTACTAGTCGCCGGTTTGATCGCCGTCGCAGTCGGCATCGCGCCGGTGCGCGCCGAGCGCCAAATCGTCGACCTGCACCGCTTAGATGCAAACTTTCAACTCTTCGCGGGCGATTCGAGCGTGCCGTGGAAGCCGACTACGGTTCGCTTGGATACCTACTCGAGCGCGCCGGTCGCCTTTTCGGTCTACCAAGTCGATCCCGCCGACGTCCTGACCTCCGGCTCGAATTTTAGTCCGCGCGCAATCGTCACGTCGGGCAGACGCGCGGCGCTCTCGTTTACGTTCGCGCCGCCGGGCGGCTATCAATTCCAATCGAATGCGGTGAACGTCCCGCTCGGCGCGCGCGAAGGCTTCTTCGTCGTCGAGGCGCGCCGAGGCGACGTCGGCGAGGAAGTCTGGATCAACCGCTCGCGGATCGGTTTGCTCTCGAAAGAAACGCCGGGCGGACTGTTGATGTACGGCTGCGATCTCGGAACCGGCACGCCGCTGCCGCGGATGCGCGTGCAGTTTGTCGTCAATCGCAGTTTCGTCAACCAGATGACCGATCGCGACGGTCTGGTACGCTGGAATCGCTCGCCGCGCCCGGTCTTCGCGCTCGCGCAGTGGGGAAGCAGCTACGCTTTCTTAAGCTTGCTCCCGCAGCCGCCGCTGCCGGAGACGATCGTCGGCGTGCGGACCGACTCGGCGGTCGTCCACGCGGGAGAGACGCTACGCGTCGCCGGCTTCGCGCGAACTCGCTCGCACGGTATTC
>JBAUYZ010000093.1:0-2840 GCA_049585055.1 Candidatus Cybelea sp. | reverse complement strand
GCCGAACTCGACGCGATCAACGCGCGCCTCGATCTGATCGAACGATTGAAACGCAAATACGGCGGGACGATCGAGGAGATCGCGGCGGCCGCACGAGCGGCGCGCACGACGGTCGACGAGTACGAAGGCCGCGACCGGCGCGCCGCGGCGCTCGAAGCGGAGGTCGAATCGGCGAATCGCGAACTGCGCGAGGCCGCGGCTTCACTCACCGCGCTGCGCACCCGGGCCGCGGTAACGCTGCGTAAGCGAATTCTCGGCGAGTTTGCCGAGATCGCGCTCGGCTCCGGAGGCTTCCAGGTCGCGATCGAACGACTCGAGCGCATTGGCGCGCACGGCGCAGAGCGCGTCGAGTTCCTCTTTGGCGCGAACGCAGGCGAATCGGCGCGCCCGCTCGCGCGCGTCGCATCCGGAGGCGAGCTCTCGCGCGTGCTGCTCGCGCTTGTCGTTGCGCTCGCCGGCGTGCGGGACGCGCGCAGTGCCCTCGTCTTTGACGAGATCGACGCCGGAATCGGCGGTGCGACCGCGACGGCGGTTGGTGCCCGCATCGGCGAGTTGGCGCGGCGCGGACAGGTCGTCTGCGTCACCCACCTCGCGCAGCTTGCGACGTGGGGCGAGCGCCACTACGTGCTCGACAAGATCGAAGGGAAGAAGGAGACGAGCATCATCGTGCGGCCGATCTACGGCCGCAAGGATCGCGAGGCGGAGATCGCGCGCATGCTCTCGGGCGAATCGCACGACGCGGCGCTTCGTCACGCGCGCGTGCTGCTCGCGAGTGCCGCTAAGGGATCGGGTGGATCTTGAGGACGTTCGTACCGCCCGATCCGACCGGCATGCCGGTCGTAAAGGCGATCAAATCGCCGGAGCTCACCAGCCCTTCGCGCACCATATGGCGTTCGGTCATGTAGAGCAAGACGTCGATCGACGCGTAGGTGTCGATGAGCAGGGCTTCGGTTCCCCAGAGCAGGGCCAACCGGCGTGCGACCCGCGGCTCGGGGGTTAGCGCCACGATCCGCGCCCGCGGACGAAATGCCGCGATATGATGGGCCGTGTTTCCGGTCGTCGTACCGGTGACGATAAATGGTATCTTCAGCTCGGCGCTCGCGCGCGTCGCGGCTTCGGCGATCGACGAAGCGACCGTCGGCTCGATGTTCTCCAGCCGCCGGTCGCGCAACGAAGCGTGGGGATAATGCTGCTCGATCTGGCGCGCGATTTCGGCCATCGTCCGAACGGCTTCGGTCGGATAGGCGCCGATCGCCGTCTCGGCCGAAAGCATCACGGCATCGGTGCCGTCGAGGATGGCGTTCGCGACGTCGGTCGCCTCGGCGCGCGTCGGACGCGGCGACACGATCATCGACTCGAGCATCTGCGTCGCGGTGACGACCGGTTTGCTCGCGCGATTGCTCTTCGCGATGATCTCCTTTTGTATGATCGGGACGGTCTCGATCGGGACCTCGATCCCGAGATCGCCCCGCGCGACCATGATTCCGTCGGCGGCGGCGATAATCGAATCCAGATCGGCGAGTGCCTCGTGCTTTTCGATCTTTGCGATGACCGGCACGCGTTTGTTCCGCTCCGCGATGAAGGCTTTCGCGCGCTCGACGTCTTCGGCCGAACGCACGAACGAGAGGGCGATGTAATCGACGCCGTGCTCCAGCCCGAATTCGAGGTACTCGAAATCCTTCGGAGTGACCGAGGCGATGTTCAACGATCCGTCCGGATAGTTGATGCCGACGGCCCCACGCAAATCGCCGCCGAACTCGACGGTCGTCTCGATCTCCGTCGCGCTCTTTCCGACGACGAGCAGCGCGATCGCTCCATCTTGAAGATAAAGCCGTTTGCCGATCGCGACGTCCGCCGGCAGATCGCGGTAGGTGGTGCCGACCCGTTGCGCGGTTCCTGCAACGTTCTCGGAGGTGATGACGAAGCGCTCGCCACGCTCGAGCCGCACCGATGCGACGCCGTCTGCGAGGGGACCGGTGCGGACCTTTGGTCCCGGCAAGTCTTGTAAGAGCGCGGTGTGTATCCCGAGTTCGGCCGATATCGCGCGCGCCGATTCGATAACTGCGGCGTGCTCGTCGAGCGTGCCGTGCGAGAAGTTCAGCCGCAACACGTTGGCGCCCGAAATGAAGAGCGAGCGCAGGATTGCGGGATCGCTCGTGGCCGGCCCGACGGTTGCGACGATCTTCGTGCGCTTTTGCAGGATTGGTTCCATTACTCAAGCTGGCTTGGCCGTCGCAGACGGCAGGCTCCTGCGCTCGGTTAAGCGCACTTAAGGGTTCTCGTGAATTTCGAGCGCGATCCGCGAGACCGCCGTTACCGGGAACGGCTTACGGCGAGCTTCCTCGCCTCGCTCTTCCTTCATGCGTTGTTCGCTGCGCTGCTCTTCTCCGTGCTCACCAGCTCGTCGCAAGAAGGCGCGACGGAGAGCGTCCAAGGCGGCGAAGTCGTCACGATCGAGCGCACGTCTCCGGTCGTCGTTGCAAATCAACCGTCAGCGGTCCGTGCCGTGGCGCCCGTACCGCACGTTAACGTCGTTGCTCCGCTTCGTCACGCTCCCTTGGCGCAACCGCAAGCGCAACGCATGCCCGTCAATCGCCACGAGCTTGCCAAGATCGCGCCGACCGCACCGCCGAACCCGCGTCCCATCCCGCAGCAGACGCCGCAACCGAATCCGCAACCAACCCAGAACATCTTCGAAACGCAGCCGAGCACCGAGATTCCGGCCGCGCCGGTAACCGTTCCGACGGTCGCGCCGGTCGCCGTCGCATTGAAGACGCCGCCGACGGCGGCCCCTTCCCCAGTCCCGACGAGCGCGCCGTCGGCTCGCCCGTCTCCGAAGC
>JBAUYZ010000092.1:0-62871 GCA_049585055.1 Candidatus Cybelea sp. | reverse complement strand
GCCGAGGAGCGCGCCGGCTGCCTGCGGCAGAGACGTCGAATCGAACGTAGAAGCGAACTGCATTGCAACGCCGGCGAGCAGCGCGGCTGGAAGTACGGCGGCGAGTTCGCGCAGCGGATGGGCGACGCTTTGACGTTCCTGCTCGCGCGGCAATGCGCGATGCAGGATTTGTGCGACGAGCAGCGCTGCGAGATAACGCTCGACCGCGACGAGCGGACCGAACGCGATCCACGTTGCCGCGGCGGCGGGAAGCGAACGCGCCGACGGGCCGCTACCGCAACCGCAGCCCAGATGTTCGAGCAGTGCGCAGCGGCGTCGCAGCAGATGCGAGAGGAGTGCGCCGGCAAAGAGAAACGGCGTCGCCTCGAAGAGCGCGCTCGCTGCGGCTGCGAGCGCGCTGCGCAGGGCATCGGGAGCGCAGAGCGTTGCGAGCGCGAGCGCCGCTGCACCGTAGAGCGTATGGCGCACGCTCCC
Organism: Candidatus Cybelea sp.; assembly: GCA_049585055.1. Lineage (GTDB taxonomy): Bacteria > Vulcanimicrobiota > Vulcanimicrobiia > Vulcanimicrobiales > Vulcanimicrobiaceae > Cybelea. Next base: position 62,397 of record JBAUYZ010000092.1, on the reverse strand, counting down.
CAATCACGCATGCGCGGGCAATGGCTAGCGCGAGCTCGCAGCGAAGGGGACCGCAAATCATGTCTGAGAAGCTGAGCGCTCCGCGTGGTACCGTCGACTCGTTCCCGCCGCAATCGAGGCGGTGGAACGCACTGGAGGCGCGCATCCGTTCTCTCGCAGCTCGTTTCGGCTATGGCGAGATCCGCACGCCGCTCTTCGAGTCGACCGATCTCTTCGTTCGCGGCGTCGGCGAGCAGACCGATATCGTCGAAAAGGAGATGTACACGTTTGACGACCGCGGCGGCCGATCGCTCACGTTGCGTCCCGAGTGGACCGCGCCGGTCGTCCGCGCAGCGCTCGAGCATCACCTCTTTGCAGCGGGGCCGCTCCGTCTTTATTACATCGGCCCGATTTTTCGATACGAGCGGCCGCAGAAAGGGCGCTATCGGCAATCGCACCAGTTCGGGGTCGAATGCTTCGGATTCGCCGGGCCCGAAGCCGACTTGGAGGTTATCTCGCTGGCCTGGGAGCTGGTTGCCAGTCACGGCCTCGACGACGCGACGCTCAACGTTAACTCGATCGGCGACGAGCGCTGCCGTCCGCGATATCGGCAAGCGTTGCTCGAACATTTCGCGCCGCACCTGGGGGAGATGAGTCCCGAAGCTCGCGAGCGCGCGCTACGCAATCCGCTACGGTTGCTCGACAGCAAGGATCCCGCGGATATTCCGTACATCGAGCGCGCGCCGCCGCTCGAGCGTTTTCTCTGCGAGGCTTGCCGCGAACACTTCGATACGCTGCTCTCGTACCTCGAGTTGGCGAGGATTCCGTTCACCATCAATCCCAGAATCGTGCGCGGTCTCGACTATTACGGCCGAACCGTCTTCGAAATCACGTCGAGCCTGCTCGGCGCGCAGAGCAGCGTCTGCGGCGGCGGCCGGTACGACGGCCTCGTGCGCTCGCTCGGCGGACCCGATACACCGGCCGTCGGCTTTGCGCTGGGCTTGGAGCGATTTCTCATGATGCTCGAGGCGCGCGGCGAGCATCGAGAGCCGGAGCGCCGCGGAGTACAGGCGGTCGCGCTCGGAGCGCAGGCCCGAACCGCACTGGCGCCGATCGTTGCAGAGCTGCGCCGGCGTCTCGACGTGCCGACGTTTGCCGATTACCAGGAGCGTAAGCTGCTCGCGCACTTAAAGATCGCCGATCGCAACCGCGCGCGCTACGCGCTCATCGTCGGCAGCGAGGAGCTCGCCGCGGGCGAGCTGGTGCTGCGCGATCTCGAAGACCGAAGCGACCGGCGGATTGCGCTAAGCGAGCCAAGAGTCGTTGCCGAGCTTCTCGTAGAAGCGGGTCTCTGATGGATGAAGGCGGTTTGCTGGGCGAGCGCTATGCGGCGGAGACGCAGACGCTGCGCGAGTTGCTCGGGATCATGCACGAGCACGATCTCGAGACGATCAAGGTCAAGCTCGGCGACGCGACCTACGAGCTTTCGCGGCGCCGCTCCGAGTCGCCGTCCGCAGGCCTTCCTCCACCGTCGCCCCTCGAGGCCCCACCGGTCGCCGACGAGCCGCCCGCCGATGCAAACGTTACGAAGGTCCTCGCGCCGCTGACCGGCGTCTTCTATCGTTCGCCGTCGCCCGACGCGCCCGCGTGCGTCGAAGTCGGCGATCGCGTCGAACCCGGCGACGTGCTCTGCGTGCTCGAGGCGATGAAGCTCTTCAACGAGATACAGAGCGACGATGCCGGAAAAATCGTGCGGATCGTTCCCGACAACGGCGAGCTCGTCTCGCAGGGTCAAGAGCTCTTTTGGATCGAGCCGTGAAAGAGTACGGGCGGCGCAACTTCGACGAGCTGCTCGCGCAACGGCGAGGGCTGCTCGATGCGCCGCATTACCGCACCCAAGTCGAGTCGATCGCCAACGCGATCGTCGGCGCGCTGCGCGACGGAAAAAAAGTCCTGTGGTGCGGCAACGGTGGAAGCGCCGCCGAGGCGCAGCACATGGCCGCCGAGCTCTCCGGACGCTTCTTACGCGAGCGCCCGGGGCTGCATAGCGAGGCGCTCTCGGTCAACTCGTCGACGCTCACCTGCATCGGCAACGACTACGGATACGAGCACGTCTTCTCGCGGCAAGTCGAGGCCTTCGCAGGCCGGGGCGACGTCGTGATCGGGATGACGACGAGCGGGGGCTCGCGCAACGTCGTGCTCGCGCTCGAAGCGGCGAAGCGGCGCGGCGCGGTCACGGTCGCGTTCACCGGAAACGGCGGCGGCAAGGTTGCCGAAATCGCCGATTATTCGCTGATTGGTCCTGATGGTTACGCCGCGATCGTTCAAGAGGTTCACCAGGTGATGGCGCACATCGTTTGCGACCTCGTCGAGCAGGTACTCATCTTCGAGGGCGGCCTGCCCGAGGTTCTCGTTTGATGGCGGCGCTGATGGTCCCGGACGCGCGTACGCTCTTCGAGCGGGCGGGCGGACGGCGAATCCTCGTCGCCGGCGATCTGATGATCGACGAGTGGATATGGGGTACCGTCACGCGCATCTCACCCGAGGCGCCCGTTCCAGTCGTCGCCGTCGCCGATCACTCGTTTACGCTCGGCGGCGCGGGGAACGTCGCGAACAATCTGCGCGCGCTCCGCGCGGATGTCGTCTTTGCGGGGACGGTCGGCAACGACGCGTTCGCCGATCACGTGCGGGAGTTGCTGCGCAGCGAGCAGGTTGACGACGCCGGAGTCTTCAGCAGCTCCGATCGCCCGACGACGCGCAAGACGCGCGTCGTCGCACATAGCCAACAGGTCGTACGGGCCGATTGGGAATCGACGGCGCCGCTGCAATCCGGCGATCGCCGCCGGCTGACGGAGTTCGTGCGCGCGCGCGCGCCGCACTGCGATGCCGTGATTCTCAGCGACTATTCGAAGGGACTCCTCAGCCGCGAAATCGTCGAGGCCGCCGCCCTCTGCCCGTTGGTACTTGCCGATCCCAAGCCGCAGAACATCGCGCTATTCGCCGGTGTGACCTGCGTCGCGCCCAATGCCGCGGAGGCCGCGGAGATCACGGGCGTTCCGATCGTCGACGGCCCCAGTTTGGAACGCGCGGGGATGCGTCTGCTCGAGCTGCTCGACTGCCGGTATGCAGTCGTCACCCGCGGCGAACACGGCATGGCGCTATTCGGTCGCGACGGCGAGCGCCTGCAGATTCCATCGGTGGCGCGCACGGTCTACGACGTCAGCGGTGCGGGCGATACCGTCATCGCGGTGCTGGGATTGGCGCTGGCTGCCGGCGCGCCGATCGAACAGGCGATGCAGCTCGCCAACTTTGCCGCCGGCGCGGTCGTCGCGAAGCTGGGCACCGCGACCGCAACGCCGGAGGAGATCCTCGCGCTGCTCGATCCGGCGCCATGACGGACGCGTTGTTCGGAGCACTGATGAGTGTCGACGAAGCGGTGGCGTGGCGCGAGCAGCGGCGCGCGCGCAAGCGCAGCGTCGTATTCACCAACGGCTGCTTCGATCTGATCCACGCCGGACACGTCGAGTATCTCGCGTGGGCGCGCGCCCAAGGCGACGCGCTCATCGTCGGGTTGAACGAGGACGATTCGGTGCGCCGGATCAAGGGCGTCTCGCGTCCGATCGTTCCCTTCGCGCAGCGCGCCGCGGTCCTGCTCGCGCTGCGCAGCGTCGACGTCGTGGTTGGGTTTGCGCAACGCACGCCCGAGCTCTTACTCGATCGGATTCGCCCCGACGTGCACGTCAAGAGCGACCAGTACCGAGAAGACGAGTTGCCCGAGCGCACGGTCGTGCTCCAGCATGGCGGACGAATCGCGCTCGCACCGCACGTCGCGCGGGCGAGCACGACCGATCTCATCGCGCGCATCCTCGATGCGTATAGCCTTCACCGCTAACGGTCCGGGTGAAGTCGCCGGGTGGTTGCGTCCGTTGCTGCGGGCACTCTACCTGCGCCGCCCGGATCTCGTCGCGCTCGTCTTTTTGGTGCCCGACGATTACGCGACCGGCTTCGAGTCGCAGATGGTGCGCGACGCCTTCCCGCAGGCGGAAGTCTTCGAGCCGAAGCGCTACGTAAAGTTTGCTCTGGGCGGGAAGCTCGACGGCAATCTTCCGGAGGTCGACCTGGTGCAGTATATCGGCGGCGACCTTCTCCATGCCGCTCGCCTTCACGCTCGATTGAAGGGCCGGGCGGCGACGTATAAATTCTCGCGTCGCCGCTATCGTGGGCTCTTCGATCGGGCCTTTGCGGTCGATCGGCGTAATGCCGAAGAGCTCGCGGGCTGGGGAACGCCGCTGCAGCGCATCGAGCGGGTCGGGAACCTCGCGATCGACGGCGCACTCTTTGAAGCGAGTCTGCCCGCCCGCTCGGACTGCCCGGCCGACGGTATCGTCGTGATGCCGGGTTCGCGTTCGTACGAGATCGAGAACTTAATCCCGTTCTACTTTGCGGTCGCGCTGCGAATGCTTCGCGAGCGTCCGGAGCTGCCGGTGGCGTTCGCGCTCTCACCCTTTACGCCGCGCGATCAGGTTGCCCGTGCGATCGAAAGCGGCGGGCATCCACGCATGTTCGGTCGCACCGGCCGCCTCGTCGGCGAGAACGGGCGCGATTACCTAACGACGCCGGCGGGCGACGTTCGGATTCCGGTACTGACCAACGGCCTCGCTGCGGCGCGTCGCGCGCGCCTCGTGCTGACGATCCCCGGCACGAAGACGATCGAGCTCGCGGTGCTCGGCAAGCCGACGATCGCGATGACGCCGCTCAACGCGCCGGAGGTGGTTACCATCAACGGACCGCTGACCTATCTCAACCGGATTCCGTTCGTGGGAATCCCGCTCAAACGTGCCGTTGCGGTCGGAGTTTCGCGCCGTTTTCCGCACCATACGCAGCCGAACATGGATGCGGGCGCACCGCTTATTCGCGAGGTGCACGGGACCGTAACGCCGGGCCGCATTGCACGCGTCGCGCTCGACGCATACGAGGATCGCGAGTGGCTCCGCTGGGCCGGCGAAGGCCTCGCCCGGCTCTATCGCGATCACGTCGGCGCTTCGGATCGCATGGCGTCGTCGCTGCTCGAACTCGCGGCGTAGGTCCCGCGTGGAACTCTCGGTCGTAATTGCGACGAAGGATCGGGCGTACTTTCTGCAGCGCGCACTCGAAGCGCTGACGGAACAGAACGGCGCGCCCTCGTTCGAAGTCGTCGTCGTGGATAACGGATCGAGCGATGCGACCGCGGCAGTCGCACGCGCGTACGCGCCTGGATCCGGACCGGTGCGCTATCTCTACGCGCCGGAGCCGAATCGCGGGAAGGCGCGAAACCGCGGCGTCGAGATAGCGTGCGGGCGATACCTGCTCTTCTGCGACGACGACGTGCAGCTTCCATCGAGCTGGATCGCCGCGCATGCCGCGGCGCACGGCGACGGCGACCTACGCGTCGTCAACGGGCCGATTCTGAACGTTCCTTCGTATGAGGCCCGGCCGAAACCGAGAGCCGCGAACTATTCGCGCGCCTTTCTCTGCACCTGCAATGCCTCGATCGCGAAAGCCGCCTTCGTCGCGGCCGGAGGTTTCGACGAGAGCTTCGATCTCTACGGCTGGGAAGATACGGAGCTGGGCGTCCGTCTGCGCTCTGCGGGGATGCAGTGGAAGTTTGCCTGGGACGCGTACCTCTGGCACATCAAACCACCGCAAGAGAATACGCTTGCCGTCGAGAGCCGCAAGGCGATCGAGAAGGCGCGGATGGCGCGCCGGTTTCTTGCCAAACATCCGTCGACGCGCGCACGGCTCGCCACCGGAGCGTATTCGCTAAACTTACTGCGCGCGCGTCACCTCCTGCCCGATCGCCTGCTTCCGTTCTATGCCGGTCTCGCGACGAGTCCACACCTTCCGAATTGGATGCGCGCCCTGGCCAAAGCGCAGTTTCTCGACGCTCTCTACGCGCGCGAACTCGTTCGATCGCTCGATGCGGGCAATGGCCGGTAATCGCGCCCTGCTCTATTGCGCTGGCGGCGGCATCGGCGATTCGCTCGTTGCTACGCTTGTCGCGCGTGCGCTCCATGCGCGATTCGAGCGGGTCGACGCGCTGACGCTTTCCGCTCACCGTTCGGTGCTCGAGCGCGTCCCCGACGTCGACGGCGTGCTCGTCGACGAGGGCGAGGAGCGCGAGCTCGCCGAGCGGCTTGCGCAGCGCAATTATGCCGCTTGCGTCATCACCTGGGCGACGCCGCGCACCGCGCGCGTTCCCGCGCTGGCGCGCATCGGCGTGCGCGTGGGGCAAGCGCGGCGCATCTACTCATTTCGCTTTACGGACCGCGTCGTCGTGCGCAGCGAGGACGGCGACGTGACCTCGCACTGGTCTGAGATTCTCCTCGATTACGCCCGAGCGATCGGGTGCGATACGGCGGACCGAAGGTACTGCTTCGTGCCGACGCCCGCCGACGAATGCGAGGCGGAGGAGCTCGATCTCGCTTCGGGGCGTTTCCTCATTCTCAATCCGTGCAATGCGGTCGCCTCGCGCCGCGGGATCTGGCCGCTCGACGGATGGGCTGCGCTCGCGCGCGCGCTGCAGGCGGAGTACGGCGCGCGCGTTCTCGTCACGGGATCTCCGGCGGACGCGCCGATGGCCGACGGGATTGCGCGGATCTGCGGCGACGAAGGTATCGTTTCGATTGCCGGACGCACGAGTGTCGGTGCCTTCGCCGCGCTCGCTCGAAGGGCGTATGCCTTCATCGGCATCACGACCGGCTCGATGCACGTGGCGGCTGCGGTCGGCTGCCCAACCGTCGGAATCTTTCCGTTCCAATCCGACTTCCCGGATCGCTGGGCGCCGCTCGGCGCGCGGACCGCGGTGGTTAGAGCCTCGTTTCCGTGTCACCAAGGCGATACGAAGGAGCGCTGCCGCGATTACGCGTGCATCGCGAACCTCGACGTTTCGAGAATTCTGCCGGTCGTGGCATCGCTCGTCGCGTGATTCGGGCAACGATTCAGTTCTGCACCTACAACCGCGCCGCGTTGCTCGCGCGCGTGCTCGAGGCGTGTTTCGACCAAACCGCAGGCGATGACGTGTACGAGATCGTGCTCGTCGATGACGGCTCGAACGACGAGACTCCCAGCGTCGTCGAAACCGCGCGAAAGCGCGCGACGTGTTCCTTCATCGTCGTCACTCAGCCCAACGGCGGCCTCGCGCGAGCGCGCAACGCCGGTATCGCGCGTGCCTCGGGCGAGCGAATCATCTTCATCGACGACGACGTGCTGCCACTCCCAAACTTCGTCGAGGAGCACCTGCGCGCGGCCGCACGGCGCCCCGGCGCGATCGTTCGTGGGGGCGCGATCGAAATCGAGGATTACGACGAGTTGCCGCCGCCGATCTGGAGCATCAAGAACTACAGCGGGAACTACTTCTGGACGACGAACGTCTCGGTGCCGCTTGCGACGATCCGGTCGATCGGCGCCTTCGACGAGTCGTTCTCGGAGTACGGATGGGAGGACATCGACGTCGGGCTGCGCTTGCGAGCCGAGGGCGTGCGCGCGATCTTTCATCCTGGCGCGCTGGTCTATCATGTCAAACCGCGTCCTCGCGCGGCCGGGATCGAGAAGATGGTCGCGCAGGCGCGCGCACAAGCGCGGACGGCGGCGAGGCTCGTTCGCCGGCACCCGAACTGGCGCGCCTACCTCGCGACGGGAATCAATCCGCTGCAGCGCCGCTACCACGGCCTCCTGCGAGCGCTGCGCTACGACGAGCGCCTTCGCCGGCGCCTTCAAGGAGTCGCGCCGGACGACCAACTGCGCGGCGGAACGTGGCGCGCCGCGCGCGCGCTCGCAAACGAGGCGTATTTCGGCGAGCTGGAGCGCGCGTTAACGGAGCGGGCTTGAGAATTCTGCTCTCGCGCACCGATCGAATCGGGGATTTGGTACTCTCGACGCCGGCAATTGCGACGGTGCGCGCCTCTTTTCCCGAAGCCCATCTGGGCATCGTTACGAGCGAGTACAACGGCGTCGTGATGGAACGCAACGGCGACGTCGACGAGTTGATCGTGCTGCCCAAAGGCGTTCGCGCGCGGGAGTTCGGTAAGCGACTCACGGGATACGACGTCGCGATCGCGCTCGCGCCGCGGGCCGTCGATTTGCAGCTCGTCGGAGCGACGCGTGCGCCGCTTCGCGTCGGGTACACGTACGAACGGCGTTGGTTTGCGCGCCTCACCGCGCCGCTGTACGTTAATCGCGTCATGATCTCGGAGGCCGACCCCGAACTCTGCGATCGCGAGCCGCGCCGCGTCGTCCGGCACGAAGTCGTACAGCTTCTCGATCTGGTCGCGCTCGCCGGCGCGAACCGGCGCGTCTCGGCGCTGCGGTTGGACGTCACCGACGAGGACCGCGTCGGTGCGCGAGCGCTTCCCGACGATCCGATCGTGCTCCATCTCGGTCGCCGCTGGTTCTCGCGTGGAAGCACGCTCGCAGGGACGCTCGCAATCGTCGAGCGGCTCGCCGCGCTCGCGCCGGTCGTCATCACCTGCGCGCGCGATTGCGAGGAGTTCGCGGCGCCGTTCGAGGCGAGTTTCGCGGTCGCCGCCTTTCTGCGCGGCTTACCCTTTCATGAGTGGGCAGCGGTGCTCGAACGGGGACGAGTCGTCGTCACGGTCGATACCGGTGCGACGCACGTCGCAAGCGCTGTGGGAAGGCCGACGGTCGTGGCCTTCGAACACCGCTACTTCCGCTTGAATTCGCAAGAATGGTCGCCATACGGCGTACCGCACGTTCTGGTTCGCAAGCCCGCGCGCGAGGATGCCGGCTCGATCGCGCATTTCGTCGACGAAATCGTCGGGGGCGTCGCCCGTTTGATCGATGCTTGAGCAGCCGGAACTCTCCGTCGTCATCCCGACGTACGATCGGCTCGCAACGCTCGCTGCGGTGCTACCGACGTTGCTGGACCAAGATCTCCCGCCGGCGCTTTACGAGTTGATCGTTTGCGACTCCAACTCGACCGACGGAACGGCCGAACACTTGACCGAACTGCGCTCGCGCTATCCCAACGTGCGCCATCTCCCAGGTGCGTACGGCGGTCGCGCCGCGGCGCGCAACGCCGGAATCGCGGCCGCGCGAGGAACCGTCGTGCTCTTCAACGATGCGGACATCCTGGCGTCGCCGAACTTGCTCTCCACCCACCTGCGGCATCATCGGCAGCGAACGCGCATCGCGGTCGTCGGGCTCGAAGTTCAAGTCAAGGACCTGGCCGACTACGCATTCAAGCGCGATCATCCCGAATCACGCGGGCATCTCCATCCGCCTTCCCGAAAAAAGCTCTCGTGGCTTTACTTTCTCACCGGCAATGCATCGGTGCGGCGCGAGGATCTGCTTCGCGCCGGCTGCTTCGACGAGAGTTTTACGGGGTACGGTCACGAAGACTTGGAGCTGGGCTATCGTTTGCAGCGCGAGGGTATCGAAATTCTCTACGAGCCCCAAGCCGTGAACTATCATTGTCAAGACGTCGGCTATGAGGATCAAAAAGAGAAGATGCGCCTCGCGGGGCGATCGAGCGCGCGCTTCTACCGCAAGCATCCCAATTTTGAGGTCATGCTCAAGTTGGGAATGACGCCACTCTCCTTGAGCGCGCATTCAATACTCTTGCGCTTACCGCACCTGCTGGGGTATATCGACCGGCGCGCCGAGCGATCCCGGCTGGCGCGCGAGCTCTTACTGCAGTATTACTACGTCTCCGGGGTCAAAGAGGGTCGCGATGCCGGGTAGGGTTTCGTGCGGCGGTCTCCGTGCTGCCGACGAGGGCTCGACGGCCGAGCTGAATGGATGGGTGAACCGCCGCCGCGATCATGGCGGCTTGATCTTCGTCGACCTGCGAGACCACGAGGGGATCACGCAGATCGTCTTCGATCCGCAGCATCCGAGCTTCGCGCAAGCGGAGCATCTTCGGCACGAGGACGTCTTGCGGGTACGCGGTACGGTCCGCCTGCGCCCCTCCGGAACCGAGAATCCACGGTTGGCTACCGGTGAGATCGAAGTGGCCATCGGAATGCTCGAGGTGCTGAACCGTTCGCAAGTCCCGCCTTTCCACGTCAACTCCGATGAAGACGTCGACGAGAACCTTCGGCTCGAGTACCGTTACCTCGACCTGCGGCGGCCTCGCATGCAGCGCAACCTTCGCGTGCGCCATCGCATCATCAAGGCAATGCGCGATTTCTTCGATTCGCGCGATTTCCTCGAAATGGAAACGCCGATGATGATCAAGTCGACGCCCGAAGGTGCGCGCGACTACCTCGTTCCCAGCCGCCTCTATCCCGGCACCTTTTACGCCCTGCCGCAATCTCCGCAGCTCCTCAAGCAGATCCTGATGATCGCGGGCTTTGGAAAGTACATGCAGATCGCGCGGTGCATGCGCGACGAGGATCCCCGTGCCGATCGCCTCGTGGAGTTCGTGCAGCTCGACGTCGAGCTCTCGTTCTGCACGCAAGAAGAGGTGCTCGACGTGATGGAATCGTGCATGCGCTACGTCTGGCGAACGGTCCTGGACGTCGAGCTGCCGCCCTTTCCGCGGCTGACGCATCAGGAGGCGCTTGCGAAGTACGGTCTCGACAAGCCGGATCTCCGATTTGGTCTCGAGCTCGCCGATGTCTCGGAAACCTTTGTCGGAACGGAGTTCGCCGTCTTTCGTTCCGCAATCGAAGCGGGCGGCGCGGTCGTCGCGCTGCGCTACCCCGGTGGGTCCGCGCTGTCGCGCCGCGAGTTCGACGCGCTGACCGAGACTGCGAAAGAGTGCGGCGCGAAGGGAATGGTCTGGATTGCGCTCGGCCCCGACGGCGTAAAGTCCTCTGCTGCGCGCTTTTTGACCGACGCCCAGATCGAACGCGTGCGCGACGCGCTCGGCGCGCAGACCGGCGACGCGCTCTTGCTCTTTGCCGATGCGCGCGACGTCGCGTACGGCGCCGCCGGAAAGATGCGCAACGAAGTCGGATCGCGCTGCGGGCTGCGCGATCCGGACGCGTACGCGTTCGCCTGGGTGACGGGCTTTCCATACCTGGAGCTCGACGAAGAGTCGGGGCAACCGGTTCCCGCACACCATCCTTTCACGGCGCCCGTGCCGGGCGACTGGGAACTCATCGATCGAGCGCCGATGAAGATGCGCGCCCAACACTACGACATGGTGCTCAACGGCTACGAGCTCGGATCGGGCTCGATCCGCATTCACAAAGCGCAGGAGCAGCGCAAGATCTTCGAGATGCTCGGTCTCACGCCCGAGCAAGTCGAGGATCGATTCGGGTTCTTCGTGCGCGCGCTGGAGTACGGCGCGCCGCCGCACGGCGGCATGGCGCTGGGCATCGATCGCATCGTGATGATCGCCTGCGGCGAGGAGAATTTGCGCGAGGTGACGGCGTTTCCGAAGAACCAAGTCGCGCGCGACGTGATGATGGACGCGCCGAGCGCCGTCCCCGCAGAGTTGCTGCGTGATTTACGCTTACGTCTGGAGTCCCGGCCCGACTCGCGCTAGGTGCGCGGTTGGTAGCGGTACCCGGCTCGGCGGAGCCGGCGCAGGCGCGAAAAGACCTGCGGCTTCGCCTCGAAGAAGATATTCAATCCGGACCAGAAACCGCCGTAGCTGCGCATCTGGGCGAAAAAATCGTCGAGATCGACGCGGTCCATGAGCCGGCGGCCGATTGCGTTGATCAGCAGCCCGCGAAAGCCGGTCGGCGCGAGCGTCGCGCCGTAGCGGTCGCGAGAGAACGTACGAACGCGCTCGAGCGGATTGCGAAGCCATTTGATCGAGGAGAGATACGTGAGCAGCATCTCGTTCCACACCGCCGTTTGGTTGAGACGGATCGCGCCAAGCTCGTGCGCGATCAGGAAGGAGACGACGTCCATCGTCTTGCTGTCGTCGACGTCGAAGACGTTCTGGTGGAGCACGATGTAATTCTCGCGCCACGACGAGAACGCTTGCGAGTAGGGTTGGATCGAGCTGCTCGAGATAAAGAGCTCGGGAGGGCCATCCGCAGCCGGCGGCAGTGGTCGAACAGGACGGCGTAGACTTCGGGAAACTGCGAGTCGGAGACGCGGACGGAGTTTCCGCGAATCGATGCCTCACGGCGGTTGCGGTTGAGCACCAGGAGCGGAATGCTGACGAGTGCGGTGATGGCGAGGACCCGCAGAAACGAGATATCCTTTCCGAGAACGGGGTGGGTCCTTAGCCACGTTGGCTGGTAGAAAATGAGCGCGATCGCGAGCCCCATCAACAGGAAGTTGACGAGTACCGACGCGATGAAGACGGGCCTTTCGAGCGGATCGCGTAACGTCGACTCGTCGATAGCGCCGGGTACCTGTGCGCTCATGTGCGCTAGGCGAAGGGAAGCCCGACGAGGCGCACGGTGCCGTAGATCAGCGCGACGACGCCGATGCTGACGACGATCGCATGACGCGGATAGACCATTTTTGTGCTCATCCCGGCGAGGAACGAGACGGCCGCGAAAACCACCGTCAGTAGTAAGAAGTCGTCGGCGTGGCGGTTCGCCGTCAGTGCGGCGGAGAAATCGGATGCGGCCGTGACTTCGTATTTGCGCGCCTCCGCTTTCGCCGGCAGCGCGTATTGCGGCATCACAAAGGGCGACGCCGGCGCGTTGCGGTTTTTGAGCGGCTTGGTCGCAAGCCACGCGACCATGGCCGATCGCATTTCGGGGCCGAAGCGGTCGAAGATGAACTGCGCGCGAGCGGTATTGCCCGTGCTGACCGCGTCGACGTAGTTCAAGAACAGGTTGACGTTGATGGCGTTGATCCCGAGGGCCTGGTCCGCCGCTTCGGCGGACTCGATCCGGCTCGCATTGGCAACATTATAGAGCCGCATCTGAGCGCCGCCCCATCGTCCCGACTGATAACCGCATACCGCGGTGAGGACGGCGGCCACCGAGATTAAGATGACCGAGAGGACGTCGACCACGCGGTCGACCGCTTTTGTTTCGAGCATCTACGCGTTGGATACGGCGATCACGAACCGTCCTTAACCGGAGACCGGGGCTTGTAGACGACCTGCCTGCCGAATGCTACACTATTAAACCCGGATAAGCCTTTCGAGGCTTTGCTGTATCAAGAAGGAGCCGGAGTATGACCGACCCGAGCGCGGAGCGCGCTTGCAGATGAACTGGGAGCGGCTTCTAGCGGCGATCATGCTCGTCTCGCTGACCTTCGGCGCCGGGCTCCAAGTCGATCGCGATCATTTAAAGACCGTGCTTCGCAACGTCGGCTTGCTCGGGCGCGCGCTGCTGGCGAACTTCATCATCGTTCCGCTACTCGGCGTACTCCTCGCGAAGCTCTTCCGGCTCCCGGCGGCGGTAGCGGTCGGGTTCTTGTTGATGGCGATTGCGCCCGGCGTTCCGTTCGTTCTTGCCTCGGTTCGAAAACGCGGTGGCAGCCTCGGCTTGGCGGTCGCGCTCGCGTTCATGCTTCCGCTGCTATCGATCGTGACGGTACCAGTGACGGCGGCGCTGGTGATGCCGACGACCGCAAAAGCGGATTTGCCGTTGGCCAGGTTCGTGCTTACGCTGGTGCTCTTCCAATTGCTGCCGCTGCTGGCGGGAATCGTCGTCGGCGCACTCGCGCCCGGCACGGCGCCGCGATTGAGCCGGCCGCTGCAGATCGTATTCTTCGCGTCGGCGCTGGCACTCATCGCGCTGCTCGCGCCGCAATTGGTGCACAGCGTGGCCTCGGTTTACGGTTCGAACGGCATGTGGGCGATGCTCTGTTTGGTGCTGCTTTCGATGGGCACCGGCTGGCTCTTGGGCGCACCTGCTAGGGAGGACCGGCGCGTGTTGGCAATCGGGACGACGCTGCGGAACATTGGTCTCTGCGCATTGATTGCCACGGCGAGTTTTAGCGACAAGCTCGTGGCGGCGACCGTGCTGACGTACTTTCTAATTCAGTTCCTCATCACGACAATCTTCGGCATCTATTTCGCGCGTACCGCACGGGCTGAGAGCGAATGACGCCGCTGATCTTATCCGACTTCGGTTTCGACAAGCTTAACGTCATCGATTATATCTCGCTCATTGCGGCCACGACCAACGCCTTCAACGGTGCGTTGCTGGCGCGCCGTCCCGACCACTACAAGCATTTCACCGTGATCGGGGTGATTATTCTCGCGTACGCGGGCGGAATCGGCGGCGGCATCGTGCGCGATGTCTTAGTGAATAAAGTTCCCTCGCCGTTGATCAACCCATGGTACTTGATTCTCTGCCTGATCGCCGCCGCGGTCGCACTGATGGTCGACTACGGCACCGAGCTGCGCTTCAAGGACGGCCTCTTCCAGTTCATGACCGCCTTCTCGCTACCGTGGTATGCCATCGTCGGAGCCCAAGCGGCACTCGCCGCTCACTTAGGCTACGGGGCGGCGGTGCTCATCGGCATTATTGCGACGACCGCCGGCCGGTGGATCATCGACGTTGCCTGCAACGTGATACCGAAGCAGCTCGTCCGCGGCGAGTTTTTCGTCACCGCGGCGGCCCTGACCGCCATCGCGTACCTTCTCTGCAATCAGGTCTTCGGAATGTCGATAATCCCGTCGACTGCGGTCGCGTTCTTCGTAGGATTCGGGTTTCGCTTGACCTCGCAGGCGTTGGGCTGGGAGGAATGGGAGCCGTGGGAGCCGGCCGAGCTTGCGGTCGGCGAGAAAACACGCAAGAAGCTGGGTGAAGGCCTGCGCGGCGAGTTCGATTCCAAGTCGTGAAAGGACTAATATGTCGAAGGTAACGGAGCAGCCCAAACCGGCATCGCTGGTGACGCATCGAGAGTTCAAGCTTCTTCTCAAACCTGAGAAGTTTCCCAACCGGCGGGCGCTGTTGGCATTCAACGAGCTGCTCGAGAAGACCGCCGCGAAGCTGGGCGTACGTTACGACCCTGTGGACGCGATCGACTCGCAGCTGCGGATCGTGCAGTTTTACGATACGAAGAACGAAGATCTGCGCAAGAACAAGCTGATCTTCCGCATCCGGCAAATCCGGCAAGGAGGATGGCCCGACGAAAGCTGGGAGCTCACGTTCAAGTGCCGAGCGCCGGAGTACGAGAAGGCCGCAGCCTTCGATACGAACACCACGTTTACGAAGCTGCAGCGCAAGAAATTTAAAGAAGAGCTGATTCGCGGCGACTCACCCGGCACGATGCAGAGCATCTTCTCCAACAACGTGATCGTCGAGTACCCGGAGATCAACGTCGAGTTCCCGCTCTCGCGCCTCGCCTCAGCGCTTCCGCACCTCGCCACCGTCGGTCTGAACATGGACGAGACGCTTTCAGTCGTCGCCGGTGCGAAGGTCTTCGAGATCGAGTCCACGCTCGGCAACCTCTCGTTTGGACGCGGCGTCACCGCGCGGGCGAGCCTCGCGCTTTGGGCGAGACCGGTTACCGACCGGTTCGAGCCCCTCGTGGCGGAGTTCGGATTCTCGACCCACGTTCGCGATGGAGACGAAAAGGGCGAGAAAGGGCAACGAGCGGCCGACGAGTTTTTCAAGGCGCTGCAGGTACCGCTGAGCGATTATCTTTCGGACGGGACGACGAAAACGGCACTCATCTACGGCGATACGGGAGCCTAATCAATCGCACCGCGACCTGTCAAAAACTGCTTGGTCCCACACCCAGAGGCGCGCAAAGAACTCCGCGGCGGCCTTGCGCTCGCCGGGATCACGGCAGATCTCTTCGATCGAACGCTTCCCGTCGATGCGCGCGAGCAGCCGATCCTCACGCGCATCGATCGGCATATAAAGATCGGTGTACGTGTGATTGCGATTGATTAGCACGGCGGCGGCGCCCGGAGGCAAGCGCTCGCGCGCGGCAATTGTATCGGGCAGACGCACCGGGACGTATTTCAACCATTCGTTGCCCTCAAAGGTAAATGCATGGGGCTGCGGTCGATCCGCTCGGTAGCAGATGAACGCGTGACGAGTCATCGTACCGCGAAAGAGTTCCATCGCGGCATATTGGTCTCGCACGGGTAGCTTCGCCAACAGGGCCGCATGAGGCGTCGTTGCGATCGCGCCGCAATCCGGCAAGTACGGCGCTTGACGAATCCAGCGCTCGAAGACGAGGCCGGCGCGTTCGATGAACTCGATCAATTGCGGCACCGAGTACGACCGATCACGCGGATGGAGCAGCGCGTCGGCAACGCCCGCGGGTTTTGCGAAGTCCGGCGAGTTGCGCAAGAGCGGCACAAGCGGATGCTCTGCCGGGAGCGCCTTAAGGCTCGAGAGGAGATCGCCGATCTCGCCGTCGCTCCAACCGACATTTAGACGCCGGCAATATTCCTGGAGCATATAAATGCCGGCGCGTCCGTAGGGCGCGTACACCATTAGGTGCATCGCGCCGCCCGAAGCGAGCACGTCGCGCAACGCTCGCAGCCCTACGTCGGGATCGGCAAGGTGATGCAGCACGCCGGTACAGATGACGTGGTCGAATTCTTGCCCGAGTTCGGCCGCACGCTCGACGGGAAGCCGATGCAGCTCGAGGTTGTGCAGACCGTGCTTGCGCTTTAGCTCTTGGGCGAACGCGATGCCGGCCGCGCTCACGTCGATTCCGACGACGCGCGCGTTCGGCCAACGCACTGCATAATGCACCGCCTGGGTCGTCCCGCAGCCGGCGACGAGGATGCTGCGGTCGTCGCGGTATGGTTGGGATGCCCAAAAGAGATGCGATTCGGCGCGCCTGCGGTTCTCGCCCCAGGCGCGCCGATATGCATCCACGTCATCCGCCGGCGGCGGATAGGGGTGGTTCTCGTAAAAGCCACCGACTACGTCGTTATCCGTGTGGTGCTTTTACCTGTTCCATCACTGAGTCCAGGTTGAACGACGCCGGTTTCTGCCTCGGTGGGAACTTTTCGAAGTCTGCGATCTGCCCCGCGATTACGGCCTGCATCAGGTACATCTGCGGGACGTGATCGACACACCAATCCCAATAGGTGTTGGAGTTGAAGTCGGCGCGCTCGAAGGGGTCTCGGCGCAGATTTACGATGTGAGGTACGCGCAGCTTTACGAAGGGCTCGGCCCACTGATTCATTTGGTTGGCTCGCTGCAGCGATAGGTTGAATTTGTAATCTCCGACCCGCACGGCAATGACGTCGCCGTCGTCGCTGAAGTAGACGATGGCTTCTCTCGGGCTCGTCTTCGATTCTCCGCCGAAATACGGAATCATATTGTAACCGTCGAGATGGACGTTGAACTTTTTCCCATCGACGGTGCAGCCGTCCAGAAGCTGTTGAGTGACGTTTGGATTTCCAGCCGCCGCCAACAACGTCGGGAACATGTCGATGTGCGAGACGATACCGTTGTAGACCGACCCCGGCTTGATCAAGCCCGGCCAGCGGATGAAGCAGGGCACGCGCCAGCCGCCCTCCCAGTTGGAGTCTTTTTGTCCGCGGAACGGCGTGTTGGCGCCGTCCGGCCAGGTGTCGTTCTCCGGGCCGTTATCGGTTGAGTACATCACGATCGTGTTGTCCGCGATGCCCAGCTCGTCGAGTTTGTCGAGCATCATCCCGATCTGCTCGTCGTGCACGACCATGCGGTCGCTGTAGGGATCCTGGCCGCTCTTGCCGAGGTTCTTTTCCGCGACGTGAGTGCGAAAATGCATTGCCGTCGAGTTGTACCAGAGGAAGAACGGCTTGTCAGCCTTGGCCTGCGTCTCCATCCACGCGAGAGCGCGGGCGGTGATTTCCTCGTCGACGGTTTCCATGCGCTTTTTGGTGAGCGGCCCGGTGTCTTCGATCGTCTGCTTTCCGACGCGCCCCCAGCGTGGGTCCACGGTTGGGTCGTCTTTGTCGGTCGCGAGACAATGCATCACGCCGCGCGGTCCGAACATCGCTTTGAACTTCGGATCCTTCGGATAGTCGGGAAGTTCCGGTTCTTCTTCGGCGTTGAGATGATACAGGTTGCCGAAGAACTCATCGAAGCCGTGCACGGTCGGCAAAAACTCATTGCGGTCGCCCAGGTGGTTCTTACCGAACTGGCCGGTGGCGTAGCCCTGCGGCTTCAGCAGCTCGGCGATCGTTGGGTCTTCCTTTTGTAACCCGACGGTGGCGCCGGGCATACCGACTTTCGTGAGGCCGGTGCGGATCGGGTTCTGCCCGGCGATAAAGCACGCTCGCCCGGCCGTGCAACTCTGCTGCGAATAGTAATCGGTAAAGAGCCCACCCTCGTTGGCGACGCGATCGATGTTTGGCGTCCGGTAACCCATCATGCCGTTACTAAACTTGCTGATGTTCCAGATGCCGATGTCGTCGCCCCAAAGGATGAGGATGTTAGGTTTCTTGGCAGGCATTCGTCGTGGACCTCCCTATGTGAAATACTCCCTCTGCGCGGAGTGGAATGGGGGGCTTAGGGGTTCACAGACGCAATGCGATTCACCTGGCGTTAAAAACGCCATTAAGATGGCTTAACCATTGACGCTTTTCTTGCGCCGCAGAACCGTTGGGTTTACGATAGCCGAGCATGAGCAGCGACACGCGAAATGGTCTCGTTCGCATCGAACCTGGGATTTTCAGGATGGGTTCCGACCGGTTTTACCCAGAGGAGGGCCCTCTGCGCGAAGTGCGGGTCGATGGCTTTTCGATCGCACCACATACGGTCACGAACGCGGAGTATTCCAAGTTCGTCCGGCAAACGGGTTACGTTACCGTCGCGGAGCGTGCTCCCAGCTCCGACGATTTTCCGGAAGCGCCCCCCGAGAATCTCGTTCCGGGCTCGGTAGTCTTTCACATGACGGCAGGGCCGGTCGACTTAGGGGACTTCTCGCAGTGGTGGTCGTGGGTTCCGGGCGCGTCATGGAAGCATCCGTACGGTCCGGGGAGCTCGATCGATTCGAAGCCCGACCATCCGGTCGTGCACGTCGCCTACGAGGACGCCGAAACCTATGCGCGTTGGGCTGGAAAGCGCTTGCCGACCGAGGCCGAATGGGAGTTCGCCGCGCGTGGGGGGCTCGACGGAAGAGATTTCGTTTGGGGTGACGAGATGGAACCTGACGGAAGGCCCGCCGCGAACACGTGGCGGGGCGACTTCCCGTGGAGGAGCACGGCAAAGCACGGCCCCGGCACGATGACTGGCGGCAGGTTTGCGCCGAACGCGTACGGTCTTTACGATATGGCCGGAAACGTGTGGGAATGGACGTCGGACTGGTTCGTGAGCGACCGTGGCGCGATCGAATCGCCGTGTTGTGCGGGCGATACACGCGAGCGAAGCTACGATCCGTGCCAGCCGGAGATCCGGATTCCGCGCAAGGTCCTCAAGGGTGGATCGTTTCTCTGCTCGCCGAGTTATTGTTTGCGCTTCCGACCCGCGGCGCGTTCGCCGCAAATGATCGACACGGGCATGTCGCACATCGGCTTTCGATGCGCGATCGATTGACGTAAATCCACGTTGTTTGCGGCAATGCACGGCTGGGGGACCTGGAGTGCGAACTGGGGCTGGAGTCTGGCGCTCGTCGCGATCACGATCGCTCTGCACGTTGCCGGCGTCGTCCTGATCGGAAACACGATCGAACGGCGGCGAACTCGGGTGCAGCGCAGCACCGCAAGCATCATCGTCTCCATCGTCGCGGTCGCGTTATGGCTGGCGTGCCTGCACGCGACCGAGTCGATGATCTGGGCGATCGCGTACTTGCGCCTCGGTGCCTTCTCATCGCCCGCCGATTCGGTGCTTTACTCGCTCGATTCGATGACGACGCGCGGTGCCTCGGGGCTCGTCCCCTTTAGTGAATGGCGGATGATGGGAGCAGCGGAGGCCGGCGACGGAATGCTGCTCTTCGGGATCAGCACAGCGTTCTTGTTCTACGTAATCATTCGGCTGTTGAAGCACGACTACCAGTTCCGTGTTTAGCCACAGACGCACGGCGGCGTCGAAGCGAAGATTATGCGCCGGCTAAAGGTTGAACGTGTAACCGAGCAGCGGGCCGCTCAAGTCGAACTTTTGCACGTGCGCTCCCGGAGGAAACGCGTTGTAGTCGACTGTTCGCCAGAGCGCGATGATCGTTTGACCGTGGGGGAACGCGTAACCGGCTCCGCCGTATGCCTGCCACGTTTGGTTGTTGCTTCCCGTGCCGAAGTCGCCGTAATACGTGGCGTAGAAATGATCGCTGAAGAAAGCTCTTCCGCGAATCCCGAAGATGACGTCGTTGGTGCTGTCCGAGGTTGCGATCGTTCCGGTGGGGGAGACGATGCCGTGCTTGGAGATGGTCACGTTGTAGTCGGCATTGAGGTCGATAGGAAACTCGCGTACGCCGATAAAGCCGCTGGCATCGGCGTTGTGGCCGTGGGCGATCGTGAGACCCGCGGCAAGCTCCCAGATTGCTGTCGTCAAATGCGCCGCAGCGTTGAAGGTCACGGGAATTTTTACGTGTCCCCTTGGCCCCTGGACCAGCGTCGCGATGGTTGCAGTCGTCGACGCATTGATGTAGATTCCGTCGCCGAAGACGTCGACGTCGCCCTTCCTGACGTCGAAGGCGAGCATACCCGCGGTGTTCAGTTTCGGAAGATAATCGCTCGGCCCGACTAGGACGGTGCTCCCGACGATCTTGCCGCCTCCGCCGCGACTCGGCAGCCGTGGGATCGAGAATTGATAGTTCGCCTTTATCGTCGGACCCCAAATGTATGGGGCCGCAATGATATGCGTGCGTCCATCGTACTCGCGGTCCATAAACGTCGGCTGCGGCGTTACGGCCGGCGCCGGCGTTACGGTCGGAGTCGGCGATGCCGGGCTCGGCGATGTTGGGCTCTCCTGCGCGTGCGCGATTCCTGGAACGATTGCAAGTCCGACCAGCACGACCGGCAAGAGCAAGCGGCTTAAAATTTTCATAATGTGTGATGACTCCCTCGATGGGCTGCCTTCGTTTCGGCATTCTCGGCGCCCTACTACTCCGATAGGATCTGATTTGCACGCGTGAAGATTCGGTCGAACATCGGCACCGTGAGTTTTCCGGTGTTTGTGTTCTGACGGCTTGGATGATACGACGCGATGACCGCGATCGAGCGCCGTCCTCTCGTCGCGGTAAGCTCCGCGCCGTGCGAGAAAAGTCGGCGGGCCGGGTCGAGCGTGAAAGCGCGTTCGTGCAGCACCTTGAGAATCGCCGAGAAAGCCACCGCGCCCAGCGCGATCATCACACGCAGGCGCTGGAGAGCGTCGAACTCCTCGAGTAGGTACGGGAAGCAGTTTCTTAGCTCCGCCGGTGTCGGCTTGTTCTGAGGCGGCGCACAGCGGGCCGCGGCCGTGATTAGACAATCGCGAAGCCGTAGGCCGTCGTCACGGTCGACGGTGTTCGCCTGCGAGGCGAAGCCGGCGCGATAGAGCGCCGGATAGAGAAAGTTGCCCGACGCATCACCGGTAAAGGGACGTCCGGTTCGGTTGCTGCCGTGGGCGCCGGGCGCGAGGCCGACGAGCATCAGCCGCGCTCGCGGATCGCCGAACGCCGGAACGGGCCGGCCCCAATACGCACACGCGCGATGCGCGCGCTTGCGCTCGCGCGCGACTTTTGCGGCGTAGGCGCGTAACTCGGGGCAGCGTTCGCAGCGGACGACCGCCGCCGCGATGCGCTCTAGATCCATTGCAGCACGTCGGCGTATTCGATGCCGATCGGCGCGATGACGTAGGCAACGCCTTCGTTGCGCTGCCAGATTCGTTCGATGATCGAACGTGGATAGACGACGCGCACGTGTGGGGCGGCCGGATCGTTGATCGCGCAGTCACCGTCGCTCGTGAAGCCGCAGAGGACGACGAGATGCCCGTCGGAGTGCTCGAGCGGCGCGCCGGGAAGTTCGCTTTCACCCCAAGAGTAGGAGATCGCAAGCGGGAGGTTTCGCTCGATCATGCGCTGCGCGTGGTCGAGGTTGCAGAGATGGGCGACGACCCCGCGCAGGCTGAGCTTGCCGCTGTACGCGACGTTGAACGTCCAATTTCCGGTGCCGTTATATGCGCGGTCGAAGACGCCGCGCGCTGTTTGCGCCACCGAACGTTCGATGCCGTGAAAGGCGTGGATCATCGACAGAGCGGCCGGGCTGCACCAGCCGCGCTCTTCCTTTGTTGAGCCTGCCCGCAGCGAAGTCGAAGGGTACTGAGAGCGTGCCGGCACGTCGAGGATGAGCGCGTCGCGCGCATACGGCAGCGACGGGCGCGCACGCACCGGCGAGGAGAAAGCGACGAGCTCGAACTCGACGTCGCGTGCCCGGACTTCGATGCCGTCGAACGGCTGCGCGGCGCGAACGACGTCGACGTCGACGTGCGTGCCGTCGTGATCAGGAGAGAGCGATTTGGCGCCGCCCGGTCGCCACTCGCTATGGTCGAGCCAATCGCTTGCCGGTTGTCGCGCGCGCAGAAGCCGAAAGGCGAGGCGACCGCTCTCCGCGTGGGTGTTCCAGCTCAGCACGCCGCTGCGGGTAGGCTCGAAGAAGAGCGACGCCGATTCTCGCGCGCGCAACGCTTGCGCGAAGGCGGCCTGGCTCAAATCTCCCATTCCCACGCGTTCCAGCTGTCGCCGATGAAGGCCGCGGGAACGTAGTTTTTGAGATCGTCGTTCATCGCGGTGTAGTTCATCCGCCAGGTGAAGAAGACCGCGGGCACCAGCTCGCGGATGCGCTCCTCCTCGCGCTGGTAGAGCCGCTTTCGTACGGCGACGTCGAAAGTGCTCGCCGCCGCCGCGCTCGTCGCGTTGACGATCGGATCGTTCAGCCACGAGGTGTTGGCGCCGCGAGGCGGGGTGAAGGCGCCGTTCCAGCTGCCGGAGTTGTCGGGATCGGGGCCGTTCGTCTCGATCGACCATTCGAGATCGTATTTGCCGGTATAGAGCGGGCCGTCCATCGCGAAGAGATAGCTGCCGGGATAGTTACGAACCTCGACGTCGATCCCGACCGCGCGCAGCATCGCTTGAATCAATACCTGCGACTCGGTATTCTCCTGATGGCCGTTCGTCGCGTAGATGGTCAACCGCATTTCCAGCGCGCCCTTGCGGAGCACGCCGTCTGCGCCGGGTTTCCAGCCGGATTGCGCGAGGAGACGCTTCGCATCGGCGGGATCGTAACGATACGGCGGCAGCGCGGGTGCGGCCCACGACTCCGGGAAGATATCGGAGACGGCGAGCCGGTCGACTCCGTGAAAGACGGTATCTTCGATGCGCCGCCAATCGATCGCTTCGGCGATCGCTTGGCGCACGCGCACGTCAGCGAGCTGTGGGCGGCTCAGGTTGATGCCGAGATGCCGCCACTGCGCGATCAGCCGCCGGTCGACGCGAATGCCCGCGATGCTTGCGAGCCGCGCAATCGCATTCGGTGCTACGTTCGGGTAGACGTCGATCTCGTGCGTGGAGAGCTGGTTCGCCAGCGTGTTGACGTCGGGAATGACTCTCCAAATCAGCTCTCGCAGCTTCGGCGGCCCGCGAAAATAGCGCGGGTTCGGGACGAAGACGAGCGACGATCCATGACTCCACTCTTTGAGCGCGTAGGGGCCGCTGGATAACGGCTGCGCGTTGAACGCGGCGTTGTTGAGATTCGGCAGCCGTGCAAGGAGATGCGCCGGCATCGGCGGATACCCGGCCCCGCCCATCGCCAGGACGCCGAGCACCCCGACGTTCGGACGCTTGAGCCGGATGTCGAGCGTGTAGGGGTCGGGTGCGCTCGCCGATGCGATCGCATCCCATCCATAGCGCGTCTTGACGTTATTTGCCGGATTCATAGTGGCGCGATAGGTGAAGATCCAATCGGCCGCGGTCAGCGGCGCGCCGTCGGCCCAGACGACGCCGCGGCGCAAGTGGACCACGATTCGCGTACCGTCGCGGCTGATGCCGCCGTTGCGAATCGTCGGTACCTGCGTCGCGAGGTCGGGGACGTAGTTGCCGCGCGCGTCGTAACGCAGCAGAAACGAGAAGAGCAATCCCACGATCGTGTCGGCGGCGTTGGTGTGCGCGTACATGAGGTTGAGGCTGTCGGGCTCCTCGTCCTCGCCGAGGCGCAAGACGCCCGGAACGGTCCACGCGTTGCGCTCGCCGCTGGAGCGTGGTGCGGCCGGTCGCGCGCAGCCGCAAGCAATCGTAGCGATCGCGATCGCCGCAGCGACCCAGCGGAATGCGTTCAACTACGGTGCGGCCGCGGTGCGCGCAGGACGCTTGACGATGTGCGGAGCGATCGCCGCGTAAAAATCCTTCGCACCAAAACGAACGAGATCGGCGGCGGGCAATCCCGTCTCTTCGGCGGCGCGCTCGATCTCGGTTCGGGCCTCGTCGTCGCCGAGACCTTGGGTGTTGAGCGCGATGCCGATGACGTTCGCCGGTTTTACGGTTTGGAGCAGTGCTTCGTGGATCGCGACCGATTCGCGGTAACTCAGCGTCGGCGTCGGATACGTCTCGATCTGCGCGCGGCGCGGATCGCAGACCAAGACGAGCGCGTCTGGCGCGCAC
Source organism: Candidatus Cybelea sp. (assembly GCA_049585055.1). GTDB lineage: Bacteria > Vulcanimicrobiota > Vulcanimicrobiia > Vulcanimicrobiales > Vulcanimicrobiaceae > Cybelea. The sequence goes on along the minus strand of JBAUYZ010000092.1, from coordinate 38,022 downwards.
CCGGTCATCAGCGCAAGCGTCACCGGTGCGTACGCTGGGTGGTTGATTGCCCCTTGCCCCTCGACGACGATACAGTCAGCGCCTTCGCGGGCAGCGTAGAGGACGAGCTGTTCGGCCGCGCCGGCTGCAAAGTCGGAGATGACTCGATCGACGGAGATGCCCCAACCGGCGATCAAAACGCCGGTCTGACCGGTCGGAACGAAACGCGCGTTCCTACCGGCGGCGTTTGCGGCACGCACGAGCTCGAGCGAGACCGTCATCTTCCCGACCGCGCAATCGTTGCCGACCGTCAGCACGACCGGAGCCGCGATGCCGTAGACGTCGCCGCAGAAGAGCGGTACGTCGGGCGGCTCGCGGACGTCCCAGATGGTCGTGCCGGCAGAGCGCGCGGCAACGCGGAACTCACGATCGCGATCGAGCAGCTCGTGCAATCCGCTGACGATCTCGAGTTTCGCCGCAATCGCTTCGAGCACCGCGCCGCGCCATGACGGCGGCAGCCCGCCACCTTTCGGCGCGGTCCCGATCAATAACGCGGTCGGCGAGAAGTGCAGCGCCTCCTCGAGGCTGCCGACGATCGGCGCGTCGCTGTCGAGATGTGGGAGCACGTCGCGCACGCGCCGGCCGGCACTTGCCGGATCGATCACGGCGACCACCTCGTCGGCACCGTAACGGATGACGCCGTGGGCGGTCTTCGCGTCGATTGCGAACCGTTCGAGCGCGAGGATTGCGTACCGGCGATTCATGCAACGGCCGCTTCGCGCACACCAAGCCCTGGCGCGTCGGGGAGCAGCAGCTTGCCGCGGTCGTAGCGGACGCCGTGGAACGGATCGCGCGCAATTAGCAGCGGTCCGTCGATGTCGGCCCAGTCGACGAGCGGCGAGAGATGTGCGGCTGCCGTCGCGGCGACCGCGCTCTCGACCATACACCCGAGCATCACCTTCATTCCCATCGCGCGGGCGGTATGGATCATCGCGACGGCGCCGCGAATGCCGCCCGTCTTCGCAAGCTTGACGTTCACGCCGTCGACGCAGCCCGCGAGCGCGGGAAGATCGCTCGCGACGTGCGCGTCCTCGTCGGCGACGATCGGAATCCGAACGCGTTCTCGAATAGCCCGCAGCTCGTGCGGGCGTCCGGCCGGAACCGGTTGTTCGCAGAGCTCGATCTCGTACCGTTGCAGTTCGCGCAAGATCGCGACCGCGTCCTCGACGTTCCAACCCTCGTTAGCATCGATGCGAAGCGTGCCGCCGAAACGCTCGCGAATTGCGGCGATCGTTTCGACCTGTTCGGCGGGCGTGCCGCGGCCGAGTTTGATCTTCAGAATCGGAAAGTCGCGCGCCTCGGCAAGCTTTTGCAGGGTCGTCTGGGGATCGGCGATGCCGATCGTGAACGACGTCGTCGCCGCTGCCGCCGGGTCGAGTCCGAGCAGCGCGTAGAGCGGTTTGCCGAGCTCTTTGCCGATGAGATCGTGCAGCGCTAAATCGAGACCGCCGCGTGCCGCGGGCGGGATGCCGGCGTGGAGCAGTGCTTCGAGATGGTAGGGATTCTCCGTGGCTAGTGCGTGCGACTCGAAGTAGGCCACGACGCTTCCGACCGATTCGCCATACCGCTCGATCGGCGTCGCTTCGCCGACTCCCTCGAACTCGCGCGTCTTCACCCGAACGATCGCGGTCTGCGCGACGAGCTCTTCCCCGCGTGCGATCGTGAAGGGATGGTGGAGCGGCAGCTCGATGGGCGTGACGGAGACGGAGAGCACGGGCCTCGCTTTCAACCGCGCGGACCGCCTTCCCCGGCTCGGCGGCTGCTTGACTGCGGTGGTACGGTAGAGAGGCTCGACTGCGGTTAGCGCGCAGCGCGCGTAGGTACCGAACCGCTTTATTTAACCTAGGGAGCATCAGCTCCGGATACGACGGACCGGCTTGGGCAAAATGCCTGCTGGCCCGGCGCCCGGGCCGCACCCACCTGCGAGACGCAGGTTCGATCCTCGCACGCAAGACGCTATTTGCGGTTGAGTATTGCCGTTCGCCAGCCTTGGATCGAGGCGGCCAGACCGGCGGCCGTCGCGCTCCCCGATGAATCGTCGATCGCGAGGTGCCCGCGAAAGTCGCCGAAGATCGCCATCGTTTCGGCGATCGAGCGTTCGCTCTCGCCGGTTACGTCGCTCCAGAGCAAGACGCTGTTCGGAGCGAGCAAACGGGGATCGCTCGCTGCGTCGAGGTGCGCTGGCTCGGGGCCGAACCGCAGCCACGCCGAGTCGGTCTCTTTCGCGACGCGCTTACAGTCGTGCGTCGTCGCCGCGAACGTTTCCGCGGCGTTGCGAAGCGCGAGGGTGACGTTGCGCTCTTTCGCCAGCGAGGTTGCGATGCCGAGCCGCGCGAGCTGCTCGCTCCACGACGTTTCGGTTTCGCGCGCAAGCGGCGCGGCGATCAAGGGCGCGCCGAGTGCGATGGCGTGTGCGAGGAGCTCACCCGTCCGGTCCGGCGTAGCGGAAAAGAAGGCCGCATCGGCGAGCGCCGCGATCGAGAGTCCCCGGTCGGCAGCCATCTTCTTAATTTGTGCGAGGTAGTCGTCGTCGGTTCGCGGAAAGTGCCGCACGTCTAAGACGACGCCGTCGCAAGCGAGCTCGCGCGCGCAGAGGTCTAAGAACTCGAGTTGCGTGAGTTCGCCGCGTTCGATATCGCGGTGAAACGAACCGCTCGCGCAAGCAAGCTTCATCGGCGTCCGAGCTTCGACCGCACCACGTTGGTCACCCGTAGGATGTGAATGAAACGATGAAAATCGCTCTCGGCGCCGATCACGCCGGTTTCGAATATAAGGATCGTATCGGGCAGATACTCCGGGATCGCGGTCACGAGATACTCGACTTTGGAACGCACGACCCGACGCCGGTCGACTATCCGCAATACGGCTACGCGGTCGGCGAGGCCGTCGCGACCGGTCAAGCCGAGCGCGGCATCGTCGTCTGCGGATCGAGCCTCGGCATCGCGATGGCCGCAAATAAAGTGCCGGGGATACGATGTGCGCCGGTCGCCGAGCCGTACTCGACCGAGCTCGCGCGACGGCATAACGATGCCAACGTCATCGCCTTTTCGGAGCGGCTCACAGGCTGGGAAATGATCGAGCGAATGCTCGACATCTATCTCGAGACGCCATTCGACGGCGGCCGGCATGCGTATCGAACCGAGCAGCTCTTCGAGTTCGGCGATGCGCAGCGCGTGCGCACGCTCAAGGATTTGGAGCGCGGCGGAGTCACCGACGCGCAGACACCCAAAGAGCTTATCGGCAAGCCGTAGCGAAGAACGCATGATGGATATTCTCGCGCGCAGTGCGATCGAGACTCAAGACCCCGAAATCTCCGCGGCGATCGTCGGCGAGGAGCGGCGGCAACGAGAGAATCTCGAGCTGATCGCATCGGAGAATTACGCGAGCCGCGCCGTTCGTGAAGCGATGGGCTGCGTGATGACCAATAAGTACGCCGAAGGGTATCCCGGAAAGCGCTACTACGGCGGCTGCGAGTGGGTCGATATCGCGGAGAGGCTTGCGATCGATCGCGTCAAGCAGCTCTTTGCCGCCGAGCACGCCAACGTGCAGCCGCACTCCGGCGCGCAAGCAAACATGGCGGTATTCATGGCGCTCCTCCAACCGGGCGAGACGGTGCTCGGCATGTCGCTCGCGCACGGCGGCCATCTAACGCACGGCACAAAGGTCAGCTTCTCGGGAAAACTCTACAACGCGGTCGCGTACGGCGTGAGGCAAGATACCGAGTTGATCGACTTCGACGACGTGCGCGCGAAAGCGCTCGAACACCGGCCCAAGCTCATCATTGCCGGCGCGAGTGCCTATCCCCGCATCATGGAGTATGCGCCGTTCCGCGAGATCGCCGACGAGGTCGGCGCGGCGCTCTTAGTCGATTTCGCGCACGTCGCGGGGCTCGTCGCGACGGGACTCCACCCTTCGCCGGTGCCGCTCGCCGATTTCGTGACGTCGACGACGCACAAAACGCTGCGCGGCCCGCGCGGCGGATTCATCCTTTGTACTGCGAAGTGGGCGCAGCCCGTCGACAAGAGCGTCTTTCCGGGAATTCAAGGCGGCCCGCTGATGCACGCGATCGCCGCGAAGGCCGTCGGTTTCCGTGAGGCGCTGCACCAGGAGTTCGCTGCCTACCAGCGCCAGGTCGTCGAGAACGCGCGCGCGATGGCGCAGGAGTTCGTTGCGGCAGGACTGCGACTCGTCGCGGGCGGCACCGATACGCACCTGATGCTCGTCGACGTTTCGGTGAAGGGCCTGACCGGCAAGGCGGTCGAGGCCTACCTCGACGAGATCGGCATCACGGTCAACAAGAACGCGATTCCGTTCGACCAACAGAAGCCGATGGTTGCCAGCGGCATTCGCCTCGGCACGCCGGCGATTACGTCGCGCGGTTTCGGCGCGCAGGAGTGCCGCGAAGTTGCACGCATCGTTTGCGACGGATTGACCGACATCGAGAACCGCACCAATATTGATCGCTTACGCGGCCGAGTTCGAGAGCTGACGTCGCGATTCGAGGTTCCGTAATAGCTTCCCGGAGGTCGGGGCGCCGTCCGCACTAAAGAGCCGTGCATGCGCCCCGGTTGGGACGAGTACTTCATGCAGATTGCGCGCACGGTTGGTACGCGGGCTACGTGTCCGCGCGCGGCGGTCGGCTGCGTGCTTGTGCGGGAGCATCGCATTCTCACGACCGGCTATAACGGCGCGCCGCGCGGGGTCGCGCATTGTACCGAGGTGGGATGCACGCTGGCCAACGAACATTGTTTGCGTGCCACACATGCCGAGGCGAATGCCGTGGTCCAAGGCGCACTGCACGGCGTCAGCCTGCAGCAGGCGGTCGCGTACTGCACGCATCAACCGTGCGTTAACTGCTCGAAGCTGCTCATCAGCGCCGGCGTGAGGAAGATCGTGTACGAAGAGGCGTATCCCGACGCGGTCGCCGCCCAACTCCTCGCGGAGGCTGGCGTCGCGCTCGTCGCGTACGCCACGCTCGAAGGCGCGCGATGAGTCTCCACCATGTGAGCCCCGGAATCGTATACGCTGCGGCATTCGTCATTGCTGCGGCCGTCAGCGGCTTGGCGACGCCGCTGGTCGTCCGTCTGGCCAACCGCCTGGGAATCGTCGATAACGACGGTCACGACCGCCGCATGCACGACTCGCCGAAACCGCGCGTCGGAGGCATCGCGGTCTTCTTCGGCTTTGCATTCGCGCTCTTTACCCTGCTCGGCGTGGCGCTCGCATCGGCGTTCGGACTTCTCCCGGCGGCCGATCAATTCGACGCCGCGCACCGGATCGTCGGCCTTCTCTTCGGGAGCCTGCTGATTCTCGGCGTCGGCATTTGGGACGACGTTATGCAGATGCGTCCGCGCAACAAGCTCGTCGCGCAGATCGTCGTCGCCTTGATCTCGATGCTTTACGGGTTCGTTATTCCCGGCGTTACAGTTCCGTTCGATCACAATCCGGGGACGAACTGGATCGACTTTCCGATTTGGGTTTCCATCCCGGTGACGCTGCTCTGGTACGTCGGGATGATGAACGCTATCAACTTCCTCGACGGTCTCGACGGACTGCTCGCCGGCGTAACCGCGATCTCGAGCCTCTTCCTTTTCGTCATCGCGGTATTGCACGGAAATCCGGTCGTAGCGCTCGTCGTGGTCGCGCTCGCCGGTTCGGCGCTCGGGTTTCTGCCGTACAACTTCAATCCCGCGCGGATCATCCTCGGCGACGCGGGATCGCTCTTCATCGGTTACGTTTTTGCGACGGTCTCGATCATCGGCGCGAGCAAGACCGCGATCGCGATTAGCGTCGTGGTGCCGTTGCTGGTCCTGGCGCTGCCGGTTCTCGACACCGCGGCGGCGATCGTGCGCCGCGCGACCAGCGGCAAGCGAATCACCGAGGCCGACCGCGGTCACTTCCACCACCAGCTGATCTTTCGGTTCGGGCTCAACGTGCGGCAGGCCGTTCTATTGCTCTACGCCGTCTGCTTCGTGCTCGGCGCGGTTGCGCTCGCCTTCTCCGGTGAGTTTACGCACGTCTTTCGTCACGCGACGTAGTCGTTCTCAATGAGCAAGCTGAAGGTCATGAGCGTCTTTGGGACGCGTCCGGATACCATCAAGATGGCGCCCGTCGTTCGGGCGCTACGTTTACATCCCGGGATCGACGATCTGGTCTGCGTCACGGCCCAGCATCGCAAGATGCTCGACGACCTGCTCGGGCTCTTCGCCATCGCGCCGCAGTACGATCTCGACGTGATGACCGAGGATCAAACGCTGACCGAAGTGACGACGCGCGTGCTGATCGGAATGGAACGGGTGCTGCTCGAGGCTCGGCCTGAGGTCGTGCTCGTGCACGGCGACACCACGACGAGCACCTCGGCCGCACTTGCCGCCTTCTACCAGCAGATTCCGGTCGGCCACGTCGAGGCGGGTCTCCGTACCCAGAATCGCTGGCTGCCGTACCCCGAAGAGATGAACCGGCGCCTCACCGCGGCCCTCGCCTCGTATCACTTCGCGCCGACGGTGCTCGCGCGCGAGCATTTGCTGCAAGAGCACGTCGCGCCGCCGGACATCGTCGTCACGGGGAACACCGTCATCGATGCGTTTGCGGAGGCGGCGGCCCGCGACGACCTTCCGCGACCTCCGCGGTGGAACGAGATCGATCCGGAGCGGCCCACGATCGTTATCACCGCGCACCGGCGCGAGAACCATCCCTACATGCCAGGCATCTGCGAAGCGTTCCGAGAGATCGCGCGGCTGCCGGCGAAGCCGCAGCTGTATTGGCCGGTGCATCCCTCGCCGCGCGTCGCGCCGGTCGCGCACGCCGTTCTCGATGCGATTCCCGGCGTCGTCTTGGTCGATCCAATCGATTACGCGGAGATGGTCGCGGCGGTAAAGGGCGCCTCGTTCGTATTAACGGACTCCGGCGGTCTTCAAGAGGAAGCGCCGTGTCTCGGCAAGCCGGTGCTCGTCATGCGCGACGAGACCGAGCGCCCCGAGGGGCTCGCCGCTGGAACCCTCGAGCTGGTCGGGCACGATCCGGAGCGAATCGTTGCGGCCGCGCGCCGGCTCTTGAGCGATCGCTTAGCGTACGCCCAGATGGCACAGGCGGTCAACCCGTACGGCGACGGTCACGCGGGGACTCGAATCGCCGGGTGGCTCGCAGCTCGACTGCGCGGCGGCGCCTATCCGGCACCGTTTGCGCTGTGAAAGGCCTATTGCCGGTCTTGGCTGCCGGCACGACCTTTGCCGGAGCGACGCTGGCGGGGCTCTTCGTTGGGATATGGGTCTCCGGGCGCACGGGCCAACCGCTCTGGGTGCTCGGCGGACTGGCCGGCGGCTTGGGTCTGGGCGGCTACGCGGCTTTTCGCTTGCTGATCCAGTCCGTCTAGTTGCTCGTGCAGGAGGAAAAGGGTGGCGGGCGTAGCTACAGCGTCGCCGTGGCGGCAGCGGATCTCGAGGTTTATCGAAGGCTCAAACGGAGCAGCTCGATCGGATCCCTCGCGATCGTCGCCGCAGCGTCGCTCTTGGCCGTTCGTTGGCTTCCGCAGCCGGCATTCGCACTGGCAGCCGGCGGGCTCTGTGGAGTGCTCAACGCCCAGCTTACCGCGAGCGGCAGCGAACGGTTACTCGACACCCGCAACGTGGGGCTTTTCGTCTTAAGTAGTTTCCTGCGAATCGGGGTCTTCGGTATAGTCCCGGTGGCGTTTGCCGCGCGTGGCCCGTGGTGGTCGATGGCGTGGTACTTCGCCGGTTTTTTTCTCCCGTTGGCGATGTTTGCACTTGGCGCTGCACGAAATGGGGGAACCCGTCGAGCTTAGCTCGATGGGGGCGCGCAGTACGAAGTACGGAGTGCTATTTTGAACGGAAAACTCGGAGAGCACATCCTGTGGCACCTTCCGGTGCTCGGTGCGGTGCATGCCGACACGATCGTGACGACCTGGATCGTCATGGCGTTGGCGTTGGCGTTCTTCGCGTGGATCGGTGCGAGCTATCGTTCGGCGTACCAAACGAAGCGCCAGGTCGTGGTCGAAGGCGTCGTCAACTACATCGCCGACCTGGCGACGAGCACTTTAGGGCCGCGCGGCGAGCCTTTCGTCCCATTCTTCATCGCCCTTTTCGTCTTCATCTTCTTGCTCAACCAGTTCGGCATGCTGCCGTTCAAGCCGCTCGGGCTACCGTTCGGCGGATCGCCGACGGCCGATCTCAACACGACCGTGCCCCTCGCGCTGCTGGTGTTCTTCATGACTTGGATCGTCGGATTCCGTTTCAACGGCATCAAACAGTTCGCCCATTTGGCAAAACCCAATCCGTTGCTGTTGCCGTTCAACCTGCTCGACGAGCTCGTCCGTCCGGTCACGCTCGCCGCGCGGCTATTCTTCAACATCTTCGTGGGCGAGTTGCTCTTTATCATCGTAGCTTCGATCGTGGTCGCGCACGTCATGATCGGTCCGGTCAACCTATCGCTGGCGGTAACGATCGTGCCGTTCTTCATACAGTTTTTTAACTTCTTCGTCGGTACCGTCCAAGCGTTCGTCTTCACTCTGCTGGCGATCGTCTATCTCTCGCTCGCGATCGGCGAAAGTCATTAAGAAAGGTTACGTTCTTGAGTTCTGAAGCATTGGTAGCCGCATTTACCCTACTCGCGTTCGGCATCATCGTTGCCGGCGTCGCGTTCGGCTCTGCAGTTGGCGACGGCATCGTTGCCAGCAAAGCAGTCGAGGCAATTTCCCGTCAACCTGAAGCGCGGCCAAACATCATGACCTTCATGTTTCTCGGCGTCGGCGTGCTGGAAGCGTTCCCGATCATCGGCCTGGGTCTTGCATTCTATATGCTGCTGGTCGTGGCAAACGTTCCCGCCATGCTGACGAAGATGGCCGGCCACTAAGCGTCCTATGTTCCTTTCGCTCGACGGCACGTTCTTCGTCCAGCTGTTGAACTTCGCGATTTTCCTCGCTGTGCTCAACGTCGTCTTTTTGCGGCCGGTGAGCCGAGCGATCGTCAAGCGGCGCGAGTATATCAATAGCGTGGTCGCCGATTACGATACCTATCAAGCACAGGCGAAAGCGTTACGCGACAACGACGAGCGTTTGCGCGCCGAGGCTCGGCGAGAGGCCGAGCAAGCGATTGCGAAGGCGCGGGCCGAGGCGTCGAACGCGACGGCCAAGCTCGCCGCCGCATATGCCGAGCGGGTGCATTCGACGATCGAAGAAGCCCAGCGTGAAGTGGCGCAAGAGTTGGGCGCGGCGCGCGCCGGCGAGGAGCGCCTCGTCGCCGCGCTTTCCGATCTCATGGTGGAGCGCGCCCTCAGCGAGCCGGTCCGATGAGCGAAGCCCGGTTCTACGTACTGGTAGCGTCGTGGAGCCAGGTCGCTGCGTCGATTCTGTTCATCGTCGTGCTGGCCTGGTTGTGGCTGCGCTTCATTCAACCGGCGATTCTCGCCGCGCAAGAGCGAGCGAACAAGCAGATTGCCGAAGCCGAGCGTCATCGAGACGAAGCCAAGGCGACGATCGATGTGCTGCAAGGCCAGGTTAACAGCGCCGTTGCGGACGCCGAGGCAATCAAGGAGCGCGCCAAGGCGCAAGGCCAGCGAGAGTACGAAGCCGCCATTGCCGAGGCCAAGGAGGCCGGCGAGCGTGCTTTATCGAGCGCTCACGGAGAGCTGCCGCGCGCCCGCGCCGCGGCTGCCGAACAGCTACGCGTCGAGTTGCTGGACAAATCGCTGACTCGCGCGCGCAGCGATGCAAAACGTCGCGTCGACGCCGGCACCAACGCGCGTTTGGTCGACCAGTTCTTGACGTCACTGGAACGTCGCTGATGGTAAACGAAACGCTCGCGCGCCGGTACGCCGTCGCCATTTTTTCGCTCGCGACCGAGCAGAATGCCGTCGATCGGATCGGTACGGAGTTGCAAGCGATTGCATCGTCGATTGAGGGCGATGCCCTGGCGCATCAGTTCTTCGTCGCGCCGGTCGTCGCGCGCGAGACGAAGGACCGGGTCCTAACCGCAGCTTTCGGAAGCCGCGTTCACGAGGTAGCGCTGCACGCCGTTCTGCTCTTAGTCCGCAAGCGCCGCGAAACGCTCTTGCCGACGGTCGTCTCGGAGTACCGGAAGCTGCAGCTCGAGTCGCGCGGCGCCGAGGTGCTGACGCTGACGTCGGCGCGCGAGCTCGATTTGCGCGAAGAGCGCTCGATCGTCGAGCGCTTGGAAAAGTTGTACGACAAGAAGTTCGAAGTCAAGCGGGTCGTCGATCCCAAGTTGATCGGCGGCGTGCGCATCTTAATGGGAGACCGTCGCATCGACGGCACGATCTCGGGCCGCTTAGAGGCTCTCGCTAGAACGCTATTTGCCACCAACTAGGACGAAACGAATGATAAATGCTGACGAAATCGCCGGAATCCTGAAGCAACAAATCGAGGGCTTCAAGAGCGAGCTGCAAGAAGACGAAATCGGAACCGTCATCGCGGTAGGCGCAAACCTCGCGCGCGTCTACGGATTGCGCGCCGTGCGATCCTCGGAGCTCGTCGAGTTTCCGAACGGAGTGCAAGGCGTCGCGCTCAACCTCGAAGAGGACAACGTCGGCGTTGTCATCATGGGCTCCGACAAGGATATCAAAGAAGGCGATAAAGTCCGCAGGACCGGACGCATCGCCTCGGTGCCGGTCGGCGAAGCATTGCTGGGACGCGTCGTCAATCCGCTAGGCGAGCCGATCGACGGGAAGGGTCCCATCGAAACGCATCGCTACCGGACGATCGAAAACGTCGCGCCGTCGGTCGTACAGCGCCAGCCGGTCAAACAGCCGCTGCAAACGGGCATCCGAGCGATCGACGCACTCATTCCGATCGGCCGCGGTCAGCGCGAGCTTATCATCGGCGATCGCTCCACTGGCAAGACGGCGATCGCGATCGACACGATTATCAATCAAAAGGGTCGCGGCGTTTACTGCATCTACGTCGCGATCGGTCAGAAGAACTCGACGGTCGCGGCGCTCCATCAGGTCCTGGAGCAGAAGGGCGCGATGGCGTACACGACGATCGTGTGCGTCGGTCCCTCCGAAGCGGCCGCGTTGCGCTGGATGGCGCCGTTTGCCGGCTGTGCGATGGCCGAAGAGCTGATGTACTCCGGCAAAGACGTGCTGATTATTTACGACGATCTCACCAAGCACGCGCAGTCGTACCGCGAAATGTCGCTGCTGCTGCGCCGTCCGCCGGGTCGCGAAGCCTACCCCGGCGACGTTTTTTTCCTGCATTCGCGACTGCTCGAGCGCGCGGCGAAACTCTCCGACGAAATGGGCGCGGGCTCGCTGACGGCGCTGCCGATCATCGAAACGCAAGCCGGCGATTTTTCGGCGTACATTCCGACGAACGTCATCTCCATCACCGACGGGCAAATATACCTGACGCCGGAGCTCTTCTTCCAAGGCATACGGCCGGCCGTGGACGTTGGCCTTTCGGTGTCGCGCGTCGGCGGAGCGGCGCAGACCAAAGCCATGAAGTCGGTCGCGGGACAGCTCAAGCTGGAGCTGGCGCAGTATCGCGATCTCGCAGCGTTTGCCAAACTTTCGAGCGATCTCGACAAGGCGACGCAGATGCAGCTCATGCGCGGCGAGAAGATGACCGAGTTGCTCAAGCAGCCGCAGTACCAGCCGCAGCCGATGGAAGATCAAGTCGCCGTCATCTACGGCGCAACCAAGGGTTTCGTCAACGACGTACCCACGCCGAAGCTGCAAGCCTGGGCGGCGGGATTCATCGATTTCCTCCACGCCCAGCATGCCGACATCCCCAAGGCGATTGCCGACAGCGCGCAACTCTCCGACGAGGTCAAAAAGCAGCTCGACGCCGCGCTGACGGAGTTCAACAAGTCGTTCTAATGTTACGCCGGCACAACAAAACCCAAGGCGCATGGATGCGCCGTGTCATCCTGAGCGAAGACCGGAGGTCGTAGTCGAAGGATGGCGACCGTACGAGACTTACGCGACCGAATCAAGTCGCTGAAGAATACGCAACAGATCACCAAGGCGATGAAGCAGGTAGCCGCGGCGAAGATTCGCCGCGCCGAGCTCGCGCAAAAGCGGGCGCGCCCGTATGCCGACGCGCTTTCGCAGATGCTGCGGGATTTGATGAGTGCCGTCTCGTCAGTCGATCATCCGTTCATGAAGCCGGGAAGAGCCGGCGCGCCGCCGGGCATCCTGCTCATGACCGCGGATAAAGGATTGGCCGGCGCCTTCAACTCCAACGTCATTCGTGCCGCCGAGCACGCGGCGCGTGAGCGCGGCGTCGTGCGCTGGTACGCCGTGGGTCTCAAGGCGCGCAACGCGCTGCGGCGCCTCGGTCAAACCGACTATCCGACGTGGGTGCTCAACGCGCCCTCCAAGCTCGATATCGCGCGCGAGGTAGCACACCGAATAAGCGACGATTTCACCAGCGGCACCATCGCCGAAGTCGTCCTCGTCTCGCAGAAGCTCGTCTCGATGTTGTCGCAAAAGCCCGAGATGCGTAAACTTATTCCGGTAACGAACGAAGACTTCAGTGCAAGCTCCGGCGCGGAGTCGAAGGGTCCGCGGGCCACGGTCGAGTTTGCCGGATCTCCGGAGTTCGTGCTTTCGCGTCTTCTGCCGAAGTACTTGGAGTTCACGATCTATTCGGCGATGCTCGAGACCGACGCCGCATTCTTCGCGGCGCAGCTGCTGGCGATGACAAACGCCACCGACAACGCCAAGAAGCTCATCGACGAGCTGACCATTCGAATGAACAACGCCCGTCAAGCTGCTATAACCAAAGAACTGCTCGAAATCGTCGGTGGCGCCGAAGCGCTCGGCGTCGAGTAACGGTTCAACTCGCTAAGGAACGAATAAATGGCTACTGCTACCGGAAAAGTCGTGCAAGTGCTCGGAAACGTCGTCGACGTCGAGTTTAGCCCCGAGACACTGCCGAAGATCAACGATGCACTGCGCGTTCGGGTCAACGAAGACATGCACGCGTCGACCAATGGCGCAGCGGTGCCGTCGAACGTCGAGCTGGGCGGCACTGCGATGCAGGCGCGCGACCTCACGCTGGAAGTGCAGGACGAACTCGGCAACGACCAAGTGCGGTGTCTCGCGCTCGGCTCGACCGATGGCCTGGTACGGGGTGCGGCGGTTACGGCATTGGGCGGCCCGATCACCGTTCCCGTCGGAGAGGGCACGCTGGGGCGCATCTTCAACGTGCTCGGTCAGACGATCGATAGCGACGCTCCGGTGAAAGCGGCGGCGCAATGGCCGATCCACCGCCCCGCGCCCGAGTTCAAGTATCAGGATCCGACGCCGCGCATCTTCGAGACGGGGATCAAAGTCGTCGATCTGATGGCACCGTACACCCGGGGCGGCAAGGTCGGACTCTTCGGCGGCGCGGGCGTCGGGAAGACGGTGCTCATCCAGGAGCTCATTCGGAATATCGCCTACGTTCACAAAGGCTTCTCGGTCTTCACCGGCGTCGGCGAGCGCACGCGCGAAGGGAACGACCTTTGGCTCGAGATGAAAGAGTCGGGCGTGCTCGCGCAGACGACGCTCGTCTTCGGGCAGATGGACGAGCCGCCGGGCGTGCGCTTTCGCATCGCGCAGACCGGCGTCACCATGGCGGAGTACTTTCGCGATGAACTCGGCGCCGACGTGCTGCTCTTCATGGATAACATCTTCCGTTATCTGCAAGCAGGTTCCGAAGTCTCCGCCCTGATGGGTCGCATGCCCTCGGCCGTCGGTTATCAGCCGACGTTGAGCACCGACGTCGGCATGCTGGAAGAGCGTATCACCTCGACGCGGAAAGGGTCGATCACCTCGGTACAAGCCGTGTACGTGCCGGCCGACGACTACACCGATCCGGCCGTCGCCGTCACGTTTGCTCATCTAGACGCAACGACCGCGCTCTCGCGTCCGATTTCGGAGCTGGGGATCTATCCCGCGGTCGATCCGCTGGCCTCGACCTCGCGTATCCTCGATCCGCAGATCATCGGCGAGGTGCACTACGACGTCGCTCGCGGGGTTCAGGAGGTGCTCCAGCGGTATAAGGACCTCCAGGACATCATCGCGATCTTAGGGGTCGAAGAGCTCTCCGAGGACGATAAGATTGCCGTGGCACGCGCGCGCCGCATTCAGCGCTTCTTCTCGCAGCCGTTCTTCGTTGCCGAACAGTTCACGGGCCGGCCCGGCAAGTACGTAAAGCTTTCGGAGACGATCGCTTCGTTCAAGGAAATCCTCGAAGGAAAGGTCGACGACTTGCCGGAGGGTGCGTTCTTCTACGCCGGGACGATCGACGAAGTCCGCGAGAACGCCGAACGGATGGCGCGTGCCTAACACCATTGCGTTCAAGCTCGTTACGCCGGCGCAAGTCGTCTTCGACGGCGATGCCGAGCTGGTCATCGCCGTAACGACCGAGGGCGAAGAAGGCATACTGCCGCGCCACGCGCCGTTTCTCGCCGCATTGCGGCCCGGTATTCTGCGGGCAAACGTTCGACAAGCCGCGGACGCGAGTGCCGCGGCCACGCGGCTCGAGCTCGCAACGAGCGAAGGTTTCATGCAGGCGCTCCCCGACGGCGTGACCATTCTGGTCGACGAGGCGGTGCGTTTCGAAGAGGTCGTGGTCTCCGAGGCGCGTCAAGAGCTCGTCGAAGCGACGGACCGGCAGAAGGCCGCCGGCGCCGATCGCGAGCTCTACGCGCGCGAGCAGGCCAAAATCGAGTTCGCCAACGCAAAGCTGCGGCTCACCGGCCATAAGTGACCTTACGGGTCACTAGGAGCGCCTACGCGAACGATGTTCCCGAACTATGCTCGATCGGCTTGAAACGACGCTGCGGATCCGCGGAGGCGTGCGTTTGGAGGGCTCCGTCACGACGCACGGCGCGAAGAACGCCGCGCTTCCGATCATGGCGGCATCGCTGCTGGCGAAAGGCACCGTAACGCTCAGCCGCGTTCCGCGGATCACGGATGTCTCGGTAATGTCGTCGCTGCTCGAGGCGCTCGGCGCGCGTCTCCGTTACGAAGGCGATAACACGGTGACGATCGACGCGAGCAACGTTGCCTCGTATCGGGCGCCTTACGCGCTCGTGCGCAAGCTTGCCGCGTCGTTCGACGTCGTCGGGGCGCTCTTGGGTCGATTCGGGCGAGCGGAAGTTCCGCTCCCCGGCGGATGCGTGCTCGGTACGCGGGCGACGGATATGCACGAGCAAGCCTTCGTCGCGCTCGGGTGCGACGTCCACAATGCCCACGGCTATCTGATTGCCGAATCGCGCGGCCCACGGCTGCGCGGTGCCGAGGTCGAATTTCGTATGTCGAGCGTCGGCGCGACGAAGAACGCCATGCTCGCGGCTGTATTAGCCGAGGGCTCGACGCGCTTGAACAACGTCGCGATGGAACCCGAAGTCGTCGATCTCGCGAACTTTCTCGTCGCAATGGGCGCGAAGATCTCCGGCCAAGGAACCGACACGATCGTGATCGAGGGGGTGAGCGAGCTCCACGGCGTGGAGTATGAAATCATCCCCGACCGGATCGTCACCGGAACGCTCTTGCTCGCCGGCGCGGTTACGCGCGGCGACGTGACCGTAAAGAGATGCCGTCCCGACCATCTCACCGCGCTGACCTACAAGCTCGTCGAATGCGGCGTCGCAACGATGACCGGCGACGACTGGATTCGCGTGAAAGCCGATGGTATTACCGGCGGGACCGACATTCTCACCGCTCCCTATCCCGGCTTTCCGACGGATTTGCAACCGCAAGTCGTCGGATTTCTCTGCACCTGCCCGGGTACGAGCGTCGTCGAAGAGTCGATTTTCAACGCACGATTCTCGTACGTAAACGAGCTCGCGCGCATGGGTGCGGACGTGAAGGTGACGATGGAGAGCAACGCCGCGGTCATCAAAGGACCCAAGCAACTCTCGGGGGCGCCCGTTGAGGCACCCGACATCCGCGCCGGTGCCGGTCTCGTAATCGCGGGTCTTGCCGCGGCCGGCGAAACCGAGATCATCGGGCTCGAGTACGTCGATCGCGGTTACGAGCGTCTTGAAGAGCTGCTCTCCGAGCTCGGAGGTCAAGTGCAGCGCAGCAGCGGCGTCACCCCGCTCGTCGAACCGACGGGATTGTTCGAAACCAGCGAATACCCGCGCGTCTCCGCGACGGGATAAATTTCAAACTCCGGAGTGAAGGAACCGTAACTTGGATATCGGGATCGACCTCGGCACGGCGAACGTGCTCGTTCACGTCAAAGGGAAAGGGATCGTTCTTCGCGAGCCGTCGGTCGTCGCCAAAGACGTCAACACCGGCCGGATTCTGGCCGTGGGGGAAGAGGCGAGGCAGATGCTCGGCCGAACGCCGTCGCACATTCAAGCGATTCGGCCGCTTCGCGATGGTGTCATCGCGGACTTCGAAGTCACCGAGGCGATGCTCTCGTACTTCATCAAGAAAGTGATGAAAGACCGTTCCTGGTGGTCCTCGATCGTGAAGCCGAAACCGCACGTTACGATCTGCGTTCCGGCCGAAATTACGAGCGTAGAGGAGCGCGCCGTCAAGGATGCCGCGAAGCTCGCCGGGGCGCGCGACGTGGGAATCATCGAAGAGCCGATGGCGGCCGCAATCGGCGCTGGTTTACCGATCGACGGCCCGTCGGGAAGCATGGTCGTCGACATCGGCGGCGGCACGACCGACGTTGCCGTGATCTCGTTGGGCGGGATCGTCGTTTCGCAATCGCTTCGCGTTGCCGGCAACAAGCTGGACGAAGCGATCGTTCGCTACATCCGGCGAGTCTACAATCTCATGATCGGCGAGCGAACCGCCGAGGAGATCAAGATCAAGATCGGCTCGGCCTACAAGCTCGAACAAGAGCTCGCAATGGAAATTCGCGGCCGCGACTTGATCAACGGCCTGCCGAAGACCGTCAAGATTACGAGCGAAGAGATCCGCGAGGCGCTCTCGGAACCGGTCGGTGCGATCGTAGAGGCGGTCAAAGCCGTGCTCGAGAAGACGCCGCCGGAACTCGCGGCGGATATCATCGATCGCGGCATCATTCTTACCGGAGGCGGAGCGCTGCTGCGCGGCTTCGAGAAGCTGCTCTCGGAGGTAACCGGCGTTCCGGCGATCGTTGCGGAGGATCCGCTCTCGTGCGTTGCAATAGGTACCGGCGCAAGGCTGCGGATCTGAACGTGGCTCCGTAGCAGATGCCGCCCGAGCAATTTGGTCGCATCGTCGATGCGCAGAGCCTCGAGTTCGACGAGATCGCCGAAGAGGTTGCGAGGATCGTTTTCTCGGGGGGAACCGTCATTCTTCCGAACGACACGAGCTATCTCATCGGATGCGACCCGTACGATTACGAAGCGATCGACCGCGTCTACGCCGCGATGGGCAGGCCCGATAACCGGCCGCTCACCATGCACGTTGCAACGGCCCTCGAGTTCCTGGAGTACGCCGCCGAAAATCCGCTCGCGATCCACGCGGCCAAACGGCTGCTTCCGGCTCCGGCGATCCTGCTCGTTCGCAAGCCGGCGTTCATCAGCGATGAGTTGGCAGCAGGCTTGCAGACGCTTGCGTTTCGCGTTCCCGACGACGCCTTTGCGCGCCGCGTGCTCGAACGATGCGGGCCGATCGCGGGCACGACCGCGACGCCTCGCGGCGGTCCGCGTTATCTGGGAGGAGCGGATCGCTCGATGCTGCCCGACGCGGATCTTCTGGTAGAGCACGGACCGACGCGCTATAATAGCGAATCGTCGATCGTCGATCTCTCCGGCAGGCACGCTCGTTTGCTGCGCGAAGGCGCGGTTTCCGAGCAACGTCTTGCCGAGCTGTTCGGACCGATCGAACGCCCGACGGTAAAGGTACGCTCCTTCGTCCTTCGACAGGCTCAGGATGAGAGCTCAGGATGACAAGTCAAGATACAGTTTAAGAATGATTCGCTTACTCTTCGCACTGACCGGCGTTATCGCGCTCGCGACGCCTTTTGCGAGCGCGGCTCCGCCGCCGTTGCCCACCCCCCCGGCTCGTCCGGTACCGGCCCGACCCGCGCCGCCGCGTCCGGCACCCTCGGGCTCTTCGGCCGCAGCGCCCTCACCGAGCGCCGCGCCGGCGTCGTTCGATCTCGGCGTCTGGACGGTCCACGCGAGCTCGCTCGATGCCAACTTCAAAAACGGCGACTTCAGCACGCCGAACAAGGTCGTGATGACGCGTATTGGCGGCGACGTCAGCGCCGACAAAGCCAACGGCAACTACAAGAAGCAGACGCTCTATCTAAACGGTAACGTCATCATGCACGACACGCAAGGCAACGCCCAAGCGTTTGCCGGCGGCGCGTCGCCGCACGCGCCGAGCCCCTCGACGCTGACCGCGGATCAGGCGCAGATTGACGGCGCCGCCAAGGTCTACAAAGCGATTGGAAACGTCCACTACGTGCAAGCCGACACCGTCGTGAGCGCGAACACCGGTACGCTCAACGACGCGGCGCATACGCTGCTGCTGGAGGGCACGGTGCACATTACGCAAGGCACGCGGAGCATGACCGCGCGCAAGGTGCTCTACAATACGCAATCCGGGACCGCGCACGCCGAGGGCGACGTGACGATGCAGTTTCCGAGTGAGATGCATCGCAAGCTCGCAACGCCGCGCCCGCTCAAAGTGCCGAAGAACGCGTTAACGGAGCCGGTCTCGAGCTCGGCACCGTAAGAAGCACCGCGATGCTCGGCTTCGCTCGCCACGAGATGCCGCTGGCCGCACGCATGCGTCCGCGCACGCTCGACGAGTTCGTCGGACAGGAGCCATTGCTTGGAGCGGGGCGAGCGCTGCGCGCGGCGATCGAGCGCGATGCGGCACCCTCTATGATCCTGTGGGGACCGCCGGGAAGTGGAAAGACGACGCTCGCAGAGATCGTGGCACGCTCGACGGGCGCCCACTTCGAGGGCATGTCGGCGGTGAGTGCGGGCGTAGCCGATCTGCGCCGAGTCGTCGCCGAAGCGAAGGCACGGCAGCGCGTCGGCAAACGCACGGTGCTCTTCATCGACGAGATCCATCGATTCAACAAGGCACAGCAAGATGCGGTGCTTCCCCACGTCGAGGATGGAACGGTAACGTTCATCGGAGCAACGACCGAGAACCCGTCCTTCGAAGTCAACTCGGCGCTCTTGTCGCGCGCTCGCGTTTTCGTGCTCCAACCGCTCTCCGACGACGAGGTTGGACGGATCGTCGATCGCGCCCTCACCGACCGCGAAAACGGTCTCGGGGAGCGCGAACTCCGGCTCGACGACGATGCGCGCGGACTCTTGATATCGTTGGCCAACGGCGACGCGCGCGCCGCACTCAACGCACTCGAGTTTGCCGCCGCCACGGCCGTCGCGCGCGACCAGCCGCCGGCGATCGACGCGTCGCTGGTCTACGAAGCGATGCAGCGGCGCGGCTCGCGGTACGACAAAGCCGGCGAGATGCATTACGACACGATCAGCGCGTTCATCAAATCGGTTCGCGCGAGCGATCCCGACGCGTCGCTCTATTGGCTCGCACGCATGATCGAAGGCGGAGAGGACCCGCTCTTCATCGCACGGCGGCTCGTCATTGCGGCCTCGGAAGACGTTGGGCTCGCCGACTCGAACGGATTGCAGGTAGCCGTCGCGGCGCAGCAGGCCGTGCACTTCATCGGCATGCCGGAGGGATTCTATCCGCTCGCCCACGCGACGCTCTATCTCGCCACGGCGCCGAAGAGCAACGAGGTCGGAAGCGCCTACGGCGCCGCAATGGAAGACGTCTTGAAGACGCGCAACGGTCCTGTTCCGATGCACCTGCGCAACGCGCCGACGCAACTAATGCGGAAGTTAGGATACGGTGAGGGATATCATTACGCTCACGACGACTATAACGTAACCCAAGTCAACGTACCGCCCGCGTTGAGCGGTCGCCGGTACTACAAAAAAAGGCGGTCCGAGTGATTCTCGGACCGCCAGTTTTCCCGTTGCTACTTCTCGGAGTGTGCGTTGGAGCTTCGCACAACCAGATAATAGAACGTCAGACTGTGAGCGACCTGTGAAGTCCGAGCGAATTTATCTCGACAATGCGGCAACCACGCCGTTGCGCGCCGAGGTTGGCGCGGCCGTACGGGAAGCTGAAGCAAATTATAACCCGAGTTCACTCCATGCCGAAGGGCGGCGCGCACGCGCCGCTCTCGACTCGGCCCGCGAGCGCATTGCCTCGCTGCTGGGAGTACGCCGAAACGAGATCGTCTTTACCGCGAGCGGCACGGAGTCGGATAATCTCGCGGTCCTGGGCGTCGCGCGCGCGGCGGTTGCGGGCGCGCACGTCGTTACCACCGCGGTCGAGCACCACGCCGTTTTGGGTGCGCTCGACCGGCTCCGGGTGGAGGGCTTCGAAACGACTCTCCTGCCCGTCGCTTCCGACGGCCGAGTCGATCCCGGCGAGTTCGAGGCGGCGCTGCGTCCGTCGACGATTCTCGCCTCGGTCATGTATGCCAACAACGAGATCGGCACGGTCCAGCCGATCGCCGAGCTGGCGCTCATCGCTCGGAGGCGTGGAGTCTTTTTGCATACCGACGCGGTTCAGGCAGCAAGCTGGCTACCGCTCGGCGTACCCGGGCTCGGAGTCGACCTGCTGACGCTCTCGGCTCACAAGTTTGGCGGCCCGCGCGGCATTGGTCTGCTCTATGCCGGCTCTGGGGTGCCGTTAACCCCCACGATATATGGGGGAGGCCAGGAGTTCGGGCGGCGCTCCGGCACGCAGAACCTCCCCGGCATCGTTGGAATGGCGCTAGCGCTCGAGCTTGCGGCCTCGGAACGGGCCCGCGTCAGCGACCGCGTAGCGCCCTTGCGGGACCGCCTCGAGGCCGGTATCCTCGCAGGCATTCCGGACGTTCGCATCAACGGAGCGGCCCCGCGCCTGCCCAACTACCTCAACGTCAGCTTCGCCGGCGTCGACTCGGCGGCGCTGCTTATCGCCCTGGATCTCGCCGGAATCGCCGTTTCGGCCGGGAGCGCCTGCACCTCCGGGAGTCTGGAAGCGAGCCACGTCCTGGGGGCGATGAGCCTCGAAGAACGCTGGCAAACCAGCGCGATCCGGTTTACGCTGGGGGTAGCGACCTCGAGCGCGGAAATCGACCGGGTCCTCGACGTTTTGCCCTCGACCGTAGCCGGGTTACGGAGCCCTGCAACGTCGCTGCGGGGGGATGGGTAGAGTAGAGAACGAACCGCGCGCCGCTGGAGGCATAAGCTTGAGCAGTATTGGGTGGGGCCCTTTGGTTCTCGACGTGCTCGTCGGTGTTGGAGCTTTTTTGGTTGGCATTGGCGTTCTCGTCGCGGCGCTGGCACTCGCAAAGACGCTCGAGCGCGTTCGGACGACGCTCGACGGTCTCGATCGGCAGTTGGAGAACATCGGTACGCCGGCGACGAGTACGCTGGCTCATATCGACGAAGTTACGCGATCGCTGGAGGAGACGGCCGGCACGCTTGCGCAGACGGCCGACTTGACGAAAAGCGCGGTCGTTCCCGCGATCGTCAACGTTGGTGCGACGCTCGGCGGCCTCACCGCCGGTTTACGTCGCTTGGTTACTGGAAAAGGCCGAAAGGCCAGGGAGTAAAATTTAACGATGGGTAAGGGCAATGGCGGAGGCGGTGGATTCCTCGCCGGTTTTCTTATCGGCGCTGTGATTGGTGGTGCCGCGGCGGTGCTTCTCACGCAAGAAGAGACGCTGGACCGGCTGGCGGGCAAAGCGCGCGAGGCGGGCAACTTCGCGATGGGTGCGACCGGCGACATACGCGGCAAAGTCGGCGACGTCACTTCGCAGTGGCAGTCGAGTGTCTCCGAGCTCTACGAGCGCGGACGCCACGTGGTCGAGAGCGCGCGCGCGAATCTTGATGCTGCGGTCGCCGAAGGCCGCGCGGCGGCCGAAGAGACCGCCGACGATCTCCAGCGGAAAGCCGACGGGTAGCGCGTTGGACATCAAAGTAAACGTCCGCGAAGCGCCCGGCGACTGCTACGTCGTCGAGCTCAACGGTGAGATCGACGTCTACACGTCGCCGAAGGTCAAAGATGCGATCGGCACGTTGATCGATCGCGGCGTCTATCACTTGGTCATCAATCTCGAGAAGGTGCGCTACATCGATTCGACGGGACTCGGCGTGCTGATCGGCGGCCTCAAACGAGTGCGCGAGCACGGCGGCTCGGTCAACTTGGTCTGCACGAATCTGCAGATCAAGAAGATCTTCGATATTACCGGCCTGGTGAAAATCTTCGGCATCTTCGATAGCGAGGATGCCGCGATGAAGGCGCTGGTGTGAACCAAGCGGTCGAGCAAACCGCGCCGGAACTGGTCGAGCTGCGCATCCCGGCTCGCGCCGAGTGGGTCGCGCTCGCGCGTCTCGCCGCGGCCGTCGTGGCGAATCACCTGCACTTTTCGATCGAAGAGATCGAGGACGTCAAGCTCGCCGTGGCGGAAGCCTGCGCGGCCGTGATCCAGCAGGAAGGGCACGGTGAATTCGTTTTGCTCACCTGCGAAGCCCTCGCGGATTCGCTGCGAGTACGCGTCCGCGACAGCGGCCGTCACGGCGTTGCACCGGCCGAGCCCCAGCGCATGAACTTCGACGAGGCTCGCGTCGCAGGCCTTGGGATCTTCTTGATTCGTACCCTCATGGATGAGGTGAGCTACGACGTCCATCCCCAACACGGCACCGATCTGCTGATGGTAAAGCGAACGGCCGGCCCGCCCGAATAGTGCACGATCGGGAAGAAACGCGCCCGGACCGCCAGCGGACGAGGGCCTTATTTGCTCGCTTTATCCTTGCGCGCGCACGTCACAACGAACGTCCCGAGCGAGAGGACCGCGATTACGAAGGGCTGCGCGACGAACTCGTCGTCGTTCACCTCAACCTCGTGCGTTTTCTCGCGGTGCGGTTTGCCAACCGAGGCGAGCCGCTCGACGATCTCGTCCAAGTTGGGACGGTCGGGCTTCTCAAGGCGATCGATCGCTTCGACACCGACCGCGGCGTCGAGTTCACGACCTATGCGACGCCGACGATCGTCGGCGAGATCAAGCGCTACTTTCGCGACAAAGGCTGGGCCGTCAAGGTTCCGCGCCGATTGCAGGAACTCAACCTTGCCGTCAATCGCGCAAGCGACAAGCTCGCGATCGAGCTCGGCCGAAGTCCGACGGTCGCCGAGCTCGCAACGCATCTCAATGCCGGCGAAGACGAGATTCTCGAAGCCCAGGAGCTCGGGCAGGCCTACAATCTTCTCTCGCTCGACAGCGAAGTCTCGGGAGAGAACGACAAAAAGTCGCAGACCCTCGCCGACACCGTCGGCGTCGCCGACGAGGGCCTCAAACTCTTAGAAGACCGTGCGAATCTCGATCGTGCCTTCAGCGTGCTGAATGGCCGCGAACGCGTGATCATCTATCTGCGCTTCTACGAGTCGGTTTCGCAGACGGAGATCGCCAAGCGTCTCAACGTCTCGCAGATGCACGTCTCGCGGCTGCAGGCCAAGGCGCTCGAAAAGCTGCGCTCCGTACTAGCGGACTAACCGGGTTGCCGGAAAGGTCGCAGCACGGGCCGTGATGCCTCGGAGGCTCGGGACGACGAGCGGAGCCATGGATGGGAGAGCGGGGAGCCCGGCAGCAGGAGCGCAGCCCGGAGGGCGGAGCGACGAGCGTCCTTCGACTCGATCCGCTTCGCGGCTCGGCTCAGGATGACACGGCGTCACGGCGCGCGCTGCGACCTTTCTTGCCGGGGCGGTTATAGTTGAGAGAGATGAAGAGTCAAGAATTGAGGCAGGCGTGGATCGACTTTTTCGTCGCGAAGCAGCACCGGCTGCTTCCGGCGGCGAGCCTGATTCCGCACGAGATGTCGACGACGCTCTTCACGATCGCCGGAATGGAGCAGTTCGTTCCGGTCTTCCTGGGAGAACAGCCGGCGCCGGCGCCGCGCGCCGTGACCGTGCAGCGCTGTCTGCGCGTTGCGGGCGCGAAGAGCGACATCGAGAGCGTCGGCCGGACGGGGCGCCACGGGACGTTCCTCGAGATGCTCGGGAACTTCAGCTTCGGCGATTACTACAAGCGCGAAGCGATCGTCTGGGCCTGGGAGTTCGTCACGCAAGTCTTGCGGCTCGATCCCTCGCGTCTTTACGTTACCGTGCACACCGGCGACGACGAAGCGGAACGGCTTTGGATCGATGAAGTTGGTGTAACGCCCGATCGCATCACGCGGTTCGACGAAGAGAATTTCTGGACGATGGGCGCGACCGGACCCTGCGGTCCGTGCACCGAGATCTTCTACGACACCGGAGCCGCGTACGCGAGCGGAGCGGACGACACCGGCCCGAACCTCGGAAACCGGTACGTCGAAATCTGGAACATCGTCTTTCAGCAGTACAATCGAACCGCGGAGAGCAAGCTCGAAGAGCTTCCGCGTAAGGCGATCGATACGGGTGCAGGTCTCGAGCGGATGCTCGCCGTCTGCAACGGCTTCGCGTCGATGTATCAGACCGATCTCTTCACCGATCTCGTCGCGGCACAGCCGCCAATCGGGCGGACCACGCTTTCGCCGAT
This sequence comes from Candidatus Cybelea sp., assembly GCA_049585055.1. Lineage (GTDB taxonomy): Bacteria > Vulcanimicrobiota > Vulcanimicrobiia > Vulcanimicrobiales > Vulcanimicrobiaceae > Cybelea. The sequence goes on along the minus strand of JBAUYZ010000092.1, from coordinate 13,457 downwards.
CGAGCAAACCGCTCGGCAGAACATTATCGCGGACCATATGCGCGCCGCGACGTTCCTGATCAACGATGGAATTTATCCGTCGAACACGGACCGCGGCTTCGTCCTGCGCTTCTTGATTCGCCGCGCCATCCGCAACGGGAAGTTGCTCGGATATCCCGACGGATTTCTCGCCGAACTCGTGCCCGCGGTCGTGCGTTCGCTCGAGTCCGGATACCCCGAACTGCGGCGCAGGGAAGCACGCATCGCCACCGCGCTGCGTCAAGAAGAGCAGACCTTCGACCGTACGCTGGAACGCGGGATGGCGATGCTCGATCGTCTGATCGACGAAGCCGTCGAACGCCACGACGGCGTAATCGGCGGCGAGGCGGCCTTTGCGCTGCACGATACCTACGGCTTTCCGGTTGAGCTGACGCGCGAGATTGCCGGTGAGCGCGGCGCCGTCGTCGATACCGTTGCGTTCGACCGCCTCATGGAAGAGCAGCGCGGCCGCGCGCGCCGCGACGCCGCAGCGAAGCGCGACGTCGTAGCGCTCGCCGATCTTCCCGCAGTTCGCAGCGAGTTCACCGGCTACAACGAGGGGCTCGAAGCCGACGGCCGAGTCGTCGCGATTCTGCGCAACGGCACGACCGTCGAATCGCTGCCTTCGGGGCAGGAGGGCGCGATCGTTCTCGACCGCACCGCCTTCTATGCTGAGCGAGGCGGCCAGATCGGCGACCGCGGAACGATTTTCACGAATAGCGCACGGTTCGACGTGCGCGACGCACAGTATATGGGCGAAGCAATCGCGCATCACGGCGCGGTCGTCGAAGGCGAGATCGCGGTCGGCGACACGGTCCGCACGAGCGTCTTCGAGCAGTGGCGCCGCGAGATTCGGCGCCACCATACGTCGGCCCATTTGCTCCAGCGTGCGCTCAAGGAGGTGCTCGGCGACGAGGTCAATCAAGCCGGCTCCTGGGTCGGCATCGATCGCATGCGCTTCGATTTTCGCTGGCCGGGCGGCGCGCTGACGCCCGACCAGAAACGTGCCGTGACGCACCGCGTCAACGAGATGATCCGCGACGATGCGCACTTGGTGACCCGCGTGCTGCCGCTCGAGGAGGCGAAGAAGACCGGCGCGGTCTGGATGGCCGGCGAGAAGTACGGCGAGCATATTCGCGTCGTGCAGGCCGGCCCGTCGCTCGAGTTCTGCGGAGGCACGCACTCGCACTCGACCGGCGAGCTCGGAATGTTCGTGATGCTCTCGGAGTTTTCGATCGGCAGCGGCATCCGTCGGATCGAATCCTGCGTCTCGGATGCAGCCGAGGAGTACGTCGCGCGTCAGAGCGATCTGATCGGAACGCTCTCGTCGGCGCTCGCCACCTCGCCCGACGAGCTACGCGAACGCGTCGAGCGGATGCAGCGCGACGTCAAAGACCTGCAGACGGCGCTCGGACAGCTGCGCGCGCGGCTCGCATCGAGCGACGCCGAATCGTACGTTGAAAGAGCGGAGCGAATCGGCGATCGAACGTTTGTCGGCGCGGTCGTGCGCGAAGCAAACGCCGAAGCGCTGCGCCATCTCAGCGGCGCCATCCGCAACCGGCTCAAGAGCGGCGTCGTCGCGCTCGCGGGCGTCGCCAATGGCACCGTTAGCTTGTTGGTCAGCGCGAGCGACGATCTCGTGAGCGCCGGCGTGCATGCGGGCAATCTGGTAAAGCTTGCCGCGCCGCTCGTTGCCGGGAAGGGCGGCGGTCAAGCCGCTCAGGCGCAGGGCGGTGGAAGCGACGCTTCCGGAGCGGAAGCCGCGGTGCGCGCGATTCGCGACGCGCTCCTCGTCTGATGCGCCGCGCGGCCCTGGGAGTGCTCGCGTTCGCGCTGATCGGCGCGTCGCCGGCGACGTTAGACTCCCAGTACGTTCTGCAACGCTACGCGCTCGCGCTCGCATCGTTGACCGCGCCCAAGGTCGTCGTTTATTCATACACCGTCGCGCAAGTTGGTCCGAGCAATATCGAGCAGCACCACCAGATCTATCGCAGCGGAACGGACGTGCGGGACGAGACGCTCGCGGTCGACGGGATACCGCTGAGCCGAAAGGTCGTCCATTTCTCTCATCACGAGGATCGTTATACCGTCGATCGCTTCGCGCCGCGCACCGACGCATACGAGCTGCTCTTCTTGGGAACGGCGAAGGACGGGCATCATCTCGATTACGTCTACGAGGCCACGCCGCTGAACCGGCCGGCGGGCGCGTGGATCGACCGGATTGCAATCGACGGGCTACGGTTTCTTCCGCGCGCGGTGCACTTCCATAGCAGTGGACTCGACGCAGCGGGAACCGGCGACATCGAGTTCGCTGCCTTCGGAGCGTATTGGATGCCGGTCGTCGCCTCGGCTCAAGCCCGCGTGAAGGGCAAGCCCGCGCGCGAACGGATCGTTTGGAGCGATTACCGCTTTCCAGAAAGCCTTCCGCCCTCGACGTTCCAGCCGCCCGAGCCGCTCCGGGAGACGACGCCGTCGCCGTAGCGTCGCGCTCGGCGACGGAGGGGTTGAGGCCCGCCTACGCCGCAGCGCTCGTCGCGTTCCTCGTTACGGTGATCGTCTCGCACGTGCGGCCGACGCCCTACAATAACTTCGTCTTGCTCGCGCAAGCGCTCTTACACGGCCATGCGTGGATCGATTGGCCGGGACCGTACATCGACGCGCTCAGTTATGGCGGGCGTTACTACATCATCGAAGGACCGCTACCAGCGCTTCTCCTCCTGCCGCTCGTCGCGATCGTAGGCACGCACGCGAATCAGTCGCTGCTCGCCGCCGTGCTCGCCGCCATCGCAATCGGCGCCGCCTGGGAGCTGGGCGAGCGCTTCGGCCTAAAACGCTCGGCGAACGCCTGGATCTGCGCCTTTTTGCTCGCGGGCACCGATTTGCTGTGGTGTGCGATGCTCGGCGACGTTTGGTTTCTCGCGCACGTTTCGGTGGTCTGCTTTACGCTGCTCGCATTGGTGGAGCTTGCCGGAAAACGGCGCGGCTGGCTGATCGCGCTCTTTGCGGCCTGTGCGTTCGAGTCGCGCTTCTCGATGCTTGCCGTCGTTCCGATCTATGCATACCTTCTCGTCGCGCCACCCTTACGTAACGCTAACGATGTCACCCTGAGCGCGGCGAGCGAAGCGAGCGTAGTCGAACGACGAAGGGCACGGCTCCTCTCCTTTGCAGCGGTGCTCGCCGGTGTCGGCGTGCTGTGGTCGCTCTACAACCTCGTGCGCTGGGGAACCTGGAACGACATCGGCTATACCACCTGGTATCACCAGGACCAGTCCGGTTCACCGACCGGCTCGCCGTTTCGTCTCGAATATCTACAGTTCGAGCTCTGGTCGTTCTTCGTGCAGATGCCGGTGCGGCTGCCGGACTTTCCCTGGCTGCGTCCCGATTTCTCGGGCGTCGCGCTCACCTGGTCGTCGCCGGCGCTCCTGCTCGCGTTCTTCGCGCGCTCTCCCGCCCGCTGGGTGAGCGCGTTGTGGATTGCCGCGTTGCTTACCGCCGTGCCCAACTTCCTGTACTATGTCAACGGCTATGCGCAGTTCGGCATGCGCCACGCGCTCGATTTCGAGCCGTTCGTAGTCGCACTGATGGTGCTCGCGGTGCGCGATCGCTTCCCGCGTTGGGGATATGCGTTGATCGCGTACTCGTGCGCCGTCGGCCTCTGGGGCTGCTGGTACTGGTTGACCTACGTGCGAACGTAACGCGCGTTGAAACAATCGCGTCCCCATCTTCGGTAGGAGGAGCATGAGCGCTACGACGAGGGCCCGGCTCGCGGGCGTTGCGTACCTGATCACCGTGCTGACCGGTCTCTTCGCCGAGGTCGGCGTCCGCGGAAGGCTGATCGACTACGGGAACGCCGCCGCGACCGCACAGAATATCCTCGGATCGGAGAGTTTCTACCGTTGGGGTTTCGCCGCCGACATCGTCGGAGGCGCAGCCTACGTCGTCGTGACGCTCCTGCTCTATGAGCTGCTCAAACCGGTGAGCCGGAGTCTATCGTTGCTCGCTGCGTTCTTTAGCCTGGTCGGAATCGCGATCGGCTGCCTCGCAGCGCTCGGACATCTCGCGCCGTTGTTGCTCTTGAAGGACGCGTATATGGCGCCATTTGGCACCAGCCAGGCGCAAGCGATGGCGCTGCTTGCGCTCAAACTCCATGCCCGAGGTTATTGGATATCGCTGGTCTTCTTCGGATTCTACGAGCTCGTGCTCGGGTATCTGATTTTCAAATCGAGTTTTTTCCCCCGGGCGCTCGGCGTTCTGGTCGGGCTCGCGGGAGCGGCCTTCTTGGTCAATAGCTTTGCGCTCTTTCTTTCTCCGCCGGTCGGAAATGCGCTCAACGTCTACATGCTCGCGCTCGACGGCATCGGCGAAATCTCGCTTATGCTGTGGTTGCTGGTAATGGGCGTCAACGAAGCGAAATGGCAGGCGCGCGCTCTAGCGAGCAATCGCGTCGTAGGCGTCGCGTAAGAAGGCGGGATCGGCAACGGGCGCGCCGCACGTGCCCGCGATGCAGACGTAGGCGGCCGGCTCGGCGGGCATGCCCAACGCTAGGGCCTCCTGCGCGCAGAGCGTGCGGATCGCCGCAAAGGGCATCGGAAGACGCAGTGCCGCCTCGCGAAACGCGTCGGTTTTCACCGGATCTCCGACGATCCGAACGCTGCGCTCGGGCAGCAAGTAGCGACGCAGCGCGCGCGCATACGTGACCGCGAACGGCCCGGCGGAATGCGCGCTGGCAGCATAGAGCCGCAGGACCGCCTCCGCGTGCTCGCGGTAAGTCGCATCGCCGGTTAGCGCGGCGAGCCGCAAGAGTGCGTCGGCGATCAGTCCGTTCTCCGCGATCGGGCGATCGGGGAGCGCGAGACGTCCGAAGGCTTCGTCGCCGACGAGCCGGTCGTAGAATCCGCCCCCCGGCGCTTCGAAGTGCTCGATGGTGAGTTCGGCAAGACGACGTCCGCGATCGAGGAAACGCGTCTCGCCCGAGATCTCGTGCGCGTCGAGGAGTGCGCGCAGATACGCAACGTGATCGACGAGCAGGCCGCGCACCTGGGGCCGCCCACCCGGCACGAGCACGCGATAGAGCAGCCCACCGTTGCCGACGAGCCGCCGGTCTACGTTGTCGAGCGTTTGCAGCGCCTCGTGCAGCATCGCATCGTCGTCGAGCGCGCGCGCAACCAAGCACTGCGCGCCGGCGAGCCCGCAGGTCCAGCTGGTATACGAGGTGCGATCGACGTATGGTGCCTCGCGCTCGCGCCGCTCCTCGGATGGTAGCGCGTAATACTCCTCATCGGCGTCCTGGCTTCCGGCAAAGAATCCGGTCTGCGGATTGCGCAGCACGCGCCGGACGTAGCCGATCGCCGAAATCAGCGTGGCGCGGAACTCATCGGTCGGCGCGAAGATCGCCAGCGTCGCGAGCACGCGGAGCAGTCCGGCATGATCTTCGGCCATCTTTTCGAAGTGTGGCACGCTCCAGTCGCGGGTCGTCGAGTAACGAAAGAATCCGCCTTCCACGTGGTCGTACGTGCCGCCGCGCGTCATCGCGAGCATCGTGCGCGCTACCATTTCGTAGAGGTGCTGCTCGCCCGACAGCCGCCACTCGGCAAGCAAGAACTCGTGCAAGTCGGGCTGCGGGAACTTCGGCGCGTCGCCGAATCCGCCGAACTCCTCGTCGAACGTTCGCTGCAGCATGTCGAGCAGTTCGCGAATCGGCGCCTCACTCAACCCGTCGTCGGATTCCGGCGGCTCTTTCATGACGCGGGCCTGAAACTCGGCGGCGCGCTGCGCGATCTCGTCCTTGCGCTCGTGGTAGAATCGGGATATCTCCTCGAGCGCGCGGCGCATCTGCGCGGCCGGCAGGTATGTCGCGCCGGTGAGCGTCGTGCCGTCGGGCGCGAGAAACGCGGTCGTCGGCCAGCCGCCCATGTTGTACCGCGCGTTGACGTCGGGGCGGCGGTCGTTATCGACGCGAACTGGAACGAAGTCGCGATTGATAGCCTCGATGACGCCTGGATCGGAGTACGAAGTTTCGTCCATCACGTGACACCAGTGACACCAGACGGCGGAGATAGCCAGGAGAATCGGTTTGTCCTCCGAGCGCGCACGATCGAAGGCTTGCGCACCCCACGTCATCCAGCCGATCTCCGCGGCACGATTCGGCCGCGGAGAGAATCGAAACTCATTCATCGGAGGCTCCTCGCAAGAACGACGACCCGTACAAGACGGCGATCAACGCATACAGCGCGAGCCCGGCGATGCCTGCCGCCTCGAAACGAAACGCCGACGTCGCCGCAAAGTAGAGCGCGAAGACGAGGCTCGTCGTCGCGTATCGCCGGTGAACCGCTGCAGTCATGCCGTACGCCTCACGATCGTAGAAGCCACCGGGGGAACGACTGCATCGCAACGCGATGGCGGCAACGACGAGCGCGATCGCCACTCCGGCAAGGCTCCAAATCATACGCTCTAAGAGTACCGCGGCGGCGCGTCGAAAGCCAACTGTAATGGCGCCTCGTACGACGTCGACACGTCCCGGTTCGCTGGCCACGTATCACAAGAAGCGGGATTTCGATCAAACGCCGGAGCCGAGCGGTCGCAAGGCAAGGACCGCTCGATCGCGCGGGCCTGCGATGCGTTTCGTCGTGCAGATGCATCGTGCGACGCGGTTGCACTACGACTTTCGGCTCGAGGCGGACGGCGTCTTGGCCTCATGGGCCGTGCCTAAGGGACCGACGCTCGTTTCGGGCGATCGCCGGCTGGCGATGCACGTCGAGGATCATCCGCTCGATTACCGCGACTTCGAAGGAAACATCCCCGCCGGTCAGTATGGCGCGGGCAACGTGATCGTCTGGGACCGCGGCACCTACACGCTCGCCGAAGGCGACGACCCCGCCGACGAGATCGCGAACGGCAAGATCAAATTCATTCTGCGCGGTAAAAAACTCCGGGGGGAGTTTACGCTGGTGAAGATCCGGCCGCGCGAAAGCGAGAGCGGCGATCCCTGGCTGCTGGTCAAGGACCGCGACGAACACTCCGATCCCGAGTACGATCCCGCCGAGCATCCCGAATCGGTGAAGAGCGGAAAGACTCTCGCCGACGTCGCGCGCGATCCGCACGCAAAGACGTGGCAATCGAAGCCGAGCGCCCGCCAAGCCGCGGCGACGCGACGGCGCGCGGACGTCAAGCGCGATTTAGTCCCGCATCCGAAGTCGCTAATGCTCGCGACGCTCGTCTCCGAGCCGTTCGAAGATCCCGCGTGGCTCTTCGAGATCAAGTGGGATGGATACCGCGCTCTCTGCACGATCGAAGAAGAGAAGTTCTCGCTCGTATCGCGCAACGGTCTCGACATGCTGCGCCGTTTTCCGGAGCTCAAAGAGCTCGCCGGCGCCTTCGCGAGTGTGCCCGTCGTCGTCGACGGCGAGATCGTCAGTCTCGACGCGCGAGGGCGCTCCGAATTTCAACGTTTGCAGGAATCGCAGAAGAAGCCGGCCGGGTTGACCTACGCAGTCTTCGATCTCCTGTACGCCGACGGTACCGATCTGCGCTCGAAGCCGCTCGAGGAGCGCAAGGCGCTGCTCGAGCGGCTGATTCGCGACGACGAACTCGTGCTCTATTCCAAGCACATCGTCGGTAACGGTGAGGCGCTCTACGAGATTGCACGCAAACAGCGGCTCGAAGGCATCATCGGCAAGAAGCGCGACTCGACCTATCAGGAGCGGCGCAGCCGCGACTGGGTGAAAATCAAAACCGGCTACGAGCAAGAGTTCGTCGTCGGCGGCTGGACCGAGCCCAAGGGAAGCCGCAAGGGCTTCGGCGCGCTGCTCTTGGGCGTCTATCAGAAGAAATCGCTGCGGTACGTCGGCTCGGTCGGGACCGGCTTTACGGCAAAAATGTTGCGCGAGCTGCACGCGCGGCTGCGCGGAATCGAACGGAAGACGTCGCCGTTCGTCAACGACGTCGACGCGAACGCGCCGACCCATTGGGCTTCGCCCGAGCTCGTCGTGCAGGTCCGGTTCTCCGAGTGGACGCGCGACGGTTCTCTGCGTCAGCCCGCGTACTTGGGGACGCGTCCCGATAAAGCGGCCCGCGACGTCGTCGCCGAGCTGCCGGCGGGCGGCTAATGACGGAGCAGCGCGTCGCAACGCGCGTCGGGTCGCGCACCCTCTCGCTTTCGAATCTCGACAAGGTTTTGTGGCCGCGCGACGGCTACACGAAGGGCGATCTCATCGAGTACTACGAGCGCGTCGCGCCCTATGCCGTCGCGCACCTCAAGGATCGGCCGCTCACGCTCGAGCGTTATCCAAATGGTATCGAAGGTCAGACCTTCTTCGAGAAGCAAATGCCCCGCGGAATGCCGGAGTGGATCGAGCGCGTAACGCTCCCGACGCCAGGCGGATCGCGCAGTCACGTCACCTTCCCCGTCTGCAACGACGCGCCGAGTCTGGTCTATTTCGCGAATCTGGCGGCGATCGTGCTGCACGTCTGGACGTCGCGGCTGCCGGCGATCGACGAGCCGGACTTCGTGATCTTCGATCTGGATCCGGGAGAGCGGTGCACGCTCAAGACGCTCGCGACGGTTGCCCTCGCGGTAAGGGATCTGCTCGCAGCGATCGGGTTGGCGCCCCTGGTCAAGACCACCGGCGGTTACGGCGTGCACGTCATCGTACCGCTTGCGTCGGGATACTCGTACGACGCCGCGAAGATTTTCGCGGAGATCGTCGCGCGCCGCGCGGCCGGCGAGCTTGGCGAGCTCGCAACCTTGCAACGCTCGATCGCCAAGCGATCCCCAACGGCGGTCTACATCGATTACGTGCAGGTCGGTCACGGCAAGACGATCGTAGCGCCGTATTCGGTGCGAGCCCGCGACCGCGCGCCCGTCTCGACGCCGCTTCATTGGGCGGAAGTGGAGGCCTTGGCGCGGCGTCGCACGACGGCTGCCCCCGGCGACGAGTTCGCGAAGCATACGATGGCGACGACGCCCGAGCGCCTCGAGCGCGAGGCCGACCTCTGGGGGCGAAAATACTGGAAAAAACAGCGGCTGGAACCGGCAATAGACCGGGCTAAACGCTTGTGGTAGGCGTACGGCTTGGGTAGAATAAGCGGGCTATGGCGCATGCAATCTGGTCGGGTTCCATCAATTTCGGGCTGGTAACGATCCCCGTCAAGCTCTTCACTGCGGTCAAGACCGACGATCTCTCCTTCAATCTCCTTCACGCCAAGGACGAAGGGCGCATCAAGTACGAGCGCACCTGCTCCGTCGACGGAAAGACCGTCCCCTGGGACGAGATCGTCAAGGGTTACGAGTTCGAGAAGGGCGAGTACGTCTTGCTGACCGACGACGATTTCAAGAAGGTCAATCCCGAGGCGACGCAGTCGGTCGACATCTTGGAGTTCGTCGAGCTCGACAAGATCAATCCGATGTACTTCGACAAGCCGTACTATCTCGAACCGACCAAACAGGGGCGCCACGCTTATGCGTTGCTGCGTGAAACGTTAACGCAATCGAATCGCGTTGCGATCGCGCGCGTGGTCGTTCGAACCAAGGAGTACATTGCCGCAGTCAAGGCCATCGGCGATGCATTGGTGCTCGAGCTCATGCACTGGGCGAGCGAGATCGTTCCTTCCGATACGCTCGAGATTCCGGGACGCGAGAACCTCCCCGAAAAAGAAATGCAGATGGCGCGCATGCTTGTCGATACGATGAGCGTCGAGGAGTTCGAGCCGGAGAAGTTTACGAACAAGTATCACGACGAGTTGATGACGATGATCGAAGCGCGCGCTGCCGGTAAGGAACTTCCGAAGCCGAAGAAGACGCCGGTCAGATCGAAGGTCGTCAACCTCATGGACGTGCTCGCGCAGAGTCTCGAAGCCAGTAAGAAACGCCGTACCGGCGACAACGGCAAAGCAACGACGACAAAACGCCGCAAAAAGACCGCCGCGTAGCCGCGCGCCGAATGGCCGAAGTGCCGAGCGTCGAATCGGCGCGTTTGATCTTGCGCGATTGGCGCGACACGGACGTCGAGGAGTGGGTGCGAATGAATGCGGACCCGCGCATCGCCGAGTTCCTTCGCGGGCCGTATTCACGCGAGCGTTCCGAATCGTCGGCGCGCGAGATCCGCCGCGAGCTTGCAAACAAAGGCTACGGCTGGTGGGTGGTCGAGGTTCGTGGCGTCGTGCCGTTTGCCGGCGTTATCGTGTTGCAGGAGGTTCCATCTTGGGCGCCATTCGCACCCGCATATGAGGTCGGCTGGCGCTTTGGGTTCGAGCATTGGGGTCACGGCTACGCGACCGAAGGCGCACACGCAGCACTACGGCACGCGTTCGATCGACTCGGCTGGCCCGAGGTCGTCGCGTTCACCGCGGCGCAAAATCTTCGCTCGCGCCGGGTCATGGAGCGCCTTGGGATGACCTACGATCCCGCCGCCGATTTCGATCACCCAAAGCTCGAGCTGGGGCATCCGGTGCGCCGGCACGTGCTCTACCGAATTCGCAAACCGGGAATCCAGCGCCCAACGCGGCGCTTATAGGTCAGATAGCTCTGACCGAATCGCCGTTCCAATTTTGGCTCCTCGACGAATACGATCAGGGCGTGCATTAGCGCAATCACGAGCAGAGCGAGGAGCAAGTCCGAGACCGACCGCTGAAAAAAACTCCAGCCGACGAGCGCTGCCAATAAGCCAACGGCCATTGGATTGCGAACGTATCGGTAGGGCCCGACATCGACGAATACGTTCGGATCGGGGAAACTCGGGCCTGGGGTCAGCGACCCGCCGATTGCGAAGAGGGCAAAGCATACAAAAGCCAGCATCGCGCCGGCAACCCCGAGAACGATTCCGGCAAGAACCATCCAGGCCGGAAAGGCGATTGGGATGTATGGGTCGAGCCTGCGCAGTTGCCACGTAATGAGGCCGAAGAGCACGATTGCGCAAGCCGCCGGAAAAGCCGTTTTAAAGAGGAGGGTGATCGGCTTCACGGTCGCCGATGCTTACCCGTCGGCGATTCTTGCCGCCTCGACTTCGGCGGTCAGCGTCAGAAGGCCGTCGCCGTCGCGTTCGGCGCTACGCTCGCCGCGCGCGTTGACCAAGCCCATGACGAGCGCGACCGCCGCGAACGCTAGCGATTCGATCCCCGCGAAGCGCGGGCCGTAAACGGCCAAGAATTTGGTAGAGAAGGGGGGCGCGAGGATGCCTGAGAGCGAGTCGAGCGAGGAACTCGTTCCGAGCACGGTTCCCTGGTCGCGATCCGATGCGGCGTTGCTAATGAGCGCGGTGATGCCGGTGTTCGTGAGGGCCATACCGAGGCCGAAGACGATCATCGTAACGATCAGCAGCGGTACGACGCTGTGCACGAACGGAACGAGCGCGTAGCCGGCGACGAGGAAACTAAGACCGATGTTCGACATCCAGCGGTCGCCGAGGCGCGCCGAAAGCCGGCCGACGACCGACATATTGATCACGACGTTGAAGGCCGCAAACCCGGAGAAGAGATAATCCGTTTGCGCTAACGAGAAATCGAGTTGCTGCTGGAGGTAGAGCGCAAAAACCGCAAACCAGCCGTAGAGTGCGAGTGAGATCGCGAGCTTCTGCCAGAGAATGCGCCCGAGTCGCGGATTGCGGAAACTCTTGTAGATCGCGCCGATGCCGAGGCGTTCCTCATCGGGCGTGCGCGCGCGCGACTCGGGAAGCATCACGATCGTAAGCAGTAAGGTGACGAACTGCAGCACGGCCGCGACCAGGAACGGTACCGCGAATCCGAAACGCGCGTAGAGAAGGCCGCCGCCTGCGGGGCCGAAGACCATGCCCGCAGCGAACATCGCGCCGATGAGGCCGAACGCGCGCGCCCGCTCTTTCGGAGCAACGAGATCGGCAACGTACGCCTGGGTGATGCTGATGTTTCCGCCGGAGATGCCTTCGACGATACGCGCGGCGAAGACGACGGCAATCGGTGCGACGGCAATCGCGGCGGCGATATTCGGCGCGACGCCGAGCATCGCCCAACCGATCGTCGCACCGATCTGGCTGACGATGAGCACCATCTTGCGCCCGATTCGGTCGGAAACGTAACCCCATACCGGCGCCGCAGCGAGCTGACAGGCTGAGAACGTCGCGAAGAGCAGGCCGACGACGAACGCCGACATGCCGAAGTGGGTCACGAAGTACGGCAGCATCGGAATCAGCATGCTGAATCCGACGATGTCGATGAACGTGACGCCGAGGATCGGCAGGAGCTTGCGGATCATGCTGGGCCCTCCATTCGAGGCTCCCTAGCGGGACGACTCTACCGGAAGGACGACCCGCGAAAACCGCTCGCTCTTGCGCACCAGGTCGAGTTTATACGAACGGGTGAGATCGATGCTCGTCAATACTTTATAGAGTGCATCGACGCTATTGAGGCGGCGGCCTTCGAACGCGAGCAGCACGTCGCCCGCCTGCAAGCGCGCGGTGTCCGCCGGACTCCCCGGCTCGACCGAGTCGACGACGATCGCGCGCCGGTCGTCGAGACCGAGACGCCGCGCTGCCGGCGGCGCGAGCACGACCTCTTGCACCGCGATACCGAGATAGCCGAGGCGAACGCGCCCGTCACGCATCAGCAAGCCGGCGATGTGCTTCGCCGTGTTGATCGCGATCGCAAAGCAGAGTCCCTGACCGGGGAACACTGCGGTGTTCACGCCGATCACCTCGCCGGCGGCGTTGACGAGCGGACCGCCCGAGTTGCCGGGATTCAGGGCCGCATCGGTTTGGATGATGTTCTCCATTAGGCGCCCGGAGCGCGAACGCAGCGACCGTCCGAGCGCGCTGACGACGCCGGCTGTGACGGTGTACGCGAGGCCGAACGGATTGCCGACCGCGACGACCAGCTGACCGGGACGTAACGCCGCCGAGTCGCCAAGCGCGGCGTGCGCGAGATCCGGAGCGTCGACGCGCAGAACGGCGATGTCCGAATCGGGATCGTCGCCGACGAGCACCGCAGGCAGTTCGCGTCCGTCGAGCAGCGCGACGCCGATCCGCTTCGCATCGTGGACGACGTGGCTGTTCGTGACGACGAAACCGTCGGGCGTAAAGACGAACCCGCTGCCGTTTCCGCCGCGCCTACCGTCGTGCGCTTCGATGCTGACGACGGCGGGGCTCACGCGTTCCGCAGCCTCCGTAACGGCTTGCGAATACGGATCGAGCGCGCCCGAGCCTTCGATCGAAACGAGTGGAAGAACCATAGAGGCTCCTCCAAACCGCAGCCGGCCGCGGCGGGTTTCGCAGAGAGGCGGGGAGCGAGGTCCCCCGAATCGTGGTCAGTTCCGCGCCCAGATGGCGGAATTGGTAGACGCGCTGGTTTCAGGTATCAGTGATGGCAACATCGTGGGGGTTCGAGTCCCTTTCTGGGCAGAGAACGCGGCCGTCGAACCACGCCGCACGACGAACGGATCAGCTGCTCGCAAGGTTCTGGGCCGAGCTTCGCGT
>JBAUYZ010000091.1:0-46899 GCA_049585055.1 Candidatus Cybelea sp. | reverse complement strand
GTCTCGCGCTGGCCGATTGCGCCACCGCCGCCGACGCACGCGCGGCGGCCGGGTTGGGCGCCGACGCCCTTGCGACGACGCTCTGCGGCTACACGGCCGAGACGGCCGGCCATCGGCTGCCCGCGCTCGACCTCGTCGCCGAGTTCGCAACGTTGCAGCGCTTCGCCATCTGCGAAGGCGGCCTCCGGTCTCCCGGCGACGTGCGCGCCGCACTCGACGCCGGGGCCGACGCGGTCGTCGTCGGCAGTGCGATAACGAACGTCGACTGGCTCGTGCGCGAGTTTGCAGGGGCCGCCGATAGAGTTTCTTAAGAGCAGGCCGTGTGAGGAGAGCACGTTCCGTTGGTTGAGAATAAGACGCAGAACGTCGGATTTGGCCGCGGATTTTGGACCGCAACGGTGGTGCTGGCAATACTTTCGATTGCCGCGATCGTCTTCTGGTCGACTTTTCCGCTCGAAACGTATTTGCCGGCGGCGATCGTCACCGCGAGACAAGTCGATCACCTTTTCCGCTTCATGGCGGCGACGGGGAGCGCGCTTTGGATTTTTGTCGCAGGGTATCTGGTCTACTTTGCGATCGCGTTCCGCGTCAAGCCGGACGATCCGCCGGATGCGATCGGTCTGCAGGTGCACGACAATCACAAGCTCGAGTTCTGGTGGACCGTCATTCCCTCGCTCTTCGTCGTCCTGCTCTCGATCGTGAGCGTCCGGATTTGGTACGAGGTGATGCTCGAGCCGCAGAACGGTCTGGTCGTCGAGGCGATCGGCCACCAGTTCTACTTCTCGTTCCGCTACCCGCAGATCAACGGCGAAGTTACCGATGAGATGCACCTGCCGATCAACGTGCCGGTGACGCTCAACCTCACCGCGGCCGACGTCATCCACGGATTCTGGGTGCCGGCGATGCGGCTGAAGAACGATACGGTCCCCGGTCTCGTAACTACGATCAAGTTCACGCCGCGGCTGGTCGGTCGCTACCACATCATCTGCACCCAATTCTGCGGCGTGCTCCACAGTGAGATGGACAAGCAGTATCTCGTGATCGACCAGAAGCCGGTCTTCGATCGGTGGTTCAAGTCTTGGCAAGAGAAGAACGCGCACGTCAGCAACGCGCTGCCTGCGGCGGGCGGTGGTGCGATTGCCCTTCAGGGAGGCAACGCGTCGGCCGGTAAGACGCTCTTCGCCCAAAAGTGCACGGCCTGCCACAAGCTCGCTCCCTTCAGTCAAACGCTCGTCGGCCCCGGGCTCGCGGGCGTCCTCCACGATCCCGCGCATCCGAACCTGGTCAACGGTCAGCCGGCGACGGCCAAGAACGTGGCCGCGATTCTGCAGAACGGATATACCGGCAGCATGGGAACGATGCCGAATGCGACGGCAAACGGCCTCTCGTCGCAGGATATTGCGAATTTGGTAGCATTTCTCGCCGCGATGAAATGAGAGAATCAAAGGGATTATGGCAGTAGCAACGTTACCGGCCGGCGGCATCGCCGACCACATCCACCCGGAGCCGCAGGGGTTCGTCCGGCGATACGTCTTCTCGCTCGACCACAAAATCATCGGCATCCAGTACATCATCACCGCCTTCGTCTTCTTTATGCTCTCGGGCTTGCTGGCGGAGGCGATCCGCACGCAGCTCTACAACGCCAACGGCGGCTTCATCGCCCCCGACACGTACAACGAAGTCTACAGCGTGCACGGCAGCGCCATGGTCTGGCTCGTGATCATCCCGTTGCTGACCGGCGGCTTTGGAAACCTCGTCTTTCCGCTTCAGATCGGCGCGCGCGACGTGGCGTTTCCGTGGCTGAACATGCTGAGCTTCTGGATCTTCCCGGTCTCGGGATTGATGCTCTTCTCGTCATTCCTGTTGGGAGCGCCGACCGCGGGCTGGATGGAGTACCCGCCCGTTTCGCTGCAGGGCGCGGCCGGAACGTCGATGTGGTGTGCCGCGATCTTCTTAGTCGGCGTCAGTTCGACCATGACCGGCATCAACTTCGTCGTCACGATCCTGAAGATGCGCGCCCCCGGCATGACGTTCACGCGCATGCCGCTCTTCGTCTGGGGCCAGTTCGCGACGGCGCCGCTGCTGATGATCGCGACGACCGCGCTGGCCGCGGCACTCGCGGCGCTCTTCATCGAGCGCCAGTTTGGCGTGCCGTTCTACGATCCGACCAAGGGCGGCAGCCCGGTAATGTGGCAGCATATGTTCTGGTTCTACTCGCATCCCGCCGTCTACATCATGATTCTGCCGGGCTTCGGCATCATCTCCGAAGTGCTGCCGACCTTCGCTCGCAAGCCGGTTTTCGGATACAAGCTGATTGCGTTCTCCTCGATGTCGATCGCGCTGGCCGGTTTCATGGTCTGGGCGCACCACATGTTCACGTCCGGGTTGGCACCGTTCTTGCAGCTGCCGTTCATGATCCTTACGTTCGTCATCGGCGTGCCGACCGGCATTAAGATATTCTCGTGGACGGCGACGCTCTTCGGCGGGAAGATCCACTACACGACCGCGATGTTGTTTGCGATCGGCTTCATCGGGCTCTTCACGATCGGGGGTATCACCGGCATCTGGCTCGCCGCGATTCCGTTCGATCTGCACGTGCACGGCACGTACTTCGTCGTCGGGCACCTGCACTACGTGCTCGTCGGCGGAAGCCTGATGGCGGTATTCTCCGGGATGTACTACTGGTTCCCGAAGATGTCGGGGCGGCTCATGAGCGAGAAGCTCGGCCACCTGCACTTCTGGCTCTTCTTCATCGGTTTCAACGGGACGTTCATTCCGATGCACTGGCTCGGCGTTCTCGGGATGCCGCGCGAAGTCGCGACCTACGATCCGCAGTTCGAGTTTTGGAACCGCTTCGAGACGATCTCCTCGTACCTGATGGCGATTTCGATTCTGATATTCTTCGTCAACGTGATTTGGAGCATCCGCAACGGCAAACGTTCCGGACCGAATCCGTGGGGAGCGCGTACGCTCGAATGGCAGATTCCTTCGCCGCCGAATTACTACAACTTCAAGCACATCCCTACGGTCTACGGATTGCCGTACGACTTCTCGCAGCCGCTGCCGTATAAGGGACTCGACGACGAACTGACCGATGCGCCGCCCGTCATGGCGGGAACCCACTGATGGCCGTCGCGTCGCTCGCGCACGACGCCCACGGGGAGGCCGATCAGCTCTATCTCGAAGTGCGAGAGCTGCGTCTGCAGGGCTTCTTGCTCTTCCTGATCAGCGACTGCGTGCTCTTCTCGTCGTTCATCTTCGCCTATCTCTACTTGCGCAACAGCGGTCAGGGATGGCCGCCGCCGGGAATCCATCGGCTCGACGTTCCGTTCGCCGCCTGGAACTCGGTCGTGCTCTTCGGTTCCGGCGCGACGATGCATTACGCGCTCGAAAACTTCAAGCACGGATACTGGATGCGCTACGTCTGGTTCTTGCTCGCGACGATCGTGCTCGGCGCGGGCTTCCTCGGCGGTCAGGCCTACGAGTACACGCATCTCATCTTCGGCGAGCACGTGACCTGGGCGGGCAGCGGAATGTTCGGCGCGTCGTTCTTCACGCTGACCGGCATGCACGGCTTCCACGTCTTACTCGGCGTCTGCTATCTGACCACGCTCTTGCTGCAATCGGCCGCCGGCGTCTACACGCGCGGAAAGTTCTTCGGAATCACGGCCGGAACGCTCTACTGGCACTTCGTCGACGTGATCTGGGTCGTGCTATTCTCGATCTTCTACTTGATATGAGGAGGCCTCATTTTGTCCATATCGTTGTCGCCTCGGGCCTCGTTTACCATAGTAAATGTCGGCCACTCGGCTCCTAGATCTGAACAAGATGAGACCTCCTTGCTGGATGAGGAGCTAACGGCGTGAATGCTGCGGTCGTTGAACGATTGGGAGCGGTCGTCGCCGGGATCGTCGTGGCGGTGGTTTCGTTCTACTCGCTCTATAAAGATTGGAAGGCGACCGGCGTCGAGAACAACGTTTTCAAGATCATGCTCTTCCTGCTCGGGCTCGGGGCGATTCTCGCAATACTCGCGGGGCTCAACGTGATCGGCTTCGCGGCGCCGTCGAAGGGAGCGTAGCGCGATGATTGTCAGAGACGACGAGTATCTCGATTTTAGTAAGGTCCCCGAGAGCCGCGGCATTCCCTCGGGACTCTACCGCGTCGCCACCGTCGCCCTGCTGGTCATCTTTGCGATCGGCGCTTCGGTCTGTCTGCTCTCCGGCTACGGCCATCACTGGCCCTCCGACACCACGCTGCGCGTCCGGCTGAACAACTCGTCGCAGCCTTAGAGGTCGACCCGTTTTCCGTGGCGCGTCGCGATTCCGATTGCGAGCAGCGGAAGTTCGCCGTCGGGAAGTAATCCGGTCGGCTTGCCGTCGATCTTGTGAATCCCCGCGTAGAGCGAGAACTCGACGAGCGAGGGGAGCGTTACGTTCGGCAGCGGTTTGTGGCCGAGCCATTCCCATTCGTGTGCGACGCAGCGATCGGCGAAGAGCGCGGCCGCGTAGCCGCAGCCGTCGATTCGCGAACGATCGTCCGGTTCGCGGTAGCGCACGTATCCGTCGAGGATGTAGATCGGCCTGAACGTCTGCAGGTAGGCGGCGACCGGCGCCAGGAGCACCGCGACGAAGTAACCGCCGAACGCAACCGCGCCGACGGCAAAGATCCAGGCGATCTTGATGAGCGTTGCGTCGGCCGGGACGTGCTGCGCGCGATAGACGATTCCCCAGGTGAGCGCGCTCATGAAGAGCAGACCGATCAGCGGCTCGATCGCGAGCGCGAAGCGCCCCGTGAGCCCGCGCCAGACGATCGCGCGCTCTCGCTGGGTCCAGCCTCGCCGCACGACCGATTGCCAGCGCGGATCGGAACGATCGATTCTCATGCCGTCACCGCCTGGAGCTGCGGTGCCGCCCGGTCGACGATCGCGCGCAGCGCGGTGCCGCGCGGGAGCGTTCCGAGCGACCGGCCCGATCGGCCCTCGATGCGGCTCGACAGAAATGCATCGCTGACGATCGAGGGTGCGTGCGCAACGAGCAAGGCCGCCTGCCAAAGCAACGCCATCCGTTCGCTTAGCTCGCGCCCCTGCGCTTCGCCGATCTCGTCGTTGCCAAGCTCGGTTGCGAGCTGCCGTGCCGCGCGCGCGATCCGCGGCTCGCTCGCGGCAGCGTCGATCTCCGCGCGCCAGGCAGCGAGCGCGTCGGGTTGCTTTCGAAGAATCCGCAGAACGTCCAACGCATTGATATTACCCGATCCTTCCCAAATCGAGTTCAAGGGAGCCTCGCGATAGAGCCGCGGCATGATCGATTCCTCGACGTAGCCGTTTCCACCCAGGCATTCGAGCGCCTCGGCAACGACTGCCGGCGCTCGCTTGCAGATATAATACTTCGCGAGCGCGGTGCCGATGCGTTTGAGCGAGGCCGCGACGGGATCGCGCGCGGATTCGTCGATTGCGCGCGCGACGCGCAGCGAGAGCGCGATTGCGGCCTCCGATTCCAGCGCGAGGTCCGCGAGCACGTTCTGCATGAGCGGGTGCTCGATCAGCCGCGCTGCGAAGGTGCGGCGATAGGCGGCGTGATGGATCGCTTGCACGAGACCGGCGCGGACGAGCGCCGCCGAGCCGAGTGCGCAGTCCATGCGCGTGTAGTTGACCATCTCGACGATCCGCGCGACGCCCTCGCCTTCCTCGCCGATTAGATGGCCGTGTGTTGCGTCGAACTCGACCTCGGCCGACGCGTTGCTGCGATTGCCGAGCTTGTTCTTCAGGCGCGCGATCGCAAATGAGTTGCGCGTTCCGTCGTCGAGCACGCGCGGCACGAAGAAGCACGAGAGCCCCCCTGCGGCTTGCGCGAGGACCAAAAACGCGTCGTTCATCGGTGCGCTGCAGAACCACTTGTGTCCGGTCAGCAGATACTCGCGGCCAGGCCCGCGGTGCGCGAGCGCGACGGCGCGCGTTTGGTTGGCACGAAGGTCCGAGCCGCCTTGTTTTTCGGTCATGCCCATCCCGCAGAGTGCGGCGGATTTCTCCCCGACCAGAGCGAGCCGCGGGTCGTACTCGCGCGCGCAGAGCGCGGGCAGCCAGCGCTGCGCAATCTCCGGCTGCATCGCAACGACCGGCACCGACGCGTACGTCATCGAGATCGGACAGCCATGTCCCGATTCCACTTGTCCCCAGACGTAAAACTTCGCGGCGCGGCGAACGTGCGGCGAAGGCGCGCGGTCTTCCCACGGCGCGCCCGCCAGGCCCGCGCGAGCGGCGTGGTGCATGAGCCGATGCCACGATGGATGAAATCGCACCTCGTCGATGCGATGGCCGAAACGGTCGTGCGTGCGAAGTTCGGGCGGATGCTCGTTTGCATCGAATCCGAGCGCGATTGCTTCGGAACTGCCGGCCAGCGCGCCGAGTGAGACGAGTTCTTCGACCGGCGCGGCGGGCGCCTCGCGCGCCATAGCTTCGGCGAGCGGTCGGTCGGAACTGAAGACGTTGTAATTCTCAAGCGCCGGTGGTTGATTCTCCACCGTGTGGGTGGCCATGCGGTGGGATTTCGCTCTAGAGCGCTCCGGCTGCTGCCTTCGCGAGCGGACGGGCGCGCTCGTCGCGTTGCGATTTGAGCGTCGCCGCGAGGATCAGCGCGACGAACGCGACCGCGCAGAACGCAAGATAGGCATTGCGGTATCCGGCGACTTCGCTCGAGGCCGCGCCGAAGAGAGCCCCGGCGATCGAGCTTCCGATGATCTGGCCGACGATGAGCGCCTGGCTCAAGAGGCCGACCGCCGTCGCGCGTCCGCTCTCGGGCGTCTCATTCGTCACGATATAGCGCGTCGGCGCGCCGAGCAGCGCGCCGAATCCCGCACCGGCAACGATCATCGCGAGCAATACCAGCGGCAGCGACGCAAAAGCGAGCGCGAAGATCGCCAGCCCGAGTTCGGTGAGAATCGCCCCGGCGAGCAGCACGTCGCGACTGCCGGCGCGGTCGAGCGCGCGTCCCGAGAATGGAATCACCGCGACGAACGTAAACGCCCCGAGCGCGGCGACGAAGCCGGCCGCCGCGTACGAGAGGCCCTGCGCGCCGACGAGCACCGTCGGAATGAAGAAGAGCGAGCCTTCCAAAACGCCGATGACGATCTCGAGAACGTACGTCTTGACCAATTGCGGCGCGTGAAGCAGCTCCGGCGGGACGATTGGGTGCGCCGACATGCTCTCCCACACTGCGAAGGCTGCGAGCACGAGCACGCCCATGATGCCGATCAACAGACGTCCGCCGATCAACCCGTCCATGAGGCCGAGCAGTCCCATGCAGAGCAGCGCGAGCCCGAGCACGTCGAGCGGACCGCGCCGTCGAGGCGCCTCGGCCGGAACGTCGGAGAGCGCGAGCGCAAAAACTACCGCTGCCAGCGGTACGTTTGCGGCGAAAATCCAGCGCCACGAGACGAAGTGCGTGACGAGGCCGCCGAGACTCGGGCCGATGACGGCAGCGAGTCCCCACGTTGCCGCAACCATTCCCAGCGCCGCTCCGCGGCGTTGTGCCGGTACCACATCGCCGATCGTCGCGGTCGCGACGGGAAAGATGCCGCCCGCCCCGAGCGCTTGAATCGCCCGAGCTGCGAGAAAGACCGCGTAACTCGGCGCCGCGATCGCGACCACGCTCCCCGCGGCGAAGAGCGCGATGCAGGCGAGATAGACCGGCCGGCGGCCGTACCGATCGGCGAGCGTGCTCGCAACGGCGATCGAGAGCACGGTAACGAGCAGATAGAGCGTGAAGACCCAAGCGAGGTCGCCGGTCTGCACGGCAAAATCGTGCCCGAGCGCGGGCAGCGCCGGCGAGAGCACGCTCAGGTCGAGCGCTCCGGCGAAGACGCCGAGTGAGAGCGTCCACAGCAGCCGGTTCATTACGAAACGATGCGGTCGATCACCATCACCGCGCACATGAGCGCGAGATAGAGCAGCGAGTAACGAAAGAGTCTGCGCGCCTGCAGCGTGCTCGTCTGCTCGCGCCACGCGCGCAGCGCGTCGAGCAGAAAGATGCCGCCGAGCACGGCAGCGGCCGCGAAGTAAAACGCGCCCATGACGTGCAGCGGATAGAGCGCGAGCGATGCCGCTACCAGCAGAATGCTGTAGTAAACGATCTCGCGCTTCGTGCGCTCGCGGCCGCAGACGTTGGGCAGCATCGGGATCTTGGCTTTTTCGTACTCCGTCTCAGTCATCAGCGAGAGCGACCAGAAGTGCGGCGGCGTCCAGAGAAAGATCAGCGCGAAGAGCCCGAGTGCCGGACCGCCGATCGTGTGGGTGACGGCTGCCCAGCCGACGAGCGGCGGAACCGACCCGGCCGCTCCGCCGATGACGATGTTCAGCGGCGTGAGGCGCTTGAGCCACATCGTGTAGATTACGACGTAGTAGAGGTTCCCGGCGAGTGAGAGCCACGCCGCGAGCGGGTTGACCAGCGTAAAGAAGAGCGCGAACGAGAGCGCCCCGGTCACCAGCCCGAAGACGGCTGCTCGCGTCTCCGAGATGCGTCCTTGCGGAATCGGCCGCGCCTGCGTGCGTTTCATGATCCGATCGATGTCGGCGTCCCAAACGCAGTTGAAGGCGCCCGCGGAGGCGGCGGCGAGTGCGCCGGCGATGAGCGTCCAGCAGAGGAGCGGCAAGGGCGGAATGCCGCGCGCCGCCATGACCATCGAGGCCGCGGTCGTGATCAAAAGCAGAACGATGATTCGCGGTTTCGAGAGCTCGTAATAATCGCGTAGGCCGGCGAGCGCGGTCATCGCGCGGGCTCTTCGGCAAGCGAATCGGGACGGGCGCGCGGTACCGCATCGAGCACCGCGAAGACCGCGGCAACGAAGAAGGCGAGAAAGACGAATGCGGCATTCACCGCGTGAGCCTCGCGCAGATCCGTCGGGAGCCGGAGCGCGACGTTGAGCAGACCGAGAAGCACCTGCATCGCCACGAGCGCGATGCCGAGCAGCACCGTCATCCGTACGCGAGTGGAGGCTGCGTAGGCCCAGGCGAGCGCGAGTGCCGCCGCGGCGCAAACCAGCGTCGCTCCGGCGGAGAAGCGGTGCAGCATCTGCACGAACTGCCCGTGCGTATAAACGACCACGTTGCCCGCGCACCCCGGGATCGAGAGGCAGGCGAGACCGGCGCCGCTCGAACTCACGTACGCGCCGATGCACATCGTCACGAAGGCCACCGCTGCGGTGAGGGCGAGCGCCGCCGGCATGATGTAGGATCTCTGCGGCGCGCGGCGCGCCGGATCGCCATTCGGCTCGGAGGCGGCGGCGAAGACCGCCATCGCCGAGAGCATCGCGATCAGCGCCATTGCGGTCGCCCAATGCGCCACCACGGAGAACGGCGTATTCGCCAGCCGAACCGTCTCGGCGCCGAGGAAGACCTGCACCAGAAAGATGACGGCGATTGCGGCCATCGTCGGCGCGACGAACGGCGAGCTGCGACGCTGCCGCCACGCGACGGCGATCAACGCCAGCACGAGCGGTGCAACCGCAAACGCAAGCAGGCGGTGCGACCATTCCCAGAGCGTCCCGCCGCCGAACGCCGGCAGCAGGCGGCCGTGGCAGAGCGGCCAGTCCGGGCAGGTCAGGCCTGCCCCATTGATCCGCGTCCAGCTTCCGAGCATCAGCGTCAAGAGGGCGACCACGTCGGCCGCGAGCGCCAAGCGCAGCAGCTGCTTCATCGCGCTCTCAGCGTAGCCGTACCCGTGCCCATCGGCAACTACATTAGCGAGATAAAAATTTGATGCCTTGAGGAGGCCGCCGGTTGGTGCGGGCGAAGCGGTCGGCCGTGAAGCGCTGGTCGGCCCTGGCAGGTCTAGCCGTGGGGCTCGTCTTGCTGGTCGGATGTCGTGAAATTCGCGTGAACACGCTTGCAGCGGGTACCACCGCCGTTCTCGGAGGGAGCCAAATCATCGTCGTACGGGACACCGCCTCTTTGAGCAAGCTGGGGATTCACGCACCCGTCCACTACAAGAGCGAGTTCGGCGTCGTCCTACTCATGGGTCCGCACGACCGTACCGGATACAAGCAGATCGTCGAATCGATCCGCGCGAACTTGCAACGCGTGCGCGTCGTCGCCTTCGAACAAGCACCCGCCGACGGCGGCGAGCCTTCGCCGCAATATCGAACCTACACGCTCTGGATCGTTCCGAACAGCGTCTACCGCCGCGGCGTCCGCGTCGAGGTCGTGACGCCGAGCGACGAGCCGATCGCGTCGACGTACCTGCCGTAAGCCGTGATCTCTCCGCGTAAGCCGCAGCGCGAACTCGAGCCGATCGAACGCCTCGACGCCCGCGTGGAGCGCCTCGCCTTCGTGCTCGCGCCAAATGGCGACGCGACGGAGGCGGGCGGCGTCTTGAACCCGGCCGCGGCGCGCGATCCCGGCGGCGAGCTCGTGCTCTATCCGCGCTGCGTCGCGGAAGGAAATATATCGCGCATTGGGATGGTTCGCTTGCCCGAACCGGCGAGCACTACCGCGATGGAGCGCCTCGGTTTCGCGCTCGAGCCCGAAGCGCCGTACGAGCTGCGCCCGCATCCCGGATACGGCTGCGAAGATCCGCGCGTGACCTACGTTGCAGCGCTCAAAGCGTACGTGATGGCATACACCGCATTCGGCCCCGACGGTCCGCGCATCGCAATCGCGATCTCGGAGGACGCGCGTAGCTGGAAACGGCTCGGCCTCGTTCGTTTTGCGGGAAGCGCGAACGTTGTCGGCGACGACAAAGACGCCGCCTTCTTTCCCGAACCCGTGCTCTCGCCGAAAGGCCGGCGCTCGCTGGCCTTCTACCATCGCCCGATGCTCCATCTCTCGAGCGTCGACGGCCGCGCCGCGATTCCGATGATCGAGCGCATGCCGTTCGAAGACCGCGAATCGATTCGCATCGCGTACGTTCCGCTCGGTGCGGTTTTGAAAGACCGCGCGAATCTCTGCAGCGTCTCGGAGAGCGTCCAGGTGCTCTGCCCCGACGCGCAGTGGGGATCGATCAAGATCGGTGCCGGAACGCCGCCGGTTCGCGTCGCGCTCGACGGCGTCGAAGGGTGGCTCTCCGTCTTTCACGGCGTCGACGCGATCGGCGGCAAACGCGGCCGGCCCTCGCTGCGCTACAGCGCCGGCATCGTCATTCACGACCTCGAGCGTCCCGATCGAATTCTTTACCGCTCGCCGGCGCCGATTCTCGCGCCGCAGTCTCGTCACGAGCGCCGCGGCGTCGTCGACAACGTCGTATTTCCGAGCGGAATCGATCCGCGCCCCGATCTCGGCGAGCGCACCTACGACGTCTACTACGGCATGGGCGATTGGGCGATCGGGGCGGCGCGGTTACGCATCAACGGTTCGTGATTGCGAGCCGATGCCGCGCGACTGGGACGCTCGTCGCCCGGCATCGGCGCGCGATTGCGGGCCTATGCCTCGCGACGCGGACGCTCGTCGCCCACATCCTGTGGGCTCCTGCTCCGCCGTTTTTCCGCAACATCAAAGGAATACGACATCCTGTCTTTTGCGGAAAAATCGGAGGCCGCTTCGCGAGGCATAGGCCCGCAACCACGCGCCGATGATGCGCTATCTAATCCTTTCGGCGGTAATCGTTGTTGGAGTGACGGCGATCGTCGCGGGGTGGGTGAATCGCGATATGATTCGGATCAAGATCGCTTCGGTCTACGCGCGCGTGCCGTCGAAACCGGGCGGTCCGAGCTCCAGCGAGGGCGGTACCGCGGCACCCCTGCGCGGCGACGCGCCCTGGGTGCTCTCGGCGCTGCCGGAATGCTTGACCCAAACGGCCGTCTCGAGAGGGTCGCCGGCGTACGTACGCAGGCATCTGCCCGCGGGTGCGGTGCGCGTCGTGCCGCCTGCGACGCTTGTATACGCGGATTGCAGCATTCGCATCCCCGGCGACGAAGCATTCGTGCAGCGGGGATCCGACCGGCTCCGAATCCCGCCTCACGCGGAGTTTTATCGCGCGGGCGCCCTACTCGCGCTTTTGCGCGCGACGTCGGCGAACGCCGAGCTTCGTGTCTACGAGCCGGCACGACGATGACGGAGTAGATTCTCTAGGTGACGATTCAAGAGGAGGTGAAGCGACGGCGTACGTTCGCGATCATCTCGCATCCCGACGCCGGCAAGACGACGCTGACCGAGAAGCTGTTGCTCTACGGCGGCGCGATTCACGTCGCCGGCCAGGTCTCCGCGCGCAAACGCCAGCGCCAAGTGACGAGCGACTGGATGGCGCTCGAACGCGAACGCGGTATTTCGATCACCTCGACGGTATTGCAGTTTCCGTACCGCGACCATGTCATGAACCTGCTCGATACGCCGGGCCATCAAGACTTCGGCGAAGATACCTATCGCACGTTGCTCGCCGCGGATAGCGCGGTCATGCTGATAGATGCCGCCAAAGGCGTCGAACCACAGACGAAAAAGCTCTTTGCGATCTGTCGCGAGCGCGGCATACCGCTCTTTACGTTCATGAACAAGCTCGACCGGCCGAGCCGCGATCCATTGGAGTTGCTCGACGAGCTCGAGAAGGTGCTCGGAATCGGAGTCTTTCCGATGAACTGGCCGCTCGGAAACGGGGACGACTTCAAAGGCGTCTACGACCGGCACACCCGTACGGTGCACTGCTTCGAGCGCGCGGCACACGGCGCGACGCGCGCGGCCGTTTCGGTTACCGACGTTGGCGATCCGCAGCTTCGCGCGATGGTGAGCGAGCCGGTCTACGCGCAGTTTCGCGAAGGCATCGAATTGCTCGACGGTGCGGGCGAGCAGTTCGACCGCGCCGCGATGTTGCGCGGCAGCACTACGCCGGTTTTTTTCGGAAGCGCGGTCACGAACTTCGGCGTGCAGCTTTTCCTCGACGAGTTTCTCGCGATGGCGCCCTCACCGGCCGAGCGCGCCGGCGTCGATCCCACCGCTGCCGGGTTCTCGGGATTCGTCTTCAAGATCCAGGCGAATATGGATCCGCGCCATCGCGACCGCATCGCGTTCGTGCGCGTCTGCTCCGGAGAGTTTGCTCGCGACATGTCGGTGCGCAACGCGCGTACCGGCGCGACGCTGCGCCTGTCGCGCGCGATGCGGCTCTTCGCCGACGATCGTGAGTCGTTGGAGACGGCCTACGCCGGCGACGTCGTCGGGCTCGCCAACCCGGGTGCCTTCGCAATCGGGGACTCGCTCTACGAAGGCGCGCCCGTTGCCTTTCCGGCGATACCCTCGTTTGCCCCGGAACATTTCGCGTCGGTTCGGAGTATCGACGTATCGGGTTACAAGTCGTTTGGAAAGGGCATCGCGCAGTTGCGCGAGGAGGGAGCCGTGCAAGTCTTCTTTCCGTGGAATACGCCGCGAAACGAGCCGATTCTCGGCGCGGTCGGCGAGCTGCAGTTCGAGGTAGCAAAGTACCGGCTCGAATCGGAGTACAACGTGGAAACGCGCTTCGACACACTGCAGTTCTCGGTCGCGCTGCACGCCGAAGGCGACCCCGATCAGATCGCTAAGGCGCAGCTTCCCTCCAACGCAAAGCTCGTCGAAGATTGGGACGGACGCCCGGTCGTGCTCTTCGAGAGCGAGTGGAGCGTTCGTCTCGCGAGGGAGTGGAATCCCCAACTCGCGCTGCGGCCATTCTCCGCGCAGCTCGGCGACGAGGCGATGGTATCGTGAGCGCGCGCAAGGTTGCAGCCGTGCTCGTCGCGCTGCTAGCGCCGGGGTGCTCCTTCCAAAATCGTAACGAGCGCGAGGCCGACCGCATCACCCGCGCGGTTGCCGCAAACGACTTGCGGCCCGTCCAGGACGATCTCGCCAAGGGCATCGCGATCACGCGCGTCCAGATCGCGGAATGGTCCGAAGAGCTCGACGCGCAGGGCAAGCTTCTCTCCGTCAGGGAGACGACGGCGAGTTGCTCGCCCGGTTGGCATTGCTTTGACGTGAAGTTTCAAAAGCACGAGTACGTCGAGCGGCTGCGTTTCGACGAGAACGGAAAGGTCGTGAACTGGGAGTTTCACATGGCGCCGAAACCGTAGATTTCGCCGCTATCCGCGCGGCGGCGCAACGTTTAGCCGGCGTCGCCCATCGCACGCCGGTCGTCACCTCGCGCGCCCTCGACGCGAGATGCAACGCGCAGCTCTTCGTTAAGTGCGAGAACCTGCAGCGCATGGGCGCGTTCAAGTTCCGCGGGGCGTACAATTTTCTATCGTCGCTCTCGCCGGACGAGCGGCGTCGCGGCGTCGTCGCATTTTCGAGCGGGAATCACGCGCAAGGCGTCGCGCTGGCCGCGCGTCTGCTCGGCGTCGGGGCCGCGATCGTGATGCCGTACGACGCGCCGGCCGTTAAGCTCGCCGCGACGCGCGAGTACGGCGCGGAGATCGTCTTTTACGAACGCGCGGGGGCGGATCGCGAGGAGATCGCTCGCACGCTTGCAGCGCCGCGCGGCGCGACGCTCGTGCCGCCGTTCGACGATCCGCGCATCGTCGCCGGCGCCGGCACCGCCGGTCTAGAACTCGTCGAAGACGCGGGCCCGCTCGAGGCGATCGTCGTGCCCGTGGGCGGAGGCGGCCTCATGGGGGGAACGGCGATTGCCGCTCACGCGCTCGACCCGGCGATCGCAATTTACGGCGTCGAGCCGGCGGCGGGCGACGACTTCGCGCAGTCGCTCGCGCGCGGCGAGCGTGTCACGATCCCGGTGCCGGCTACGATCGCCGACGGGTTGCAGACGATTTCGCCGGGCGAAGTGACCTTCGCGATTGCGCGCGAGCACGTTCGCGCGGTCGTCACGGTCGGCGACGAGGAGTTGCGCGAAGCGATGCGCTTCGCGTTCGAACGAATGAAGCTCGTGATCGAGCCGAGCGGCGCCGCAGGACTCGCCGCGCTGCTGCACGGGCGAGTCCCCGATGTGACGGGGAGGCGCGTCGGCGTCGTGATTAGCGGCGGGAACGTCGACGCCGAACGCTACGCGCGATTACTTCGCGATGTTCCCGCAGGAGACGTACTTGCCTAAGTTCGCGGCGCTTTCGTGGACGTTGATCGCGTACGTACCGCCGAGCAGTTTATCGATCGTGACACCCTTGACCGTCGTGGTCGACTTGCCGTCGACGACGTTGCTGAGCGCATAGGCGACGCCCTTGATGCTTTCGCACGTCCCGTCGTGAATGTGCGCGGGCTGCGGCGTCGTCGCCGGCGCTCCCGTGAGCGCAATCTCCACCTGGACGTCGCTTCCCATCTGGGTTAGCGTTGCCGTTCCGCTCTCACCGGAGCCGTTCTGGGCGTTCATCGTCACCGTTGCGGTAGAAGTCGCGGCCGATGCCGTCGAGAGCGCGCCGGCCAGTACGAATGCGAGGGATCCAAACAGCAGCGTGAATCGTTTCATGGAAGGAACTCCTTTCATCGAATGAATTACGGACCCGACGCTTTCGCGCTTTCGAGCGTCCGAACCGCTTCCAGGGCTTGCCGCGTCGGCCGCGCGTCGGCGCCGTCCACGATATCGAGCAACGCCGCGGCTTCGCCGTTGAGCCGCGCGAAGGCCGCGGCACCCTTCTCGTCTCCGGCGGCCTTCGCCGCCGCCGCCCGTGCGTAGCTGCGGTCCATCATGGTCGCAAGGCCGGCCGCGACCTGATACTGCTGCCGTAGCGCCGACGGTGAGATCGTTACCCGCGGGTCCATCGCCACTTCGAACGACTGCACGAACGTTTTGCCGTCGACGTCGAGATGGACGGTGTAGCGTCCGGGAACGACGAGCGGCCCTTGCGGTACGCGCGGCGTCTCGTGCGGTACCGCCGAGATCGGGAGATCCTCTTGTAGCGACCGCGGCGGCGCCTCGCGTAGATCCCAGACGAAGCGATGCATGCCGGCATTGGTCGCCGGACGCACGAAGGCGCGCTCCCAATAGGCCGGCTTGTCGAGGTTGGGAATGGGCGCCGGTGCGGCGTCGTCGCTTGCGTAACGCCGCACTTGCGTGCCCGAAGCGTCGTAGATCGCGATTGCGACTCGCTTGGCCGGAGCCGCGAGCGCGTAATCGAGAATCGCTCCGTCCGGCGGATTCTCGCCGGCCGGCTCCTCCGGGGGAAGCGGTGTATCGGTGTTTAGGTTGCGTCGCACGCGATAGGCGAGCGACGGCGCGAAGAGATGCGTGCCCGCAACGCCACTCGCCAACTCCCGTAATGGTTCGACGTCGTCGAGAATCCAAAAGCCGCGGCCGTGCGTCGCCACGATCGCGTCGTTCTGGTGGATGATGATATCGCGGACCGACGTGTGCGGGAGATCGAGCTGCAATGGCTGCCAGTGCGCGCCGGCGTCGAACGACACGTAGACGCCGTTCTCGGTCGCGGCGTAGAGAAGGCTTGGCTCGACGGGATCTTGACGTACCGCGTTCACCGGTTGATTCGGCAGACCGTCGACGGCGAGTTTCCAGGTAGCACCGCCGTCGCGGGTTATGTAGACGTACGGATGCAGATCGTCGAGTCGGAAACGGTTCACCGCGACGAAGGCGGTATTCGCGTCGAAGCGCGACGCGTCGATCTGCGCGACCTTACTCCACCGCGTAAGTGCCGGTGGCGTAACGTTTTTCCAATGGGCCCGTCCTGAGCCTGTCGAAGGGCCGTCGGCCGTAATCCAGACCAAACCGTCATCCGTGCCGGCCCAGATCGTTCCCTCGCGGACGTGCGACGGCGCGAGCGCGTAGACGACGCCGCGATGCGCGCCTTGCTGCGGATCGTCGCTCTCGAACGCACCCAGGACCGGAGGCACGCCCGGGTGCGCACGCGTGAGATCGGGACTGATTTTACTCCAGCTCTGACCACCGTTCTCGGTCGCGAAGACGAAGTTCGATCCGAAGTAGAGCCGGCGTTCGTCTAAAGGATCGAAGGCGAGCGGCTCGGTCCGCACCACGCGGCGATCTTTCGAGCGAAAGACGATCGGCGAAACCTCTTGCGCCTGTCCGGTGCGCTCGTCGAACTTTTCAACCTTTCCACCGAAGAAGAGACCGGGATGCAGCGGATCGGGTACGACGTAACCGTACTCCTCGGCGCCCGCGGTATGCCAGTCGCGTTGCGTCGTTTGGCCCCAATCGCCGCGGCTGCGCACGCAGGCCGAGCCGCTCTCCTGTTGACCGCCGCAGACCCAATACGGAAAGCGACGGTCGGCATTTACGTGGTACATCTGCGCCGTCGGCTGGTTGTACCACGAGCTCCACGTCGCGCCGCCGTCGACGGAGATCGTCGCCCCCTGATCGCTTGCGAGCGCGATTATCTTTGGATCGCGCGGATTGATCCAGACCGTATGATAATCGTCGCCGCCGGGGGCCCCCTTGATCGCGACGAGCGTCTTGCCGCCGTCGGTCGACCGGTAGGTCGACGTGTTCGTCAGATAGACGGTCTGCGGATTGCTCGGGTCGACCGCGAGCGAGATAAGATCGTCGCCGCGCTGCGCGATCTCGTCTGCGTTGTTTACGCGCGCGAAGTGTGCGCCCGCATCGTCACTGCGGTAGAGTGCGCCCGAGTCGTCGCCTTTCGCCTCGACGTCTGCGTACGCGTAAACGACGTTCGAATCGCTCGGCGCGACCGCGAGTTCGGTGCGCCCGAATCGTTGCGGCAATCCCGCCGTCAGTTGCGTCCAGGTCGCTCCGCCGTCGGTCGACTTGTATACTCCGCTCCCTTGCATTTCGAAGGACGCGCCGATCTCCCACGGCGCCTGCCGGGCGGCCCAGAGCGTTGCGTAGACGACCTTCGAATCGTTCGGATCGAGCACGACGGCGAAGCCGCCGGCGTCTTCATTCTTATAGAGCACGCGCTGGAACGTTGCGCCGCCGTCGAGCGAGCGGTAGATTCCGCGCTCGGGATTCGGTCCGTACGGATGACCTAAAACGGCGACGAAGAGCCGGTTTGCATCGGAGGGATCGACCGCCATCGAGGCGATCTGCGCGCCGTCGCGCAGCCCTAAATGCGTCCACGTGGCGCCGCCGTCGGTCGACTTGTAGATCCCGTCGCCGATCGAAAGATCGGGACGCTGCAACCCCTCGCCGCTTCCGGCATAGACGATCTGCGGATTGCTCGGTGCGACGGCGAGCGCGCCGATCGAACCTGTCGGCTCGCCGTCGAAGATCGGCGTCCAGCTGCGGCCCGCGTTATCGCTCTTCCAAATCCCGCCGTTGACGGCGGCGATGTAGAAGAGATTCGGCTGATTTGCCACGCCGTCGATCGCGACGGTGCGGCCGCCGCGCATCGGTCCGACGAACCGCCAGTGCATCGCCGCATAGAGCGACGGCGAGACCGTTTGCGCCGGCGCGTGGATTGGAAACGCGGCAAACCCGAGTGCGACGCACCCTAGAGCAAATGGATGATAACGCATGCCGGGCTGCTTACGACGCGATTTTTCGATACTCCGCTTGCGGCTTCCGGCGGTCGAGTGGTATAGTGGTGGACATAAAATATGACCAGAAAAAGTCGATCCAAGGAACGCTCGTCTTCGCGCGTATCTCTTCTCATGCTTGCGCCAAAGGAAGTCGGCGCCGCGGAATTCAAGGCGCGATGTCTCGAGTTGGTGAGCGAGGTCGAGCGGTTGGGGACGGAGATCGTTGTTACCAGACATCGCAAACCTATTGCGCGGCTCGTTCCAGTGCAAGCAAAGGCCGGCTTTTGCGGATGTCTCAAGGGAGCGATTCTCAAAGAAGGCGACATCGTGAGTCCGATCGACGTCGAATGGACGGCCGATGAATCCAATCTTGCTTGACACGCATGTCGTTATATGGGCGGCGGAGAACGGGTTAAGGCCCGAGCTAACTCGCCGAGTGGAAGCCGCAGCAGCCCGGAGCGAACTGCTGATTTCCCCGATAAGCGCCTGGGAGATTGGCATGTTGATTCGCCGAGAGCGGCTCTCGCTGTCGTTCGCGCCGGAGGAATACGTTCGCGTACTCTTCAGCCAGCGTGGCGTAATTCTGGCCGCGCTGACACCAACGATTGCGCTGGCTGCCGCAATGCTGCCGCGGAAACCGATCGCCGATCCGGCCGATCGTATTCTCATTGCAACGGCAACGGCCTACGGCGCACACTTCATGACCAGCGACCGCAAGATCCAGGATTACGCCAAAAACGCGACACATCTGCGCTGCATCGCCTGCTAATGGCTACTACAACCGGCGGGCTTTGCCGTTTCGGCGGACTCCTCGGCGTTTCGGCTGGAATGCCGCCCCGATCTTCCACGACGTCTTGCGCGCAAGCGTGTCGTCGACGTCGTCGCAACCGATCGGCGTGAATTCGCGGCAGTCGCTCGGGCGCGCCGGATAGATGCCGCAGTAGTAGCGGCCGCTGCGCGATCCCATCAAGAAGACGCACTGATCGGCGATGTCGTCCCCGACTTTGCGCAGCCAGCCAACGTGGTAGCCGTCGGCCGAGTGGCGCTCGACCACATACTGGCGCATCGTCTCCTCGTAGCTCATGCCGAGATGATCGGCAATGCGCTGCACGTCGGCTTTGCTGACGAACGGTTCGTAGCCACTGCAGCATTCGGCGCAGCCGGGCGGACAGGCGACGTTCTCGGGCATCTCCGTGAGACGCCCCCGCGCGAGCTCGATCACGCGTCCGATCGCTTTCACGAACACCGGGTCATCGTTGTACTTGAATACCCATTCGCGTTTGGTGATTTCGTTGGTGTTATAATAGCGCGTCGTCTTCTCGTCGAACTCGATCGTGATGTGCTCTTCGTCGATTTCGATGCGGTTGACGTGCTCGAGCGGACGTGCATCGAGGAGCTCGGGATGCGTCGGTTGTCCGGTTCGGCGCGAGTAGTTGCGTAAGTTGATAAGGTCGATCGTCTCCATAACGAAGCTTCGATTCCCGCGCCTTGCGGGTACCGCCTCCGCAAAGAGCAAAAGATAACGGTCATGCGAACGGCCATCGGCGTCGATCTCGGCGGTTCTCACGTGACCGCAGCGGTGGTTACGGAGGACGGGGCGATCCACCGCCAGCATGAAGAGGACCTCGAGGACCTTCGGTTCGAAGCGGTCATCGCCGCGCTCGATGCGACGGTTGGTTTGGCGCTCAAGGATGCGGGCAGCGTGGTGGGGATCGGCATTGGCTCGCCGGGGAACATCGATGCCTCTACGGGTGCGGTACTCTATAGCCCGAACTTCGGCTGGCAGGACGCGCCGCTCGGCGAGTCGCTTCGTAAGAAGTTTGGAGTTCCGGTCTTCGTGGCAAACGAT
This sequence comes from Candidatus Cybelea sp., assembly GCA_049585055.1. Classification (GTDB taxonomy): domain Bacteria; phylum Vulcanimicrobiota; class Vulcanimicrobiia; order Vulcanimicrobiales; family Vulcanimicrobiaceae; genus Cybelea. The sequence continues at coordinate 26,719 of JBAUYZ010000091.1, read as the reverse complement.
GCACGTTGTGCAACGCTGGGCGAGTACACGTTCGGAACGGGCAAGCTCACGAAGGATTTCGTGCTCTTGACGCTCGGCACGGGGATCGGAGGCGGCATCGTCGCCGGCGGAGAGCTTCTACTAGGTCATAAGTGGGGAGCCGGCGAGATCGGCCACCATCAAATTCGGCCGGCCGGCGGCTTCGTCTGCAGCTGCGGCAAGATCGGCTGCTTCGAGGCGCAGGCATCCGGAACGGGACTCATCCGACACGCCTTTGCCGTCGCGCCCTCTTTTCCGCGAAGTGGGCTGCTCGACGTTGCTCGCGAGAAGCTTAGCTCGAAAAAGATCCGGCGCGCGGCGCAGGCTGGTGACGGTCACGCATTGGCGGCATGGAAGAACTTCATCGCCGATCTCGCGATCGGACTTGCGAACGTCATCGCCTTCGTCAATCCGGAGAAGATCGCGCTCGGCGGCGGGCTTTCGAGCGCCGCCGATTTCATACTCGACGCGGTTCGCCCGCAGGTCGACGCGCTGACCACGATGGTCCCGAAGGGCACGACCCAGATCGTCGTCGCCTCCCTCGGCAACGATGCGGGTCAGGTTGGGGCGGCGACGGTCGCGTTCCACGGCGGCTTGGCCGCGAGCACGCCCGTTGCGTCATAATCTTCTCGCCGTCGCGCTTTTGGCGGCGCTCGCGGCGCTACCCGCTCGGTCGCAGGGCGGCGATCCGATTCACAAGATTCGCCACGTCGTCATCATCATGCAAGAGAATCGTTCCTTCGATTCTTACTTCGGAACGTTTCCCGGCGCCGACGGCATTCCGATGCGCGGCGGCGTGCCCACGGTTTGCGTGCCGGATCCGCAACAAGGGAACTGCGTGCGTCCGTTCCACGATACGAACGATCGAAACGGCGGCGGACCGCACAACGCCAACTCCGCGGTCGACGACATCAACGGCGGCAGGATGGACGGATTCATCACCACGGCGCAACGGCGGACGAAGCGTCGCTGCGGCGGAGTAAATCCCAACTGCGGGGGCGGCCTCGACGTCATGGGATACCACGACGGCAACGAGCTCGCAAACTACTGGAAGTATGCGCGCGATTTCGTGCTGCAAGACCATCTCTTCGAGCCCAACTCGTCGTGGAGTCTGCCGCAGCATCTCTTCTTGGTCTCGGAATGGTCGGCCTGGTGCAAGAAGATCGGCGTCCCGATGAGCTGCGTCAACGAACTCGAGGCGCCCGACTTTCCGCCGGACTTCCGCGCGCACAGCGCGCGATTCAAGCCGCCCGCGCCCGGTCGTCCCGATTATGCGTGGACGGACTTGACCTATCTGCTGCACGCGCATCACGTGAGCTGGGCGTACTACGTGATGGCGGGCGACCAGCCCGACTGTGCAAACGATTTGAGCGACTGCGGCCCGGTGCAGCAAAAAGCTCACACGCCCGGTATTTGGAACCCGCTTCCCTATTTCGAGACGGTGAAGCGCGACGGCGAGCTCGGCAACATCCGCGATTTGCGCGACTTCTACGCGGCCGCGCGCAGCGGGACGCTACCCCAGGTCGTCTGGCTCTGCCCGGCCGGTGCGTACAGCGAGCATCCGCCAGGATTGGTTAGCCGCGGCCAGGCCTACGTCACCGGCGTGATTAACGCGATCATGCGCAGCCCGGATTGGAACAGCACCGCGATCTTCTTGACCTGGGACGATTGGGGCGGCTTCTACGATCACGTTCCACCGCCGCGCGTCGACGAGAACGGCTACGGCCTGCGCGTGCCCGCTATGGTGATCAGCCCGTACTCGCGACGCGGCTTCATCGACCATCAAACGCTAAGCCACGACGCCTACAACAAGTTCATCGAAGACGACTTCCTCGGCGGCGCGCGCATCGACCCGAGGACCGACGGCCGGCCGGATCAGCGGCCGACCGTTCGCGAGAGCGTTTCGATCCTCGGCGATCTGCGACGCGACTTCGATTTCTCGCAACCGCCGCGTCCGCCCGAGACATTGCCGGGCGGGATCGTCTGGAACGGCGCGCCGTCGCAGTAGCCGAGGCTTATACCGCGGCCGCCGCCCGTAACGGAAGACCGGTCACGTCGTTCGATGCCGGAATCGTGCCGTTCTCGGTGATCGACGTAATCAGCGCGGCGATACGGCGCGAGCTGCGCCGAGGGGCGACGATCTCTTGATTGTGGCGAATTTCGGCGAGACGAACGGGGTTCGAGATCAGCGAACGAACCGCTGAGACGACCGTCGACGCGCCTTGGAGCGCGATCAGCCCGAGCCCGTTGCTTCGCACGAAGTCGACGTTCCCGCGCTCCTGGCCCGGGACGAAGTCGTAGACGACCACCGGCAGTTGCGCCGCGTTGGCTTCCGCGAGCGTTCCCGGTCCGGCTTTGGTGACGAGGAGATCGACGGCGCGGAAATACTCGGGGATCTTATCGGTGAAGCCGAGCACGTGCATCGGCGTCGGCAGCATCGCTGCTAGCTCACCGAGTTTCTGGGCGAGCGGCTCGTTTCGTCCGCAGACGACGACCAGCTCGATCGACAGACGGGCTTTTGCCAGCGCGAGCGCCGTCGAAAGCAGCTTCCCGCCGCCTTCGCCGCCTGCCATCAGCATGACGACCGGCGTTTCCGGCGGCAGCCCGAGCTGCGCTCGCAAATCCGCTTTGCTGCCGGTCACGTCGTCGAACTTTGGATGGATGGGATGGCCGAGCATGCGTAGGCGCGACGGAGAGACGCCGCGCGCGAGCGCTCGCGCATAGACTTCGCGCGCGGGCACGACGATCGCGTCGGCTTCGGGCACGAGCCAGGATTCGTGAACCTTGCCCAAGTCCGTGATGACCGTAACGACGGGGACGTGCCGCATGCGCGCGTCGTCGCGCGCGCGTAACGCCGCGTGGTTGAGCAGTGGGTGGATCGAGACGATGACGTCGGGCTGATAGCTGATGAAGAGGTCGCGCAGGCGCTCACGGTAGAGCGGCTCGCAGAACCTCACCAGTGCGCGGTAGCGGCGCCGGCCGTTGGTTGCGTGGTAGAGGGCGCCGTAAATCGGCGGAGCGTAGCGCAAGGCCATGCTGTAGCCCAGCCCGAGCTGGGTGAGCGGGAAGGCGCAGTGAGCGGCGACGTCTTCGATCCGGGGTTCGTAGTGGTAGGGCGACTTCGTCTCTTCCAGAGCTGCGGCAATCGCGTTGGCCGCGCTGCGATGCCCGCCTCCGGTGTCCGAAATTAAGAGGAGCGCCCGTTTGGTCATTCGATCTCCCGATTAGGCTCTGGCAGGTACCCTCCTGGTCGCACGCCTGCCGGCATTACGCGCTCGGCGGCTGGTGTGAGCAAGCTTAGCCAAGAGCGTTCGAGCCGGCGCGTCGTAGAAGCGGAAGATATCGCCAAACTCGATTTCGGGGTTTCGGTGGTGGCCATCGTGGTCCTCGGGGAGCACCACGGCGAAGGGCCGGAGGAGGGCGCGGAGCCGTCGGGGCGTCCGCCATCCGATTTGGCCGGTGTGGCGCCACCAGACGTGAAGCTGACCGAGCGCGAGCCCCGTCACGGCTCCGGGCCACGAGAGGCGCCAGAGGAGCCCGGCAACGATGAGATAGGGCACGGAGCCGAGGAAGCCGTCGAGCAGCACCGCGGGATCGGTCGAGAGCACCGCGTGGTCGAGGTAGGAGCGCCGCTGGTCGTGATGCGTTCTCAGGTGCAACGTGAACCAAAGATGCTGTGGGACGTGATAGAAGAACGTTGAGCCGAAATCTCCGGCGACGAGCGTGACGATGAGAGCGGTGATAAACGGCATAGCTGCGGCAATATTGTGTGGCTGCACGGTTCACTCCATATACCACGCTACGCGCAAGAATGTCGCATCGGCGCATCTCACTCGCGCCCTTAACGTCGCGTTAAGCTGGCCGGCGCCTGCAAACGTGGACGCGCTCAAAGGCGCGGTGTTGATCCGCGACGGGCCGCCCGTCGCGCATTGCGAGCTTGCGATCGCACGCGCGATTCTTCACACGAATCCACGCCTTACCCAAGCTGCGGCCTTGCTCTTCGCCGGTGCGACGGCGAGTGCCGCGCGGGCGAACTCGCTTCCTCCGGAGTTTCTCGGGGCGACGCTTCTGCAAGAGTCGGCCTACGATCCGTACGCACTCTCATCCGCGGGTGCGATCGGGATTGCTCAGTTCATGCCGGAGACTGCGGCGGACGTCGGCGTCGATCCGTACGATCCGTTCGCGTCGATCGATGCTGCGGCGGCGTTGCTGGGCGGCTATGCGCGCGCTTATCGCTATCGGTACGCCGATGCGTACGCGACGGCGCTGGCGGCATATAATGCCGGCCCGCTTGCGGTCGAAGCCTATCGCGGCGTACCGCCGTATGCGGAGACGCGCGAGTACGTCGCGCTCATCTACGATCGCTGGGCTCGTATCGCGTCGTACGAGGTCCCGCGGAATGACACCGGGCGCGCACGGAAGAACAGGCGGAAATGAGACTCTTGCAATCGGGGGTCGCGGCGCTCGTGGTATTCGCGACGGCCGGGTGCGCGCTCAACGCGAGTCCAGCCGACGGATTGCGTTTTGCGGCCCCACCGGGTTGGCACTCCTCGCCCGGAATCATGGGATTCATGCAGTTCTGGCGGCCGGCGGTCGGGCATCACGAGGCCCTCATCCTCTTTAAGTCGCCGAAGCCCGTGAAGATGAGCGACCTCGTGACGCAGCCCGGGGTCGACGACAGTCTAAAGAGCGCTACCATCGAGCGGCGCGAGAGCATCGTCATCTGCGACCGGCAACCGGCCACGTATATGCAGGCGCGGGGTACGTCGTCGCGCGGCGATGAGTCGCGTGTGGAGATGGTGATGACCAATCTGCGCGGGAATACGTACTTCGCGATGTACGTGCGGCCGGCGGCCGCATCGCCGAATCAAATGGCCGAAGCCGCGCTGCGAGAACTCTGCCCGAAACCCTGACCTTTTGGCGCGCCGAAGCATCGTCAAGCAGCTTCTAGCATGCCAGCCGTTAGGCTGGAGCGTTAGCGATGGCCAAGGTCCGAAGCTGCGGCGCGTCTTGGGCTGGCCGGCGCTCACCGCGATCGGTTTGGGAACGATGCTCGGCGGCATCTTTCCCACGATTGGCGCCGGCGCGCACGCGGCAGGTCCCGGCGTGATCCTCGCCTACGTGATCTCCGGATTCGTCAGCCTCTGCGTCGCGCTCTGTTACGCGGAGTTCGCATCGATGGTACCGGTCGCGGGAAGCGCCTACACCTACGCGTATGCGACCCTCGGCGAGCTGGTCGCGTGGATCATCGGGTGGGACCTGATCTTGGAGTACGGGCTCTCGCTGGCGCCGACTGCATCCTCGCTCTCCGATTACTTTCAGCACATGCTCGGCAACGTCGGAGTCGTCTTTCCGGCCTGGGCGCAAACGGCGAACCTACACGGCGCGCATCCGCAGATCGACCTCGCCGCCGCGATCGTCACTTTAATGGTAACGCTGCTCGTAGCGGCCGGTATCCGCGAGTCGGCGAACGTTAACGGCGCGCTCGTCGTGGTGCAGATCATTTCGATGCTGGTATTCATCGTCGCCGTCGCTCACGCGATCCGTCCCGGAAATCTCCAGCCCTTCGCGCCCTTCGGCTATCACGGCGTGATGGCGAGCACCGCGCTGGTCTTCTTCGCCTACATCGGCTTCGACACCGTAACGGTCGCATCGGAGGAAGCGAAACGTCCCGAACGCGACGTACCGGTCGGGATTATCTTAGCGCTCACCATCGGCGGCATCCTGTACGTTGGGCTCACGCTCTGTACGGTCGGCGTGCTGCGATTCGACCGTCTCTCCGACGGCGCGGCGATGCTCGACGCGCTCAGCGCCGTAAGCAAGAGTCACGGGCTCTACTGGATCGTCGCAATCGGCGGTCTCGCCGGAAACGCGACGGTGATGCTGACGTCGCTGCTCGGACAGGTGCGCATCTTCTACGTGATGGCGCGCGATCGCATGCTGCCGCCGGGCGTCGCGCGCATTCACCACGTCTTTCGCACGCCCGCGCGCATGACGGTCGTTACCGGGGCGATCGTCGCGGTCTTCGCCGGCGTCTTGCCGTTGACCACGCTCCTGCAACTGGTGAACATCGGTACGCTCGTCGCCTTCGGCATCGTCTGCGCGGGCGTGCTCGTGCTGCGCGTGGCGAATAAATCCGCTCCGCGGCCATTCCGCGCGCCGCTGCTGCCGCTCTTCTCGATCGCCGGCGTGATCTCGTGTTTCTACCTGATTACCGCCCTTCCCGATACCACGTTGAAGCGGTATGTGATCTGGTTCCTCATCGGGATGATCGTCTACGGGATCTACGGCTTCCGTAACTCGCGCCTCCGCGTCCCAGTAATCGAACCGTAAAGCGTCCGAGCGACCTCTTGGGTCTGGAAAAAAGGGTTGGTCCTCCCCCTGACGGGAAGCGGCGGTCCTTGAGTATTCACATTGCGGCCGGTGACCGCTTCGAGCTGATTACCGTGCCGCGCGCCCGCGGCGTGCCCTCGTTTGCCGAAGACGTCGCGCGCGGCCTTACGCCGGAACGCAAGCATCTGCCGTGTAAGTATTTTTACGACGACATCGGCTCGGCGCTCTTCGACGTGATCACGCAGCTGCCCGAATACTACCTCACCGGTGCGGAAGCGGAGATCCTCTCCGAATGGGGATGGCAGATCGTTCGGCTCCTCGACTCCCCGGTCGATTTCTTAGAGCTCGGGAGCGGAAGCGCCGTAAAAACGCGGTTGCTGATCGGCGAAGCGCTGCGCGCGCAGACCGAACTCTGCTATAGCCCGATCGACATTTCGAAGCAAGCCCTGCGCACGTCGTCGCTGGCGCTCGTCGAGACTTATCCAACGCTTCGCGTCCGCGCGTATGCTGGCGATTACTTCGACGTTCTCGAGTCGCACGCAGTCCGGCTCGAACGTAAAACGCTCGCGCTCTTCCTCGGCTCGAACATCGGCAACTACGAACCAGCCGAGGCGGGCGAGCTTTTACGCTTGCTCGGCGGTGCGCTGCGCCCTGGGGATGGTCTCCTGCTCGGCGCCGATCTGAAGAAAGATCGGGCGACGCTCGAACTTGCCTACGACGATCCCGGCGGTGTCACCGCGGCATTCGACCGCAACGTGCTCGCCCGCATCAACCGCGAGCTCGGCGCGGATTTCAACCTGCGCAACTTCGACCACGTCGCGTCGTACGACCAAGCGCGCGGTTCGGTCGACTCATTTCTGCAAGCGCGCGAGAGTGCAACCGTTTCGATCGGCTCGTTGAATCTGCAAGTAAGCGTCCGATCGGGAGAACGAATTCACACCGAATCGTCGTATAAGTTTACGGACGAGGAGATCGTTGCGCTTGGTTCGGCCGCAGGCTTTCGGCCGGAGTCCGCATGGCACGACCGCGCGAATCGCTTCAGTCTGCACCTCTTAGTTCGTGAATAGGAGTAGACCCATGTCCCCGAGCCACGCGTGTTCCCGCATTGCTGCGGCACTCTACGCCGTTGCTGCGCTCGCGACCGCCGGGTGCGGCGCGGCGAGTCTCGCACCGCTAGGCAGCGCGAGCACCGCTCAATGGATCTATGCCGGCGGCGTCACATACCACCGGCCGCACTATGCGCCGGCGCGCGCGATGGCCCCGCAGATTCGGCCCGCGCTCTTTCACGTACCGTACCTCGGCGGTCCGGTCATTCTCCAGCCGAAGGTCTACTTCGACTTTTGGGGTTACAAGAAGTACGGCGATCCGAATAGAGTGGAACCGTTGCTGATCGGATATGCGAAAGTCATGGGCGGCAGCGGGCACAACAACATCGAGACGCAGTACTATCAAGAGACCGGCAGCACCAAGACGTATATAGGCAATCCGGCCGGCCAGTTCGGCGGAAGCTGGTTCGACACCGCAGCGGTTCCGAAGGTACCCACCGACCCGCAGATCGCCGCGGAGGCGCTCAAGGCCGTGGCTCACTTCGGCTACGATTCGAACGGCGTCTATTTCGTCGCAACGCCACCCGGCCACAGCGAAGCCAATTTCCCGGCGCACTGGTGCGCGTACCACAGCGCGACGATTCAGAAAAAGAAGACGGTCGCGTACGTCTACTTTCCATACATGCCCGAGGGTGGTCCCTCGTGCGGCGCAAGCATCGTCAAGCCGCCCGCTGGTGAGAGCGCGGCCGACGAAGGCGTGACGATCATAGCTGGCCACGAGATCGGGGAAGCGATTACCGACCCGACGCCTTCCACCGCATGGGATGGTCCCGGCGGCGAGATTGCCGACGTCTGCGCATTCAACCACGTCGCCAACGATAAGTTCGGGAAGAAGAAGTATACGATGCAGGAGATGGTCAGCGACGTCGACGACAGCTGCGTCCAGTCTTATCCGTAGCGCAAACGCCGCTCCATAAGGCGTAACAGCGCGTCGGCCGCGATCGCCAGTACCGATGCGGCAATGCTGCCCGCGACGATCATCTGCGGTTGGTGCAGGGTTAGGCCGTTGAAGATGAGGACGCCGAGCCCCACGCCGCCGACGTAACCGCCGAGCGTTGCGATCGCGATCATCGAGATTGCCGCGATTCGCACGCCCCCAATGAGCACCGGCAGCGCCTGCGGGAACTCGATGCGCCGGAGCACCCCAAGCGGCGACATGCCCAGCCCGCGCGCCGCGTCCACCTGTGCCGGGTCGACGCCGGCGATGCCGGCGACGACGTTGCGCGCGAGCATGAACTGCGCGTAGAGCACGAGCGCGACGAAGATCGGCACGAAGCCCAGCCCAAACGCTTCGACGAAGGCCGCGAGCATCGCCAGGCTCGGAATCGTGTAGATTGCGCCGAGCGTTCCGAGCAGCCATGGGGCCATGCGCGGGCGGCGCACGGCGACGATGCCGAGCGGTACGGCGAAGAGCAGCGCAGCGCCGAGTGCCATTGCGACGAGCTCGACATGCACGATCGCCAGCGATGCGACGCGCCAGGGATGGGCGACGAGGTAGTTCATTGCGACCGCAAGAGCTCTCGTCCGCGCATGAAGTATTGGCGGTAGACGTCGTCGCCGGCGTGGACCAGCTCGCGCACGTACGCCGTTGCGGGGCGCTCGAAGAGCTCGAAGGGCGCGCCGCTCTGCTCGATCCGGCCGCCCCGAATCACGACGATCCGGTCGGCCAAGCGGAAGGCTTCGTCGACGTCGTGGGTGACGAAGAGGGTCGTCGTCTGCAGCTCGGCGACGATCCGCACGAGCTCGCGCTGCAACGAGGTGCGGACGACGACGTCGACCGCGCCGAATGGCTCGTCCATGAGCAGAGCGCGCGGTTTTGCAGCGATTGCGCGCGCGACGCCGACGCGCTGTGCCTCGCCCCCCGAGAGCGCGCTCGGACGTCGATCCCGGTACCGCGCGGGATCCAGGCCGACGAGCCGCAGCAGCTCGTCGACGCGCGCCTCGATCTCCCGGCCGTTCCAGCCGCGCAGCGAGGGAACGACGGCGACGTTCTGCGCGACCGTCATGTTCGTGAACAGGCCGACTGCTTGAATTACGTATCCGATGCTGCGCCGCAGCTCGACGGGATCGAGTTGGGCGATGTCGGCGCCGTCGACGAAGATGCGTCCCGCGTCGAGTGGAACGACGCGGTTGACGCTACGCAAAAGCGTCGATTTGCCGCTGCCGGACGGTCCGAGCAGCACGACGAGTTCACCGCCGCGCACCTCCAGCGAGACGTCCTCGACGGCATACCGGTCGGAGCCCGGATATCGAACCGTCACCCCTTCGAAGCGAACTGGCGCGGGGTTCATCGGTGTAAAAACTCGGCGGCGACGTCGGCGGGATCGGCTTGCGCGTTCTCAACGGCCGCGTTCATCGCTTGGGCGGCACGATCGGTGATCTTCGGCGAGACTTTATCGAGCACGCGCGCGATCGCCGGGCGGGCGGCGAGCGTCGCCGCTCGAACGACCGGCGCGACGTTATATGCCGACCAAAAATGCCGGTCGTCGCGCGGCAGTAGGAGCGCGTCGGTCGCAATCGCGCCGTCCGTGGAGAAAGCGCTCGCGACATCGGCCTTTCCCTCCAGGAGAGCGCGATACTTCAACGCGATGTCGTACGTTCGGACCTCGCGAAACCGGAATCCGCCATAGAAGCGCTGCAGGCCGGGCAATCCATCGGGGCGTGCCAGGAACTCCTGAATCGTCGCGAAGCGCAGGTTCGGTGCGGCGCGTGCCACGTCGGAGAGCGTCGCGAGCCGAAAACGCTCGGCCACGGCGCGCGTCGTTGCGAGCGCCTGCGAGTCGTTCATCGGCGACGGCGCGAGCCAAACGATGCCGTAACGCTTTGCGAAGGCTTTCGAAACGACCGCGTAGGCCTCGCGAGCGTCGGCGATCGGCGCGAGATGAAGGACGTCGATCAGGGCCGTGCCCGTATACTCGGGATAGATGTCGATGTTCCCGCGCTCCATCGCTGCGATCGCGATCTGCGTCGAGCCGAGATTGAAGAGCCGCTCGACGCGCATGCCCGCTGCTTCGAGCGATTGCGCGTAAATCTCGGCAATCACGAACGATTCGGTGAAATTCTTCGATCCGACGTGGATTGCCGAAGGGTCGAAGGCGCAGCGGGCAGCGAGCGGAGTTGCCGCGACCAGCGCGAGCGCTCGGCGGCGCGAGACGGCACGCGCCGGGCCCTCGGATCGATTCACGCGCGCGCCGCCGAGCTTCGCTCTGCGAATCCAAGCAACAAGTCAGCGCCCAGCGCGAGCACGGCGACCGCGACGGCGCCCTCGAAGAGCAGCTCGGGATCGCCGGTCTGCAGACCGCGAACGATTTCGTCGCCGAGGCCGCCCGCGCCGATGAATGTCGCGAGCGTTGCGCTTGCGATCGTCTCGGTCGCCGCGGTCCGGAGACCCGCAAACGAGACCGGAAGCGCGAACGGCACGACGACGCGCGCGAAGCGCTGCGCCGGCGTCATGCCCATGCCGACAGCCGCGTCGAGCACGGCGATCGGGACGCCGCGAATGCCGAGATCGACCCCGATCACGATCGGCGGTATGGCGAGCAGCGCAAGCGCGACGATTGCGGGCGCGGCGCCGACACCGAGCCACGGCAGCAGGAGCATCAGCACGGCGAGGCTTGGAAGGGTCCGGCCGATGCCCGCCAGCGCCAAAACCGCGCCGCGCAGCGGGGCCGACTCGGCGGCGAGGACGCCCAGCGGAAGCCCGGCCGAGAGCGCGAGCGCGAGGGCCGAAAGGGCGAGGACGAGGTGCTCGGCGACGTGCGCCGTGAAATCGGCCATGCAGCGCAAGTTTTTTGCCGCTCGGGAGGCGAAACCCGGCACGTACCCATGATTACCCGGCCGCATCCGAAGCAGGCAACGGTTCCCGTTGCAACGCTCGACGATCCTTCGCTCTATATAAGTCGCGAGTTGTCGTGGGTGGAGTTCAACGATCGCGTCCTCGAAGAGGCGCTCGACGCGCGCAATCCGCTGCTCGAGCGGCTCAAGTTCGTAGCCATCTACGGAACGAATCTCGACGAGTTCTTCATGATTCGCGTCGCCGCGATCAAGCAGCAGATCGAAGCCCAAGTCGTGCGCCGTTCGGAGGATGGCCGAACGCCGACCGAGCACCTCGCCGCGATCTCGGAGCGGCTGCGGGCCTCGCTGCCGCAGCAGATGCACCTGCTCAACGACGACCTTCTGCCGGCGCTCGACCGCGAGGGCGTTCGCCTGATGCGCGTGAGCGAGCTCGACGACGATACGCAGGGCGTGCTCGAGCGGACCTTCGACGAGAGTCTCTTTCCGGTGCTAACGCCGCTGGCCGTCGATAGCGGCCATCCCTTTCCGTACATTTCGAACCTATCGCTCTCGCTCGCCGTCGAGCTCGAAGAGACGACGCGCGAGGGCGTCGAGCTGCACTTCGCGCGCGTCAAGATTCCGCCGACGCTGCCGCGATTCGTGCCCGTTGAGGGCGGCGCCGCGAGCGAGCGGCGTTTCGTACTGCTCGAGGACCTGATCGCGCACCACCTCGACGGGCTCTTTCCCGGCATGCACGTGCGCGACTCGTATCTCTTCCGAGTAACGCGCGACGCCGATCTCGACCTGCAGGAAGACGAAGCCGACGATCTTTTGCGCGCGATCGAGTCGGAGCTGCGCCGCCGTCGCTTCGGCGAGCCGGTGCGGATCGAGATCGAGCGCGGCATGCCCGAGTACATGCGCGACTTCCTCTGCAACTCACTCGAACTCGAAGCGGTCGACTGCTACGAGATCGACGGCATCATGGCGCTGAGCGACCTCTGGCAGATCGTCAACCTGCCGGATTACGAGAGCGCGCACGACAAGCCGTTCCTACCGGCGATTCCGCGCCGGCTCATCGGCGTCACCGACATCTTCGCGCAGATTCGAGACGGCGACATTCTGCTGCATCATCCCTACGAATCGTTCGATCCGGTCATTCAGTTCGTCAGCCAGGCGGCCGAAGATCCGAAAGTGCTCGCGATCAAGGCGACGCTCTACCGGACGTCCGGAAAGAACTCGCCGATCGTTCGCGCGCTGCTGACCGCCGCGGAGAACGAGAAGCAGGTCGCGGTAATCATCGAGCTCAAAGCCCGGTTCGACGAAGAGAACAACATCGAATGGGCAAAGCGGCTCGAGCGCGCCGGCGCCCACGTCGTTTACGGCTTCGCCAACCAGAAGGTGCACGCTAAGACGCTCTTAGTCGTGCGCGACGACGAAGACGGACTCCGGCGCTACATGCACTTCGGCACCGGCAACTACAACGAAAAGACGGCGCTGCTCTATACCGACATGAGCCTATTTACGTGCCGTCCGGAACTCGGCACCGACGACGCGCAGGTCTTCAACGCGCTCACCGGTTTCTCCAAGGTCACCGATTACGAGGACCTCTGGGTCGCGCCGGTGACGTTCCATCGCGAGCTGATCGCGCGAATCGAGCGCGAGACGGAACACGCGCGCGCCGGCCGCCCCTCCGGCATTCGCGCGAAGATCAATGCGGTAACGGAGATACAAGTCGTGCGCGCGCTCTACAGGGCCTCGCAGGCCGGCGTTCCGGTCGATCTGCTCGTGCGCGGCATGTGCGTGCTGCGTCCCGGCGTGCCGGGCGTGAGCGAGAATATTCGCGTGCGCAGCATCGTCGGCCGCTTTCTCGAACACTCGCGTATTTACGTCTTCGAGAACGGCGGCGAGCGCGAGACGCACATCGCGAGCGCCGACTGGATGGGGCGGAATCTCGACCGGCGCGTCGAGCTCGCGGTTCCGGTGCTCGATCCGGTCATCGCCGAAACGCTCGCCTCGCACGTGATAACCGTGCTGCTCGCCGACAACGTCAAGAGCCGCGAGCTGCAAGACGACGGGAGTTACCGGCGCCTCTCGCCGGGACCCGGCGAGATGCCGATCGACGCGCAGCGCGTCTTTCTCACTCAGGCGCAGGCGCTCGGTTAGCGAGCTCGAGCACGATCTTCCACTCGTGCGGCATCACCGGCTGCACCGAAAGGCGTTGCCCGCGGCGCAGCAAGGGCATCGCGACCAGCCGGGGCTCGGCGCGCATCGCCGCCAGCGTGACGGGATGCGCGAGCGCTTCCACGTATGCGACGTCGACCATGAACCAGATCGGTTTATCCGGCCTTGCGCGGCCGTCAAAATACTCGCCTTTGCGGTCGAACTGCGTGAAATCGGGATAGGCCTCGCGAACAACCTTGCAGATGCCGACGGCCGCGGGCTGCGCGACGCTCGAGTGATAGAAGAGCGCGAGGTCACCGAGCCGCATCTCCATCATGTTATTGCGAGCCTGGAAGCTGCGCACGCCGGTCCACGGCGTGGAGCCGTCGGCGCGCAGCTGCTCGAAAGAATACGCGCTCGGTTCGGTCTTCATCAGCCAGTATCGAGCCATTAGCGGGCGCGGTTAGGGCCGTGCGCGCGTAAATCCTGGCCTCGCTGCGTGCAATGTGCTATCGTGATCCGGCATGCGTAACGGCGTCATTCGCGCAAAGCCCGAAGGCTGGGAGGGCGTCGAGCCCGCCGGCTACACGCCCGACGCGCCGGGAACCGGCGTCGCGCGGCACACGCTCGTCGGCACCCGCAAGAGCGTTCCAAGCGAGCCCGGACCACGCATGGAGCTGCGCTACTTCGAAGTCCAGCCCGGCGCGGCGTCGCGACTCGAAAAACACGAGCACGAGCACTACGTCATCGTGCGCCGGGGCGTCGGCTTTGCCGTTATCGGCGATACCGCGACCGAGATCGGTCCCGATGACGTCGTCTACGTGGGCCCGCTCGAGCTGCACCAGTTCGTCAATCGCGGCAGTGAGCCGTTCGGATTCTTCTGCTTCGTCGATGCGTGCCGCGATTTTTCGCAGGCGCCGACGGCTGAGGAGCTCGCGCGCCTCGAAGCCTCGCCCGCCGGCGTGGTCGCGAAGCCGCATGCGGTACCGCCGCCGGTGAGGCGTTAGCGGATCAGGCGGTCGTCGATCGCCATCGTTTCGATATCGCCGATTGTAAGGCGTGCGAAATCACGATGGAGGGGGTTGAGCAAGACGTTCGATTCTATCCGCGCGACGGCGCTTGGGACGACGAGTGCGACTGCTTCTCCGCGCCGGATCCACGAATCACCGGCGAGCTGACACTCGACCGGCGCCGGATAAACGAACCAGTCCCGCGGCAAGCTTACAACGTCGAGTACCGCGGGATGGATCTCGTCAGGAATATCGACCGGTGCGTAGACCATCGCCGGCGGGATGCGAGCCGTCCCGGTGTTGGCCATGATTTCCAGCAGCGCTAGCGAGAACGTACCCGAGGTATAGACGACCGCCGTTCCGACCGAGTTCCAACGCCCGCCGTAAAGAAGAGCACCCTCGCCTGAGAACGCTGAAGCTGCATGCTTTCGCTCGAAGACGCGATAGACACGCAACGTCAGCTGAAGACGCCATGCTCGATGCGACCGATGATCTGCTCCACCTGGCGAGCTCCGGCGTCGGTTCCGAGCATCGGTAGGGGAATCCGGTTGCCGAGCGCGGCGTTCGGCTCGCGCAGCCATTGGATGCCTGCATCGTGACCCAACGCGTCCAGTGCGAGTGCCGCAACGCGGGCGATCCGAGCGATTCGATCCGATTCGTCGGCCTTCAGACGAGCGCGTTGCCGTATCCGCCGGTTGAAAGTTGAGCGGTCGATGCGCGTGATCTCCTGCATCTGCACGAGCGTCGTTCCGGTGCTCTCGGCGAGACGCCGGACAACTTCGGCAGGAAAGCCGGTTGCGACAGCCTCCTCCAGGTCAGAATCGCGCCGGACCTGCCGCCGGAGCAGCCCTCGGCCGCCCATCAAGCCGACCATCGTCTCCAGAGTGCTCATATGCTACATATTATAGTGGCATATGAGCACTCTGGCAACCGCCGGATGGCGGCGGGACCGCAAAGGACTACTCTCCGGTTGCGACGGGGCGCGACGGATCCGAGACCCACTCGCTCCACGATCCATTATAAATCCGCGAGCCGTCCAGCCCGGCGTGGTGCATCGCGAAATGCGCCGCCGCGGCCGAAACGCCGGAGCCGCATTGATGCACGGTGCGCTTCGGATCGAGCCCGGCGCGCTCGAGCTCGGCGCGCAGCTGCTCGCGTGATTTGAGACGCCCGTCGGGCGCGAAGTTCTCCTTGAACCAGCGGTTTCTCGCACCCGGAATGTGTCCGGCGACCGGATCGATCGGCTCCGTCTCACCGCTATAGCGTTCTTTTGCGCGGGCGTCGAGCAGCTGCATCGCGCGATCGTTGAGGTGCGCGCTGACGTACGCTGCGTCGACGAGAAATTCGGGATGGAGACGGAGCGTGAGGTTGCCTTCACCTGCGGGTAACGATGCCGGCACCGCATCGACCGGAAATCCGGCCAGATTCCACGCCGCAAAGCCGCCGTCGAGCACGGCCACGGCGTCGTGACCGATCCAACGCGTGAGAAACCAAAAGCGCGGCGCGAACATATCCGCACCGGCATCGTAAGCGACGACTTGAGTGGAGTCGCCGACGCCGCGCGCGCGCAAGAGGCGTGCAAAGGCTTCGGGTTGCGGCAATGGATGGCGTCCGTTCTTGCCTGTCTTTGCTCCGGCCAAATCGTTTTCGACGTCGGCAAAGAAGGCGCCCGGAAGGTGCGACTCGTCGTAGAGCCGCCGGCCGAGGCCGAAATCGGCGAGGGCATGGCGGCAATCGAAAACGACGAGATCCGCCGCGCCGAGCCGCTCCTTCAGCTCTTCGGGCGAGATAATCGTGGTGAAGGTCAACGCAGGTTGATCGTGGTCTTCACGCCGTCCTTCGACTCCGCGCCTGCGGCGCTGCGCTCAGGATGACAAGAATCGCCGAACGCCTCTTGCAGCGTCGTTTGCAACTCGCCGTTCTCCGCCATCGGTCCGAGAATGTCGGTATCGCCGTAGAACTTCCCGTTGATGAAGACCTTCGGAAGCGTCGGCCAGTTCGTTAGCTCGGCGAGCGCCTCGCGCTTGGGCATGTTCTCCAAGACGTCTATCACCTCGAACGGATAGCCGAAGCGGTTGAAGAATTCGATCGTCTCGAGCGTGAATCCGCAGCGCGGCATGCTCTTGGTGCCCTTCCCGTAAACTACAATCGCGTTCTCCGCGACTTCGCGCGCGATCTCTTCTTTGTAATCCATCGCTGATTCAGCCCTCCGCAACGATCGTTTTGAGTTCGACGGCGTGAACGCGTCCGTCTTTGAGTGCGCCCTTGAGCGCGCCGTACACGAGCCGGTGTTGTTCGATCAACGTCTTTCCCCGAAACGCCACCGAGCGCACCGTCACGTTGAAATGATCCATCGTTCCGGTACGGTCGAAAATACCCACTTCCGCATCGGGGAGCTCGGCACGAATGAGATCGGTCAGCGCGCCGTTTTCGATCACGAGCGCAGCCGCGGCGAGCCCGAGTTGAGCGCTTCCGCCAGTCCGCGCGCTTCGCCGAGCGTCTCGGGGAGGCGAGTCGCGCCCTTGCTCAATGCCGCGGTGACGCCGCTTGCAAGGACGATGCCGGTAACGCCAAGCAGAACTGCCGGTACGCCACTTGCGCGTAGAGGCCCAATCTCGATCGTGAAAGTGCGCTGCAGGCGCGCGAGACCGCGAAAGAACGCGCGAAGGGAACGGCCTGGGGTGTTCACCGGCTCGTTCTACGGCGCATCTGCGCGGAAGGCCTGGCTCGGGCCACGCTGAAGCGAGGCGCCACCAGCCGGTGATTTGGATCTCGCGAGGCGCGGGGGGCGAAAGGCTCGAATGCGCGCATGAGGTGACCGGCACTGCTCGTTCGCTTTTCGCATTGGTAATCGCCGCGGCCGCGGCCGCGGCCGTCGTTGCGCACGGGACGATCGACGTTATCGCTGACTTTCTGGTCGCGCATGCAAGCTACGACGACGTTTCTAGCCACGACTCGCGCGGGCTCGTCGTCACCATCGCCGCTCTGTTCGCCGGTGTCGTCGCCTTGCATGGCCTGCGGCTTTGTTGCGACGTGGCGGCCAATCGAACGCTTGCGTCGACGCGGGCGCCGAGTTGGCGGAGCGCACCCTTCTTCGTCGGTGCGACAATGCTGCTCGCGTCGATAATCGTTCCTGCGATGGAGGTATTCGACTCGCGATTGGCCGGTACGCCGCTGACGGACCTCGACGGCGCGTTCGGCGGATCCGTGTTCCTCGGGCTGGTCACGACACTCGCATGCGCAGCCGTCACCGCGATCGCGGTATACGCATTGGCTCGCTGGATCCTCTCGCATCGAGAGCGTATTATAGCCGCGATCGTCGGGATTACTCGCTCCCGTTCGCAATCGCTTACCGGGCTTCGGCGGTCGCGCACCTTCGCCGATGCTCCAATTTGCCCGCGCAGGCTTTCCGCACTGCGGCGCGGCAAGCGCGCCCCTCCGCATCGTGCCCTACGCCACCCAAAAAGACTCTATCCACATTGCGAGGGCAGATATGCTTCATATGCTCATTGCGGCGTGCTGCATGATTGGCGGCACGGTACAAACGCCCAGCGGCGCGCCAATTGCTCGAGCTGCGGTCTCGCTCCGCGGTCCGGCCTCCGCGCACGCTACGACCGACGTCAAAGGAAACTTCTCGGCTCAGATACCTCCCGGACGATACGATCTCACGGTGGTCGCGCGCGGATACGCGACGGTTACCGTTAATACCGGCGACGTTGGCGATGGCGCGCGCATCGTCGTCGTGCTGGAGCCGAGCGATACGCCGAAACTGCGCACGATCGGCGAGGTTACGGTCAACGGCGGGTACACGCTCGACCGCAGCGTCATACCCGAGATGAGCGTCTCGCGCGAGCAAATGGACGCACTCGGATATACGCAGGTGCTCGAGGCTCTCCAACAGGTGCCCTCGGTCGTCATCCAGCGTCCGGATGCCGGCGCTCCGACCGCTCCTGCCGTCGTTTCGATGCGCGGTCCAGATCCTTCGGAAGCAATGGTCACGATTGACGGTCAGCAACTCAACGACGGCAACACCGGCGACATCGACCTCTCGCAGTTCGCGGTGCCCGCTTTCAACAGCGTCAGCGTCACGGAGGGACTTGGGCCGACCGATTTGGAGGGAAGCAACACTTTCGGCGGAGCGGTGAACTTCATCTCGCTCCGCCCGACGCAAGAGGATCACTTGAGCTTCTCGGCCTCGGCCGGTTCGTACGGCTCGACGCAGACTTGGCTTAACGCCACCGGGTCGATCGGCAAGCTCGGCTACGCGCTCGCGGGCGACAACATTCAGCAGATCGGCCAGGTGAGCGAGTACGCCTCGGTGGTGCCCGCAAACAACTTACCGATTTACTGCGGACCGGCAACGAAGACGAAGACACCGAACTGTCCGTTCCAGGCGCACCTCGGCTCTTCGATTGCGGCGCGACTCGGTTTGCTCAATCTCGACTACAATTTCTCCCAGCGTTCAGATGTGGGCTTCCGGGTTTTCACGCTCGGCGACAATCGCGACGAATCGAGTGCGCTCAACGGAATCGCCGGCAACTCGATCTGCGTCTTCAGCGGCCCCGGGCCGGGCTGCGGCTTCTCTCCGTCGGGATCTTCAAACGAGGTCGCCAACCCGCTCTACGGCGACCACGTCGGGCAAGGGAGCGCGAACCTCGCGCAGAGCATCCGCGCATACGACGGTTACGCGCGGACACCGATAGGATCGGGCATCCTATCGGCCGATTTCTATGCGACCGATAACAACATCGACTTCCAAGGCGGCGCGGTCTCGCCGTACGACGTCTCGCACCTGGATACGCGCTATAACGAAGCTCTTTCGTGGGGACGCACCTTCGATTCGAGCGAGTTCGCGTTCGGCAGCTACTTGCGTCAGGAAGCGCTCTCTGGACTCGGCATTCCGGAGACGCTGGCGCAGAGCATTGAGTCGTACTACTTCCGGGGCGCGCAACAGCTCGGTCCAGACGTGCGGCTCTCCGGCGGCATCTACGGTTCGACCTACTCGACGTTCGGCGATACGCTGAACTGGCGCCTCGGGCTCAGCGGCGACATCGGAACCTCGAGCGTCGTGCGCTTTTCTGTAGGAACCGGCTTCCGTGCGCCGCTCTTAGCCGAGCGCTACTTCTTTCCGCCCGTCACCGTCAACGGAAAGCTGGAACCGAACCCGGCGCTTGGTCCACTCGATCAAAACTGCGTGGTCCCTAATGGCAATCCGAACGAGCGCCCGGAGCACGCGACCGAGTACGAGCTCGGCTTCTCGCATCTGTTTTCGAGCCGTTCGAATCTCAACGTTTCGATCTATCGCTCGAACCTGCGCGATACCATTGAGAATTTCTATCCGGGCGGGGGCGCACAGAGCTTCTGCGGCACGCCTCCCCGCTTCGCGTACGTCATCCCGATCAACATCGGCAACGCCGTCTACGAGGGTGCCGAAGCGCGATATAAAGAGGCGTTTCCGCGCTTGAATCTCGCCGCGACGTTCTCGTATGGCTTAAACGTCGCGTATCCGTACGCGCTCGGCCCGTTCGTTTCGAACCCGACCTCGGGCGGCACGCTGATCGATTACCAGCAATTCCTGGGCGTTCCGCAGCAGCAGGGCTCGGCGATGTTCGCGTGGGCGCGCGAAGGGTGGCATGCCTCGACGGCCTTCACCTTCGCCGGTCGGAATAACGCTCTGAATCAACAGCCGTATACGCTGGTCGACGGCGCAATTGGAAGAAATTTCGGGCATCTCGATTTTACGATTGCGGCGACGAACCTCTTCAACTCGGTCTCCGGTCCGTTCACGCTCTACGACGCCGGCGCTCCCTACCGCGGGCTCTACTCCGGCCCGAACAATACGCAATATCTCGCCAATACGCCGACCGACGCGCTCTTCATCGAACCTGCCTCGGTGAAATTCATCCTGACCTTTCACGAATAATGGAGCCGACGCGGGCCCTTCGGCTGCACGCAATCGGCGGACCAAAGAATCTTCGCGTCGACCGCGTCGACGTCGCGGAGATACGCGACGACGAAGCGCTCGTCCGCGTGCGCGCGGCGGCGCTCAATCGCCGCGATCTCTACATCACCCAAGGTCTCTACCCGAATATCCGGCTGCCGGTCACGCTCGGGTCGGACGGCGCCGGTGAGGTTGCGGCGCTTGGCTCGATCGTTGCCGACCTCCACGTCGGCGACGAAGTCGTGATCGATCCGATGCTCTCCTGGGGAGACGATCCGCGCGTCTGGGATCCGGCCAAGGCAACGATTCTCGGCATGCCGCGCGAGGGAACGTTCGCGCAGTACGTCGCGGTGCCGGTCGACAATGTCTATCGCAAGCCCCACGGTCTTTCGATCGAAGAGGCCGCGGCCATTCCGCTTGCCGGACTCACCGCCTATCGCGCGCTCTTTACGCGCGGCGCACTTCAAGCCGGAGAGACGATACTTATTACCGGCGTCGGCGGCGGCGTGCAGACGTTCGTACTGCTCTTCGCCAAACGCGCCGGCGCGCGCGCGATCGTCACCTCGAGCAGCGAGGCGAAGCTCGAGCGCGCGCGGGCGCTCGGCGCCGATCTCGCGATCAACTACACAACGAATCCGGATTGGCCGAAGCTGCTGCGCTCGACCGGGCCGGTCGACCTCGTCGTCGATTCTTCAGGCGGCGAATCGCTGCGCAAGGCGATCGACGCCGTGCGCCCCGGCGGACGCATCGTCGTCTACGGCGGCACCAACGGCGACGCGACGATCAAGCCGTTTCCGCTTTTCTGGAAGCACGTGACCATCTTGGGCACGTCGATGGGGAGTCCGCAGGATTTCGCTGCGATGCTCAAACTCTTCGACGATGGCCTGCGGCCGGTCGTCGACCGCGTCTTCGCATTGGATGAGGCGGTTGCGGCCTTCGAGCGTTTGGCCGCCGCGGATCAGTTCGGCAAAATCGTCATTAGGGTCGACTAGGGAGAGCTAATTTAAGCGCGGCGTTTCCCTTCGTGTCATCTGAGCGGAGCGACCCTGAACGAGCGTAGCGAGTCGAACGGGGAGCGCGGTCGAAGGACGAATATCTCATTTGATTAGTCGCGCGCGAACCGATCGCGCGTCCTTCGACTTCGCATCGCTTCGCGATGCTCCGCTCAGGATGACGCGAGGGAAGGCCGCGCTTAGATTAGACTGTCGATTAGTTCTCGGGCTTGCCGTCGCAGCTTCCGTTGGGCGGCGGCTGCTTCCGATAGATCGGCCCCGAATGCGCGACCGGCATTCCGTCGTGCGGCCAGAGAATCACCGGCACCTCGCCGCCGGGCGTCAGCTTACGCTCGCAGGCGATCACGGCGTGCGACTTCGACGTCGCGCTTCCGCCGATCCAGAGATCGAACCAGAGTTTGTGACATCCTTGGCTGCCGCTGCCGCTCTTCGGGCCCGACGCCGCGCAGAGATCTTCGCGAACGAAGTACTGCTTGATGAACGGCACGTAGATCTTGATGCCGTATGGAATCGTCTTGTTGTTCGCGTGCTCGGTCGCAAACGTTGTCGGGTTGCAATAGGTTCCGTCGCCGCCGGCGTGTTTGTGAATGACCGGATGCGCGATCTGGTTTCCGGGCGGCGAGTTGTCGGGCCAGCCGTAGAACGTGATCGTCGCGCGAACGTGCGTTGGATCGATCTTCGCGACGTAACACGATTGCGGTCGTGCAGCGCCGGCGAACGAGGGAGGAGCGGCCGGGTTCGTTGCCGATTGAGGCGCGCAGGATGCCGCTGCAACGATGCTCGTCAGAACCAAGAGCCAGCGTTTCATAGCGAGTAAACGTTCAGCGACTCGAGCCGGAGTTCCGTTCCGAGCTCGGCGACGATCACCGCCGCTTCTTGCGGACCGACGAGCTCTTCGATGCGCGGATTGAGGATATCGGCCTCCTGCGCGGTCATCGGGCGGCCGAGCGGCCGCGAGACCACGCGGCCCTCGCTTTCGAGCGCGAGCAGGTGTGCGAGAATTTGCCGCGCCATCGCCGGCCAGAGCACTTGGCGTTGCGGCGAGTAGACGCGCCGCACGAGATCGGGAATCGTTTGCGGCTCCTCCCGCAGAGTCTCGAGAATCTGCCGCTCGCGCGTCTGCCGGTGCTCGATGTACCCGGCGATTTTCGCGCGCGGATCGGCGATTGCCGGTCCGTGGCCGCCGTAGATTACGCGCGCATCGCCGAACTCATCGGCAAGTCGTTGCAGCGTGTGCTGGTACGGGCGCATCGCCCCGCCGGGCGGCGCGATCACGGTTGTGCCTTCGCCGAGAATCGTGTCACCGGTAAAGAGCGCGCGCTCCTGCGGCAGATAGTAGATCGCGTGATCGAGCGTGTGCCCGGGTGCGTCGACGATTTGCAGCGCGATCTCGCCGGCGCGCAGATCGCCCTCAAGCGGCAAGTCGGCATCGTGCGCAACCTTGCATCGCGGGTGGGCGTAGAGCGTGGCGCCGGTTACGGCGACGAGCTGCGGCGCGCCGAGTGCGTGATCGGGATGTCCGTGCGTCAGGAGGATCGTACGAATAGCTAAGCCTCGCGCCCGTGCGGCGTCGACGATTGCGTCGAGGTGCGCGTCGATCGGGGGGCCGGGATCGATGACGAGCGCCTCGCCGTTTCCGCAATCGATGACGTACGAGTTCGTGCCCTGCAGCGTCATCGCCGAAGCGTTGGGCGCGCGCACGAGCGTTACCATGCGTCTTCCAGCGCCGGCGGAATCGCAAAATCGTCGCCCGCGTCTCGCGGCACGATCGTGAGCACGGGCTTGCTGCGCGCAAACTCGAGTGCCGCATCGACCGAATCGAAAGAGGCGAGACGCACGAGGTGTTTGATCGTGGGATAAACGAGGTGCAGCGTTCCGGCGCTCAAGCGTTCGAGCGCTGCGGCCGGCGAAATCCAGATTCCGTCGTGCGTTTCGAAGGCATCCGCTAGGGCTGCTTGACCGGGCGGGGCAACGGCGAAGAAGAAGTGCGTGTTGTAGCGGCGCGGCTCGCTGGGCGGCGTGATCCAATGCGAGAAGAGTGCGAGCGCCCGCGCGTCGGCGTACCAATCGTGCGCCGTCAAAAAATCGGCAAAGGCAACGGTGCCGTTGCGCACTGCGGCGCGTTGCGCGGCGACGCGCTCCCAATCTGCCGGCGACGCCTCGATCGGAAGCCCACTTGGCGTGCGCGCGAGCAGCACGCCGGCTTCTTCGAAGAGTTCGCGCAGCGCCGCGACGACGAGAGCGCGGGCCGACTCACGATCGATCGGCGGCTCGTCACTGCCAAGATCGGCAGGAATCGCTGCGCGAAATTCGCGGCCGAGCCGCTCGGGTTCGAGGCCGAGGGTGCGTACGCGCGCCGCCTCGGAAGAGTCTTGCGCCGCGATCGTTCCTCCGGGAAAGACGAACGCGTCGGGCGCGAACGCGCTGCTAGCGCTTCGGCGCGCGAGATAGACTTCGAACGGCGGCCGCGCCAAGATCACGGTCGCCGCCAAACGTACCCTGCTCACGGACGGCTAGTCTGCCCGCGACGCACGGCGAATACCTCTCCATGCGAGTCGCGCTCGGCAGCGATATGGCCGGCGAACTTCCGGAGGCAATCGACCGGTGGTTGCGCGGACACGGTCACGAGGTCACGCGCTTCGGCGCGCTCGCGCCGGGCGCGAACGATACGTGGCCCTCGGTGGGTCGTGAGGTCGCACGGTGCGTCGCGCGGAGCGAGGCCGAGTACGGCGTGCTCTGCTGTTGGACCGGCACGGGCGTAAGTATCGCCGCAAACAAGGTTTCCGGAGTTCGAGCCGCGCTCTGTGCCGACGCAGCGACCGCCGGCGGCGCGCGCGAGTGGAACGACGCCAACGTGCTCTGCATGAGCCTGCGCGCCACCTCCGTCCCGGTCGCACAGGAGATGCTCGAAGCCTGGTTCGCCGGCTCCCCCACCACCGACCCCACCTATCAGGCCATGATGTCCGAGCTAGAATAGCCCGGCAGAACGCCTTTTCTTGTCGTATCGGGTCGGGCGCTAGGAACGAGGGTCCGAAGTGAACTAGCCCGTTCATGAGGACCCTCGTGACGACGCGCACGGCCCGAGACGGCAAGAAAAGAAAAGCAGGGGGGCCGCGCACTCGCGCAGCCCCCTATCAATCTGCCGTTCACCGAAGCGTAGAACTCACGCTACGACTCCGGCCCTCTCTCACGGCGGTGTCGAGACTGTGTGTCCCGTCCTGACCCGAGAGGCCGATTCTAGCAAAATCAGATGCCTCGATTCAATACGTTGGGGAGAAATAACCAGCATCCGAGCACGAGCAAGCACCAATTGACCGTGTGCGAGGTCCAACAATACGGGCATGCGCGCCGCGTCCGGTAGAGCAACGAATAGCCTAAATAGAGCGACATTGCCGCGGCGGCGAGCATCGCCGCGAGGAGGGCGAGCTCGCTGGCGGATCCCCGCACGAACCAGATCGCAATCGCGACGGCAGGATAGTAGAGCGCTCCGATCAGCGAGTTAGGGAGACCGAAAAGGTACGCCCTTGGCGTCGTTACGACGCTGGGACCCTCGATTTCGCCCCGCTCGGCCCGCCGGCTCTTCTTCAGCATGAAAAGCGAGGCGTAGAGCCCAACACCGCACAATAACGTGATGACCCCCCGGATAACCATCGCTTGAATCGCCTCCTTCGCAAGGGTGCGGCTCTCGCGCTGCTCGCGGCTTCGTTTTTGCTGGCGTTCTTGGTGATTCGCGATCAGCCGCGGGTCGCACACGAGATCCGGACGATCGGTCCGTTCGCTTATCCGCTTGCGGTCGCCGTCTTCGTCGTCGTAGCTTCGGCGCCGTTCTCGGTGACCGATGCTCTGGCCATCATGAACGGCGCGATCTTCGGCCCGGTGAAGGGCACCCTCGTCGATATTTTCGGACTGATCGGCGCGGCGCTGCTCGGCTATTGGATCAATCGCCACGCGACGCGGCTCTGGCGCCTCGAAGAGTATCTTCACCGCTTACCGGCATGGGTGAAGCGCTTTCCAGTCGGATCGCCCGCCTTTCTCCTTGCCGTGCGGGTTATTCCCGGCTTCGGCGGGACGGTCGCGACGGCGAGCGCGGCGGCTTTCCGCGTTCCGGTTTGGGTTCACGTTTGGACGATGTGCGCGATCGCGATTCCGATCTGCGCGCTGCTGACGATCTTCGGCGACCGCGTTACGGTGGCGCTGCACGGCTATGAGGCGCGGGCTCGCCACTACGCGCGCCATTACTGCGAAACGCACCGCTGTCCGCACTTCCACTTCAGGCGTACCGAGACGGCCTCACCCTCGCCGTGACGACGCCGCAGATCGTCACCGAAAGAAGCGACTTCGAACGGCTCTGCGCGCGCATTGCCGAAGCGGATCGCGTTGCGCTCGACACGGAGTTTCATGCGGAGCGAACCTACACGCCGCGGCTCATGGTCGTGCAGCTCGCCTTCGACGACGGCGCCGCGATCGTGGACGCGCTCGCGCTTGGCGATTTGCGTCCGCTCGCGCTTGCGTTTACGCAGACGACGGTCGTCGGCCACGCGCTCTCGGCCGACCTGAAGATTCTCGCGGAACGCTACGATTTGGTGCCTCCGCGGGTCTTCGATACGCAGATCGCGGCGGCGTTTCTCGGTTACGGCATGCAGGTGTCGCTCGCCGATTTGGTGCGCGGAGTCTGCGGCGTGAAGCTCACGAAATCGCAGACCGTCAGCGACTGGTCGGCGCGTCCGCTCTCCGAACGGCAGATCGAGTATCTCGTCGGGGACGTCGCCTATCTTTTGCCCATCTATGACGCGCTGCGTCCGCGCCTCGAAGCCCAGGGCCGCTACGAGTGGGTCTACGAAGAGTGCGCCGAGCTGGGTGACATCGAGCGCTATCGCATCGACGAGCGGCGTGCCTACCTGCGCATTCCGGGGGCGATGCGCATGAGCCGCCGCGAACTCGGCATTCTCAACGAGTTGGTCAAACTGCGCGACCGGATCGCACGCGAGCGCGACCTGCCGGTGCGATACGTGCTGCCCGACGACGTGGTCGCGGGTCTTGCCGCGCTCAAGCCCGCAACGATCGACGATCTCGGCCAACTGCGCCGGCTCGACGGCTCCATGAAGCGCCAGCTCGGCGCGGCGATCCTCGAAGCCGTCGCGCGCGGACAAGCGATTGCCGAAGCCGATCTTCCACAGCGTCCGAACCGCCCGGCCGCGCCCTCGCGCGACGCGCTCGTCTCGCTGCTCGGCGCCGCCATCGCGGAGATCGCGCGCGACGCCGGCCTTCCGTCGAGTCTGCTGGTGCCGCGGGCGACGCTCGAACGTCTCGCGCGTGAGGTGCCGCAAGATCGGCCGGCGTTCGAAGACGTGCTCGCGTTGCAGC
>JBAUYZ010000090.1:0-17935 GCA_049585055.1 Candidatus Cybelea sp. | reverse complement strand
GCCATCGACCCGGCAAGCCACGCGAGGATCGTGCCGGCGTAGCCGATCGATTCGGCGCGCACGACGGCGAGCGCGACGATCGCCGCGAAGAGCGTCGAGAGCGAGACGCCGGCGAGGATCAGGCGATTGGGATCGATGCCGCTCCCACGCCGTGCGAGTGCCGCGACGAGCAGCGCCGCTGCGAGTCCGGCGACGAAACCGATCACGGGAAGAGCGCTCACCGCCGCGCCGGCGAGAACCGCGATCGCAATCGCGGCCGCCGCGGCCGCGCTTACGCCGGTGAGATACGGGTCGGCGAGGGGATTTCGAAGCATGCCTTGCAGCATCGCGCCGGCCAGCGCGAGCGACGCGCCAACGGCGGCGGCGATGCAGACGCGCGGGAGGCGAAGCTGCCAAACGATCGTGTTGATAACGCCGGATCGGTGTGGATGGAGCAGCTCCCCGCCGATCTGCGCGACCGAGAGGGGCGTGCCCCCGACGAGCAGGCTCAATGCACCCGCAACCGGCAGGAGCAGCGCCAGCGCGACGAGGGTGACCGTTTTCAACGACTGCGCATTTCAAGAGCGAACGAACGTCCCGGCATCGGAAAGCCGGCGTAGATAGCATAGCGATCGTTGCCGAGGTTATAGCCACGCAACGCCAGGATCAGGCGTGACCCCAGTCGGTAGCCCATGTATCCGTCGACTACGGTGAACGTCGCGGGTTGGTAGACGGCGTACGCCGGCGACAAGTACGGATCTGCATTCTCTTGCGGGCCTTGCGTCTGTGCGACGAGATTGAACCCGTCGAAGCGGCTCTTCGCCGGTGCGACGTAACGCAATCCGAGGTTTACCGCAAAGACCGGTCCTCTGCCGGGAAGGCGCGAGTCGGTGTCGAGATTTTGCGCTCGGTAAAGGTTCGTAATGCCAAACGTCGCGACGCATCCGTTAAGGGGGGGCGTCGACGCCTGGAGGGAGAGCCCGGCGATCGACGCGTGCCCGACGTTCTCCGGAATGTAAGCCGGCGGAGGCGAGACGATGAGGTTCGAACCGCTCATCGTAAACCAGCCGAGGCTTATGCCGCCCGCGAGCGCGGGCGCGACCAGGGTCGCGTCGGCGACCCGCGTTCGCTCCGGTCCGAGGTTCGGATTCGAGAAGCCGGGATAGTAGAGTTCCTCGGCGGTCGGAGCGCGGAAGGCAGTTGCGGCGTTGATTTTGATCTGCAGCCCGTTTCCGAGCGGAGCGATGCCGCCGAGCGAGGGCGAGTACGCGCCGCCCAGACCCCCGTCGCGCTCCGCACGCAGACCCGCGTAGAGCTGTTCGCCGCGCTCCCCAAACCACTGCGATTGCACGTAAGCCGCGGTCTGCGCGTAGTCGTCGAACACGGGTGCGTTGTCGGCGGCGAGCGGCGAACCGCCGCCGGTCCCTTGATCGACGCGCGCGATGCCGCGCATCAGATCGATACCGTAGACGACGCGTTCGCGATCGTCGCCTGCGACGTTTCGTAAGCTGGCCATCCAGTGCTGATCGTATAGCGCTTGAGCGTACGGCGGGTTCGTCGTCATCCCCGGCGCGGGCGTCGGATATGCGGAGTTGGGACAGTTGTAATCGACCGGCGTATTGCACGTGTACGAAAGATCTTGCGACGAGTCGCCGATATCGAGCGTCGTCGCAGAGCGCGAGCCCTTATGTTCGAGAGCCAGACGCAAATCGCGGTCGACGTTGTTCTGCTCGCTCGTCGGCGAAAAATATCCCAGCTCGCCCGGAACTCCCGAATCCGCCTGCGTGAGATCGCCGCTCAGGGTTACGTCGATCCGGCCGATCGCGTGCGCGTAACGCGCCGTCACGCCGGTCAAACCGGCCTGCGCATTTGGACGGTTCGGTGCGTTGACGACCGAGTAGTCGTTCGTCGCGTAGGTGCGTTGAAAAGTGAGATACGGCGTCTGCAAGAGATAGGTCTGCTCGTCGAACGACCCCGTCGCGATCGTCGCAGCGCTTCCCGTACGCGGGGCGGCGGTGATGATGTTGATAACGCCGCCGATCGATCCCGAACCGTAGAGCGTCGAGCCGCCGCCTTCCACGACCTCGATGCGATCGACGCCGCTGACCGCGAACTGCTCGAGATTGACGTCGTCGATCTCTCCCCCAGCCATCGGGAGCCCATCGACGAGTACCAGGATTTGCTGCGCGGAGCTTCCGCGTATGCCGACGGTCGCGGCAGCACCGAAGGCACCGTAGCGAACGAGATTGACGCCGGGAACGGCTTGGATCGCGTCGGCGACCGTGCGGTCACCGTCGCGGGCGATTTGTGCGGCCGTCACGACGTAGGTGGTGCGAGCGGTGCGCGCGGCCGATTCGAACCCGCGGTCGCTCGTCACCACGTGCGCGATCTCCGGCACGGCGGTTGGAGAGGGTGAGGGTGAGGGAGCGGCGACGGCAATCGCCGCAACGATCGTTAAAAGCATCGCAATCCTTTCCTTGGCGCGAGGCGGATTATGCAAAAGCGTTTGCGACGATATCCTGACTCGCGGATCCTCACCGGTGCCCGAGCCTTCCCATCCTGAGCTTGTCGAAGGACAGTGGTTCGAGCGGCTCCCCGCATACAGTGGCGCGACCGTGCCGGCCTCACACCGGCTTCCCGCGCAAACGTAGGAGCGGAATTGCGCAAAGGGCCGCGCCCTCCTTCTTGCGTACTCGGTTGGGGTGCAGTCGATCGGGTCGCTCGTCCTCGCGTGCTGCGCGGCGGCATCACTCGCCGCGTGCGCCGCGCACACGGCTGCGCGCGGCTCCGCCGCGACCGCGCCTGTCACCGCCGCGCGGGTGGTAACACTCGTCCCTTCGTTTGCCGACGACGCGTACACAATCGGCGCTGGAGCGCAGTTGGTTGCGGTCTCGGCATTCACCGACGCGCCGCAGGTAAAGGGACTCCCGCGCGTCGCCGACGCGAGCAGCGTCGATGACGAGGCGATCGTCGCGTTGCGTCCCACCCTGGTCTTGGGCATTCCGGCACAAGAGCGGTTGACCGAGCCGTTACGCCGGGCCGGTATTCGCGTCGTGCTCCTGGCCGACGATTCGTACGCTTCGATCTTCGAGAACTTGCGGCGCATCGGCGCACTCACCGGACGCTCGCGCGAAGCCGAGGCAACGATCGCGCGGCTACGGCATGAGACCGCGATGCTGCACGCGCGGACGGCCGCGTACCTGCGCCGGCCGAGCGTCTTCATCGTGCTCGGCAGCGGCCCGATTTGGACGGCGGGCTCCGCGTCGTATATCTCCACGCTGATCGCTCTGGCCGGCGGAGCGAATGCGGCGAACGATTTGCATGCAGCTTACGGCGTCTATAGCTCGGAGGCGCTCGTGCGCCGGCAGCCCGACGTGCTCGTTGCCGATGCGGCGATTCATATTGCCGGTGCACTCGACCGCGAGCCGTGGCGAAGCTTGAACGCCGTACGACAAGGGCGGCTCTACGACGTCGATCCGAAGATCATCGAACGTCCGGGGCCCGCGTACAATGAGGGGGTCCGATGGCTCGTCGATCGCCTGACGCCGCTCGCGGTCGCGACGCCGTAAGCGTCGGCGCGCTCGTGGTCGCGGTTGCGACGCGCGCGCTGGAGGACTCCGTCGAGGAGGAACTCGCAGAATTCGAAGCCCTCGCGCACGCCGCCGGCGCGCGCGTGCTCGATCGTGTGATACAGCGCCGCGAGAACGTCGATCCCGCGACGCTGGTCGGGAGCGGTAAGGCGGTTGAGATCGCCGAACGCGCCGCCGAGCTCGGCGCAGGGTTGCTCCTGGTGCTCAACGATCTGCGGCCGCGCCAGCGCAAGAACCTCGAGAAAATCGTACCGTTGCCGATCGTCGATCGCACGATGCTGATACTCGACGTGTTTTCGCGCCACGCGCGCAGCCGTGAAGGAAAACTCCAAGTCGAACTCGCGCAGCTGCGCTACCGTCAATCGAATCTCATCGGAGCCGGCGCCGATCTCTCGCGATTGGGCGGCGGGATCGGTACGCGCGGCCCCGGAGAGACTAAACTCGAGGTCGATCGCCGCCGCATCGGCGCGCGCATTTCGGCGCTCAACCGGCTCCTCGCCGACGTTGCGCGCCAGCGCGGAGTGCGGCGCTCCTCGCTTCGCAGCGAGCCTCTCGTCGCGCTCGTCGGTTATACGAACGTCGGAAAGTCGTCGCTCCTCAACGCTTTGGCGCGCAGCGACGCGTACGTCGCGGACCGTCCGTT
The DNA here is from genome assembly GCA_049585055.1 of Candidatus Cybelea sp. GTDB lineage: Bacteria > Vulcanimicrobiota > Vulcanimicrobiia > Vulcanimicrobiales > Vulcanimicrobiaceae > Cybelea. The sequence goes on along the minus strand of JBAUYZ010000090.1, from coordinate 13,723 downwards.
TGCGACGCTCGACCCGACCGTACGGCGTGCCTATCTCGCGCCGGGTAGGTACGCTCGCATCGCCGACACGGTCGGCTTCATCACGGACCTTCCGAAAGATCTCGTCAACGCATTTCGCGCGACGTTGGAAGAGCTGCGCGAGGCCGAGCTCCTGCTGCACGTTCTCGACGCGAGCAATCCGCAATGGTCGCGTCAACGCCGCGCGGTCGAAGCGATTCTGCACGACCTCGACCTCGATCGCACGCCGCGGATCTACGTCTTCAACAAGTGCGACCTGATGCCGGGGGACGTGCCGCAAGAGCGTGGCGCGTTCTACGTAAGCGCGCGGACTAAAGCAGGCCTCGATGCACTGCGCGCCGCAGTAATCGATTGCCTCACATGACGTTATCGGTCGCGAGCCGGATTGCAGCGCTCGTCTTACTAATCGCGGCCGGATGCGCCCACGACGCCGAAGATCCATTCGTTGCGTCGGTCCAGCGCCTCCGACCGGCGGTCGTGCTCTTGTCGATGCGCGTGCCGCCCGAACACAAGAAGGATCGCTACGACGACGCCTATGCCACCGGATTCGTCGTCGCCTCCGGCAACTGGGGTAGCGACATCTTAACGGTACAACACGCCATCGACGGTGCGTGGGATCTCCACATTACGATCGGGAATCGACTGCGCGCGCCGGCGCACGTCGTCGCATCGAACGAGGATCTCGACCTCGCGCTGCTTCGAACGCCACGCCGCCGCCTTCCCTCGATCTCGTTGGGTTCGTCGACGCATCTCCAAGGCGACGTGGGACGCGAAGTCGGGCTGCTCGGCTATCCGGTGCCTGACGAATTCAACGACGAAGGCCTGGGCTTAGCGACCTCGCTGAATACCGGGCGCCTCTCCTCGATTCGTAAGGACGCGCTCGAAGTGACGCTCTCGATTGTCCCGGGAGAGAGCGGCGCGCCGGTCTTCATCGCGACAACCGGCGAAGTCGTCGGCGTTGCCGAGTCGCGCTTCGACGAAGAGCGCAGCATCGGCTTCGCGCTGCCGGTCGATGACGTCAAGGGTTTTCTTCACCGCTACGATCGCGGCCATGGATTTTAGCGATGTCATCCACTCGAGAGCTGGCGGTGGCCGCATCGGTGTCTTCCGGTTCCTGCGCCTGGTGACAAGCTTTGCCAGACGTTCAATATTATGCAGCTCCTTGCTGCGGAAGTCATTTCGACTGTAGTCCGTGTACCTTGCAGGAGCCAAGGATGGGTCCGTATGATTGGCACGCATGCTTGAACGTACACACCGTTCCTTTGCCACTCTCCTCGTTATACTCAGCGCGGTAGTCGTCGGACTTCTCGCGTTGCCTGCTCGGACTACAGCAAGTCCTTCTCCCAAGCCGTCACAGAGCGCCAGCGCGCTGGTATTTGCTGGACCGTCGGGCTGGCATCACGTCCGAGGCACGAGCGACGGCCTCGGAGTTTGGTTGCGTCCTGGCGATACGGGATATTCGCAAAACATCACGGTGGAAACGAAGGACGGGTTCGGATCGCTGAACGCGCTGCTCCAAGCGGAAGTCAATTACGTCGCCGGCCTTCCCGACCAGTTTGGTTACGCACCCAAAGATACAACCGTCTGCGGAAACCATCCAGCAAAATATTTTTCTTACACGTACACGTCGTCGAGCGGGTTACCGGTTACCTCGGAAGTCGTTATAGCGGTCTTCGGAAAGACCGCCTACTCCGCGCGCTACAACAAATCGATCTCCCAAAATGCCGATGCTGCGGCAGAACGCTCGCTTCTAACGCTGTGCGGACGCGCCACTTCGCACTAACTCCTCCGGCAGCATCCACGAATCGGCACGCTCGGCGTGTCTTCATTTCCATGCTTTGGGCTGAGGCGTCAACGCGAAGACTGTCCCGCAGCCTTCACTGCAACCCGAGTAGCCTCCGCCTGTCGTCGTACCGTAGAGCGTACCGTTTAGGCCACGCGTTGTAATGCTAAATACCGTTCCGTTTCCGTAGGGGTTCTTCTCGCATCGATTGGACCACCGCGTCGTACCGTACAGCATTCCGTTGACATTGGGCAACGGCGCCAGTGGCAACGCCCCGCCTTTGGCTTCGCGGCCGAAGCGGTGTAGCACTTGGAACGAAGACGAGGTAACGCGATTGACTTGTGCCATCTCGTTCGGTGTGGCCAATGGCGATTGCGATCCGCCGCAGCCTGCCAGCATTGCCGTAACGGCAAAGCCGCCTAATACGTAGCGGGCGATATCCACGGTCTTCATCTGGTTGCTTCTCGTTGGACAAACGGATCGGCGATTGAGGCGTTCTAGCCTTACCGCTCAGTTCCACCTCAGAAAACAAGCCACGGCGGCCAAAGCGGCCGTGACGGGAACCCATTCACGCCACCGAAGATAGGTGGAGAGTTTTCGATTGTGGAGGTCAACGGAGCAGCAACAGGCTGATCGCCAACGCAAGCAGCACGATCGCTACCAGCTCAAAATGATGAGTCCGTTGCCCGTTGCGTTTTTCCAACCGCGCCACATATGTATTTTCGACGCGGTCGCCTCGATGTACGACGAACCGCCGCCGCCGCCGCCGCCGACGAACGAATCGCCGCCGCCGCCACCGCCTCCACCACCGCCGTAGTAACCGCCGCCGGCACCGCCGCCTCCTCCGGCTATACCGGACTGGAAGCCCGCCCCGGCGCCGCCGCTGCCGCCAACGCCGAGCGACCCTCGACCACCAGGCTGACCCGCAACGCCGTTGTTGTTGCCGGCTGTTCCGCCATGTCCACCGCGATGTTGCTTTCCGCCCCCGCCGCCACCGGCGCTCGCGTAGGAACCACGATAAACGCCGCGGGCACCAATGCGCGTGCCGTTTCCGTTGTATCCGGAGCCCGAAGCACCCCCGTTGGCGCCTCCGTTAAAGCCGCCTTTTGAACTACCGCTCGATCCGGAACCTTCGCCGCCAATGAAGAGTGCCAACGTTTCCCCGCCGGTAACCGGAATGACGCCGCGCGTGCGTCCGCCGCGGCCACCGAGTGCGCCGGCGCCGGCCGCTCCGCTGGCGTCTACTGTGATCGACGTGACGCCTGCGGGAACTTTGAATTGTTGTGCGGCGCCCGTGTACTCGAACGTCCGGCTATGGTGAGCGGCGTCTATGGTTTGGCGAGCCGGGAGATCGGCCACGCTCGCGGCCGTCGCTCCGCACGCGGTGAGCAAGAGTCCCGTTAGGCTGATGCACAAGTGCCGCAGTATTCTCATTGGAAACCTCACCGCAGAAGCGCGTGGCGTCAGGACCGTTCTTCGCCGCTACGTTCGAGGTCATGGATTTTAAACTCTCCGTGCGGTGCTACATTGATGCTCGAACGGTCGCCGATCCACTGCAGCGGCGGAATCTCGAAAAAGTGCGCGAGGGCATTGAGGCGGCCGGCATAACCGGCGCGCAAATTCGCAAAGCGGCTCCAGGCGTCGCCGCGCTCGTTCAATACGTAGCCCGCGGCTTCGAGCCGATCGCAGGCATGGTCGAACTCCGCCCGCTCGATACCGACGGTCTCTTCGGACGTGCCGACGCGAAAGTAGCCGGTTAGATCGCGCGTCGCGTGGCGTCCGACGTTGTAGAAGATGCGCGCTTGACCGTCGCGCACGCCTTGTAGCGTCGTCATCATGAGCGTTGACGCGTCGAGCAGCGTACCGAGCGTGCCGATCCACGACTGGTCGTCGTGACTCGAGCGGAAGAAGGCGAGAACGGGGTATGCGAGGTGGCTCTCCATGACCGCGGCCGCCCAACGCTGCGCGTCGATCATCAACGGCGAGAGATCGTCGTGGGTCCGAGAGTATCCGGCGATCGCGAGCAGGTTTACGCCGCTCGGCGGCGCGCCGGCGCGCGCCCCGACCGTGACGACGAACGTTTCGCGCTGTTGGAACGAGCCGAAGATCGCAAAGAGAAAGGCGGTTAAGATCGACAGAAACGAGAGTCCGGAGAGTGCCGCGAGGATTGAGACGAGCCGTGGCAGCGCGGAGCGCGCGACGACGTCACCGTAACCAATCGTCAGCAGCGACGTGCCCGCGAAGTACAGCATCGTACCGAAGGACGTATGCGAGGGCGCGACGCCGCCGCGCAGTCCCCAGAGCACCAATCCGAATCCGAAGATCAGAAGCCCGATCCACAATGCGATCAGCAAGATCAGCATGAACGGTGCGAAGACCGCGAGGAAATCCTCGTGCCGGTCCGCGTCGTTGGGGTAGAGACGCCACGCCGCGCGCGGCCAGAGCTGCCACATTACGCGCCAGACGTAGAAGCTGACGCGGAAGCGCCGGCCAGTTGCGCGCGGCATCACGACCGATTGGAAGACATCGCCCAGGCTCAGCGCGATCACGATCAGGCCGAGTGCGATACTCGAGATGTTTAGCAGCATCGTTCTTATCGAACCAACTTCGTCGCGACGGGGCTACAGGCCGCTTGAAGTCGAAATGGCTGGTGCGATGGCCGTGATCTTCATTACCGGGCCGGTACGTTCGGGAAAGAGCGCGTTTGGCGTTCGGCTCGCCCGCGAGAGCGGCTGCCCGGTAACCTACGTTGCCACTGCGGCGGGCGCGCCGGAGGACGTCGAATGGCGCGCGCGTCTGGTGCGCCACGTTCGCGACCGTCCGGCCTTCTGGCGGACCGTTGAAACCGCCGCGATGAGCCGCGAAGCGCAACTCGCGCTCTTTCGCGAGGCCGCCCCGGGGACTTTTTTGATCGTCGACGCGCTCGGCACGTGGCTTGCGGCGCGCATCGCAGCTCGCATCGATCTGCTGGAGATCGATTACATGGTACTCGAGTCGCAGCTCGACGAGGAGGCCGCGCAGTTTGTCGACGCGATGCTCGCGTCGCCTGCAAACGTCATCGCGGTCAGCGAACAGATCGGCTGGGACGTCGTGCCGGTCGCCGCAGCAGCGCGGCTCTTCCGCGACTCGATGGGACGGATGACGCAGCGCCTGGCGAAGGGGGCCGAGCGGATCTATCTCGTTGTGGCCGGATACGCGCTCGATTTGCGCGCGATGGGCGAACCCATCGAGTGCGAGGGCGATGACTGAGGCGCTCGTTCTCCTTACATTTCTCGCCGCAGTCGTCGCGCTCGCGGTGCTGGCGAAGCGACTGCGGATTCCGTATCCGATCGCTTTCGTGATCGGCGGGATCGGTCTGGCGTTTACGCGCCACCTCCCGCACCCGCACGTCGACCCCGATCTTATCATGTTGCTGGTGATTCCGCCGCTGTTATACGGCGCCGCTTGGTCGACGGATTGGTTTGAGTTCAGGCGCGCGGCGCAGCAGATCACCTTGCACGCCGTCGGGCTCGTCATCGTGACGATGGCCGCCGTGGCGGCCGTGGTGCACTACGCGGTCGGGGAGTTCACGTGGCCGCTTGCGTTCACACTCGGCGCGATCGTCGCGCCGCCCGATGCGGTAGCATCGGAGGCGATCTTCGAACGGAAGGCGATTCCGCGGCGCGTTGCGGCGATCGTGAGCGGCGAGTGTCTGGTCAACGACGCGACCGCGCTCGTCCTCTATCGCTTCGCGCTCGCCGCTGCGATTACGGGAAGCTTTTCGCTGGCGCGTGCGAGCGTCGCATTTGTCCTCGTGGCCGTCGGAGGCACGCTCGTCGGCGTTGCAACGGCGCTTCTCCTCGAAGGCATCCTGCGCTACATTGCGGGGCGCGGCTTCTCCGATGCGATGATCGCCAGCGTCATCTTCCTCCTCGCGCCGTTTGCGGCGTACCTGCCGGCCGAGGCTCTCCACGTCTCCGGCGTGCTGGCAGCGGTCTCGGCCGGCATCCTGCTGAGCTGGCGCTCCACGTTCTTCATCGATTCGGAGACGCGCGTGCTCGGCGGCTCGGTTTGGCGTCTGCTCACTTTCGTGCTCAATGCGTTCGCGTTTTTGCTGATCGGTCTTCAGCTGCCGTCGATCTTCGAAGCGCTGGCGCCGCACGTGCGCGACTACGCGCTCTACGGGTTACTCCTCAGCGCGACGGTCATCGTGGTGAGAATCGCATGGGTCTTTCCGGCGACCTATCTGCCGCGTTTGCTTAGCCCGCGTCTGCGCGCGCGAGACCCCAGTCCCTCTTGGCAGCAAGTCGCGCTCTTGTCGTGGGCGGGGATGCGCGGCATTCTCTCGCTTGCCGTCGCGCTGGCCTTGCCGTACACGCTGGGCAGCGAGCCGTTTCCCTTGCGGAGCGTGACGATTTTCTTCAGCTTTTGCGTGATCTTCGTTACGCTGATGCTCCAGGGACTCACCCTCGGTCCGCTGATCGAATGGCTCGGCGTCACCGAGACGAGCCGGAGCAAGAAGCGTGAAGCCAGCGTCCGGATTCGCGCCCTCGAAGCCGGCGTTGCGCGACTGCAGGAAGAGGAGGCGCGCCGCCGGACGCCGCTCGAGCGCGAAATTGTCGATCGGATTCTCGAAGAGTACCGGCAGCGTATCGACCTGCTCCGGGGCAAGGCGCAGAAAGACGAGACGGACGAAATGAAGGAGAGTCGCATCGATCGGGCGCTCCAAAAGGAAGCGCTCGCGGCCGAGCGGCGTGCAATATCCTCGATGCGCAGCGCGGGAGAAATTCCCGACGATATTTATCGCTCGATACAGTACGATCTCGACCTTGCGACCATTCGCCTAAGCTAAGCCCTTCGACTTCGCGCGCAACGCGCGCTGCGCTCAGGATGACAACGCGGAAGGTTACGGACTCGGCGTCGCGCTTGGAGCCAGACTCGGGGTCAAGCTCGGGGTTGGCGATGACGCAGCAGCGGTCGGAGAGGCCTCCGGCGTCGGCGTGGGGGGCGGCATAAGGGTCGGCTGGCCGACGGGGGCCGTCAGCGGCACCAAACGGATGTAGCCGATCGAGACGGTTCCGTCTTTCGGAATCGTCGTGTCGGCCGTCGCCGTTGAGTAGCCGGCCGCGCGGGCAGTCACGGTCTGATCGCCGGCGACAGTGCGCAGGCTGAAGGCGCCCCCGACGTCGGCGCGCGTGGTGTAGAGCGAACCTATCGATACCAGCGCATTGGCGATCGGCCGGTTGGTCATCGCGTCGAGTACGCGTCCTACGACGCGGCCGAAATCTTGGACGCCGACCACGTTAGGCGGCGGCGAACACGAGTCACCCAGCGCGAAGAGCAAGAGTGTTCCGAGCACGGCGTAGCGCATCGCCGACTTCTACGCGCCGGCGCTGCGAAGTTCCCCGCACCGAGGGTCGCGGCGAAGAGAGCGAAAGCGGGGGGCGGTCTCCCGGACCCACCCCCCGCGGAGCGCTCCAACGCGCGATCGGCTCCTGGTTCGATCGCGATGAAATCACTTCGTTGATCGTAGCAGGGCGGGCGTTCGAAATCGTTCGGGTTAGCGGGGAGGGTCGGGCCAGCGGTCATGCGCAACGGCCGCATCGATATCTCGATTCCACACGATCGCTAAAAACCGGTCGCGATCTTCCGGATCGAGTTCTCCCGCGGTCGCCTGCATGATCCGCCGCGCCCGCTCCAGCATGCGCGCCGAGGCGGCGGTATCGCCGTGAAGCCGGAAGACTTGAGCGGCCGACCAATAGCAGTACTCCGGCCACTCCGTGCTGCGGACGAAGCTCTCTTCGCCGGCGAGCATACGCTGCGCGTAGTCGAGCGCCGTAGCGAGATTGCCGAGCGCGGCATGCCAGATCGCCAAATCGGCGAGCGCCTTCGACGACCAGACTTCCGATTGCGAGGCAACCCGAGCTTCGAGCGAAGCCTCCCCGTGGGCGATCGCGTTGACGAAGTCGCCGGCGAAGCCTTCGGCAAAGGCGAGGTTCTCGAGCGCCGAGGCTTCGACCAGACCGAAACCAAGTTCGCGCGCTGCGGCCAAGGCCTCATTTGCCGCGCCCCGCGCGCCGCTTAGATCTTTCTCGCAACCACGAACGAGGGCGAGGTTTGCCAGACCGGTGAGGCGGCCGCGCGCGTCTTGAAGGTTTTCAAAGAGTTCGACGGCCTTCTCCGTCGCAACCCGGGCGCGGTCGAAGAAGCCGAGCCGCGTTTCGAGGACAGCCTGATTCAAGAGTTCGCCCGCCGTCGCATTCACGTTGCCGTGGGCCGAGAAAATGGCGGTCGCCGTTGCGAAGTGCTCGCGCGCCTCGGCTGCCCGCCCGCCGCCCGAGGCGAGGACGATGCCGAGGCGGCTGTGCGCGATGGCCTCACCGAACTTATCGCCGGACTCGGCGGCACGCTTGAGCCAGCGCGACCCGAGATCGATGCAGCGCGGCATGTCGCGGCGTTGGTACGCGATGATCCACGCGCTACGGAAGGTCTCCCGCTCCTGAACCGGATCGCTCGCGTCGGCGGCGGCGCGCCCGGCTTCTTCGAGTAGGGCTTCGGCCTCCGAAATGCGGCCGCGATGCGCCTCGACGTTGGCGAGGCAACGAAGCGCTTGTGCCGCGCCCGCATCGTCTCCCGCTTCGCGGCTGGCGGTAAGCGCGGCTTTCGCGGCGTCGTGCGACGCAGCGAGCTGACCGAGAGCGTACGCGAGCTTCGCTTCGGCCACGTTGAGCGCGACCCGCCACTTGGAATCGCCGTCTTGTGCGCGCGTTCGCAGCTCGCGAATCGCGAGCTCGTGAGTGGCGCCGTCGTTGGTGGTCAGCGCGAACTCGATCCGGCGCATGAGCGCAACGCGCTGCAAGTCCGGATCGTCCAGGTCGCGCGTCGCATTCTCGACCTCGACGAGCGCCGCGTGCCAAGCCCGGCGCTCGCCGCGTCTGAACTCGATCGTTTCGTTTTCGAGCAAGAGGGCCGCCCGCTGTCGCGGATCGGTTGCGAGCGCGAGCGCGCGATCGCATTGCGAGCGAGCCTCGGCCAGCGCGCCGATGGCAATCGAGCGTCCCACCGCGGCGAGATAGCATCGAACCGCGTTTCGCGCATCGCCTGCGAGCTCGTAATGAAGGGCGATCGCCGGCGAAAGCTCCGCGACCGAGTCCGGATAGAGCTCTTCGAGCACGCGCGCAATTCGATGGCGGCGACTCGCCGCGCGTTCCGGCGGCGCCGCGCGAAGAACCGCGTCGTGGAGCACGTGATGCGCGAAGGCATATTCGAAGAGGCCTCGCCCGCTGGTCTCGCGTGCGATCCGCCGGTCGATGAGCTCGTCGAGCGCGAGCCCGAGCGTTCCCTCATCCCAACCGCTGACCTCGCGCAAGACGTCGCGCGAGAACTGCATTCCGACGTAGGCCGCGATTTCGGCCGCGGAGCGGGCGTCGGGAGAGAGCCGCTCCACACGATGCGATATCAGGGCTTGCAAGTTCTCAGGCGCGAAAGCGCGGCCGCCTTTTCGATAATCGTCGACGAGCTGCGTAACGAACAAGGGATTTCCGGCCGACGTCGCGAGCAGCGTTGTTGCCGGAATCTCGCGAATCTCGTGCATCGCGCCCGTGAGTTGCTCCAGGTCGCCGATCGAGAGTGGCGAGAGCGACAAGCTGAGCGCGGATCCGGTCGCCCGCGATTCTTGGCGCAATCGATGGAGCGGATGCGGGCGCGGTGTGGCCTCGTCGCGATACGTGACGACGATCATCACGCGCACGCCCGAGATGCGCCGCAGTAAGAATTGCAAGAGCGAGATCGATGCCGCCTGCGCCCATTGCAGATCTTCGAGCACGACAAGCGTCGGCCGCGGCGTAGAGAGGTCGCACAGGCAACGAAAGACCGATTCGAATAAGCGAACGCGTTCGCTCTCCGCATCGATGTTCGGAGGATTCGGCAATGACGGAATGCGCGCGCGGATCTCCGGCAGAAGGGCCGAGACGCAGGCGAGCGACATCGTCGATTTCAGCGAGGCGAGCAGGGGCAGCGCGGACCGCAGAGCGTCGACGACGCTCTCGTACGGAATCGCCTCGGGCGATCCCGTTGCGCCGATCATTACCCGTCCCCCGCGTTCTTCGACGGCGTGCGCGAACTCGATCGCCAGACGCGATTTGCCGACGCCGGCTTCGCCGCCGATGAAGACGCACGCGCCGCGCCCCCGCGCGACGCGGCTCCATGCTTCAAGGAGCCGTTCGAGCTCCGAGCGTCGGCCGACGAATGGAAGCGTCGCGCGCGCGAGCATCGCCGGGTTCGTCGCATCGTCGGCCGAGTAACCGTCGACGGGTTCGCCCCGCGCGATTGCTTCGCGCACCGTCATCGTCTCGGGCATCGGATCGACGCCGAGTTCGGTCCGCAAGAGCTGCGCGAAGCGCTCGTACTCGGAGAGCGCTCCGGCGCGGTCTCCCGACTCGGAGCGGAGCGCCATCACCTGACGGACGATATCTTCGCGCCACGGGTCTAAGGAAAGAATCCGCTGGGCGCGCTCGAGCCCGGCATGGAAATCGCGCCGGCGACGTGCCTCGGAGACGAGCCTCGCGAGTGCCGCGAGGTAAAGATTGCGCCGGCGCTCGCGCTCGGGAAGAATCCATTCGTCGTAGAGCGATGCGAGCAGATCGCCTCGGTAGAGGGCAACCGCGTCTTCGACGCGCTCCGGATCGGCGACGAGGCGGTCGAACTCTTCGACGTCGAGCCAGAGACGAAGGTCGGGCCTGACGCCGACGCTGTCGGTGGTGACGAGCAGCGCGCTTCCGGCAAGCGAGCGCGGTAGGATCCGGCCGAGCTCGTAGAGATTCATGCGAAGCCTGCTGCGCGCCGACTCCTCCTCTTCGTCGGGCCACATAACATAGGCCAGGAAGTCGCGGGCGACCGGGGCGTCGCGATTCATCAGCAAGTAGGCGAGAATCGGCAGCGTCTTGCGCGGTGTCGCAAGACGAAACGGGGCGCCGTCGACCTCGACGGCGACGTGCCCGAAAAGCCGGATGCGAAGATCGGGTTGTCCGTCGGCAACCGAACATCCCTGCGTTACAGGGATGCGTTGAGTCATGGGCTAGGCTTCGTCGGCCTCGGGGTCTTCCTTGCTCGCCTGACCGGCCGAGGTGGTCGCTCCGCTGCCAGGTATGACGCGGCGCTTGTGAAAACTTTCACAAGCGATGAATCCATACGGCCCGGTCGCAATCTACCTCTGCGTCGCGTTCGCGGCTGCCGTCCTCTTCACGGTTCTTCCCGGCCTTTTGGCGCGAGCCCGGCCGAATCGGCATAAACGCGAAGCCTACGAATGCGGGGTCGAGCCCACCTCACCCGTCGCCGGGCGCTTCCCGGTGCGCTTCTATCTTATAGCGATGCTCTTCGTCATTTTCGACGTCGAGGCGGCCTCGTTCTATCCGTGGGCGGTCAAGATGCACGCGCTGCGCGTCTTCGGTCTCCTCGAGATGGTCATCTTCATCGTCGTGCTCGCAATCGGCTACGCCTACGTGTGGAAGAAGGGCGGCTTCGTATGGCGTTGAGCGCATGACGCTCGGCCCGGGTCAGTTCATGCTCGCGCGGCTCGACGACGTCGCGCGCTGGGCGCAGAGCTCGTCGGTCTGGCCGCTGACGATGGGCTTGGCCTGCTGCGCGATTGAGATGATGAGCGTCACGGCCCCCGAGTACGACATCGCGCGGCTCGGATCGGAAGTCTTTCGCAGCTCGCCTCGCCAAGCCGACCTGATGATCGTCTCGGGTCGCGTCGCGCAGAAGATGGGACCGGTCGTCAAGCGCCTCTACGATCAAATGGCCGATCCGAAATGGGTCATCTCGATGGGCGCCTGCGCGAGCTCGGGCGGCATCTTCGACAACTATGCGATCATTCAAGGCGTCGATACGATCATTCCGGTCGACGTCTACGTTCCCGGCTGTCCGCCGACGCCCGACGGTCTGCTCTATGCGGTTAACCTGATTCAGCAGCAGATCCGCGGGGGCGGCCGCGGCGGAATCTTGGCGCGAGCCTAACTCTTTACTTTCGAGGGTGCATCCTGCCTAGCACGCAAACTCCGCCGATTGCCGGCACGGCGATCGATCCGCCGAGCCTGCGCCCGCCGATCGACGACGCGTCGATCGAGCGGGTCGCGCCGTCGCGGCTCCGCGACCGCCTCGAAGCGTTAAAAGCCGACGGATATGCGATGCTCCTCGATCTCGGAGCGGTCGACTACCTACAGCGGAGGCCGCGTTTCGACGTCGTCTATCATCTGCTCAAGCTGCCGGCAAAGAGCGCGAGCGTCAAGGAGATCGGAACGCCGGCGCGGCTGCGCATTCTCTGCGGCGCGGAAGAGGGCGAGCGGCTTCCGTCGGCCGTCGATCTTTGGAAGTCTGCCGATTGGGCCGAGCGCGAAGTCTTCGATCTCTTCGGCATCGTCTTCGAAGGACACCCGGATCTGCGGCGCATTCAGATGCCCTACGACTGGGAAGGGCATCCGCTGCGCAAGGATTATCCGATGCGCGGCCCGGCGCGGGAGCGCGCACCGCGACCGAGCTTTGCGAACAAGAGCAACGTCGTCGCCGGAACGCCGCCGTCGGGGCGCACGCTCGAAGCGTTGCAAGAAGAAGTGAAGCGGGCGCGCGAGTCGTGACCGTATCCGCAACGCCGCTGACGCCGGACGTGGTCAGCATCACCGGCAACACGATGGTGCTTTCGATGGGGCCGCAGCATCCGTCGACGCACGGCGTGCTGCAGATCGTGCTCGAGATCGATGGCGAGAGCGTCGTGAAAGCCGAGCCGGAGATCGGGTACCTGCACACGGGCATCGAGAAGACCGCCGAAGGCCTTTTCTGGACGCAGGCGCAGACCGTGATCGAACGCATGGATTACCTCGCGCCGTCCTCGAACGCGCTGTGCTACGCGCTCGCCGCCGAGAAGCTCCTCGGCATCACGGATCGCATCCCGGAACGCGCGCAGATCATCCGGGTTCTCCAAATGGAGCTGACGCGCATCGCCTCGCATTGCGTCTGGCTCGGGACGCACGGGATCGACCTCGGCGCGATCTCGGTCTTCTTTTACTGCTTCGACCTGCGCGAAAACATTCTCGATCTGCAAGAGGCCGCCGGCGGCGCGCGCATGCATCCGAACTACATTCGCGTCGGCGGTCTCAACGGCGACCTTCCGCAGGGCTACCTCGCGAAGCTCGACGCGCTGATCGAGAAGTTTCCCGGGCGCATGCGCGAGCTGCGCGGCCTGCTCCAAGCGAACCCGATCTTCCAAGACCGCACCATCGACGTCGGTTACCTCGCGCCCGAAGCGGCGATCGAATGGAACGTCACCGGGCCCGCTCTACGCGCCAGCGGTATCGCCTACGACGTGCGCAAAGCCTTTCCGTACACCGGATACGACACGTACGATTTCGACGTGCCGACGCGCGAAGAAGGCGACGCGTACGCGCGCTTCCTGGTGCGTCTCGACGAGATGGAGCAGTCGATCCGGATCGTCTCGCAGGCGCGCCGCCGGCTCGACGCGCCGGGTCCGGTAATGATCGACGATCCGAAGGTCGCGCTTCCGCCCAAAGAGACGATCGCGCTCTCGATGGAGGCGCTGATCCACCACTTCAAGCTCATCAGCGAAGGTTTTCGCGTGCCGCCGGGCGACGTCTATCAGGCGATCGAGTCGCCGCGCGGCGAACTCGGCTACTACGTCGTGAGCAACGGCGAGAACCGTCCCTACCGCATTCGCACGCGTCCGCCCAGCATGTACAACCTGCAAGCGCTCAAGGGCATCGCGCCGGGAAACCTGATCGCGGATCTCGTCGTGATGATCGGCTCCCTCGACCCCGTCTTTGGCGAGGTCGATAGATGAAGCACGTCGCGCCGGACGTGTCGGTCCAGCGGACGTTTGCCTCGCGCATCGTGCGCTCGGCCGCACTTGGCTCGCGCGCTGCTCTCGCCATC
>JBAUYZ010000089.1:0-14443 GCA_049585055.1 Candidatus Cybelea sp. | reverse complement strand
GCGCAGCGCGGCGGCCGCCTCGCCGATTGCGTCGCGTTCGATCGGCGGGCTTCCCAGCAGGAAGGCTGCTTCATCCAGGTTCGGCGTGAGGACGACGTTGGGCAGCGCCGCGAGCTCGTCGCGCACTGCGTACCGCGTGGCCGTATCGGCGAGCTCGCCGCCGCGGCTCGCGCTGAAGACCGGATCGACGACGGCCGGCAGCCACGGGCGAAGCCGCAACGGTTCGACGAGCGTGCGGACTGCGGAGAGCGTCGGGAGCGCGCCGATGCGAACCGCTCCCGCCGAATCCCACGGGAGCGTTGCGAGCTGCGCGGCGAGCACCTCGACGGGAAGCACGTGGAGCGCCGTTACGCCGTAGCCGGCCTGCGCGCTCACGGCGGCCACCGCGGTGAAGACCCGCACGCCGAAGTCGGCGCCGACGACGATGTCGCGCCCGACGCCGGCAACGTTCCACGGATGGGTCGTGCCGATCGAGAGAACGATCGCGCTCACGGCGCTTCGCTCCGGTTCCAGGCGCCGACGAGCTCTTCGGTGGCGCGCCGTGGTTCGGGAGCGCCGGCGATCGCGGAGATTACCGCGGCCATCGCGGCGCCTGCGCGGCGCACCTCGGGAATCGACGAGGCGGTAATTCCGCCGATCGCCGCGACGGGTACCGCGCTCGCTCGGGCGAGCTGCCGAAAGCCTTCGATACCGATCGGTGCGCCTGCGTCGGACTTCGATGACGTTGGGAAGACCGAGCCAATGCCGAGATAATCGGCGCCGCTTTCATTTGCGGCGCGGACTTCCTCGATCGTCCCGCAAGAGAGCCCGATGAGCCGCTCCTCTAGCGCTTCGCGCACCTGCGCCACGCGCTCGAAGCCGTTGTCGCCGGGCCCAAGATGCACGCCGTCGCAATCGTACTCGACTGCGGCGCGCCAGTCGTCGTTCATGAGGAGCAGCGCATTGCGTGTGCGCGTGAGCGTGCGCAGCGATCGAATGCGATCGCCGAGTATCCCGTTCTTGGCTCGGTACTGCACTAGGCGCACGCCGGCATCGAGAACCGCATTGGAGAGTTCGAGCGCGCGCGGCTCCTCGTTGATGATCACGTAGATTCCACGGAGCAGCTCGGCCCGCCGGCTGCGCGTTATTCGCCCCGGCGCGTGCGCTGCCATAGCATCACGTTCGCAACGAGATACGCAAAGTAGACGACGACGACGAGAACCGCGATCCAGGCGTGATGGCTCGCGATCGACATCGGCACGAGCAGCACGAAGCAGAGCACGGCGGCCATCAAGAGCGCGATGATTCGCGAAAATGGAAAGAACACGCGATACTAGCGCTCTTCGCCGAGCAGGAGATCGCCGAGGCGGTTTAGTTCGTCGTCGCTCGTGAAGCGCAGTTCGATGCGACCGCCCCGATGCTGCCGTATCAGCGCGGCGGGAACGCCGAAACGCTCGCGCAATCGTCCTTCGAAGTCACGCTCGTCGGGCGAAAGCTCGCGCGCGGCCGAGACCGCTTTCGGCGTCGCCTCCGACACCGACGCAGTCAAGCGCTCCAGCGCCCGCACCGACAGGGCTTCGCTGGCAGCGCGCGCTGCCAACGCCGCTCGCGCCGATTCCGGCGCCATCAGCAAGGCGCGCGCGTGTCCCGCGGAGAGGCGGCCGTCGACGAGCATCGACTTAATCGCATCGGAGAGCGCGAGCAGCCGCAACGCGTTTGCGACGGCGGGCCGGCTCTTGCCGAGGCGCCGCGCGAGCTCCTCTTGCGTCAGCCCGTACACTTCGATGAGGTGCGCGAAGCCGGCGGCTTCTTCGAGGGGGTTGAGATTCTCGCGCTGGAGATTCTCGACGATCGCAAACTCGAGCGTTTGACGGTCGTCGCTGGCACGAACGATCGCCGGAATCGTCGGGCGCATCAATGCGGCGCAGGCGCGCCACCGCCGCTCGCCCGCGATCAGCTCGTAGCCGCCCTCGCGTCGCCGCACGATGATCGGCACGAGCACGCCGTACTCGGTAATCGAGGTTTTAAGTTCGTCGAGCGTACCGGCGTCGAAACTCTTGCGGGGTTGAAACGGATTCGGGGTTATTTCGCCGACGGGAATTTCACGAACGACTTCTTGCGAGCTCGCGACCGGCACCGTGGCGTCCCCGAGCAGCGCTGCCAAGCCTCGGCCTAAACCGCGCTTCGGTTCGCTCATGCCGGTTGCCGCGCCGGCTCGAGCATCTCGCGCGCGAGCGCGAGATAGGCTTGCGCGCCGCGGCTCTTCGGATCGAAGAGGATCGCAGGCCTGCCGTACGATGGTGCTTCGGAGAGACGTACGTTACGCGGAATCTGCGTTCTAAAAATCTGTTGCGGAAAGTACTTCTCGAGCTCGCGAATGACTTCCATTGCGAGACGCGTACGTCCATCGAACATCGTGACGAGCACGCCGCTGACGTGCAGTACGGGATTGAGCGCGTCGCGGACGCGCCAAATCACGCCGGTAAGCTGGGCGAGCCCCTCGAGTGCGTAAAACTCCGCTTGTACCGGAATGAGGCAATCGTCCGCCGCGGTGAGTGCGTTGATCGTCAGCAAGCCGAGCGATGGCGGCGTATCGAGGAGCACGAAATCGTAGCGATCGCTCACCGCCGAGAGGGCTTGCCGCAAGCGGGTTTCGCGGCTGAGCGCGGCGACGAGCTCGACGTCGGCGCCGGCGAGATTGATCGTCGCGGGCGCGAGCGCCAAATTCTCGATCTCCGTCTGGAGGACGATGCGTTCGAGCGGAATCTCTTGCATGAGCACGTGATAGATGTCGTGCGTCAACCGGGCCTTGTCAACACCGAAACCCGTAGTAGTGTTGCCTTGCGGATCGGTATCGACAACGAGGACGCGTCTGCCGTTGACCGCGAGTGCGGCGCCGAGATTGACGGCGGTCGTGCTCTTTCCGACACCGCCCTTCTGATTGACGAGCGCGATGATGCGGCTCAGTTCGTTTCTCCCGCGTTCTCTAAAGGGCTTGCGTTCTCGAGATACTGCTCGAGAAGTCTGCGCAGCACGGACCGCTCGTTACGTTCGGGTTCGTCGGTGACCTGCTCGAAGAGCCAGCGCAAGGCGGCGCCGACGCGCGCGTCGCCTTTAAAGTCTGCGGCAACTTGGTGCCGCGCAACGAGCGCGGCAATCACGTCATCGCCGTCGAGGGCGAGCTCGCGAATCGAAAACGCCGGTTCGCGCGCAAGTTCGTCGCGGACGCGCGCTTCGAATGCCTCGTTGGCATTGTCGCGCTTCGGCAACCCACTCCCAGCGATGTCGGCATGCCGTATTTCGAACATATGTTCGATATAATTAGGTCCAATTCGCTGAATGAAGCGGCGGAGCGCTGCGTCGCTAAGGCCGGGATCGGCCGAATACATGTGCTGGCGAACCAGGTGCTCGGTCGCCTGAACGACCTCGTTCGGAAATCGAAAGCGTTCGAGCATGCTCCGCGCCATCTCCGCGCCGGCGATCTCGTGACGGTAAAAGTGAGGCCCATCCTTGGTCCGCGGCTTTCCGACGTCATGGAGGAGCGCGGCGAGCCTTACGACGAGGTCACCGGGAGGCGCCGCGTCGAGGGTCGCCAGGCTATGCTGCCAGACGTCGTAAGCGTGCCACTCGTTCTGCTCGACGCCCACGCCTTCGACGAGTTCCGGCCACAGGTGCGCGAGCACCCCGGTCTCCTCGAGTAGCACTAAGCCAATCGATGGTTTGCTGGCCAGGAGGAGCTTGACCAGTTCGTCGTGGACCCGCTCGGCCGAGACGGTTATAACGAGCTCCGCGGAGTCGCGCATCGCCTCGCGCACCGCCGGGGTGACCGAATACCCAAAGCGGGCCGCAAACTGCGCGGCGCGCAGCATCCGCAACGGGTCCTCGCGGAACGTCACAGGGGTGAGAATGTCGATCCGCCGCGCCCTGACGTCGGCCTCGCCGCGATACGGATCGACCAAGTTCCCGGCGGGAATCGCGCGCGCCAGCATATTCATCCGAAAATCCCGGCGTCCAAGATCCTCCTCAAGGGTGACGTCCGGCCCGCTCTCGACCTGAAAATCGCGGTGACCGCTCCCGACGGAGCGCTCGCGCCGGGGCATCGCAACGTCGACGGTCTGGCCGTCGATCGTCAGCTTCAGGACCGAGAAGGAGGCCCCGACGACGTCTACGCGGCCGATCGACCGCAGGCGACCGGTCAGCTGCTCAAGCTCAACTCCCACGACGACGTAATCCCAGTCGAGCATCGGTGTCGGCCCGCCTTCGAGCTCGGCTCGGATCTCGTCGCGAACACGGCCGCCGACTGCGTAGAGGCTATCGGCGGGGAGGGCGGCGGCGAGGCGGAGGTCGAGGGCGGAGGCAGGCTGCATGCGCTCCCATCGTACCGCACCAATTGTTTCACGGTGAACAATTCGCTCGGGTTAAAGGCAGAGGGGGCGCTTCGCCGGGACGCCGATTCGTCGCGGAAATCGTGCCGGCGTCGGACCATCCTTTCGCACCAAAATGATCCGTCGGCTCCCTTCCACCAGGATCTCGGCCTCGGCCGTTCCGCCGAGCATGAGCGACGCGTCCGCGAGCGCGATCTGCTCTTCGGCGGAGAGAGTGCCCCGCTGGAGGATCGCCGTGCCGCCGATTGCCAGCAAGGGAAGCAGGAGCTCGGCCACCGTCGGCCCGCTGCCCAGCGCTCTTGCGGTTCCGCTCGCGAATCGTTCGCGCAACTCCGGGCGGTGGGCGGCGATTTCGGCGCGTTCGGCGAGGACCTGCCCTGCGAGATTGAGCTCGGCGAGAGCCGACTCCAAAAAGTGCGCTTTCTTCCTGGTTGCCTCGATCATGGTCACCTCGATTCCGGTCGCAAGGGCGACCGGAATCGCGGGGAATCCGGGACCTGAGCCGACGTCGACGTAGGGTTCCCGAACGTATCGAATTATGCTCAGGCTGTCGAGGAGATGCTCGGCTAGGTCCTCGGCCTGCTTTGCGCCGGTGAGGTTGAATCGGTGGTTTGCTTCGAGCACCAGCTCGCCGTACTGGGCGAGTCGCTCGCGGGTAACCGGCGCGAGTTGCGCGCCTTCAAGCAGCGCTTCGATCCGCGACTCCTGCGAGCTCACCTAGGATAGCGAGGCGGCTTCGCGCTCATATTTGTGGACGTAGAGAGCGAGAATTGCTACGTCCGAGGGGGTGATTCCGGAGATTCGCGACGCCATCCCAAGCGTGCGCGGACGCCGGCCGCTGAACTTCTCACGCGCTTCGTGCGATAGCGCCGGAATTGCGGCATAGTCGAAGCCCTCCGGAATCTCGACCCGCTCGGCTCGCGCGGCCTTCTCGATCGCGAGCTCCTCGCGCCGGACGTATCCTTCGCACTTGATCTCGATCGCGAGGCGCTCGCCGATTTCGGGATCGAGCTCCGGGGCGAAATTAGCGGCGACCTCGCGGTAACCAAGTCGCGGGCGCCGCAGCGCGTCGGCCAAGGTGCTCCCACGCTCGAAGTGCTCGGCGCCGATCGAATCGGTCACCACCCGCGTCTGATCTGCCCACCGTCGAGCTATCCCAAGCGCGGCCCGGCGATCCTCAAACGCCTCCCACGCTTCATCCGAGACTAGTCCGATCGAACGGCCGAGCGGCGTCAGTCGAAGGTCGGCGTTATCGTGGCGCAGGACGTTCCGGTGCTCGGCTCGCGAGGTGAGCATGCGGTAGGGTTCGTCGACCCCCTTCGTGACGAGATCGTCGACCAGCACGCCGATGTATGCCTGAGCGCGCGACAGCCGCAGCGGCTCGTTCCCCCCTGCCGAAAGAGCGGCGTTGATTCCGGCGAGCACGCCCTGCGCGGCGGCCTCTTCGTACCCGGATGTGCCGTTGAGTTGGCCGCAGTGATAGAGTCCCGCGATCCGGTGGGTCTCGAGCGTATCCCGTAGCTCGGTGGGCGGGACCATGTCGTACTCCACCGCATACCCGGCGCGCAACATGACGCAGGATTCCAAACCGGGGAGCGTCCGAAGCATTTCGAGTTGGATCTCCGCCGGAAGCGATGTCGAGAACCCGCCGACGTAAAGTGTCGGCTCATCCCAGCCTTCGGGTTCGATGAAGATTTGATGCGTCGGATTGTGCGCGAATTTTACGACCTTATCTTCGATCGAGGGGCAATAGCGGGGACCGACGCCGCGAATCAGGTCGAGGCCGTACAGCGGCGAGCGATGGAGATTCTCGCGTACCAATGCGTGCGTACGCGCGTTAGTTTGCGTGACGTAACAGGGAAGCTGGAGGCCCGCGAACCGCCGCGGGCTACCGTAGGAGAAGAGCAACGGTTGCGAGCTCGGCGACTGCCGCGTCATCGCTCCGTAATCGACGCTCTGCCTGTCGATACGCGGCGGAGTCCCGGTCTTCAGCCGGGCGGTCGGAAAACCCAAGCGGCGCAGCGCGGCCGCCAACCCAACAGCAGGCGCCTCGCCGAATCGTCCCTCCGCCCGAACGACGTCACCCTGGAAGGACTTTCCTCCAAGAAACGTCCCGGTCGCCAGGACTACCCTCTTTGCATCGAAGCGCTCGCCGTCGGCGCAAAGCACGCCCTTAATTGCCCCCGCCTCGACGGCGAGATCCTCGACGAGTCCCTGGACGATCGTGAGATTTTGTTGTTCGCGCAGCAGCGCGAGTGCCGCGCGTGCGTACGACGGCTTATCCATCTGCTGGCGCAGCGCACGCACTGCGGGCCCCTTGCTCTCGTTCAGGAAGCGCGCGTGCAGGCTGCAGCGATCGGCGAGGCCTGCCATCGCGCCGCCAAGCGCGTCGATTTCGCGCACGAGTTGCCCCTTTGCGCTGCCGCCGATCGACGGGTTGCACGGCAGCGTGCAGACCTTCTCGGGATCGCCCGTGACCAGCAGCGTCGGCACGCCCAGGCGCGCCGACGCAAGCGCCGCTTCGACGCCGGCATGACCGCCGCCGACGACGATCGTGCCGGCGTCGCTCACGCTACGTCGTTGCCGTTTGCGCGTGAGCGCGCAAACGCAGTGCAAAGCCGATCATCGCGAAGCCGAAGATGATCGCATAGGCGGCGATCAGCCAAATGAGGGCCAGCATACCGGCAAGCGGAAACCAGACCATCAGCACGCCGAAGGCAATCGACGCGAGTCCGGCAACGATCAGCCAGATCTCATTCGGTATCTGCTTGCGCAAGTGCACCGCAGCGACGATCTCGAGAATTCCGGTGAGAAACGCCCACGCCGCGATCGTGTAATAGACCGCAAAGATCGTGATGCGGACGTCGTAAAACGTAATCGCCGCGATCAACAAGCCCACGATTCCTTCGAGCAGCAGCGGCCACCATCGCTGATGCGTCTCCACCGCGCGGATGGTTGCCACGATTGCGAAGACGCCGTCGACGAGCGCGTACGCACCGAAGAGAATACCGATCACGACCCAGCTCGGTGCCGGCCAAATCCAGGCGAGAACGCCGAATATTACCGCGGCGATACCGCGGATGAGCCACGTCCACCAGTTACGAGTGAGGACGTGAATCATTGGCGCTGCGGAAGAACGGTGCCGTCCGACAAGGAGACTCGCTGCACGGCGCACTTTTTGGGCGTTGGTCCGTTCCACGGTTGGCCGGTAAGCGAATTCGTCAAGTTGTGATTGATCTGCGCTCCCCGGCTAAAGCTGCCTTTGTCGATGAGAATGTATTTGTGGCCCTGATAGTTCACGAGGAAGTCGACCTCAGTCGCGGGCGAATCGTGGGTGTTGTAGTAAACGACGTTGATTCCGTTGGTCATGTTGCCGCCGTTTGAATTGACGACGCAACTCGTAATCGTTACACCATACGCGGAGCCGGTTTTCGATGCGGCCGCCGGTGCGGCCGCGACGGCGCAGAGTGCGGCGAAGGTCAAGAGCGCTCGCTTCATTTGATTCCCTCCCTACTTGCCGATGCAAAAACGTGAAAAAATTCCATCGATGAGTTCTTCGGCGGCTACCTGCTCGGTTACATGCCCCAGGGCCGAAAAGGCGCGCTGCACGCCGGTCGTGACGAAATCGAGCGGCTCGTCGCAATGCAGCGTTCGGGTCGCCGTCTCGAGGGCGTTAATCGCCGCGTTGACCGCATCGAATTCGTGCAGCGCGGTAAGATGCGGCCGCGATGCATCGACGCGCTCGCCGCCCCACCCGAGCCGCGCGATCGCGTGCCGAAGCGCGTCGAGCGTTGCCGTCTGCCGAACGCTCCCGACGATCGTCTCCGGCCCCGGCGCCGCGGGAGCGCCGCGCGTTCCAAGATCGGCCTTGTTGTAGAAGAGTATCCGGTCGCGATCGCGCGTTCGTTCGAGCAGATCGAGTGCGTCGGCGGCG
The DNA here is from genome assembly GCA_049585055.1 of Candidatus Cybelea sp. Taxonomy (GTDB): domain Bacteria; phylum Vulcanimicrobiota; class Vulcanimicrobiia; order Vulcanimicrobiales; family Vulcanimicrobiaceae; genus Cybelea. The sequence goes on along the minus strand of JBAUYZ010000089.1, from coordinate 6,145 downwards.
AGCGGCTGCGAGCCGTCGACCACAAGGAGCGCGATCCTCGCGGCTCCGAGCGCGCGGTGCGTGCGCTCGATGCCGCTGGACTCGAGGCGGCCGGCGTGGGCGCGAATCCCGGCGGTGTCGATGAGGCGTACGGGAACGGCCTCGATGACGATGCTCTCCTCGATCGTGTCGCGGGTCGTGCCGGGTATCGCCGAAACGATCGCCCGGTCAGCGCCGAGCAGCGCGTTGAGCAGTGACGACTTACCGGCGTTGGGAGGGCCGACGATCGCCACGGGCAGGCCTTCGCGTAAGAGACGGCCGAGCTCGCCGTCGCGGCGGAGCGCTTCCAGCGCTCTCAGAATCGGCGCGAGCCGCCGTTCGACCTCGTCGCGGCCAGGCTCGGGTACCTCATCGGGAAAATCGATCGTCGCGGCGAGCTCCTCGAGGATCGCCCCCAGCTCCGCGCGCAGCGTCCTGACCTTGAGGGTCAGCGCGCCGTCGAGGTTCGCCAGGGCGGCGCGGGCGGCCGCACGCGTTTCGGCGTCGATGACGTCGGCGACCGCGGCCGCGGCGTGCAGATCCATTTTGCCGTTGAAGAAGGCACGACGCGTAAACTCGCCGGGTTGCGCGAGGCGCGCGCCGCAGGCGAGCATTGCTCGAACGACCTCCCGCGCGACGACCGGTGAACCGTGGACGTGCACTTCGAGCATCTCCTCGCCCGTATAGCTCCCCGGCGCCTTGAAACGAATCGCGAGACCGGCGTCGAGCGCCTCGCCGCACTCGTCCAGAATGGTCGCACGCGTCGCAACGCGCGTCCGCAAGGGCGATTTCGTTGCAATCATGCGGTCGACGAGTTCGGGCACCTTTGGCCCGCTGGCGCGCACGATGGAGATCGCGCCTTTCCCCGGCGGCGTTGCAATCGCCGCGATCGTCTCGGCCGAGGGTCTGCTCAGCGGGGATGGATGACGACGCGCCGTTCGGGCTCTTCTCCTTCGGATTCGGTGCGCACCAATTCGGAGGTTGAAAGCGCGAGATGGACGATTTTGCGTTCCGAAGGGAGCATCGGTTCGAGTTGCTGCGCTTTCTGCTCGCGTACGCACCGCTCGAGCGTTGCGAGCGCGAGATTCTTGAGCTGATCGGCTCTGTGGGCGCGATAGCCTTCGGCGTCGATCGTGTAGTAACGACGGTTCGTGCGCACGCCCGCGTTAAACGAATTGTTGAAGATGAGGTTGAGCGCTTCGAGCGTGTTGCCGTGGCGGCCGATCAGCATTGCAAGATGCGGTCCGGTGACCTCGAGGTACTCGCCTTCGCTCCGGCTGACATAGCGGATCTCGATCGGCCCGACACCCATGCGCGAGAGGATCTCGTGCAAGAGGTCGCGTGCCGGCTTGGCATCCTCCGGAATTTCACCGGCGTCGCGCACTTCGGAGGTGCGCTGCGGCGGCTCGCGCCGGCGGCGCATTCCGCCGCCGCGTCCGCCACCGGGTTTGCCGCCGATCGTACGGTCTCGCAGGTCGGAGGGCTGTTCTTCAAACTCGAAATCGTCTTCGTAGAGCATCGTAAATTCTTATGCGCCTCGCTTGTTTTTGCGCTTCGACCGCCCCGATTGCGGCGGTTTCGGCTTTGCAACGCCGTTGCCGCTGGTGGAGGCCTTCGCGAGTGCTTTGGATGAAGCGCCGCCGCTTGAAACCGCTTCGGTGACGACGTGCTCGCTATCGATCAACGCGAGCGGCTGATGGTAACGGCGGAGCAGATAGAATTGCTGACCCATCGTGAAAATGTTATAGGCGAACCAGTAGAGCACCATCGCCGACGGCCAGCCGTACTTCAATCCGAAGAATCCCAGCATCACCGGCGAGATTATGGCCATCATCCGTTGCGTCTGGGCCTGTTGCGGATCGGTGGCCGGCATGCTCACGTATCGTACGCTCAGATACATCGATAACGCGTAGAGCAGAATCAGGATCACGTCGGGCGATGCCAGATTTACGCCGAAGATCGGCTTGTCGAGGACGCACCAGCCGATACAGTGCTCGGTAATTGCCGACGCTGTGTGCGCCGCGACGGCATGCACTGGGACCAGCGTCGCGTGCAAACGCGAGAAAGCGCTGCCGATCCATAACCAGCTCTGCTTTTCGAAATCGGCCCGGTGGTTCATTACCACGTAGTAGACGCTGATGATCACCGGATACTGGACCAGCATCGGCCAGCATCCCGCCAGCGGGTTGACCTTGTGTTCCTTGTAAAGCGCCATCGTTTCGGCCTGAAGGCGCTGTTTGTCGTCCTTATGGCGTTCTTGCAGCTTTTTGAGTTGCGGCGCGATCTTCTGCATCGAAAGAAAGGCCTTGAACTGCGCGGTGTTGAGCGGCCAGAAAATCAGCCGGATGAGCGCCGCGAGCATAACCAGACTCCAGCCGAGGTTGCCGATCGGCTTATCGATCGCCCCCACCGTCGCGTAGAGCCCATCGACGATCGGCTGCAGCCACGACGTCGCGAGAATCAGATGCACGGGTGGGTTCCCCTAGGGGACGGGCGGCTCGGCGCCGGGACGAAGTCCACGCCGCCGGAGTTCCACGGATGGCAGCGCGCGAGTCGCGCCAACGCGAGCCAAGCGCCGCGTACGGCCCCGTGCTCTCGGACCGCGACGAGCGCATACTGCGAGCACGAGGGATAGAACCGGCAGGCCGGCGGCAAGAACGGCGAGATCAGGAGCTGGTAGAGCCGGATCAGACCGACGAGCAGGAGGCGCATCGAGAGCTAGGCTCGTTCCATAGCCGAGGCGACCTCGGCCCGCAGGTCGCCGAACGGCTCCTCGGCGCAGCCCGGACGGGCGACCACGAGCAAACGCATCGAGCGGCTCTGCCCAAGCGCTTCATCGATGATAGCCGCCAAGCGGCGGCGGAGTTTGTTGCGGGTCACGGCCTTTCCGATCGACTTGCTCACTGTGATGCCGACCAGCGAAATCGGATCGCTGGGAAGCGGATCACTGCGATAAATGACGAGGCTCTTGGTCGAAACGCGCTTCCCTCGCCGGCGCAAGCGGGCAAAGTCCGCCTGGCGGGTCAGGCTCGCGAAGCGGCGCATCAGACGGTGAGACGATGACGTCCCTTCTTCCGGCGGCGCGCCAGGACCTTACGTCCTGCCTTGGTTTGCATACGTTCGAGAAAGCCGTGCACGCGCTTGCGGCGCCGATTATGCGGCTGATACGTCCGCTTCATAACGTCCCTTTAGGAAAAGAGTAGTGCCCACATCCTGTGGCAGACAGCCCCTGATTATAGCCAGCGAGCCGCCGGGGGCGCAAGCACCCCACACGGAGGACCCTCGAATACTAAGGCGGGGATGCGCCCAAAGGCCGCCGTAACTTGCTGAAGTTTTGAGCGTATCGAGTATGCAGCCGCCCGGCCGCCGGCGCGTCGTCGTGACGGGGCTGGGGGCAGTTACCCCGGTCGGCAACACCCGCGACGAGTTCTGGAAGCGCCTGATCGCCGGCGAATCCGGCGTCGCGCCGATCACGGCCTTCGACGCAAGCCTGTTTGACGCGCGCATCGCGGCCGAAGTGAAGGACTTCAAACCCGAAGAGCTGATCGGCCGCAAAGAAGCACGGCGCATGGACCGTTTCACGCAGTTTGCCTTCATCGCAGCACGCGAAGCGATCGAGGATGCGAAGCTTCCCGACGACGCGGAGTTTAGAGCGCGCGTCGGCGGCGTGATCGGAACCGGGATCGGCGGGATCATCACGTTCTGGCTCAACTCGGATAAGGCGAACGAGAACGGGACGTGGTCGAAGGTGACGCCGTTCTTCATTCCGATGTTGATGGCAAATGCAGCCCCGGCGCACATCTCGATGGCTTACGGATACCACGGTCCGTTCTTTGCCGCCGCGAGCGCCTGTGCGAGCGCAAACGATGCGATCTGCACCGCGTACAACGCGATCGTCTACGGCGACGCGATCGCGATGATTGCCGGAGGGAGCGAGGCGACCGTTTCGCCGTTGGCCATCGGCGGGTTCAGCTCGATGCGCGCGCTCTCGACGCGCAACGACGATCCGACGCGCGCCAGCCGCCCCTTCGATCGGGAACGCGACGGCTTCGTGCTCGGCGAAGGCGCCGGGATTCTGGTGCTCGAGGAGTACGAGCACGCGCGCTCGCGCGGCGCATCGATTTACTGCGAGGTGCTCGGCTACGGGCAATCCGCCGATGCCTACGATTTGGTCGCTCCCGATCCCGACGGTACGGGCGTGTTGCTCGCATTCGCGCGCGCGTTTGCCAGCGCCGGCATCACTCCGGGCGACGTGGACTACATCAACGCTCATGGGACGTCGACGCCGGTGGGCGATCCCGCGGAGTCGAAGGCGATCGAAAAGACCTTCGGCGAGCACGCATACAAGATCGGCGTCAGTTCGACCAAGTCGATGCACGGTCACGCGCTCGGTGCGGCCGGCGGAATCGAGGGCGTCGCGACCGCACTTGCCGTGCTTCGCGATACGATGCCTCCGACAACGAACTACGAGTTTCCCGACCCCGAATGCAGGCTCGATTACGTTCCCAACGTCGCGCGCCACGCGCCGATTCGGGTTGCGCTCTCGAACTCGTTCGGCTTCGGCGGTCACAACAGCGTGATCGTTTTCGGCAAGGTCCGCTCGGAGTGAATTAGGAATCTTTACGCGTGAGCGGCGAGAACTATCGGCGGCGTCTGCGCGCTTTGCTTCGTCTTGCGGGCGTTGCCCGAGCCGCCGATTTGAGCATCTTCGAGCGCGCCTTCGTGCACGAAAGCTATGCAAAGGAACGAGGCGGAGGCTCGAACGAGCGGATGGAGTTTCTCGGCGATTCCGTCCTCGGGTGCATCACCGCCGGCTGGCTTTTCGAGCGCTACGCCGACGAGCCGGAAGGGTTGCTGACGCTGCGGAAGGCCGCGATCGTTAACGACGCGCAACTCGCGCAAACGGCTCGCCGTCTGGGTTTCGGCGACCTGGCCCGGCTCGGTGCCGGAATGCGCACGGCGGGCGGCAACGATAATACGTCGGTGCTCGCCGATGCGTTCGAGGCCTTCGTCGCCGCGCTCTACCTGCGATTCGGACTCGAGAAGGCGGTCCAATTCGTTGTTTCGCAGCACGTCGAGCATCTCGATCATTCCACGGATGAATTGCTCGACGCAAAGACCCGCTTGCAGCACTACACCCAAGAGCATCTCGCCGCAACGCCCGTCTATCGCGAGACGAGCCGCGGAACGCCGCAGCATCCCGCGTTCAAATCCCGCGTGAGCGTGAACGGAAAGATCTTGGGAAGGGGTGAGGGCGCTTCGAAGAAGGCGGCGCAACAAGCGGCCGCGCAAGCCGCACTTCACTCGATCGCCGGCGACGTCGAAATCCGAAAAGTGGCCGGACGATGAAGCTACAGCGCGTTCGCTCCTTCGGATTCAAGACGTTCGCCGATCCAACCGTGCTCGAGTTCGGCGACGGCGTTACGGCAATCGTCGGTCCGAACGGCTCGGGGAAATCGAATCTCGTCGACGCGTTTCGCTGGGTGCTGGGCGAAACGTCGAGCAAGAGCCTGCGCGGGCGCGCGCTCGAGGACGTGATATTCTCGGGCAACGAAGCACGCAAGCCGCTTGGTTTGGCCGAGGTATCGATCCTCTTCGATAACGCCGATCGCAAGCTGCCCATCGAGTTTGCGGAAGTCGAGATCACGCGCCGGGCCTACCGCGTCGGAGAGAGCGAGTACTTCATCAACCGCACTCAGGTGCGTCTGCGCGATATCGTCGATCTTCTGATGGGCACGGGCCTAGGGCCCGGGTCGTATGCGATCGTTTCGCAAGGTCAGATCGATGCGATCCTCACGAGCAAGCCGGTCGAGCGGCGTGCTCTTTTCGAGGAGACCGCCGGTATCGGCAAGTTCCTCTCGCGCAAGAACGAGTCGCTGCGCCGTCTCGATCGAACCGAGCAGAACGCGATTCGCATCAGCGATCTCATCGCGGAACTCGAACGGCGGATCCCAGAGTTGGAGACGCAGATGCGCCGGGCGCGAAGATACCGGCGGGTCGGTTCTCGCGTGCGCGATCTCGAAATTCTCGGATACTTGCGCGCGAGCGCGACGCGGCGCGGCGAATCCGCCACGCTGCGCGAGCAGATCGGCAAGAACGAAGAGCTGCGCAGCAGCAATGCCTCGGC
>JBAUYZ010000088.1:0-2742 GCA_049585055.1 Candidatus Cybelea sp. | reverse complement strand
GCACGGGCCGGCCATAGACGAAGGCGCCCGTGGCGAAGAGCGAGCCGTAGACGCAGGCCAAGCCGAGCACCCACCCGGCGAGCGCAAGCGTCATCGAGTCGGGCGAGGCGCCGAGCCCCGACTCGCGCCGAATCTTCTCCCACCCCGGACCGGCCGGGCGCACTCGAGCGTAAAACGCTGCGAGCACGCTGCGCTCGACCGGCGGCGTGCAAAACGTGACCGCGATCCAGACGACCGTCGTGACCGCGATCGTCGTTAGCAGCACGACGGTCGTGTCGGCGGTGTGGCCGAGTTTCGCTGCGACGAAGAACGCGAACGCGACGACGAACGACGAAAGCATCGCGCTCACCTCGCTCCAGGCATTGATCCGCCACCAGAACCAGCGCAGTAAATAGATCAAGCCCGTTCCCGCGCCAATCGAGAGCAGGAGATTAAAGGAGTTCTTCGCGTTGTCGAGCGCGAGCGTGAAGAGCACGCCGATAATCATGAGCAGCGCGGTGACGAGGCGGCCCGCGAAGACCAGCTCGCGCTGCGTCGACTCCGGACGGATGAAGCGCTGGTAGAAATCGTGGACGAGATACGACGTGCCCCAGTTGAGATGCGTCTCGATCGTCGAGCGATAGGCGGCGAAGATGCCCGCGACCATGAAGCCCGCGAAGCCCGCCGGCAGAAAGACGAGCATCGCCGGGTAGGCGATGTCGTTACCGATCAGACTCGGCGCGACGCCCGGAAAGCGTACCTGGATATCGTGCAATGACGGATAGACGATCGTCGAGGCGAGCGCGACGACGATCCACGGCCAGGGGCGCAGCGCGTAGTGCATCACCTGAAAAGCGAAGGTGCCGAAGAGCGCGTCGGATTCGGTCTTGGCGGCGAGCATTCGCTGCGCTACGTAGCTGCCGCCGCCAGGCTCGGCACCCGGATACCAAACCGACCACCAAACCACGGTAAGCGGAATCACGAAGATCGCCAGCGCCGTGTGCCAGTCTTTGAAGTTCGGCAGAATCGCGAGCGTGCCGAAGCCGGCATGCGTAAAGTGGGCGACCAGACCGTGTAGGCCGCCGACGCCCGGCGCGTGGATCGCGAAATAGGCGGCGGCGAACGCCGAGCTCATCGTGATGCAAAACTGGATCATGTCGGTGACCATCACGCCCCAGAGCCCTGCGGTCGCGGCGAAGACGATCGGCACCGCGACCGAGATCGCGAGCGTCTCGAAGCGCGGCCAACCAAAGAGAATGCCGGCGATCTTCACTAGCGCGAGATTGACCGTCGCGATGATCCAGCAGTTGAAGAACAGCCCGAGGTAGATCGCGCGAAAGCCGCGCACGAACGAGGCGGCGCGTCCCGCATAGCGCAGCTCGTAGAACTCGAGATCGGTGAGCACCCGCGAGCGGCGCCAAAGGCGCGCATAAAAGAAGACGGTCGCCATACCGGTGAGCAGGAACGACCACCAGACCCAGTTCTCGGCGACGCCGCCGTCGCGCACGAGATTGGTGACCAGGTTCGGCGTGTCGGTCGAAAACGTGGTCGCGACGAGCGAGATGCCGATCAGCCACCACGGCGCGGCCCGGCCGGCGGCAAAAAATTCGGTGATGTTCTTGCCGGCGCGGCGCGCCAGCACGATCGCCGGCACGAAGGTCACGCCTAAGGAGACGACGACGATGACCCAATCGAGCGTCGTTAAGTGCACACCAGCGCGTTCGGTTCCTCCAACGTGATGACCTCGGCGGGCAAAAGCGCGATCTCGTTGGGCAGCTCGCCGTAGGCGTAAACGTTCACGCGAACGCTCGAACGCAGCAAGAAATCGGCGAGGACCGGGCGGAGCGCGGACGTGCAGATAACCGCGGCGCGATCGCGCGGCATCGTCGCACCGTACGCTTCGATTCGGGCTCGCAGGGCGAGCGCCGTGCCGGGCTCCACTCCGTCGGTTCCCTGCCCGCGCCATGCCGCCGCGAGCCGACGTTCGAACGACGCGTCGAAGATAAGCGGTTCCAGTTGTGACACGCCACGACGTCGTAGGAGGTCCGGTATGATCGCTCGCCGGGCCGCTTCGGCGAGCTCTTGGGGATCGTCGCTCCGCGCTTCGAGCATCGCCTCCACAACGGCAATCGGATCGCGCGGCCACGCGCCTTCGCGCAGGAGCAGGCCGAAGGCTCGGTGCAGCGTTCCGAAGGGAAGTGCGTCGCCGCCGACTTCCTTGACCAAGGCCGGAACCGTCGCGCGCAAATGTTCGAGCAGCGATTGCAGCTCCTGCCGCCCGACGAGTTCCGCGGCATGAGTGCGCGAGATCTCCGCCAAGTGCGAGCCGAGCACCGAGATCGGATCGAAGACGAGCGCACCGGCGTTAACGGCGCGTTCGCGGGCGGGCGGATCGATCCACGCCGCGGGCAATCCATAGACCGGTTCGCGTTCGATGCGAGCGCCGAAGTGAGCGAGCACGGCTTCGTCGGCGACGGCGAGCAGCCGATCGAGATCGAGCCGGCCCGATCCGGCCAAACGATCCCGCACGCGGATCCCGTACGTTCTTGGATCGCGCGCGAGGTCGTCGCGCAAGCGCACACCGGGAAGCACCACGCCGATGTCCGCCGCGAGCGCCCTGCGCACTTCCCCGACGCGATCGAGCAGGGCATCGGCCAGCGGTTGGGCGAGGAGTTGCGCGAGATCCGCGCCGATCTCGATCGCGATCGCATCGACGCCGACGAGCCCGAGCGCGAGCTCGGGACGCCGCATGGCGTGGCGTTT
>JBAUYZ010000087.1:0-12905 GCA_049585055.1 Candidatus Cybelea sp. | reverse complement strand
TCCCTTTCTGGGCAGTTGTGTTTCGCACGGTGTTGCCACCACAGCGCAGCGCGAAGCGCGAAGCGGTTTTCAAACGTGCGGGGTCCCCGGCCGCTTCAGCGGCTGGGGCAATGCAACACCGTGGGGGCTCGAGTCCCTTTCTGGGCAGGTCGGTCTATTACGTAATTTCTGACGCAGTAAATTATAGATCGAATGCGGCGGCAACTGCAGCGCCCTCATCCCACAGAGCGCCAAGCGCAACGATCTCGTCGAGTCGCACTCCAAGCGCGTTCCGAAGCACGGTGAGGACACGTTCGTACTCTTGTCGTTCGGTGTAGTCCCGCACGGCGCCGAGCGACATTAACCGCGAATCGACGAAGCCGAGCAGCATCGCCGCCTTTTCCAGCTTTGGTGCGGTGCGGCGATCGCCGGAGCCGCGCTGCAACGCGGCTATTGCTGCGACGTGCTGGAGCGCGTAGGCAGTCAGCACGGTGGCGCGCACGTCACGCGCCACCTCCAGCGCCTGCGATGCGTATGCGCGGGCATCGTCGAAACAATCGAGCGCTACGAGATACGCCGCCATATTGGTCAAATCGACGGCCTCCGAGCGACGGTTCTGTGTTGCCGCGTGACCGGCCCGAGCCTCCTCAGCTCGCTGAAGGGCGGCGGCCGCATCGCCTGCAGCAAATTCGACTTCCGCAAGGTGGCCGGCAATCGACGCGGCAGGTCTCTCAAAACCGAGCGCGGCGTAACGCGCAAGCGCCTCGCTGTAGTGCCGGCGAGCGCCGTTAGCGTCACCAGCACGCGAGCGAGCAGTCCCAAGATCACCTAAGACGAGGGCCTGCAAGCGGCGATTCTGGAGGTACTCGGCAGTAGCCAGTGCGCTCTGCAAATACGCTTCGCCCTCCGGCAACCTGCCGATTGCAGCGAGCGCGCTCCCGGCCGCGTGTTCGGCACGAGCCACCTGCAACTCGTCGAGCACGGAACGTAACCGCAACGCCTGTTCCGCCGACCCAAGCGACGCTGCCGACTCGCCGAGGGCACCAGAGAGCTCGGCCTCGGCGATGTAGAGCCGAGCGAGCTCGTCGGCCTGAGTTTTTCCGGTAACGGAGTCCGTCGCGAGACGGACCCAGCGTCGTCCTTCTAGCGGAGAGAGCGAATACCAAAGCCGCGCAAGTGCGCCCGCAAGAAGGCAAGCACACCGCAGATCGTGACGCTCCCCGAGCGACCAGCCGAGTGCGGCGCGAAAGTTATCGAGTTCGGCCTCGGCTTCGCGAAACCACGAACGCTCATCGGCGCCGTACCACTCCCGGTCGAGCCGCTCGGCAACCTGAAGAAGCGAGAGCGAGTGGCGAGATCCCATCGCGTTTCGTTTGCCCCGCTTCTCGAGTTTTTCCAATGCGTATTGCCGAGTCGCTTCGAGCAGATGGTAGCGCGCACTCCCGTGCGGGAACTCAACCATCACCAGTGACTGGGCAATTAGCGATGATAGCAACTCCAATACGTCTTGCTGCGGAACGTTTTCGTCGGCGCAGACGGTCGTCGCCGTTTGGAGAGAAAAGCCCCCTGCAAAGACGGCCAGGCGATCGAAAAGAAGCTGGGCTTGGGTGGAGAGGAGGGTGTAACTCCAGTCGATCACCGCGCGCATCGTCTTGTGGCGCGGGAACGACGTTTGGCGATCCCCAGTCAGAACGTCGAAGACTCGATCGAGGTGGTCGCAAATCTCTCGCGCAGAGAGTACGCTGGCGCGCGCAGCCGCAAGCTCGATGGCGAGGGGCAGGCCGTCGAGACGGCGACAAATCTCGACGACGGGCTGCACGTTATCTTCCGTTACTTCAAAGCGCGAATCGGCGGCGCGGACGCGGTACGCGAAGAGGGCGACGGCCCCGTACGTCGCGGCCTCTTCGGGCGACATGTTCCGTTGAGGGACTGCGAGCGACGGAATCCGATAGGTTCGCTCGCCGGTTATGTTCAAGGCTTCGCGACTCGTCGCCAGTAATGTAACGCTCGGGCATTCGCGCAGCAGCGACCCCGCCATTACGCGTGCTTCAGAAATGACGTGTTCGCAATTGTCGAGAATTATGAGCAGGCGTTTCTGCGCGAGATAGGCCAATAGCGTTTCGAGTAGAGAACGCCCCCGAGGCTCTTGGACGTGGAGCACAGCCGCGAGAGCGTGCGAGACTAGCGTGGGATCGTTGAGCGGGGCCAGTTCGACGAACCAGACGCCGTGGGGAAATCGGTCCAGCGATTGTATTCCAACCTCCATAGCGGCGCGCGTTTTCCCGGCACCGCCGGTTCCCACGATGCTGACCAGCGGCGCGCTCTCCATGAGGTCCAGGATCTTTCGAACGACATCGTCGCGTCCGAGAAACGACGTGAGTTGGCGTGGGAGATTGTGCCTCGGCGCCGCCTCATGTTCGACCATGCGCGCTCCGCGCGAGCGCCGAGCGGAACGCTCGAGCGCCTGCCGCTCCTCCGGTGAGAGCGCGAGGGCATCGGCGATGCGTTCCAATGTCGCGCGATACGGTGCCCTGCGATAGCCGCGTTCCAGCGCGCTGATCGCTTGCATGCTAATCAGCGCACGGTCTGCAAGCGTCTGCTGCGAGAGGCCGGCTTGCAGACGAAGTTTTTTGAGCAGGACGGCCAGTTCGGCGGTCCCCTCCGCATTTCGCGGAGACGATCGCGGTGGTTCCAGTTTAGCTTCCCGGTGCGGGTGCGATTCCGATCGGCGGATCGGTAGGGCCGCCGAGTACGTCCAACGTGTACTCGATTGTCCCGGTCAGACTGACCGCATCGATATAGCCGGCGGCGTCGGCAACCCACAGATTCTGCGGATTCGAGCTATCGAAATTGAGGTTCGCCGGCCTGACGAGGCAGCCCGAGCAGCCAATCGCCGTAATAAGCGCGCATTCGGAGATCCTGCTGCATTTATAGATGCCGGCGAGTTGGTCGACATAGTACAGATTCTCACTCTGGTCGAATGCAAGTCCGCCGGCCTTCAAGATTCCGGATACGATCGGCGTACCATTGCCTCTGCAGCGGGCGAACTCCACGATCGATCCGGTCAACGTCGTCGGGTCGTTGAAGCTCCAATAGCAGTTGCCGTCTGAATCGATGGCAATACCCTCGCCCTGGACGAGATCGCTGCCATAAGTCAGCGTCCGCGACGGTTCGTCTTGCCGGTTCAGGTAGACGCTCACGCTTCCGGCGCCGCTTCCGGTAGTAGAGGCGTTCGAAACGGCGACGACACGCGCGTTGGAAGTGACGTCCACGTTGACCGGCACCTCTCCGTCATCGCGCAGCGCCGCCTCGGGGCCTTCGGGTCCTCTGCGCCTCGTGCGATAGACGAGGACGTTTGAATCTCCGGAGTTGGCGACGTACAACCGGCCCGCGGGTGTCGCGACCATCCCCATTGGCGCGGCTAATCCGTAGGTCAGCGCCTCATAGATCTTCAGCGTCGTGCTGTTGTCTTTACGCTTATAGACATCGATCTGGTTTCCGGACGGCTGAGACGAGTACATAAAATCGTTGCCGTATAGATGAGCCGCCGGCCCAGCGAGCGGCGGCGTGGCGAACGAAGAGGGCGCCGGGGCACCGGGCGAACCGCCGGTACACCCGCTCAGTACGACGAACGCCAGCCCACGTATGAACGGTCGAGCCGTGAAGCTAAACATTTTAGTGACCTTCCTCGCGCCGGTGTTCCAGGGTGCGTGTCCGCGGAGTTTCTACGAGCTTGCGGCGGCGACCCTCGAAGAACGCGTTGAGGAGGCGGCCTGCTTCTAAGCCGCCTCCTCCTCGTGCCCCGACCTTGAGGAACTCTAGAAGATCGAGTTCTTGATCTGGGAGAGCATGACGCTGAAGTCAATGGAACCCAGACCGGTGGGCTCGTCCCACCCGGGTGCGGCGGAGCTTGGGATGCCATTGGATCCGTAAAGGACGTCGTGGAACCCGCCGACGGGCGCGGTGGTATCCGGAGGCGCCGCGGACGTGTCGTCACCCGGCTCTCCCGCCGGTACGCAGGCCGAAGAGCCCATCGGACACGGTTCGTAGTAACCGTACACGCCGTAGTAGACGGGCGCGGCGAACCCGAGCTTGTTGTGGAAGTGCGTCTCGAGGCGCGCCCATATTCCCATTGACATCGGCGACGAAAGACTCGTTCCGCCGACTCCCGCTTGCGCGCCGCTCACGAAGACGTCCATCGGGCAACCGTTGTTGTCGGCACACATTGCTATGTCCGCGATTGCTCTGACTCCGGCTGACGTACAAGCCCCGCAAATGCCGTTCGATTGCCAGTATGGGGCGGACTCAAAGGCGCTGTAGCCGCCTCCGGTTCCCACCCACACGTGCTCTCCATAGTACGTGCCGGGCTCGCTTCCGACCGCATTCGTATCCAGCGTCGTACCGCCAACGGCGACGACGTACGGCGACGAGGCCGGATAACAGGTGTCGGGCGCTCCGCTGTTGGGTGCACCCGACGCGAGGAGGACCGGGCACCCGGAGCCGTTGTCACCGGTCGAAGCGAACATGGTTTGGCCCTGAGCCGCAGCCTGATTCATCAATTGATCGTCGAGGGTCATCGATCCATCGGTATATGCCAGGCTCTCGGGTTCACCGAAGGACGAGTTGCCGGCCTGAGCGAGGTCATCATCGACCCATTTACTGTATTCGAGCGTGATGTCGGAGTCGCTGAGCGACGTCGTGTCATACACGTAAAGCTGAGCCACTCGCTCCGCCATTCCGCTCGAGATCTGCGTGTCCAAGTCCCATTCATCGAGGCCGGACGTATCGGAGCTCGGGTCGCCAACTTGTACCGTCGCGTACGGCACTCGCGGAAGGGCCCAGAACTTCTCCGCCGTGCGTAGGTCCTTCACGACCTGCGTCACGTCGCCTTCGGCCATGACCGCAATCGTCGTCTTAGCGCCGGTGTGCTGTTTGGCGGGGATGTCGTAGGCGACTTGGTACTGCGTCGGACCGTATTCGCCACCTTCGCAAACGCCGTTTACGACTTCGAGACACGGTGGCGGCGTGCCCGCGGTCATCGGACGCACGTAGCGCGACTTCATGAGGTGGTTGTGCATTTGATATGCGTTCGTCAGGCCAAGCACCGCGGCAACGAGTCCGTGGAACTTTTCCGGCACAAAGGCCGGAGTAACGTTGCCGTACGCAGCCTTTCCGTTTGACATCGTTCCGCGGATTGACGTGTGGAATGCAGCCTCAACGTGCGAAACCGAACCGTAGCCGCTGACGATCAAATGGTTCGGATCGATCTTGACCTTGGTGAAGCCTTGCTGCCGGAGATAGGATGCGATTGACTCGGCTTGACTGTACGTTGGGTTGAACATCGCGGTGAACTGTGCCGGCGTCAACCACTTGCGAAGAGAGACGTGACCGGGAGCGTATTGGCTCGCAACGAGCTGGCGTGCGCCGGCGCGGTCGCGCATGTAAAGACCGACGACGACGTGCAACGGTTTGAGGTTCGGCAGGCTGCCGGCCTTGCCCGATCCTCCGGCTACGAGGCTCTTCAGAGAAACGGCATGGGTGGCCGTAGCGGCCCAGCCTCGCGGGGCCCTTTCCATGGCACCGGGGGCCGAGGTCGTCGAGCCCGGCGCCGATGCGCCCGGCGGTAGGGGTGACGTCGAGATTCCGCTACACGCCGCGGTCCAGATTCCTACGGCCATGCCGGCAAACAGTAGAGACTTCTTCATTGAGGCTCCTTATCTATGGCTGGGGCATACGCGTGGCGTAGACACGCACGGCTAGGATACCAGCCCAGGGTCGCTTGCGCGCCATACAGACCGCACTGTGTCAAAAAAGTGTGTGAATTGGTGCCGCAGGGCACGGCCGCGACCTTCGGCTAGCTCACCGGGAACGGGGGTTGTCATCGGGCCGGTCGGTTTCGGCATCCGCGATGTTGAAGCAATGCCATTTCGGGTATAAGAGGGCCAATGGCGTGCGGTATTTCGAAATTAGGCCTCGCTCGATCGGTCGCCGCCGGCGAGGAAGTTATCCTGGGGTCCGGCACGACGGCCACCGTGCGCCGAAGCTATCCCGCGGGCTATCACGGCTCGGTCGAGATTCTTCTCGCCGGCAGCAAGGAAAGCGAGATGGCAGCGAGCCTGACCTTGACCAACACACAGGCCGGCACGCAAGGGAAGCCGGCGGGCTAAGCAGAGGGTTCCAGCCATGCCGCTTGTTGAGATCGTTGTCGTCCTGATCGTGGTCGGCGTTTTGCTCTGGCTGATCAATTCGTATATCCCCATGGCGAGCGCGATAAAGTCGTTGCTAAATGCGGTCGTCGTTATCGTGCTGATCGTTTGGCTATTGAAGGTGTTTGGGATGTGGCATTACATCACCAATATTCGTGCCGGCTAGAATTGCCGGCCCGCGCGATGTTTCGAATCGTCGCACCTTGGATAGGCTTTAGCAACAAGATGTGGAGGTAAATGATGAGTAAGGATACGCTCGACAAAGCAGCCGATGCGGTCAAGCGAACGACCGACAACGTCAAGGACGCGATTCACGAGGGGCAGCATCGCACGGCCGCTGAGGCAGAGAAAGCACGTCGTGAAAGCTGGGGCGGCGAGCTAACCGGCACAGAAAAGGCCAAGTCGATCGTGAACGAGGCGAAGCACCGCACGCAAGCCGAGATCGACGCCGCCAAGCGCGATTTACGCAGTCGCTAGCTAGGACCGTTCACCGATAACAGAAGGCGCGTCGGCAGTGCGGCGCGCCTTCTGCGTCGCCGGCAGGCTTCTCTATCGGGGCTATGAAACCACGGAATTTGCTCCGCGCCTCCTTGGAGAAATTCGTGAAGAACCTTCTAATCGTTGCCGTGTTGGTGTTCGCTCTTGCCGGCTGCGCCCAGTCCGCAAAGCAATCGAGTTCGCAATCGTCGCCCGGTACGTACCGCGTTTTGCTCGATACGAGCAGAGGGCCGGTCGTGATCGACGTCGACCGCAGCCTCGCGCCCAACGGCGCACGACACTTTTACGAACTGGTCGAGGCGAAATACTTCGATGGCGCGCGCTTCTACCGCGTGGTGCCCGGTTTCGTCGTCCAGTGGGGTGGGGCAGCATCTCCGGCCGTTACGAAGAAATGGGACGTCACGATTCCCGACGATCCGGTCAAAACATCGAATGTCCGAGGGACGGTGACGTTCGCCGCGACGGCCCAACCAAATAGCCGCACGACCCATCTCTTCATCAACCTAGGCGATAACGCGCGGCTCGACGGGATGCGATTCGCGCCGATCGGACGCGTTGAAAGCGGCATGACGGCCGTCGACAATATCTTCCCCGGCTACGGTGAGTCGCCGGATCAATCGCTGATCGGCGCGCAGGGCAACGCATACTTAAAGAAAGATTTCCCGCAGCTCGACTACATCAAAACCGCCCGCATCGTCGGCGGATCGAAATAGCGGGTTCCATTCAAACCTACGGGGCAAACTCTGCCTTGAAGAGATAGGTGCCGTCGGCCGGCACGCAGTTCACCAGCGCAGGCGTGTACGTCGAATGCTGCGCGGCCGTCACGACCGCTTGATCCAATTTGGCGTCGCCGCTGGACCGGTACACGCGAGCGAAAACGGGCTTTCCATCGGTTGCAACTTTGACGACGACGACCGCCTCGACTTTGTGGGTCGGCCACTCCGACTTCGGCAGATCGGGCGCAACGGCATTGAGCGCTTGCGGCTCGGCGTTCGGATTCTTGCAGGCGGCGGCGACGGCCGAGTCGCGAACGACGTCCTGCGAGAGTGCAGTAGCCTGTGCGGGCGCGGGAAGCAACGCTTGCAGGACGATCGTTAAAGCAGCAAGGAGCATCGTGATTCCTCCAACGGCAACGTAGTTGAGTTGTGTCTCTCTGGGCGAACGCTCGCTCATGAGCCGTTCGATCCGCGTCACTAGCGAATGACGCGAGCCAAACGCGCTCGGCACGAGGAGCGATTCAGCGGAGCCGCTCAAGCGGCGACCGAGGTCCGCGAGGCAACGGGCATAGGCGCTCGATCCACCGAGACGGCGAACCGCCCAATCGTCGCATGCGGCTTCGCGTTCGTCGATAAGTCGAGACCTGACGATGCGTACCCACGGATTCCAAAAGAACACGGCCTCGAACAAACGTGTAATTGCATTGCTTGCGACGTCGCCGCGGCGGACATGTGCGAGCTCGTGCTCGATTGCGCATTGCAAATCGCCGGCGCCGATCGCGACCAGTTCGCGGGGCACGATAATCGCCGGCGAGAGGATGCCCATTGCGAACGGGATCGCCGAGTCGTCGGAGACGAGCACTTCGACGCCGTCGATTCGAGTTAGCGCGTTTGCGTCGCGGCGGACCTGTTCGACGCGGACGAAGCTCGCCACGAGACGGCTCAGCGCAATCGCGCTGCCGGCGAACCAGAGAACGGTAAAGGCCAGGGCGAGCCAGTGAAGCGCGAGCGTTTGCCATGCCAACCACCGCGTCGCGTCGTCGACCAATGCGCCGATCGGAACGA
Organism: Candidatus Cybelea sp.; assembly: GCA_049585055.1. Taxonomy (GTDB): domain Bacteria; phylum Vulcanimicrobiota; class Vulcanimicrobiia; order Vulcanimicrobiales; family Vulcanimicrobiaceae; genus Cybelea. Next base: position 4,441 of record JBAUYZ010000087.1, on the reverse strand, counting down.
ACGTAAAGACGCCGCGCTCTGCGCCGGAGTGGGGCCGAATTAGGGTAAAGAACTGCGCTCCCACCCGCGTGAACGTCGTGACCATCGGAACGACGGCGAGTGCGAGTAGCGCAACGAACCACGCCGCATAGCGCGTCGCGGCATTATGTCGCGGGACGTGGCGCAACACCAATGCCGTAAGTGCGACGACGATCGCACCCTGCCAGAGCGTGTTGAGTATCGCCGAAAACATCATCGCGCCGCCTTTCGTTTCCGTGAGAGCATGGCCGCAATCTGCGCCAGATCGGCGTCGCTGAGCTTCGTATCGTCCAGCAATCTCACCGCGAGCTCTCCCGGCGAGTTGCCGAAGAAGCGCCGCAGGAGCTGGCTCACCGCCGAGTCGGCCGCCTGCGTTCGCGCGACCAGCGGCCGATAAACGAAGGCTCGCCGATCTTCCTCATGTGCGACGTACCCCTTTTGCTCGAGCGTGCGAAGCGTCGTCAACACCGTGTTGTACGCGAGTGGAGGCGAACCGACGCGCTCCGTGACGTCGGCAACCGTCGCCTTTCCCGCCATCCAAAGCACCTCCATCAACCGGAGTTCGTGGTCGGTTAGGACCGGTGAACGCTTACGCGGCACGGGCGGATCGCCGAACAACTAGATTCATAGGAGTCAATGCTACATGAAACAAACAGTTCTGTCAACTAGATTTCTAAGAGTTGCGCTCCAGCGCCGCGCGGTCCCAGCCCGCGCAATCGGCCGCGGCTTCGTAGGAGCTTTCGAAGAAATCGAGCACGGACCGGTCGGGATCGTCGGACGTGCGCACCGCTTCGTACGGTAGCAAAAACTCGCGCAGGTTTTCGTTCCAGGATGCCGCCGCGGGACGTACGGTAGCTTGCGCCAATCCTTGCGGGATCGGATAGATATACGCGTAGAGCATGGTATCGAGACCGAATCCGCCCGGCCAAAATCCGACGCTGAAGACCTCGCACGAATAGGCTTCGCGCGTAACCCAGTCGGGCAGGTTCGGAATGCCGCCGGGATGCGGCGGCGCCGCTCGTCCCGAGAAGAGCGACTGCGCGAGATCGAAGCTCCCCCAGAAGAAATGTACCGGGCTCGCCTTGCCGAGGAATCCCGCACGGAAGACTTTGGACAAGCGGGAAATCTGCAATAGAATCCGCCAGAATCTCTGGACGTACTCGGGATCGTAGGCGCGATGCAGCGTATCTTCGTCAAACGGGATCGCCTCGGCGACTTCGTTCGGTTTCGTATTGATCGCTATCGCGATACCGATATCTCCGAGGCTCTTCATCACGCGAGCGTAAAACGCGGCGACGGTCATCGGCTCGAGCGGGAACGAAACGCGGTTGCCGTCGGAGTCTTCGACGCGCAGCGCGTGGTCGATGAAGTCGAAGGCGATCTCGAACGTGCGCGCCTCGCACGGTATCGTCGACGTGCGCAGACCGCGCGAGAACGGGTAGAGCGTGACGCCCCACCAGTGGTTGACGAGCGGCTCCCGCTTGAGCCGGATTTTGCCGACGATCTGCGTCCAAAGCTGCAGCGTCGTCAGCGTCTCCTTCCAGTCGTCGTAGTGAAGCTCGGGCCACTGCTCCATTTACATCCTCCGTTCGGCTCGGCGTATGTTCGCGACGAAGGCGGTGCTTCCGAGCAGCGCCGGAACGATGCCGACGACCGCGAGTCCGGCCAGCGCGCGCCAAGCGACGACGAAGCCGTGGGTCTCGCCAATCGCGCCGAAGATCGCTGGTGTCAGCGTCGCCGCCAAGAGCGTCCACGTCAGTCCGACGCCGAGCGCGCTGCCCGAGTGTTCCTCGCCGCCGATCTCGGCGAAGCCGATGACGCTGACGCCCAGCCATCCCTCCGCCGTGAAGCCGAGGACGATCGCCAAGAGCGCCGCAAGCCAGAGCGGCGTCGTGGTCGCGACGTTGGCAACGGCGAGCGCGACGAATGCGACGAGCAGGCAGACGACGGCGAGCGGCAGCGTGCGGCTTCCGCCAAAAATGTGATCGCTGATCCATCCCCAGGCGAGCCGGCCGGCGATCGCCGCGACCTGCGAGAGCGTGAAGAGCGCGACCGAGACCGATACCGGATAGCCGCAGACGTGAACGAACGTCAACGTCAGGAAGCCCATCAACGCGAACTGCGCACAGATCAGAATCATCGAGGTGATCGTCAGTAAGATCAGACGGCTCTCGCGAGCGATCGTGACCATCTCGAGCAGCATCTCGCGCACTGCTACGCGCTCGCCTTGGAGTTCGACCGGTTCGCGGTAGAGCGCCGATGCGATCCAGCACGCAACGAGCGTTAGAACGCCGGCTGCCACGAGCGCGCCGCGATATTCGAAACGCGAAGCGATCGCCGGAAGCAAAATCGAACCGATCGCGCCCGCGAGCGGCACGCCGCACTGCCGCACGCCCATCGCCAAACCGCGGTCGGCCTTCTTGAAGAAAAAGATAATCGCGTGGCTGCCGGCCGGCGTAACCGCGGCGTAGCCGATTCCGTACATCAGCAGCCAGAAAAGAAGCCACGAGAAGCTTTGCACCAGCGACGCGGCGATCAGCGAGAGTCCCATAAACGCGCCGCTGTAGAAGACCACCGCTTTATCGCCGAAACGGTCGGTGAGGAGTCCTGCGACCGAGGTCATCGCGACCGAGCCAAGCATTTGGACGGAGAGGATGAGGCCAAGCTGCGCTTGTCCGAGATGGAGGGCCGAGTTGAAGAACGTCATGAGCGAGCCGGTCCCCACGATGAAGATCGACGCGCCGACCATCGCGGCGGTGAAGAGTGCGAGGACTTCGTATGGTGATTCGGGGATCGGGTTATGGGGTCGCGGGTGCCTTCTAGGAAGATGCATCGTTCTGAGGGTTTCTGCGCCGGCGGCCGGCGAAGCTGCCGGCGTGAAGCGCCGCGACGATCGTACCCGTCATTTGGCGATCTTTCTGATCGCGACACCAAGTGCCGCGATCGTCTGGTTCGTCTTTCACGCCGTCTATGAGAACTTGAGCACAACGGTGAAGGCCGTTGGTTACGTCGATTCGCTCACGCAGGTCGGCATCGGCCTCGGGTACGTTGCGATGGTCGGCGGCACGCTCGTTCTTGCGGGCATCGCGGCCTGGTCGGGCGTTGCGTACCTGCTGCTTCTTCGCCGCGATCGGTAACTCGTGCGCGTGCGGCTCGTCGTCAATCCTGCTTCGCGTCGCGGATCGCGGCTCGGCGATGCAGTCGGCGCGGAGCTGCGCCGTTTGGGGATTGAGGTCGTCGCGGACCAATCGCCCCGGAGCCTCGACGCGATCGTCGTCGCCGGTGGGGACGGAACCTTGGCCGGCGAGATTCCACGGGCGCTCGCGATCGGCGTGCCGATCGGGCTCGTCCCGCTCGGGACGTTCAACGATCTGGCGCGCGCGCTCGCGATACCGCTCGACGTCGAGGGGGCCTGCGCGGTGATCGCGGGGGAACAGACGCGGCCGATCGACGTCGCGCGCGTTAACGACGCGTACTACGTCACCGAAGCGAGCATCGGAGTTTCGAGCCGGCTCGCACGCCTCCAGCGACCCGAAGATAAACGGCGCTTCGGGTTTTTCGCGATCGTTGCGAGCCTCTTTCAGTTGGTGCGCTACGCCCGTACGTTTCGCGTCGAAATCGCGTACGACGGCAAGCGCGAGCGATTGAAAGTCGTCCAGCTCACGATTGCGAATAGCGAGCACTTCGGCGGTTTCATTACCGTCGACGATGCGGCGATCGACGACGGCTGGCTCGACTGCTATTGCGTCGCGGTCGATAGCTTGCTGGATTTTCTATCGGTCGTCGGCGCGATGGTGAGGGGCCGGCGCCATTCCGTCCACGGATTACGAACGTTTCGGGCGAGGAGCTTCGACGTGCGGACGCGGCAGCCGCATCGCATCAGCGCCGACGGCGAGCCGGCCGGCACCACGCCGGCGCGCTTCGAGGTGCTCCCGCGAGCCCTGCGAGTCTTCGTGCCGGAACGTTAAGCAACCGGGCGACATGAGGATGAAAACTTTCCGGGCACTGGCGCGTATTACGGTTCAGACGGGATCACGTTCACTGTAGGAGTGCCGCCATGAGCCTTTACGAATTCGGCCCATTCCAGCTCGACGAGGCACGCTTGCTCTTGCTCGATCGCGGGACGCCGACCCCGATAGGTCCGAAGGTCGTCGAGACGCTCTTAGCGCTGATCGAACATCCCGGCGAGCTTTTCCCCAAGGCAGATCTGCTTGCGCGGATTTGGCCGGAAGGATACGTCGACGAGGCAAACCTCGCGCAGAATGTCTACGTGCTGCGCAAGACCTTGCGCCGTAGCTGGGACGTCGAAGCGATCGAGACGATACCCCGCCGGGGATATCGTTTCGCAGCCCCGGTCCGGCGCCGCGAAGAGCCGCCCAGGCCGGAACCGGCAGCCGTTCGTCCGGCTCAGCCGTCGTTGCCG
>JBAUYZ010000086.1:0-34578 GCA_049585055.1 Candidatus Cybelea sp. | reverse complement strand
AGGAGCGGAGCCGGAGGCGGAGCGACGAGCGGCCCTTCGGCGGCATGTCGAGGCCGAAGCGCATGACGGAGCGAGAGAAGAAATTTCCTGCGCTGCTAGAGCGGCTGGGGCCTGAGTGCGATGAGATCATTGGGCGATATGAGGAGCGGCGGTCGGCGTTGTTGCCGATCATGCACTTGTTTCAAGAGCATGAGGGCTTCGTGAGCCCGGAGGCGATGCACGCGACGGCGGAGATGCTGGAGATTACTCCGGCGGAAGTAGAAGGGGCGGTATCGTTCTACACGTTGTTTTACCGGCGGCCGGTCGGGAAGTACATGCTGCAAGTCTGCCGGGGACTCGCATGCGCGATCAACGGCGCCGAAGATATCATGGCGTACTTTCGGGAGAGGCTTGGCGTCGGGCATTTGCAGACGACGGCCGACGGTCTTTTCTCGTACGAAGAGGTCGAGTGTCTCGCGGCCTGCGATCGCGCGACCTGCATGCAGATCAATCTCGATTTCGTTTACGACCTCACGCCTCGGAAGATCGACGAGATGCTCGAAGCGATGCGAGCTGGTAGCTACGCGGTCGCGCCGATGGCGCAAACGGAGACGCCTGCCGATACCTGGGCGATACCGCAAGACGCGCAAGTCGCCGATGGGAAGAAGTCGCGCGGTGCGGTCGGCGTTGCGCAGCCGAACAACGCCGGCGGCGTCGGTGACGCGAGCGGCATCATCATGCTCGACAACATCATCAATCGTAACGTCTACCGGTTCACGGGCACGACTGAGCGTGCGGTCGTCGATTCGCGAGCCGTGGTTGAGAGCGTCGAAGAAGAAGAGGGCGCGCGTGCCCGTCACTAAGGTGCTCACAGAGGGAATCGGCGAGATCGACATGCGCGGCATCGACGCCTACCGGCAGCGCGGCGGTTACAAGCAGTGGGAGCGCGCCGTGCGCGAGCTCAAGCCGGTCGACGTACTCAATCTTGTCGAAAAATCTGGTCTGCGCGGTCGCGGCGGCGCTGGTTTCCCGACCGGCCGCAAGTGGTCGTTTTTGCCGGCCGACAAGCAGGTGCGGTATCTGGTCTGCAACGCCGATGAGGCGGAGCCCGGCACGTTCAAGGACCACATGCTCTTGGAGAACGTGCCGCATCTGATTCTCGAAGGAATGCTGATCGGGTCCTACGGCATTGCCTCACATCACGCGTTCATCTACATTCGCGGCGAGTTTTTGCGCGGTTACGAGATCTTCTGCGCCGCGCTCGAAGAGGCGCGCAAAGCCGGGTACGTCGGCAAGAATCTCTTCGGAAGCGGTTACGATCTCGAGGTCACCGTCCATCGCGGCGCCGGCGCGTATATCTGCGGGGAAGAGACGGGATTGCTCAACTCGCTCGAGGGCAAGCGAGGCGAACCGCGCCTAAAACCGCCCTTTCCGGCGATCGAGGGGCTCTATCGTATGCCGACGGTCGTCAACAACGTCGAGACGCTCGCCTACCTCGTGCCGATTCTCGAACGCGGCGCGGAGTGGTTTGCGGCAGTCGGGACCGAGCGCAGCAAGGGTTACAAGATCGTTTCCGTATCGGGTCACGTGCGTAGTCCCGGCAACTACGAGGTCGCGCTCGGAACGACGGTGCGCGAGATCATCGACTTGGCAGGCGGCTTGCGCTCGGGACGCAGGTTCATGGCGGTTCAGCCGGGCGGCGGTTCGTCGGCGTGCATCTTCGAGGAGCATCTCGACTGGCCGTACGACTACGAGAGCATGGCGAAGGCCGATTCGATGCTCGGCTCCGGTGCGTTCGTCGTATTCGACGACACGACCGACTTCGTGAATGCCGCCTATAACCTCGTACGTTTCTTCGCGCACGAGTCGTGCGGACAGTGCACCCCGTGTCGCGAGGGCAGCAGCTGGTTGGAGCGAGTCCTCGAACGGCTCGTGCATCACCGCGGCGTGCCCGGCGATTACGAAATGCTGGCACGGGTCTCCGGCACGATCACGGGTTTAAATCTCTGCGCGCTGGGCGACTCGATCGAGCCCTTCCTCAAATCGGTGATGCAGCGCTTCCCCGAAGCCTTCAAATCGCGGATCGCCGGCGCGGAGGCGCCGCAGCCGGTATGAGTACTCCGTTGCTCGCGCCCAGCGCCGAGATGGTCACGATCACGTTCGACGGCGTGCCGGTGACCGTGCCGAAAGGCACGCTGCTCGTTGAGGCGGCGAAGCTGATCAAGCAGCAAATTCCGATCTACTGCTATCACACAAAGCTGGGGCCCGCCGGACTCTGTCGTATCTGCCTGATCGAGATCGAGGGTATGCCGAAGCTGCAGATCGCCTGCAATACCGTCGCTACCGACGCAATGGTGATTCGGACGCAGGGCGAGCGGGTCGACGCGGCGCGCGCCATGGTCCTCGAGCTTTTCTTGGTCAACCATCCCCTGGATTGCCCGATCTGCGATAAGGGCGGCGAGTGCGACCTGCAAGATTACTCGATGGCGTACGCGCGCGGCACCTCCGACGTGGCCGACCCGAAACTTTCGAAGCCGAAAGCAGTTGACTTGGGGCCGACGATCGTGCTCGACGAAGAGCGCTGCATCGTCTGCCAGCGCTGCGTTCGTTTCGACGACATCATCGCGGGCGAGCAGCAACTCGTCGTCAAAGACCGTGGCGCGCGCGACATTATTGCGACCGCGACTGGCCACCCGTACCGGCACAACTTCACCGGCAACGTTACCGAGCTCTGTCCGGTCGGCGCGCTGACGTCGAAGACGTACCGCTTCAAGTCGCGTCCGTGGGATTTGAATCGCACCCAGACGACCTGCACGCAGTGCGCGGTCGGCTGCCAGCAGTTCGCCGACGTTCGGCACGGAACGCTGTTGCGAACGATGTCGGTCGAAGACGACGATGCGATCTCGGACGGTTGGCTCTGCGACCGCGGCCGATATAACATCGGATTCTACGCCTCGCCCGACCGGCTTACGCAGCCGCTTTACCGTCGCGGCAGCGGCTTCGTGCAGATCGGCTGGGACGACGCCTTTATCCTCTGGGCCAAAGCGATTCGCGAGGCGATCGCGTCGCGCGGTCCGGCCAGCGTCGGTGCGATCGGCGGCGGCCGGCTCACGAACGAAGAAGCCATTACGCTGCAAAGCATCTTTCGATCGGCCGGCGTCGCGAACTTGGATTGGCGAATCGGCCGGCAACGTCAGGCGACGCCCGGTACGCGGGGTGCGCCGCTCGACCGGATCGATTCCGTCAAAGCAATCGTCGTCGCCGGTCAATCGCCGGAGGAGCTCGCTCCGGTGCTCTGGCTGCGCGTTCGCAAGGCGGTGCTGCGCGGTGCCGCGCTCGTGCAAGCCGCGTCGGCGAACGAGGCGCGAGATGCCGTTGGCGGCGCGTCGGCGGTCGCGTTGATTTGGGACGGCGCCGATCTTGCGCAGGGGCGGCAATATGCGGAGACGTTCGCTGGGGTCCCCGATCTCGCAACGTACGTCGCGAACGAACAGGGCAATGCGCGCGGCGCCGAAGCTATGGGTATGCTGCCGTTCAGCGGACCGGGGTTCGCTTCCGTGGAGCGGGGCCTTGACGGTTACGCGATGCTCGACGACGCGTCCGCCGGTAGACTCGCGGTGCTCTCGATCTTTGGCGCGAATCCCGCGCGGAATGCAGTCGATCCGGCCGCAGCGGCGCGTGCGCTTGAAGCGGTCCCGTTCCTCGTCGTGAGCGAGCTCTTCATGACCGAAACGGCAGAGCGCGCGACGTTGGTGCTTCCGGCGAAGGGTGCCTTCGAGAAGACCGGCACGACGCTCGCCTTGGGCGGCGACCTCCTTCCCGTGAACGCATCGCTCGCGGCGCCCGAATCCGTGCGCTCGGATCACGAGATGCTGCTCGGGCTTGCCGACCAGCTCGGCGTTTCAGCGTTGCCTTCCGACGAGATGCATCGCCTAATCGTCGGACACGTTGCGAAGGCCGCACCCAACTTCACCCTCGGCGACGCACGCTATGCCTTGCAAAGTGTCATCCTGAGCAGCGAGCGTAGCGAGCGTGTCGAAGGGAGCACGATTCTCTCCGGCGGCGGAACGTGGGCGCACGATCCCACGCTTGCGGCGTTGAGTTCGTAGGCCAATGCCGTCGTGGATCATCGTCCTCATAAAGTCGGCGATTCTGCTTTTGGTCGTCGTCACGTCGTTTGCGTACGCGATGCTCGTCGAGCGCAAGATTCTTGGTTGGATGCAGCTGCGTCCGGGGCCGAACCGCGTCGGCCCGTGGGGAATGCTGCAGCCGGCGGCCGACGCCGCGAAACTGATGCTCAAAGAAGACCTTATGCCGGAGACCGCCGATCCGCTGCTTTACAAGCTCGCGCCCTTCATTTCGCTCCTGACGGCCTTTTCGGTCTATGCCATCATCCCGTTCGGCGCTTCACGCTCCGGCGCGGCCTGGGCGATCGGTAACGTGAACGCCGGTATCCTGTTCATTCTCGCGATCGCCTCGCTCGGGGTCTACGGCATTTGCTTGGGCGGCTGGGCCTCCGGATCGAAGTATCCGCTCTTGGGCAGCGTCCGTGCGACCGCGCAGATGATCAGCTACGAGTTGGCGATGTCGCTCTCGCTTATCGGCGTGCTGCTGCTGGCCGGAACGACTTCGCTCGATGGAATCGTCAACGCGCAGGTCCGGTGGTGGTTCGTTCTGCCGCAGTTCGTCGGATGCATCATCTACGTCATTACCGCGGTCGCCGAGACGAACCGAACGCCGTTCGACCTCGTCGAAGCCGAGACCGAGTTGGTCGGCGGCTTCCACACCGAGTACTCCGGTCTGCGCTTCGGACTCTTCTTTATCGCGGAATATGTCAACATGCTCACGATCTCGTGCATCGCAACGCTGCTCTTCTTCGGCGGATGGAACGCGCCGTTCGGATTGACCCTGATTCCCGGCATCGCCTGGTTCGTCATCAAGGTCGCCAGCTTTATGTTCTTCTACATGTGGATACGAGCGACGCTGCCACGTTTGCGCTACGATCGGCTCATGGCTTTCGGCTGGAAGGTACTGCTGCCCGTCGCAACGCTCAATCTGCTCGTGACGGCGATCGTCGTCGCGTACAGGGGTTGATGGCCGGCATGCGGTCGCGCAAACGTCTCCTGAATGTCGGAGCGATCCTGCGAGGGTTGTCGATTACCTTCGGCTTCATGTTCCGCCGGCGACCGACGATTCCGTATCCTTCAGTCAAGAAGCAGCACGCGCCGCGCTTCCACGGTCTGCACGAGCTGCGCCGCTACGCCGACGGCAAGGAGCGCTGCATCGGCTGCGAGCTCTGTTCGAGTGTCTGTCCCGCGAACGCGATCACGGTTATCGGCGCGGAGAACTCTCCCGAGGATCGCCGATCGCCTGGCGAACGGTACGCCGCGCGCTACGAGATCGACGAGTTGCGCTGCATCTTCTGTGGGATGTGCGAGGAAGCGTGCCCGACGGACGCGATCGTGCTAACGCCGCGATTCGAGATGTCCGACTACCGCCGCGGTTCCTTCGTCTACGATAAAGACCGCCTGATCGTTCCGGTCGAGGCCGGCGCCGGAACGGCGCCGGACGACCGTCCCGGCGGCATTCCCGGCGATCTCGGGCTCGTCGCCACTATCAAGTCGACGACCGACGTCGAGCGCGGCTACCCGGCCACCTGGCGAGGCGACGTGCTGCTCAAACAGCGCAAGGGCCTCGCGCTCATCAAGCCCCCGCGCACCGAATCCGGCGAGGGTGAAAACTCGTGATCGCATTCTGGGTTTTGGCGGTGATTCTCATCGTGAGCGCGGTCTGGACGATCGCGGCATCGAAGCCGGTCTACAGCGTCGTCGCGCTCTTGCTCAACTTCGCGGCGCTCGCCGTAACGTACGTCACGCTTTCGGCCGAATTCTTAGCGGTCATCCAAATCATCGTCTACTCCGGCGCGATTCTGATCCTCTTCGTCTTCGTGATCGCGTTGCTCAGCAGCGGCGTGGGGCCGTTCGCGATGGGTCCGAACCGTCTGCCGAAGATTTGGGCGCCGGCCGGAATCGTGATCGTCGCCGCATTCGCCTTTTTCGTGTATGCGATCTCGCAGGCGGCGTTCTTCGTGCCCCGAGTCCCGAAAGGCCCGGTAGGAACTGCGAACGCTTTTGGCAGCGTCTCCGACTTCGGCACCAGCCTCTTCACCGTCCAGCTGCTTCCGTTCGAAGTGACGGCGCTGATTCTCATGGTGGCGGTGATCGGGGTGATCACGCTCGGGGGCGAACAGATGAGCGACCCCGAGGCTCGCCGCAACGAGGCGAAGGTCGAGCACTCGATGCGCGAGGCGATTCTGCGCGAGGGCGGCGACTGATGCTCGCGCCGCTGATCGACTATATCTCGCTCGCCGCCGTGATGTTCTTCATCGGCGTCGCCGGCGTTATCGTTCGGCGCAACCCGCTCGTGATGCTGATGAGCATCGAGCTGATGTTCAATGCGGCGAACCTGCTCTTTATCGCATTTGCGCGCGTGTGGCTGCAAAACGCGGGTCAAATCTTTGCGTTCCTCGTTATCACCGTGGCCGCGGCGGAAGCCGCGATCGGCCTGGCGATCATCGTGACGACGTTCCGGCCCGAGAAGTACGTCGACGTCGACGACGTTAGGAGTCTCCGTGGCTAGCCGAGCACGTTGGGATTGCGCCGCTCGGACCCTCGTCGCGGCACATCCATGTGCCGCTCCTGCTCGCGCGCTTTTCGGGGCCAACGAAGTTTTGAAGCGGCCATCCATGCCCGGCCCCGAAAAGTCGCGACGCCTCGCTTGCGCAATCCCAACGTGCCCGGCTAGCCACGGAGGCGGACGACTTCGATGACGCACGCGCTGGGCGTGAGCGGAAGCTATCCGCTGCTCGTGGCGTTGTGGCTGCTGCCGCTCGCCGGAGCGGTGATTTGCTGGGCCTTCGGGCCGCAGTTGCGGACGACGGCGGGATGGCTCGTCTCGGGCATCGTTGGCGCGTCGTTCGTGCTCGCGGCGCTCTCGTGGGGCGTGGGAACGCAGCAGCTCGACGGACGCCTGGGCGCCCATCAGCCGCTCGTAACGTGGCTGGCAGGCTTCGACTTCGGACTGCTGCTCGATCCGCTCTCGCTGCTTTGGACCTTCATCATCACCGGCGTCGGCTTTCTGATCGTCTTCTACTCGGTCGGCTACATGGAAGGCGACCGCGCGTACGCGCGGTTCTTCGCCTACATGAGCTTCTTCGTTTTTGCGATGCTGACGCTCGTGCTCTCCGACAACTTCGTTGGACTGCTCGTCGGCTGGGGACTCGTCGGCCTCGCCTCGTACTTCCTGATCGGATTCTGGTTCGAGCGGCCCTCGGCCGTCGCCGCCGCGCGCAAAGCATTCGTCATCAACGTCGTCGGCGACGCCGGCATGATGTTCGCGATCTTTCTGATCTTCGCAAACGCTCATTCGATCGGGTTCGGCGATGCCTTTGCAGCCGCCGGTTCGTGGGGTGCACCGCTGATCCTCGCGATCTGCGTGGCGCTTTTCATCGGCGCCGCAGCGAAGTCGGCTCAGGTTCCGCTGCATACCTGGCTGCCGGATGCAATGGAAGGTCCGACGCCGGTCTCGGCGTTGATTCACGCGGCGACGATGGTTACGGCCGGTGTCTATCTCGTCGCTCGCTGCGCGCCGCTCTGGAGCCGGAATCCGGAGGCCCAGCTCCTGGTCGGTACCATCGGCGGCGTCACCGCGCTCGCCGGCGCGGTCCTCGGCACGGCGCAATGGGATATCAAACGGATTCTCGCGTACTCGACGATGTCGCAGATCGGCTACATGATTATGGGCGTCGGCGTCGGCGCGTACGAGGGCGGCGTCGCGCACTTCTTTACGCACGCGTTCTTCAAGGCGCAGCTCTTTCTCACAAGCGGTTTAGTTATCCACGCCCTCGCCAACGAGCAGGACGTTCGGCAGATGGGCGGCCTGTGGAAGAAGATGCCGTTCGCCTTCTGGGCGATGCTCACCGGGGTGCTCTCGATCTGCGGCGTTCCCGGCTTCAGCGGATTCTTCTCGAAAGACCAAGTGATCTATGGCACCTTAGTCCACGGTCATCCGTGGCTTTACGCGGCCGGCGTTTTGACCGCCGGGATCACGGCATACTATATGTTCCGGTTGCTCTTCCTCGCATTCTTGGGCGAGTATCGCGGAACGCTCGATACCGGCCACGTTCACCTCCCGAGCTGGGTAATGAACCTGCCCGTCGGGGTCTTAGTCGTTCCGACCGTTGCGGTCGGCGGCGCGCTGATGTTCGGCGGAGAGAACTCCCCGTGGTCTCGTTTCTTCGCGCCGCTCTTCGGCAGCGAAACGCAGGCGATCGCATCGATGCCGGTGCCGGCGGTCTCCGAGGGAATGACCTCGGCGCTCGTTTTCGCGATCGTGATATTCGGCTTCGCGATTGCGTGGTGGCGGTACGCCAGCGCAGACGCACAGCGCAACGCCGTCGAGCGTCTTCGCGTTGAAACGGGGCGCATGCCCGCGATTTTGACGAATCGCTTCTACGTCGACGAAGCGATCGAGCTGCTCGTCGTGCGGCCGGTGCAACGGCTTGGCCACTTCTTCGGACGCGTGCTTGACCCGCACGTGCTCGACGGCGCGGTGCGCGAGCTCGTCTTTTGGGCGGGTTGGCTCGGCGCAGTCGTCCGCTCCTTCCAAACCGGATTCGTTCGCGCGTACGCGTTGATTTTGGTCCTCGGCGCGGCCTGTTTCATCGTTTACTACGCCATCGCGGCGGCGGGCACGGTACACTGATGGCGCTCGTTCCGATCACGATCCTCTTGCCGATCGTCGCCGGCGCACTGCTCTTCGCGCTCCCGCGAAACGACCGGACGCTCTCACGAGGCATTGGAACGGCCGTCGCGATCGCAACGTTCGCGATGCTCGCCGTCTCCGGGAACCGTGAGTGGAGCGTGCATTGGCTCTCCCGTCCGTTCCACGCTGCATTTCACTTCGGCGCGACGCCGGTCTCATTCTGGATCGGGCTGCTGCTCGCGCTCTGTACTGCTTGCGCGATACCGGCGACGCGAATAAATCGCGAGCGCGATTTCGTCGCACTGCTGCTCATGCTCGAGGGAACGATGCTCGGGCTCTTCCTCGCGCGCGACCTGCTCGTCTTCGCGCTCTTCTGGGATCTGATGCTGATCCCGGTATTCTTCGGACTGCTCGGCTGGGGCGAGCATCCGGCGACGGCGTGGCGATACTTCATCTACAACTTCGCGGGAGGCCTGACGCTGCTGCTCGCGACCGCCGCCTTCGGTGTGATCTACGGGTCGACCGACGTTATCGGCCGCAGCGTAACGCCGCTCGTCGGTGCCTGGGCGCCGTGGATTTACGCCGGATTCGCGTTCGCGTTCTTGGTGAAGACGCCGGTCTGGCCGCTCCACACGTGGATGCCGCCCACCTATAGCGGGTTGCCCTCTCCAATGGTTGCGGTCGTCGCAGCGGTGCAGTCAAAAGCCGGGCTCTATGGTTTTATCGCGATCGGGCTGGCGCTGCTTCCCGATTATCTGCGCGCATACGCCGATCCATTGATCGTGCTCGCGGCGATCTCGCTGATCTACGGTGCCGCCGTCGCGCTGGTGCAGAACGATGCCAAGCGCATCGTGGCATACTCATCGCTCTCGCACCTCGGCCTGATCGTAATTGCGATCGCTTCCCGAAATCCACTCGCCCTGAAGGGCGCGCTCGTCTACATCGTGGCTCACGGCCTCTTCTCGGCCGCGCTCTTTCTGCTCCTCGGCTATCTCGAAGAACGCGAGGATACCCGTTCGCTATTGCGGCTCGGCGGCTTGGGATGGAAGAACCCGCGGCTCGCCGGCGCGCTTTGCATTGCGGCACTGGCCGCGCTCGGATTGCCGGGTTTGGCGGGGTTCGCCGGCGAGTTGGTGATCCTCATCGGCGTCTATCAAGCCGGATACGTCTGGCCGGTGGTCGTCGCGCTCGTTGCAATCGTCATCGCCTCGGCGTATATGATTCGTCTCTACCAGGATCTTATGAACGGACCGGAGGTTGAGGACGTGCCTGTGCGCGCCGACCTTACTTGGCTCGAAGGCCTCGCCGTCGCGCCGCTCCTGCTCGCGTTGATCGCCTTGGGCGTCGACCCGGCGCCGCTGTTGCGCTTATGACCGTTCCCTTCACCAACGCCGATTGGCACGCGATCTACCCGGTGGGTGCGGTCGCGATCGCGGCGCTCGTCGTGCTGATCGCCGATCTCTTCTCCGTTCGTCAGGAGCAGCGGTACGTTTCGATCGGAATCGCTCTAGCGGGCACGTTTGCGGCGGCGATCTTCGCGGCGCGCCAGTACGGACATAACTACGACGCGTTTTTCGGCGGTTTCATGGTCGGCGGTTTCGCGACCGTCTTTCAAGAGGTCATTTTGATCGCGACCGCGGGTTCGCTGATTCTCTACGGCGCGATCGGTCCGGCGAACCGCGTCCCGGCGATGACGGCGATGATGCTCTGGAGCGCGTGCGGCGCGATGCTCATGGCCGGCGCCGCGAATCTGATGATGATCTTCCTCGGCCTCGAGCTGCTCTCGCTCGGTCTCTACGCGCTCTGCGGCGCCGTCGATCGCAAGACGGCGCGCGAGTCCGCGCTCAAGTATTTGATCCTCAGCTCGACGGCAACCGGGTTTTTGATCTTTGGATTCGCCTTGCTCTTCGGGGCAACCGGAAGCGTTCGCCTCGCCGACTTCGTCAATCCGGTACTCGCATCGAACCCGCTCTTCTTGATCGGCACCGGCATGTTCTTGATCGGTATTGTCTTTAAGCTCAGCCTCGTTCCGTTCCACACCTGGACGCCCGACGTTTTCCAAGGGGCGCCGCTGCCGGTCACGGCCTTCATGAGCGTCGTCACCAAGGCCGGAGCGCTCGCAGTGTTTGCCCGCTTCATTTACGCGGCGCTACCCGCAGGAGTCGCCGGAGAACTCTTGATTCCGGTTTGGATCGTCGCGGGAATCTCGATGATTGCGGGCAACGTGGGCATGCTCGCGCAGCACGATCTCAAGCGATTGCTGGGATACTCCGGCGTCGCACAGATCGGGTACATTCTCGTCGCGCTCGCCGGAGGTACGCCGCTGGGTCTGAGATATGCGCTCTACTATCTCGCCGCGTACGCGTTCATGAATCTCGGCGCGTTTGCGGTTGCCGCGGCAATTTCGGACGACGGCGAAGAAGCGGCCGATCTCGCACGCTATCGTGGGTTGGCATATCGCCGCCCGTGGCTAGCCGCCGCCATGACGATCTTTCTCCTGGCGCTGGCCGGGTTGCCGCCGACCGCCGGCTTTCTCGGAAAGATCTTGATCCTCTCGAGCAGCGTCGCGAGCGGATACGTCTGGCTCGCCGCGCTGCTGATCGCGGGAACGGCGATCTCGCTCTATGCGTACGCCAAGTTCATCCGGGCGATGTACGAGCGCGAGCACGGCGAGGTTCGGGAGCTTCGTCCGTTCGTGCCGCTGGCCTGGGCGAGCGCCGCAATCTGCGCCGTCCTCGTGATCGCGATGGCCTTCTATCCGATAACGCCGAGCAACGTTCTCCCGCTGGTACGATAGCCGGGCGGGCGGCCGTCACGCCGCGCTGGGGCGGTGCGCTATAGTAGGGTTGAGGTACCAGCCATGATTCGACGGACTCTTCGCATCCTTGCCTTGGCCGCTCTGCTGCCCGGGGCGATGCTTATCGCTACGGCCGTAGCGCCGGCCCAAGAGTCGATTATTACGCCCGATGCCCACAAGCTTGCCGACCAGCGGGCCGCGATTACCTACGCTCGCGAACTCATCGCCGCCGGAGAGATGGACCGCGCGGTCGAGGGTCTCCAGCAGTTCGTGGCGACGCACCCCGATGCGGATGAAGCGGCGCGCTTCCTCGGCGACCTTTACTATCGCCAAGGGCGCTTCGACCAGGCCGAAGCCGTTTACCGCGATCTCTTGTCGCGCAATCCCCACGACAAGGAGTCGCATAATCGTCTCGGGGTGGTCTATGCCACTCAGAACAACATCGATGCCGCGATCGTCGAGTTCCAGGACGCGCTGCCGGGTACCGATTCGATTCGGGACCTTGTCTTTCTCCATCTGCGCAAGGGTGATCTGCCGCAGTATGAAGCCGAGATGGTGCGCGCCGCGCGCGATAATCCCAACGACACCAACATTCAAGAAGAGCTGGGCGAGGTGTACGAAACGCTCCATATGCCCAACTCGGCAATTCTCTATCTCCGGCGCGCACTCGATAGCGACGGGCGCTCGATCGCCGCGCTCAACCGGCTCGGAATGGCGTACTTGGACCTGCGCGATTACAGAACGGCGGACGGATATCTCCGCGATTGCCTCAACGTCGATCCCGTGAACTACGCGTGCTTGGACAATCTCGGCGTCGCGCAGATTCAGGCCGGAAAAGACGACGAGGCGCGCGCATGGTTCAAAAAGGCCTACGCGCTCGAGCCCGAGCGCCCCGAGGCGATCGTCAACTTCGGGTACCTCGCGGATACGCACGGCGATTGGAAGCGCGCCGTCGCATACTACGTGCAGGCGATCTCGGTCAATCCGTACGTTCCCGAATCGTACGTGAACCTCGGGATCGATTACGAGCACAACGGACTCTATTCACTCGCGCTCTCGGCTTTGCTCAAGGGCGTTGCCGCGGCGCCGTACGACGGTCGCGTGCGGTATCTGCTCGCGCGAGCCTACGCGGCGCAGGGGCAGCGCGCGCTAGCGCTGGCGCAGCTCAAGGCCGCGCAGACGTCCTTCGACCCCGACGTCGCGGAGATTGCAAAAGAGGAGTCGCTGCGACTGCAGCAGTCGCCCGAGACAGCCCCGCAATAACGCCCGTTACGTCCTCGCTATACAATCTATTTCGACGCGGGCGCCACGCGGCAGCGCGGCGACGGCTACCGTCGAGCGCGCCGGCTTCGTGAGGCCGAAGTACTTTTCGTACACGTCGTTCACCGCCGGAAAATCCTTCATGTCGATGAGAAAGATCGTCGTCTTCACCACGTCGGCATAATGGCATCCGGCGGCGCATAGGACGGCGCCGAGATTCTCGATGACGCGCTGCGCTTGAGCCGCGGCATCGCCATCGACCATCTCGCCGCTGCACGGGTCGAGCGCGATCTGGCCGCTACAGTAAAGCTCGTTGCCCCACTGGACTGCCTGGCTGTACGGACCGATCGGTCGCGGTGCGTGCGTCGTCGCAATGTGTTCCAGTTTCATCGGGGCGTACCGCTGAGGGCGGGTTCGGACTCGCCGCGCGTCATCGTTCCCTTGAACGCCATCGGCGGCTCGTCGACGCCGAAGTTCGCGCGGTAAAGCTCGTCGATGCGGGCCAGTTCGCCGGCGCGCAGCGGCGAGGCTTCGGATGCGGCCGCGAACTCGGCGAGCTGTTCGCGGTCGTAGATGTTCGGCAGTACCGTCATCACGCGCGGTTCGTGGAGCAGCCACGCGATCGCGGCTTGGCCCAGCGTGCGATCGGCCCGCTCGAGAAAACGCAGCTGGCGCACTTTTTCGATTCCGTTGATCAGCCACTCGCGCGGACGGTGGCGGCGGTGATCGTTCTTCGCGAAGGTCGTTTCCGCGGTGTAGTGACCTTCGAGCATTCCACTCGAATGCGGAACGCGAATCATGAATCCCGTCTGCGCACCGCTCTCGTATGCCGCGCGGATCTGCTCGTCGCCGGGATGCTGCTCGAGGATGTTCCAGATGATCTGCAAGCTCGCGACGTTGCGCTGACGCACGGCGTCGACACCCTCGTAAAGCCAGCCGATCGCCGGGCCGAGCGCGATGCCGTACATCCGGATCTTCCCCTCGCGCTTAAGGGATTCGAGCAACTCCCAGAGCGCGTCGTCTTCGATTTGTGCCATGCGCGCGTTGTGCATCTGGTAAATATCGACGTAATCGGTCTGTAAGCGCCGCAGCGACGCCTCGAGCGCGGAGCGAACGAAGGCCGGCGAAAAGTCTTGGGGCAACTCCGACTGCCCGCGCTGGCCGTCGCCGCCGGCGCTCGAAAAGTCATAGCCGAACTTCGTCGCATAGACGACGCGGTCGCGCCGGCCGGCGAAGGCTTTGGCGAGCTGCTCCTCGCTGCGGCCGTTTCCGTAGGTGTCGGCCGCGTCGTAGAACGTGACGCCGAGGTCGTGCGCGGCGTGGAGCATCGCGATCGCCTCGTCGTCGCTCATGTGGCCCCACCAGCCCGTCGACGTCGTCCAAAGACCGAAGCCGACTTCGCTGACGGTCACGTTGCCGGCTGGGTACGTGCGGTACTTCATGCGCGGGCCTTCTCCGTCCGAGCCGCTAACTCCCAAGCGCATGGACTCACCGGAAGCGATTGGCGACGAGTTCGCACGCGTCGGCGCGTGGATCGAGCGGTACTTCGAGCACCCCGAGGCCTATCGCGTCATGCCGCAGGTGCGCCCCGGCGAGGTCGTCGCGGCGTTGCCGGTCGAGGCGCCCGAGATCGGGGAGCCGTTCGACGCAATCCTGGCCGATTTCGAACGGATCGTCGTTCCGGCGACGACGCACTGGAACCACCCGCGCTTCTTTGCCTACTTTGCGACGAGCGCCGCGCCCGCGGCGATCGCGGCCGAGGCTTTAGCGGCGACCCTCGACGTCAAGGCGATGCTCTGGCGGACGTCGCCGGCGGCGACCGAGCTCGAGGAGGTAACGATGCGCTGGCTCGGCCGATTGCTTCGCCTGCCGGCTGAGTGGACCGGCATCATCTACGACACCGCCTCGATTGCGGGCTTCACGGCACTCGCCGCCGCTCGCGAGGCGCTCGATCTACAGATTCGCGAACTCGGCATGACCGGACGCTCGCTGCCGGCGCTGCGCATCTACGTCACCGGCGAGACGCACTCGCACGTTGAGAAAGCGGCGATTGCGCTCGGCATCGGGCGCGAGAACGTCGTGCGAGTCGGGTGCGACGATACGCAGCGCATGCGGGCCGGCGCGTTGCGCGCGGCGATCGAAGCCGATCGCGACGCGGGCATGCGGCCGATGGCCGTCGTCGCAACGGTCGGCACGACGTCGACGACCTCAGTCGATCCCGTAACCGAAATCGCCGCGGTCGCGCGCGAGTGCGGCCTCTGGCTGCACGTCGACGCGGCCTACGCCGGAATCGCAGCGATGATTCCCGAATTTGCCTCCATCTTCGACGGCGTCGAGCTCGCCGATTCGCTCGTCGTCAATCCGCACAAATGGATGTTCGTTCCAATGGACCTCTCCGTGCTCTTTTTGAAAGACGAATCGACCGTGCGCCGGGCATTCAGCCTAGTGCCCGAGTATCTCACGACGCCCGAATCCGATGCCGTGAACTACATGGACTATGGCTTGCAGCTGGGGCGCCGCTTTCGTGCGCTCAAGCTCTGGTTCGTGCTGCGTCGCTTCGGCGCGGAGGGCATTCGGCAAAGGCTGCGCGGCCATATCGCGCTCGCGCAGGAGTTCGCGTCGTGGGTGCGCGCGCAGCCGCACTGGGAAGTTCTCGCACCACACCCATTTTCGGTCGTTTGTTTTCGCTATGCGCCGGCCGGCCTCGACGAAGCCGCACTGGAGGCGCTCAATGCCGCGATCATGCATGCCGTCAACGCGACCGGAGAGATCTTCGTCTCGCACACGAAGATCGGAGGGCGCTACGCGATTAGGCTCGCGATCGGCAATCTGCGCACGCAGCGAAGCGACGTCGCGTGCGCGTGGGAAATCCTGCGGCGTGAAGCGGCGCGATCGTAAGCAATGCACCCGCTTTGCTCGGGAGCCTCGAAGCGTGGTAGAATATCGAGTATGAGGACTCCGGCTATGTGCCGCGTCTCACTTTGCGTTTGCGCCGCGCTGCTCGGAGGCTGCGGCATATCGCTGCCTTGGGCCGCACCAGCATCGAATAGCGCGCAGGCCGAATCGAGGGCTGCGCATGCGAAAGCGCACGACCTGCTCTACGTCTCCGACCTCGGCGCCAATGCCGTCGACGTCTTCACCTATCCGGACGGCGCTGCCGCCGGAGACCTGACCGGTTTCGGATCGGTCGCGGGACTCTGCGCCGACAAAGCGGGCGACGTCTTCGTCGTCGATGAGGCCGGCCCGGTTGTCGTCTACGCGCACGGCGGCACGACTCCGATAAGAAAGCTCAGGACCTCCGGCGCCCCGTATGGCTGCTCCGTCGATCCAATAACGGGGAATCTCGCATTGACGCAACTCTCGTCATTCTCCGAGGGCGCACTCGCGGTCTATCCAAAAGCGAGGGGCAAGCCGGCGATTTATCGCGACAAGGACGTCGACGCCACGTGGTTTTGCGGCTACGACGGGAAGGGGAATCTTTTCGCCGACGCGTGGGATCGCTATGGAAACGTTATCTTGCTGGAACTGCGCAAGGGCGGCAAGGCGCTGCAAAAGTTCAAGCTGGCTGCGAAGTTCGCTAACCCCGGCGGCGCGATGTGGGACGGAACGTACGTCGCCGTCGGTAACCGCGGCGCCGGCGTAATCTATCGTATGGGCGCTACGGGTCGCGTCGCGCACACTGTCACGTTAAAGGGCGGCACCAACGTCGAGCAATTTTGGATCGCCGGCTCGACCCTGATCGGACCGAACGCGCAAAGCCCGGGCACCGTCGGATTCTGGCATTACCCCGGCGGCGACGCGCCTTTCAAGACGCTCAAGGGCTTCTACTATCCGTTCGGCGCAGCGGTGAGCGTAGCGAAATAGCGAACTCATAAGGCCCTATGAACGGCGACGGGCAGCTCTCGAGCTCGTCGGTCTTCGGGGCGCTGCTGCGGAAGTGCAGACTCGCGGCCGGGCTCTCGCAGGAGGCCCTTGCCGAACGCGCGCGGATGAGTGCCAACGGCATCAGCGCGCTAGAGCGCGGATATCGCCGAGCGCCGCAGCGCGAGACGCTCGAGCTATTATCCGAAGCGCTGGCGTTAAGCGGCGACGAGCGGCGCGCCTTCGAGAAGGCGGCAGCCGATTCGCGCCCGCGCCGGCTCGGGCGGGCACTCACCGCCTCCGCGCTCGGTGCACCGGCGTCAAACTTACCGTCGGCATTGACGAGCTTCGTCGGCCGAGATGTTGAGGTCGACCAAGTGACGCGGCTGGTCGGCGAACACCGGTTGGTGACGCTAACGGGCGTGGGGGGAATCGGCAAAACGCAGACCGCGGTGCACGCCGGCAGTTCGCTCGTCGAATCCAACGACCAAACCGTTTGCTTCGTTGCGCTCGCGCCGATCGAGAGCGGCACGCTGGTGCCGGAGACGATTGCAAAGGCCCTCGGCGTGCGAGAGGTTTCCAAAAACGATCTGCTCGCCTCGCTGCAGTCGTACCTCGGCGAGAAGAAAATCGTCCTCATCCTCGACAACTGCGAGCACGTCATCGCCGATGCCGCGAAAATTGCCGCAACGCTGCTGACGTCGTGTCCGCGCCTGCGCATCTTGGCTACGAGCCGCGAACCGCTGCACGTCGCCGGCGAATTCACCTACCGGTTGCCACCGCTCGAAATGCCGGGCTCGATCCGGCTCTTTGCCGATCGCGCCCGGGCCGTCAATCATCATTTCGAGCTTACGGATGCCAATACGACGTCCGTCGCGGAAATCTGCCGCCGACTCGACGGAATTCCGCTGGCGATCGAACTGGCGGCGGCGCGACTGAACATGTTCTCCGTGAGCGCGCTCGCGGAGAAGGTGAACGATCGTTTCAATATCCTAGTGGGAGGCATCCGTACCGTGCTGCCGCGGCAGCAAACGATGCGCGCGACGATCGACTGGAGCTACGACCTGCTCGACGATCGAGAACGGCAGCTCTTCGAACGACTCTCGGTCTTCACCGGCGGCTGCGTGATGGATGTCATCAGCACGGTCTGCTTCGCCGGCGCGGCGGACCCGGAGGCATTTGAATTGATCGCCTCGCTCGTAGACAGATCGTTACTCGTCGCCGATCGAGATGGTGCCGAGACACGCTATCTGTTTTTGGAATCGTTCCGCGAGTATGCCCGCGAGAAGCTCGCGGTCCGCGGCGAGCGCGAGGATCTGAATCGTCGTCACGCACTCGCCTATCTCGCGTTGGCCGAATCGCTCGATCGTTCGTGGGGATATTCGTCCGACGTAGAGTGGCTAGCGCGTGCCGAGGTCGAGCTCGAGAATTGGCGAGCCGCGTTGGATTGGGCGCTCACGGCAAGAGCCGACGTTATTTTGGGCGTGCGACTGGCCGGAGCGTTGCGCATGGTCTGGACGAATTTTGCCATCGCCGAGGGCCGGCGTTGGGTCGAAACCGCGAAGCAGCTAGTCGACGAGCACACGCCGGTCGACGTGCGAGCCGGACTCGATTACGCCGAGGCGAGCGTCGCGCAAGTCTACGGCGAGTTTTCCGTCGTGCTAGCGGCGAGCCGCCGGGCGCTCGCGGCCTACGAGCGGCTCGGCGATGCGCTGGGCATCGCGCGAGCGAACAACATGATCGGACGCGCGTACGCTTATCTCGGTAATGCGGCAGCCGGAGAGAGGTTCTTACGATTGGCCCTGAGCCAAGCCCGCGTGCTCGATAGCTGCAGGCTCGTCGGCTTCATCCTAGAGGGTCTGGCGTACGCTCGATCGGTTGAGGGCGATGTCGCCGGAGCGCGTTCCTACCTCGACGATGCCCTGTCGATCTACGCGCCCCTCGGCGCGGAGGGCGCCGCGGTCGGCGTTACCTTGAATCTGGCGAGCCTTACGCTGATCGCCGGCGATGCCGATAACGCCTTGTGGCTTGCGACGGACGCGCTGGCAACGTCCCGCGCGCTCGACGACCTGCACTACGTGACGCGCGCCCTGCACAACGCGTCTGCGTATGCCATAGCATTGGACCGCTACGCCGAAGCCCGAGCCTACGCGCGCGAAGCGCTGGCCCTCGCGCGAGAGCGACGGCTGGATGTCGTGCTCCTCTGGACGCTGCAGCATCTTGCCGCTATCGCGGCGCTGGTGCCTGACGCTGACCACGTCGGTGAGGACCGCGCGCGAGCGGGCCGTCTGCTCGGGTATGTGGATGCACGATTGCGCGAACGCGGTCTTCCCCGCGAGCATGCCGAGCAGGCGGAGTACGAGCGCGCGCGTGCGGCGCTCCGCAAGATGGTCGGCACCGAGCTCGAAAGATTGCTCGCAACCGGAGCGGTGATGCGAGAAGCTCGCGCGCTCGAAGACGCGCTCGCCGTTGCTAATGCAGTAGGCCCGAGACCACGTTGACGACGAGCGCCAGAATCGCCGTGTTGTAAGCGAACGATATCAGCGCGTGCCCGAGCACGAACCGGCGAATGCCTTTCGACGTAATTTGCACGTCGGAGACTTGAAACGTCATGCCGATCACGAATGAGAAGTACGCGAGGTCCATGTAGTCGGGCTCGTCCTTCCCGGGAAACATGAGCCCGCGGTCGCTCTCCTTGTCACGATCGTGGTCGCGGTAGTACAGATGGGCGTACCGGAACGAAAACACGGTATGGATCAACATCCAGCCCAGCGCAACGGCGCCGAATCCGACGGCGTCGACGATCGCCGTATGCCCTGCAACTCTATCGTGCGGACCGCGACCGAGAATCGCGAGCGCGGCGACGAATCCGAAGCCGACGGCCATCAACGTGAGCACGAAAACGGCGTCGCGCCCAGGATCCTCCGAAGCGGCCCAGACTTTGGCTCGATCGGTCTTCGCCCATAGGATCGTCCGCCAATACCAGATCAACATCGCTACCACGCCGGCGTCGTAGCACGCGACGACACGCACTTCTCGGCGCAGCCAATCGGGCGCGAAGAAGAACATGGCAAGCCCGGCGGCTCCGGCCGTGAAGACGAATACGACGATCGGCAACAGCGCTCTACTTTTCATCGGGCCTCGATTCGCCATCGCCGCTCAATAGAGCCGCAGATACTGATCGCGTTCCCAGGGATGGACGGCGCGGCGGTAGCGCTCGTACTCCTCGAGCTTCGCATCGCGGAAGGCGTGATAGAGATGATCGCCGAGCGAAGCGCGGACGACCGTGTCGGCGTCGAGCTCCGCGATCGCCTGGCGCAGGGACTTGGGGAGCGTCCGAATCCCCTGCTCGCGGCGTTCTTTCTCGGTCAGGTCGTAGGTCGAGCCGACGAGCGCGGGTCCCGGCAGCGTCCGCTGGGCGATCCCGTCGGATGCCGCACCGATCAGAACGGCAAGCGCGAGGTAGGGATTGCAGGCCGGGTCGGGGCTGCGCATCTCGATCCGCGGGTTCTGCTGTCCGGGCGGAACGCGCACCAACGCATTCGCGCTGCGCTCCGACCAGACCGTATAGATCGGCGCATCCCACGCGGCGACCAATCGTTTATACGAGTTGACCGTGGGATTACAGATCGCGGTCGTCGCCGCGGCATGCGCGAGCAATCCCCCGACCACGTAGAGCGCGCTCTCTTCATCGCCCGATTCGGCAAGGCGAAAGTCCGCGTGGAGGCCGCTGCCGGCGCACTCGGCGAGCGGTTTGGGCATGAAGGTTGCTTCCAGACCGAAATCCGCGGCGATATGTTTTGCGATCGTGCGCAGCGTCAGCGCGTGATCGGCCGCGGCGAGCGGATCGTCGTGCGCGACGTCGATCTCGTGCTGTCCGGCGCCGTGCTCGTGGTGTGCCGACGAGATCGGGACGCCCATGGCGCGTAAGGCGGCTACGATGGCATTGCGCGCCTCCTCGCCCCGGTCGTTCGCCGAGAAATCGAAGTACGAACCGACGTCCGAGGTAGCGGTCGATGCGGCCGTGCCGTCCGTTCGTTCGAAGAGATAAAATTCGACCTCGAGCGCGACGCGCACTCCGTCCAGCGCGCCCGCGCTCTCGATCGCACGCCGCAGCGTCGTGCGCGGACAACCCTCGAACGGCAAACCGTCGGGCATCGCGATATCGCAGATCAAGCGAGCTTCGCAGGCATCGCCGGCCGCGCGCCACGGATAGATGGCAAACGTGGAGGGATCCGGCCGCAAGAGCATGTCGAGCTCTTCGCCGCGTACGAAACCGTCGATCGACCCGCCGTCAAAGGTCACGCGTCCGTCGAGGGCGGCTTCCAGCTCGTCGATCGGAACCGAAACGTTCTTGCTTACGCCGAAGATATCGGCAAAGACCAAGCGTACGAAACGCACGTCGCGCTCGCGCGCCAGCCGGACGACCTCGCGCTTGGCCGAGGGCCGGCGCCATTCACTTCGAGTCGTAGAGTTCATCGATTGCAACCGCCAGACGAAGAGTGAGTTGATCGTGCGGGCTGTCGAACGAGCGCGCGGAGATCTCGCCGATCTGCCGCAGCCGGTAGAAGACCGTATGGCGATGAACGTTCAGCTCGGCCGCCGCGGTCTTCACGTTCTGCCCCGCTTGAAAGTAGAGTTTGAGCGTTCGCTCGAGCTCCGTCTGATGCTTTTCGTCGTAGCCGCGCAACGGCGCGAGCGTTTCGGAGGCGAAGAGCCGCAGCCGTTCGACGCCGGCGCCCTCGTAGAGAAGCCGGTAAGCGCCGAGCTCTTCGTAGATTGCGACGTGTCCGGTTCCGTGAATGCGCCGTCCGATTGCAAGCGCCGCTTCGGCGCACTCCGCGCTCGTTGCGATCGCGAGCGGCGGCTCGACGGTACCGGCTCCTCCGGATATGCAAAGCGGGGGTTTTCGACGTGCGGCGCTCTTCGGGAGCAGGTTTGCCGCAGTCTTCGCGTTGCTCGCGTCGAGCGCGCGCGCCGCCGGTACTAAGAATAGGAGCGCCGCGCCTCGCTCGACGATTCCGACGTCGCCTCCGGCTGCGGGAAAGCTTTGGGTTGCCAGCGACCGCAGCGCGGCGAGGTCGTCGGCTTCAAGCGCGATTGCGAGATACTGCGGCGCCAGCGCGATGCCGCGCGCGGCGGCTTCGTCGCGAATGGCGGCAGCATCGTGAAAGGCGCCGGCGAGCAGCGCTTCCCAAAAGCCTCCCTTTCGCTCGCGGACGATCGCGCCGTTGCGCGAGAGTTCGAGCCCGATTGCGGCCGCCGTCAGTCGCAGAAGCAGATCGGCTTCGGCTTCGCCCCCGAAGAGCGAGAGCCATCCGAGATTCGTCTCTCCCGCGATAACGCGCTGCGCTCGTCCGCAAGCGCCCGATTCGACGATCCCGCGCGCGCTTGCGGGAATCTCTCCCGCGCCCGCCGTTGCGAGCGGGCGCCACTGCGAATCCTCCAGCAGCACGCCGCCGCCGGCGGCTTTGGCGAGATGCGCGGCGAGCGCTTTCGCGCCGCCTCCCGCGGCGGCGATCCGCGCGAGAGCCTCGCCGAATTCGACGATCTCCTCGGGTTTCACGTTACGGCGGGTCGCGCTCGGCGCCGGCGCACGCGCGGGAGTTTTTTCGCAACGTCGTCGGGCATGATCGCGTCGATGGCGTCGTCGACCGTTACGATGCCGAGCAGCTTTCCGGCGTCGTCGACGACCGGAACCGCGAGCAGATCGTACTTCGCAATCGTCGACGCCACGTCGACCGCGGGCGCGTCGGGAGCGACCGTGACCAAGTCCGTCTCCATGATCCGGTCGATGAAGGCGGTCGGCAGCGCGAGCAGAAGCGCGCGCAACGAGAGTGCGCCGAGCAGACGGTCTTCCTTGTCGAGCACGTACAAGTAGTAGATAAACTCCGAGGCAGGCGCGATCTCGCGAATCTTGCGAATCGTCGCCTCGGTCGTCCGGTGCGGATAGATCCACACGTAATCGGTCGTCATCATGCCCCCGGCGGTGTCTTCGTCGTACTTGACGAGCTCGCGAAGCTCGCCGGCGGTGTACGCGTTCATCTCGGCGAGCAACTCGGTCTGCTGCTCTTCCGGAAGATCCGCGAGAAGATCCGCCGCGTCATCCGCGTCCATCTCTTCGATGATATCGGCGGCGCGCTCCGTGCCGATCTCGTCGATTAGGCTCTTGCGCGTCTCGGAATCGAGATGCTCGAACGCGTCGGCGGCGGTCTCGTCGTCGAGCTGTCCGACGACCGCGAGCGCTTCGCGCGACGAAAGGTCGCCGATGATCTCGGCGAGCTCCGACGGGTGGAGTCGCGCGAGCCGGCTTTGCTTGACGGAAAGACGAACGTGCGACGGATTGACTTCGCGAATCGGCGCGACCGAGTCCCAGGCGATCATCGAACGCGGTACGTTGTGGATGCGCGAGAACCAGCCCCGGCCGAACGAACGCAAGCCGAGACGGCGCAGCAATCCCGCCAGACCGACGTCGGCCGCGACGACGCGTAACCGGCCGCCGGTATTCGCCACCTCGATATCGTTGATTCGCACGACCTTACGGCCGTCGACGTCGACGATCTGCTTGTCGAGCAGATCGGCGACGAGATAGAGCTCCTCGCGTTCCGGGGGTACGGCCTCCTTCGGCGCGATCGTCAGCGCGACGGTTCCATCGCGATCGACGTCGGCGACAGTGTCGATCGGCGCGAAGCGCAAACCCTGCGAGGTCTTGATGACGAGCCCGTCGACTTGCGGAAAAACCGCGTCGGGTTTGGCGACGAGGAAATCGGCGACTCTTCCGATCGGCAGATCGTCGATGGTCGCGCGTCTGCCGACCAGCTCCGAGATGAATCCCTCGGTGAAGGCCATGCTGCGAGCTATTCTTTAAGCGGCAAGAGGAGCCCGCCGCATCCACGCCCCGTCGCGCAGTTTCCACTGCGTGAGCAGCGCTCGTACGGTCCAGGCCGCGATCCATCCCAGGCCGACGCTGTAGAGACCGAGGTGGAGGCGCTCGATGCCGATCCAGGCAAGCGGGATCACGAGCGCGCTGCAAAATAGGCCGACGGTCATTGAGAAGCGCGTGTCGCCCGACGCGCGAATCGGCGCGATCGAGAGCATCGCCCATCCCTTGAGCGGCATCGTCACCATGTGCAGCGCGAGCGGCAGCGCGGCCATCGTCGCGACGGCCGCGTCGAGGGTAAAGATATAGGCGAGCGGCCACGCCGCAACGGCGACCACGGCACCGGTCAGCGTCGTAATGACGAGCGAGAATCGCAGGGCGCGTTCGAAGAATGCCCGCGCACCGGCCGGGTCGCGCGCTCCCAGCCGTTGGCCGACGACGATCTGCGTGGCGCTTTGCAAGGGAGCCGGCACGACGAAGGTGAGGTCGGAGACGACGTTGAGCGCGCGGAAGGCCGCTACGACCATTGCTCCCAGCGGCGCGAGCATCGCAACGATGAAAATGTCAGGAGCGGTCACGCCGAGCAAGAAGATCGCTTCGGGCAAGCCGAGCAACGCGCAGCGCCGCGCGAGCGACCACGAGAGCTGCGGATTGGCGAAGACGCGGTACGACGGCCGGCGCGCGACGTAGAAGATTGCATACCCGGCCGCGATGCTCTCGGAGATCAGCGACGAGACGCCCGCGCCGACGATTCCGAAGGGATGATGCGTCCACCACCCGAGGCCCAGCATCAAGAGCAGCGGGATGTGAATGAGGTTGACGACGACGAGCACCAAGACGCCGATCTGACGGTTTCCCGCAGCGCCCAATCCAACGATCAACGTGCCGGAGATCACCATCGGAACGAGCGCCGCGCAGCGTAAAATGAGGTAGGTCGCGCTCGCGTGCGCGCTAGGGAGCGCGCCGACGAGCGCGTGAATCGCGGGGTTTGCGCCGGCGATACTTGCAGCGAACGCGGCGATACCGACGAGCAACGGTACGAGGGCACCGGCGCGCACGGTGCGAGCGAATCCGTCGACGTCGCCGGCGCCGATGCTTTGCGCGGCGACGATCGCGATGCCGCTGATGAAGCCATACGCGGCGAACGCAATCGCGATGAAGATCGTGTTGGCGGCGGTCGCTCCGGCGAGCGCGACCGCGCCCATGCTGCCGATCGCGATAGTATCGGCCGTTCCGAGCAACTGGTCGCCGAGCATCTGAACGGCAACCGGAATCGAAAGGCGCCGGAATGCGGCGCCAAGTTGGGTGTGGTCGACGATCATGGAGGCTGAATCCATCCTTCGTCCTTCGTCCTTCGACTCCGCGCCTATGGCGCTCCGCTCAGGATGACACCGAAGATGGCTCCGCTCAGGATGACACTTACGAAACAGACTCGAGGACGCGGAAGAATTCGTCGATCTCGTCTTCGGTGGTATAGAAATGCGGACCGACGCGAATGCCGCAGCCCGGCCGGTAGTCGACGAAGACGCGTCGTTCGATCAAGCGTCGATGCGCGCGTTCGGAATTTTCGAAGTCGATTCCGATCCAGCCCGTTCGCCGCGCCGGCTCGAGCGGCGAGTTGACGCACAATCCACGCTCCAGCGCCATCGCTGCGATCTTCTCGGTTAGACGGACGTTGCGTTCTCGAATGCGCGGGACTCCGATTTCGGCGATGATCTGGTGCCCCGGCGCAGCGACCATATATCCGGGAATCGTCGGCGTTCCGTTTCCGAAGCGGTACATCGACGGCGAATGCACGATCGGTGCGGCCTCGAAGGCGAATGGGCGGGCGTGTGCCATCCAGCCGGTCACGGCCGGGCGGAATTTTTCGAGCAGCGACCTTTTCAGGTAGATCCAGCCGCAGCCGGCGCCGCCGCAGAGCCACTTGTGCGATCCGCCCGTAACGAGATCGAGATCCCATTCCACCACGTCGTATGGGTAAACGCCGGTCGTTTGATAGGCGTCGACGCAGAGCAGTGCGCCGACGCTACGGCAATGCGCTTGGATCGCGCGCACGTCGGCGATCGCGCCCGAGACGTAGTAGGCGTGCGAGAGCACGGCGATCGCCGTTCTCTCGGTAATTGCATCGACGATGCGTTGCGTCGGAATCGTGCGCCCGTCGTCCGATCCGACGATCCGCGCGACGGCGCCGAACCGTTCCCATTCGCGCCAGACGTACGTCAGCGACGGAAACTGCAGCGCCTCGTAGACGACTTCGTTGCGCGCGCCGCGGAACTCGATGCAGGTTGCGATGGCGGCCTGGAGCACGGAGACGTTCGGTCCCAAAAAGCACGTTCCGGGAGGCGCACCGATGATTGCGCCGAGGCCGTCGGCGACCTCGGCGATGCGCGGCAGCCAGCGTTCCCACGCCTCCGGTCCGTCCGCGGCCCATTCCTCCCAATACTTCTTCAGCGCATCGCGCGCGCGCAGCGGTGCGGCGCCCATCGAATGGCTGACGAGATAGGTCGAGTTCGCCAGAATCGGAAACTGGTCGCGCCGCCGCGAAAGATCGTCTGCGATCGACGTTAGCGTTTCGCTCATCCGTAGCTCCCTTCGCCGAGGTACGTGCGAACCTCCCAGAGTTCGGGAAAGAAGCGGTACGCGAGCGTACTTTCGAGGTAACGCGCGCCGAGGGAACCGCCGGTGCCCTGCTTTTGACCGATCATTCGCTCGACCATGCGTACGTGCCGTCCGCGCCAGAGCAGAAAGCGCTCGTCGAACTCGATCAAATCTTCGAGTAGAAGATAGAGATCGTAGTACTCGGCTTCGTTGGTGTAAATGCGGCGATAGCTCTCGACGAGCTCCTTGCTCGACTCGACTGCAAAGCCGCGGCGGTGCAGCAGCGCTTTGACGCGATCGTAGAGTGACGGTTCGGTAGAGCGCCGCTCGAGGCGTGCGCGCTGCGCTTCGTCGAGCTCGATCCATTTTAAAAGCTCGGAACGCCGCACGCCGCAGGCAAACTCCAACTCGCGAAACTGTACCGATTGAAAGCCGCTCGCCGGATCGAGGTGGTCGCGGAACTGATTGAACTCTTGCGGCGTCATCGTCTCGAGGATGTCGACCTGCTGTTCGAGCAGCCGCTGGATCGCATGAATGCGGCGAAAATGCTTCCCGATCCGCAAAAGGTCGTCGCGGTCGAGCGCCGCCATCGTGGCGTCGATCTCGTGCAAGAGCTGTTTGAACCAGAGCTCGTAGACCTGATGGATGACGATGAAGAGCATCTCATCGTGATGGGGCGGCCGTGAGAGCGGCTGCTGAAGGTCCAGAAGATCCTCTAGCTTGAGATAGGAACCGTATGAGAGCGGCACCCGCCGGAGCTTACGGGGGGTATCGGGGTTCTCCTCGAATGCGCTTGGCCGTGACGCGTTCATCCCTCGCGGCGCTTGCCGCCACCGCGGCGTTCCTGACGGCATGTGCGAGCGGCAATCACGGCACGTCGGCCGGCGCCTCGCCGGCGGCGACCAATCCAGTCGCGTTTCCACTCTTTGACGGTTCCGAGATTCTCTCGACGCGCGGATGGCACACGACGGTACGGGCCCGCCCCGGAACGGCCGACAGCACGGTCCTTTCACAAGGCGCCGGCACGTACGATGGGCACGACGTCGTCGCCGGCACCCAAGCATACATGCCCGCGCTCGAGTCGTGGCTCGGGGATTTGAGCGCACATCCGCCCGCCGGCTACGAGCTGGCGCTGCGCGGGAACGGCGTCGACGCGGTCCGCACCCACACGCGCGCGCTCGGCGTCGACTTTGTCGCGTTCGAGGGAACGGAGACGGGCAAACGCCACGGCATCGTCGTCATGGTCGTCGACCCGCAGACGCTCGACGAAAAAGCCGGACCGATGCTCGGCCTCATCGGCAGATTTAAGAACGTGCCGAGCGTGTTGCGCGATCCGATCGACGCGCAGGCGAGGAAGCAAACCGGATTCTCGCTTACCGAAGCGACGAATCCGGATACGCCGATCGGCGCGGCGGTCGCCGCGCTCGATCAGTTACGCGACTTCGGCGGCCGCGGGATCGTGTTGATCGACGCCGTCAAACAATAGCATCTTGTAGTGGGTAACGGACCCTCCCCCGCGCGCCAAATCGGCAGCTGGACGGTACTGAACTTTCTTTGGCTGCCGCTGACGTTTCAAGACACCGCGCTGATGACGATCGCCGTGCCCGCGGCGACCGTATCGTTCGCGCCGGCAAACCACGTCCTCGTGCTCTCGTTGCTGGCGAGCATCTCGGCGCTCGCGGCGATGGTCGTGCCGCCCTTAGGAGGATGGCTATCCGATGTGCTGCGCCGCCGCGGCGGATCGCGCCGGACCTTCGTCGCCGTCGGCCTCGCCATCAACATCGCCGCGTTGGTCGGTCTATCGTATGCACACACGCTCCTCTGGTTTGCCGCCGCGCTCATCGTTTCGACCATCGGCGCGAATCTCGCGCTCTGCGCGTATCAAGCGCTCCTGCCGGAGTCGGTGCCGCGACGGAACTGGGGCGCGGTCTCGGGCGTCCGTGGCGTCACGACGCTCGCCGGAACGGTGCTGGGCTTCGGCATTGCGGGCGCGATGCCCAATCCGAGCGTCACCTTTCTCGTCGCGGCCGCAATCATGGCGCTGGGGGCTCTTTCGCTCTTTGGAATCGGAGACGGCGTCTACGACGGTGAGGAGCACGCGCACGTGCGCGATTGGCACGATTTCTTCGTGGTTTTCGCCGCACGCACGCTCGTCTTCTTCGGGCTCGTCATGCTGCAAACGTTCGTCCTCTTTTTCTTTCGCGACGTTCAGCGAGTTGGGAATCCTTCGGCCGGGACGGCACTCTATGCGTTTGCGACGGTGATCGGCGCGGTAGCGTCGAGCCTCTATCTCGGATTGCTCTCGGATCGAATGCCGCGCAAGGTCGTCACGTCGCTTGCGGGCGCGTGCATGGCGACCGCGACGATCGGCTTTGCGCTGGCTCCAGAACTGAAATGGATGCTTCCCTTCGCCGTTCTCTTCGGTATCGGTTTCGGCGGCGTCATCTCGAGCGGCTGGGCCCTCGCCATGGACGCGATTCCCCAACTGCGCGACGTCGCGCGCGATCTCGGTCTTTGGGGCATCGCGACGCTGCTGCCCAACGTCGTCGCACCGCTGATCGGCGGCTGGCTGATCGGGCTCTTTCACGGAACGCGCGCCGGATATCAGGCGGTCTTTGGGCTCGCGGGCTTTAGCTTCGCACTCGCGTCACTCGCGGTGCTGCGCGTGGGCCGGCGCCCCATCTCGTCGCTCTGGGCAGTCCCGTTGCGGGCCGCCGCGATCCTTTCGAACTACGTCTGGGATCACACCGCGTATCGCGTGCGTCACTGGGGATCGGTTCCGCGCCGTCGCGGCCCGTCGCTCATCGTGGCAAATCATCAACACGATTTCGAATCGCCGGCGATCGTTTCGACGACCACGGTGGAGAGCGGGCCGTGGCGCCATCCGATCTTCACCGCAAGCTCGCGGCGAATGTACGAGCCGGGATTCCTCGCCGAGCGGCTTCCGTGGCTGCAGTTTTTGCTTCGGCGCGTCAATCCGGGCCAGCTCTTCGTTTCGCTCGGCATGCTGCCGCTCGAAAACGAACTGAGCTCGCGTGCGATTACCGCCTTCGCGTGGTCGGTGCAGGCGCGGCACGGACCGCGCGGGCTCGACGAAATATTCGACGAACGCGTCGCGGCCCGGTTCCCCCCTGAGACGAAGAGCTCGGAGCTGTGGCGGCGCGACCTCTTCACAGAGGCGCATCGCGTCGTCAAAGTGACGACCGTGCGCGAGCCGTATCGCCGCGAGATTCTCGACGATACCCGGGCATACTTAGACGCCGACCTCGCGCGAATGGAAGATATCCTCCGTCGCGGCGCGACGTTCTACCTCACCCCCGAGGGTCATTACACGATTGACGGACGTATGATGCCGATGCGCGGCGTGATCGAACGCCTCGCCCCGCTCGCGACGATTTACTGCGTAGGCGTCAGCTACGATCCGTTCGTTTCGAAGCGGCTCTCGATGCTCTACCGCATCGAGCGCTTGGAGGACGGCCCGGAACCGCGTCTGACGCGGATGACGCGAGTGATCGCGGCGATTCGCCCGGTGACTACGAGTCAGCTGCTCGGCGCATGCCTCGATGGCCGAACGCTCGCATTTACGTCAGATGCGGCCGTAACGGCGGTCGAATCCGCGCTCGCCGCTCTGCCGAACGGCGTGTTCGTCGATCCGGAGCTGCGGCGCGATCCTCGCGCGATGGTGCGCAGGGCGTTGCCGCTGATGGCGCAGTGGGAAATTCTCGAGCGTGACGGGGATCGCTACCGCCTGTCGGCGCAGCGCCGCCATCCTCAGTTTCCGTTCGTCGAAGACGTCATCGCTTATCAAAGACGATTCTTGGAAGAGACCCTCGAACACGCGCAGTACGCCGGCGCGCCGGTGCGCGAACCAGTTCGAATTCGGCGAGATGAAGTCGCATCGACCGCGGACCGGCGCCTTTGATCCGGCCGTCCGCTCCGACGACGCGATGGGCCGGAACGAAGAGATCGATCGTCGTCTTCGCCATCGCGGCCGCGACCCCGCGATGCGCCAACGGCTTGCCGATCGCGCGTGCGACGTCGGCATACGAAACGAACTCGCCGAAGGCGAGCGAGGCCACGGCTCGCCAAGCCGCGACCTGAAGTGCCGTTCCGGATAGGGCGAGCGGTAGATCGAACCGAGTGAGACGCCGCGCGAAGTAGGCCTCGACTTGGGCCCACGCCTCGGCGAGCAATGCGTCGCTCGGTTTGCGCGCTCTCGCCCGCGTCGCGGGCACGAAATCGCTCGAAAGCAACGCCTCACCGTTGCCTTTAATCAACAAATCGCGCCGAAACGGCGTAGGAACGCGGCAGCGCATAGGTGTCGGTGGGCCCGACATGCGAAATCTCCTAGCCCTATGTGGGAACGACGGTACCAGCCGTCGCGTTAATGGTTGGGAGGTCTATGTGAACCGCGCAATCGCTCAAGCTCTACCGATATTGGCCGTCGTGATGCTCGTCGCATGCTCGAACGGCGGAACGAATCAATCGCTGCTTCCACAGAACGCCGCGCAAGCGCAGCAGAACGGTGCCGTGCCGCCCGACGCGCTGACCGGACCTGGAAGCGGAGAGGTGCCGTTCCTGACCGTTACTGCGGCTCGCCGTCTCTGCGCGGCGCCGAACGATCCCGACCGGATGGAATGCCTCTCACTTGTGCGGACCGACGTGCGTCCGAGCACCCTGATAAATCTCGATACCGTTCCCCAAGGTGAGCAGCCGTGCCCGTTCAGTCAGGGCTACTGCCCGATCGATCTTCAAAATGCGTACGCGCTGCCGTCGCTCAAGGCCGGCAGCGGCAAGACGGTCGCGATCGTCGACGCGTATGGTTACCATCACGCCGCCTCCGATCTGGCCTACTTCAGAAAGACGATGGGACTCAAACCGTGCACGACGGCGACGAAGTGCCTTCGAATCGTCAATCAAGAGGGGAAGACGTCGCCGCTACCGGGTGAGCCGCCGCCGAGCGACGATTGGAGAGGCGAAGAGTCGCTCGATCTCGACATGGTCTCCGGCATCTGCCCGAACTGTAAGATCATACTCGTTCAGGCGAATAATAACTTGACCAGCAATCTGTATACCGGTGTTAAAACTGCCGGGGCTCTCGGCGCGAAGTATATCGGCGTCTCGTGGGGCTCGGGTCCCGAAGGCTCCGGCAATTCGATCTTCCATCAGCCCGGCGTCGTAATCGCCGCATCTGCCGGCGACAACGGCGGCGGCACACACGACGGCGGTGGACCGATACAGCCGTGCACCTATACATACGTCGTCTGCGTCGGCGGAACGCACCTCGTCCACGCGCACAATAGCCGCGGGTGGAGCGAGACTGTTTGGAACGACTTTAACTACGATGCCTGCAGCGGTCCGTGCGGCGCGACCGGAAGCGCCTGCAGCACAAAAATCGCCAAACCGCCATGGCAGACCGATACCG
Organism: Candidatus Cybelea sp.; assembly: GCA_049585055.1. Classification (GTDB taxonomy): domain Bacteria; phylum Vulcanimicrobiota; class Vulcanimicrobiia; order Vulcanimicrobiales; family Vulcanimicrobiaceae; genus Cybelea. The sequence goes on along the minus strand of JBAUYZ010000086.1, from coordinate 3,015 downwards.
GCTGCCGGATGCGTTCGGCCGCCGATACGTCGGCGACCGCATCGCTGCGCACGCCGGTGATCGTCTATAACACCGAGATCGGATCCTGCCCGCCATCGCAATGCTTTTGGCTCTTCGGCGGTACGAGCGCCTCGGCGCAGATCATCATCGGCGTTTATGCGCTCGCTGGAAATGCCGCCAGCCAGCAAGGCGGTACGTACTTCTGGAAGCATCACAAGGGGAACGTTTACGACGTCATCACGGGAAACAACATCGACCCGGCGATCGGCGTCAACTGTGCTTCTTCGGTGAAGTACATCTGCTACGCGCGCGTTGGTTTCGACGGTCCGACCGGATGGGGCACGCCCAAAGGAGTCGGCGCATTCTAAGATTCTTCGCGCTCGTCGCGATCGTCGCCATTGCTGGCTGCACCGGCGGCTCGCTCGCGCAGACTCCGTTACCGGTCGAGCCTCAGACGGCCGCGCCCGCGTCGCACGCGTTGCCGAGCGACGCGCCGGATGCGTCACCCGATGCATCGGACACGGCAGATGAATCGTCCGGCGACGGCGCGCCGGTCTCGGGAACGCACGCCCCGAGCGCGGCGCCTTCGCGCAAATCCTCGAGCCCGCCGGTGGGTCCGCGATATGCCTGCCGGCAACCCGCGCTCGCCGGGCGGCGCGAATGCGATGCGATCGTACAGGGAACGACGGCGCAGCGCGCCGCGTCCGGTTGCAGCCGCACCGTTCCGTACTGCGCCTCGGATCTTCAAGCGGCATACGGTCTAACGCAAGCGGTCCGAAGCGGCGGAAAGGGCGCGACGGTCGCAATCGTCGACGCATACGGCTATCCCTCGGCGGCGAGCGATCTCGCGGTCTATCGGAGAAGCATGGCTTTGCCCGACTGCGCGCCGCCGAGCGGATGCCTCAAGATCGTCAACCAGCGCGGTCGCGCGAATCCGTTGCCGAAAGCTAATGCCGATTCCGGCGATGACTGGCGGGCGGAAGAAGCGCTCGATCTCGACATGGTCTCGGCGATCTGTCCGAACTGCAGAATCGTGCTCGTGATGGCCAATAGCAATAAAACCTCCGACCTCGCCGCATCGGTGAACGCCGCGGTCGCGCTCGGAGCGGTCTCGATCGTCAATGCATACGGCGGCAAGGAGGAGAGCGCATCCGACTCCGCCTACGGGCACCCCGGGCACGCAATCACTGCAAGCGCCGGCGACTCTGGTCCGCGTGCTCCGTGCAGCTACGCTAGGGTCGTTTGCGTCGGAGGAACGTCTCTTTTCGCGACTACATCGGGACGCGGGTGGAGCGAGCGCGGCTGGCGGGGCGCCGCGAGCGGCTGCAGCGCGCTCATCGCAAAGCCATCGTGGCAACACGCGAGCCGGTGCAAAACCCGCGCGGTTCCGGATCTCTCCGCGGTCGCCGACCCGGCGACCGGCGTCGCCGTGTACGAATCGCCGGCCGGCGGCTGGCTGCAGATGGGCGGGACCGGCGCAAGTTCGGCGATCGTGGCCGCGCTCTTCGCGCTAGGACCGGCAGTAAGCCGTACGAACGCGCCGCAATGGATATGGCGCCGCGGTGCGTCGGGCGCATACCATCGGGCCGCCGATGCGAAAAACGGCTACGATGGAGCAACCGGCTGGGGCACTCCCAATGGAACCGGAGGTTTCTAAGATGCGAATTCATGCAACTCTGCTTGGCGCGTTGGCGATTGCAAGCTGCGTGGCCGCTGCGCCGATCGACACCGCCGTCATCGTGAACTCGGGCTCGACGAACTCGTATGGATATACGATTCACGTTTCGTCGGACGGTAAGGCGACGGTCGCGCTGCAAGAGCGCGGAGCGGCGCCCGGCACGCCGAAGGCGTTTACGGTGCCCGCGGCAACGACCGCTACGTTCTTCTCCGACCTTGCCGCAGCGCGCAAAGGCGGCGCCACGACGGTTCCGTGCATGAAGAGCGCCTCATTTGGAAGCTCGGTTCACATCACGTGGCAAGGGTGGACGTCACCCGACTTGACGTGTCCGCCGAAGGACTCGCTGGGCGACGCGCTCATCACCGACGTCGGCGCTATCCGCAAAGCCGCCGGGATTCCGGAGTCGCCGCTGCTGCGCAGCCCCGGCGGTCCCTAGCTAGAACGCAGCGAGCCCGGCGCGAACCGCGCCGGTCAAATCGACGCTGCCGCCGGGGCGCCGGCTCCCGATCTCGACGTTTGCGAGACCCCGCCGGTGCGCGATCAGCCGCGCCTCGCGCGTAATTTGCGCGACGATCGATCGATAGAGCGCCGCGCGCGTCGCTTCCAGTTCTTGGATCGCCGTAGCCGTCTCGCGTTGCGATCGGTTCGCCGAGGCCGCAAGCTGCTCGAAGCGCGCCGAAAGATCGTCACCGGCCGCCCGCAATCCGTCGCTAGTCTTTTGCGCATCGGATGCAAGGTTGTAGCTCGCGCCGAACGAGGCGGCCGCCGTACGTAGACTCGGCGATGCAGCCTTCGTTTGCGTTCCGGCCTGCGCGACGCGGCGGCGGATCGCCAGGTTCGCGTAACCAGTCGTCCGCAGACGCGCGGACATCTGCGTCTCTGCGGAACTGCCGTCGCTCTCCAGTTGGCGGCGGTATGCGGCGAGAACTGCGGCATCGTTGCCGCGCAGCGCCGAGACCGCATTCCGCTCGCGGTCGTCGAGAACTGCGAGCTCGCCCAGGTAGCGTGCCCGTGCCGCGTGCGCGAGATGCAAGTCGGTGAGTTTCAGACGCAGGCTCAACCGCTTCGCCGCGTCCTGCCGCGCGAGATCGAACGCGAGCGTGTTTTCTTTCTCGCGCAGCTCTTGCTCGCGGGCCGCGTAGGCGCGCTCGTTACGCTCTGCGATTGAGGTTATGTAATTTGCGAGGTTCGCTCTGGTTTCGCGCGCGAGCTCACCCGAGTAGCGGTTCATCTCGCGATCGCCGGCACGCTGCGATGCCAACGTTGCTGCAAGGGCGGCGCGCTCGCGGCCGCGATCGGCCTGCGCGTTGCGCGACGCGATCTGCCGGACGCGAAGC
>JBAUYZ010000085.1:0-42228 GCA_049585055.1 Candidatus Cybelea sp. | reverse complement strand
AAGGACTATAACGAGGTCCGGCCGCACTCGTCTCTCGGCGGCTTGACGCCGCTGGAGTATGCGAACAAGTTCTGAAATGACACCTGCTCACAGTTCCTTCTTATGTTAAAGACCACCTCACGTCAGGGGCCGCAATGAAAAGAGGCTGCGTAAATATCATTATTCGGTCAAGTGACGCGATTTATCTATTAGTTCGAGAGAACGTATTTCCCGAGGCGTACGTTGACACGATGCCCGCGGCAGTATTCGGTGGTTCGATTACTCCCTTAGATCGTCGGGCCCGGGGTCACTACGCAGCGAATTGTTTCAAGCGATAAAGTAACTTACCGCCAAGAATGAGGATGCCAAATGCGCCATAGTAGTTCACGGTGCCCTGGATATCCCGTTGCATTGATGTGGCTGCTTTTAATGCCAGTGGGGTTTCTCGTTAGTGGTCCGGTCACAGGAGTTGCTCAGGTCATCGATACACCCCCTCCAGAAAATCCTTTTAGTCCGCATCCGCCATACCACACTCGACAAGAATCTTTAAACACCCCGTCGCCGCATCCGCCTCCGAGTCCGCATCGCACTCCTCTTGTGGTCCACACGACAGGGCCGCATTTCATGCGGCCTTCCACGACTCGCGGCAACCGTGCGCCTTTGGTATCCGAGCGCTGAGTGCGGGCGAACCTCGTTATAACCCGTCTTCCACTCGGTTGAGCGCCACCAGCATCACGCAGTGCTAGGAAGATTTCCCCGTGTTGCGGCCTCGGCGATGAGCGCTGCGCGATTGTTCACACCGTACGCACGGAACACCGCCTTCAGATGGTTCCTCACGGTATGTTGGCTGAGCCCTAGCTCCGTAGCGATTTCAGCCGTAGTCATCTTTTGACAGAGCATCGCGAAGACTTTGCCCTGCATCGGCGGTAGCTTGACTGGTGGCAGAGCAGCGGTGTCGCGAGTGCGCAGCTCGCGTGCCAGCCACGAGTTGGGAAACGGCTCCAGTTTGTCCTCGGCTAGATGGCGCCAGCGGTCCTTATTCGTTATCTGAAGGAGATAGAGCGCCGTACGCGCGGCGCGCCAGTCGAAGCCGATGCGATCGAAAATGACCCAGGCGTTGCGAAACGACTCTTCGGCGCCGACGCCGGCGCCGCGGCCGGCAAGACGCACAACACCTTCCGTGTAGGCGGCATAAGCCTCGAGTCGATGATCGAAGGCGAATAGGTGCAGCGGCGATCGAATCCGATCGAGCCCCTTATAACGCGCGAGATAGTAGCGCCCTCGTTCCGCATCGATCTTTGCCGTCGCTCGAGCCAGCAGCAGCAACCCCATCCGCTCCTCGCCTACTAGCGCGTTCCAATCGATACGCTCGGCGATGCCTTCGGCCTTTGCCACCTCATCCAGCGCCCAGTTCCGTTCGCCAACGATGCGGGCAAAGTGCGCGCGATCGAGCAAGAGAATTACCTCGAACGCGTCGCTTGGGATCCGGTGCTCTGCCGCACGCAGATACCTGAAACATCCGAGCACATCGCCGCGCAAGGCACACGACCACGCGACCGCGACAAGCGCTTGAAAACGCAGCGTGGTAAAGTCGACCGGCCACTCGATGGGTTGATCGACTTCACTGCGTGCGAGAACCGCCGCTTCGTCAAAAGCGACTTCTCGCCCGAGTAGCGCGAGGTTCTGAACGGCATGGCACCATTCTTCCAAGTATTGCTCGCGGTGCTTGCCGATTAAGCCGATCGCCTCGATCAGCCTCTGCGCCGACTCCCGATATCGTTCCTCGTTGCAGAAAATGAACGATCGCAGCATCTCGCGAGTGATCTTCGTCGCTTGCGATTTGTCGCCGAGCATCTCATCGGCGAAACGCCACGCTTCGTCGGTCTTTCCCTCGAGCATCGCGCGACGAGCGAGTTGATAGGCCACCTGAGCTCGGTCCGCCGGCGACGTAAGCAAACGCCGCGCCAGCTCGAAGTAGTCATCGGCACGCTCGAAATCGCGCATGCGCGAGTACCCGATCCCTAGGAGCAACGCCCAGTGCCCCCGTTGGCTCGCCGGATGCCCTTTCGGCGGACGACGGATTAGAAAGGCGACCGCGCGATTCTCGTCCTGCTTCAGAAGGATGCGCGCTCGCAGCAGATCCTCTTCATAAGAAGTCGACGCGCCTTCCGCGACCGCCGCGTCGTAGGCCTCGCCGGCGGCGAGGAACTGCGCGCCTGCAAAGTGCCGGCGCATCGCATCGCGCCAAGTGTTCGTTAGGGCTTGTTTTTTCCGCATAGCCGGTATGATTAGGCGGCGGCGGTCGACCCCCCGCCGCCGCCTAGGCTAGTGGCTAGCCGCTAGTGGCCGCCACCGCCTCCGCCGGAGCCGTCGCCCGGCATGTTACCCCCGCCGCCATCCATCGGAGCGCTGATGCCTCCTCCGGCCGTATGGATCGAGATGCCGGACCCATCCGAAAGGCCCATCAGAAAGCCAAACATTAGGGCCAACCCGTGAAGAAATAGGAACATCGGGATCGTCCTTTCCACCGCGCCATAGCGCGGCAATTGCGCTATAAACTAGCCCAAGCGGCTAGCTTACTCGCATTATCGGACAGTTCTCGGGTCGGTCAACAAAGGGGCAGGCGCTTGCTACAACCCGGCGCCTCCTTCGACTCCGCGCCCTGGCGAGCGCTTCGCTCAGGATGACAAATTGACGAAACGGAGTCTTCGCACGAGCAACTTCAGAACGCGCGGCCACGTGTAGCGCTTTGCCGTCGACTCCCCGCCCTCGCGAATAGCGCAAGCAAGTTCCGGATTCGCGACAAGCTCGCTGAGATATGTCTGGAGTTCGCGCGAATCACCCGTATCGCAGGCGATCGCGTTCTCGAAGGGCTGCACGTAGTCTTCGCCGGTCGAACCCGTGACGGCGATTCCGCCGGCGGCCATGACCTCGAGACCGACGAGTCCAAACGGTTCGCGCCCGCTGTTGGCAAGCACGGCGTCGGCGATGCGATAGAGCGCGAGCAACGCCTCTTCGGGCACGAAACTTCGGATGTTTATCACGCCGCCCGGGGCCGACGCGATCGCCTCGATCGTCATCTCCGGCTGGTGCGAACCGATAACGAGATCGTGGACCTCCAGCCCTAGCTCGCGCGCTCGAGCGAAGACGGCCTCACCGTAGGCTTCCCGACCGCCGCGTACGACGAGCGTCGCATTGCGATGCGCGGCCGCGATGCCGGCAAATGCCTCGACGGCCTGCATCCAGCGCTTCTCTTCTTCAAAGCGCGCTACTTTGACGTAGAGGGGACGGCGAGCTTTGAACGCCCGCTGCGCGGCCCGCATCAGTTTCTTTGGAGCTCCGTCGAGCAAGCGTTCGGGAATGCCGTTCGGAATGACGAGTGATTCAACGCCGCGTTCCTGAAGCTCGAACTTCATGTACCGGCTCACGCAGGTGATTTGCGCCGCCTGCACGAGCGCATTCCAGTCAACCGTATCGAAGCCGTAAGTGTTGTTCGCGTTCCAGGTCAACATCGCGCGGTCGCGCAATCCGCGTTCGCGCAAGAGTGCATCGAGTCCAATCACGCACGGTGCCGTCTGCCAATCCTCGGCGATCACAAGGACCTGCTCGCCGGACGCGGCAGCGGGCTCGACGATGCTTTCGACGACGAACGGCGGCACGCTGACCGTAAAATCGTTCATCTTGTCGCCTTCGCCGTCGTAAACGCTGCCGGGATAATACGCGGAGATCCACTGGCACCAGCGGCGGTACTCGAGATTTGGCACCGGACGCTCGACCGCCGGGCGCGACGGATCGCCGACGAAGAGCAGCGTCGTGCGCACGCCGGCACCCGCGAGCGCCGCGCCGAGTTCCGTAACCCGCGTGCCGAGTCCACCGATCGTGGAGTACGGATCGGGCCCTTCGAACGCGAGCAACACGGCGTTGCGCGCCAAGGAAGTCATCGGCGACTCTTTGCCGAATCGGCGGCGTAAATCCCGCAATGAGGAACGCATGAACGAACTCGCGCAGCGCGCCTGTATTCCGTGTCGGGGCGGAGTTCCGCCGCTCGACGACAATCAATTCGCGCCGCTTCTCGCGCAGCTCGGCGACGGCTGGCGCGTCGTCGAGCGGAACGACTCCAAACGAGGCAGCGTCAAAATCCTCACCCGCACCTACACCTTCGAGAACTTCGCGCAAGCAATGGCCGCCGCGGTGCGGATCGGTGCGATGGCCGAGGAACAGCAACATCATCCCGACCTTCACGTTTCCTGGGGAAGGCTCGCCGTCGAGGTCTGGACGCATAAGATCGGCGGTTTGACCGAGAGCGACTTCATCTTTGCCGCGAAGTGCGACGCGCTGACCTGATAACGCTGCCGAAGGCCGAACTGCACCTTCACATCGAAGGAACGTTCGAGCCCGAGCTGATCTTTACGATCGCCGAGCGCAACGGCGTGAAGCTCGACTATCCGAACATCGAAGCGCTGCGTAAGGCGTACAACTTCTCCAACCTCGAGTCATTTCTCGAAGTCTACTATCACGCCATGGAAGCGCTGCGCGTCGAACAAGACTACTACGATTTGACGGCGGCATACTTACACCGCGCCCAAGCGCAAGGCGTCCGTCACGCCGAAATCTTCTTCGATCCCCAGGCGCACACGAATCGCGGGATCGAGTTTGCGGTCGTCGTCGACGGCATCTCGCGCGCGCTTGCCGACGGCGAGCGGAATCTCGGAATCACCTCGCATCTGATCATGTGCTTTCTGCGCGACCTCTCGGAGGAATCGGCGATGGCGACGCTGGAGAGCGCGATGGCATTTCACGGAAGAATCATCGCAGTCGGCCTCGACTCGGCCGAAGTAGGAAACCCGCCTTCGAAGTTCCGTACGGTTTTCGACCGCGCGCGAGCGAACGGTTTTCTCACCGTCGCGCACGCCGGCGAGGAGGGCGGGCCGGAGTACGTGTGGCAGGCGCTGGACTTGCTCAAAGTTTCGCGCGTCGACCACGGCGTGCGCAGCCTCGAAGACGCGACCCTGGTCGCGCGATTGCGCACCGAGCGCGTTCCGCTCACGGTCTGCCCGCTTTCAAACGTGCGCCTCCGCGTCGTGCCCACGCTGACCACGCATCCGCTCAAGGCAATGATCGACGCGGGGCTGATGTGCACGATCAACTCCGACGATCCGGCCTACTTCGGCGGCTACGTCGGCGATAATTTCCGCGAGATAGCCGCGGCGCTGCCTTTGAGCGATGCGGATCTCATCGGGCTCGCCCGCAACTCGTTCGACGCCTCGTTCATCGACCAGAAGGCGAAGCGCCGGTATCGGGCCGAGATCGACGCCGCGACTAACTCGAGCGACTAAGAAAAAAAGAGGAGACCGGCGTGGGCCGATCCCCTCCCCTCGCTACCACGGGCCTTGGCAAGTCCGTGATGCGGCCTTAACAATACGACAAGATTCCAAAGTAGACTTCCCGCGGTCCCGCGGCAGGTTATTTAGGAGTGCCTAAGTATATTGTGAGGCATGCTTAAGTGGGCGGCATTCTGGCTTCTTCTCCTCGTCGCCCTCTGCCCGGCCCCCGCGCCGGCGATTCCGCTCTTCGCGCATCAATACGGTGTTACGTGTGCGAAATGCCACTCCGTCATCCCGCATCTCAACGAGTTCGGGGCCGCCTTCTTAGCCTACGGCGAGCGCTTCCCGGGCATCTCCTCGGGCCCGGCGTTTCCGCTCTCGGTGAAAGTCAATGCCGTCGACTCGAGCGCGTATCAAGGCGATGGGCCGGATGGTCGGGGCCTTCCGAAAGCGATCGTCGACGAGGTGGAAGCATTCACGTCGGCGACGATCGGACCGCGCGCGAATTTTTTCGTCGAACAGTACCTCGTTGACGGCGGCGAGCCGGGCCTGCTGCGCGACGCCTGGATCGGCGAGCGCGTCAATCCGTGGCAAGCACGGATCCCCGTCTATCTGCAAGGCGGGCAGTTTACGCTTCCGCTCCCGGTCGACCCGGAGACCTTTCGCGACACCTACCAGGGGTACGCGCCCTACTCGCAAGTCGTCGGCGCCAATCCGTTCGACTTCTTCGATCCGGCGATAGGCATGCGGGTCGGCGTCGGGGATCCGTTGCGCGGCGCCAGCGCACAACTCTTTGCGGGGCCCGGATACACGCGGCAGAGTGGTCTTGCGGCGACGGGCGTCGACACCGAGTTGTACGCGCAAGATGCGATGGGTGCCTTTACGTTGAGCACATTTCGTTACGACGGGCTGCGCCCGATTGCCGGCGGCCCCTCCGATCGCTTCGAGCGCACCGGGTTCGGCTTCACCTACGGCCAATGGTCGCGATTTTCGAGCGAGCTAGTGCTCATCGACGGATCGGATTCGAACTGCGGAATGCCTGGATCGACTGCATGCGCGTCGAGCGGCGGTTTCGAGCAGCTGCATTACGCCTTCAACCGGCTCTTCGCCGAAGCGCGATACGAAGGGACGAACGACCCGGCGAACGGGTTGCGGCGCGACGGCGTCATCCTGCTCGGGTACGGCCCGACCGAGAACACGCGCTTGACCATCGAAGACGTCATCGCGCACTCGCCGCAAACAACCAACACGATGAACGCGCAGTTCACCGTCGCGTACTAGCATGAAGCACGCCTTTGCCGCCGTGCTTCTCGCGTCGACGCTCGCACCCGCATCGCCGCAGCCGCGCGCAATCGACGTCGCGCGATCGAGCGCGAGGTTCGGCGTCTCGCACATCTGGGTCGAGCGCGTTACGGGCACCCTTCCGGTTCTCGGCGGCTCCGTCACGCTCGCCGACGGCGCGATGATTCCGATGGCCGCCGCGGCGACGCTCGACGCGACGGGCGTCGCGACCGGCGAGCCGGATCGCGACCAATCGCTCAAATCGTCCGACTTCTTCGACGTCAAGCGCTTCCCGCAGTGGAGCTTCGTCAGCACCAAGGTCACCCCGCACGGCGCGAACGGCTACGAAATGGACGGCAACTTGACGATCCACGGCGTCATGCAGCCGCAGCGCTTGAACGTCACGGCTAGCGGAACTCCCGCGCATCCGGTCTATCACGCGACCGCGCAGATCGACCGCCACGCCTTCGGGATGGCGGTGACGCGTCTCGATCCGACGATCGGCGCGAGCGTCGACGTCACGCTCGACATCGTTCTGCAGTAGCTTTCAGCGTTTCGCTTCACGGCGTTCCCACGCTTCGACGAAGCGCAGCGCGAGCCGTTCTCGCAAGGGTAGCGTGCCGGCGCGCCGGCGCGTCATCTTCCCATTCGAGGATGGGAGCCGGCGAAGCTGCAGATAGGTTTCAATGACGGCCGGATGTACGTAGGCTTTACGGCATACGGCGGGAGTATTGCCGAGCCGCGCTGCGACGCTCTCCAATGCCGAGACCACGTTGCGCTTTGCATCGGCGAGATGCGCGGCCGGTTCCCCCAGCGCGGCAATGCACTCGACGGTGCCGATCCACGTGCGAAAATCCTTCGCCGAGAAATCCTCGCCCGCGATCTCTCGAATGTAGGCGTTCACATCGTCGGAGCTCACGCTCGAGACGGCTCCGGCATCGTCGACATATTCGAAGAGCTCCTCGCCCGGAAGGTCGCGGCATCGCTTGACGATCCGCGCGAGGCGACGGTCGTCGAGCGCGATCGCGTGGACGCGCCCCGTCTTTCCGCGAAAGCGCAAGCGAACGTGCGACCCGCTGACGCTCACGTGACGCGACCGCAGTGTGGTTAAGCCGAACGACCCGTTTGCTCGAGCGTACTCCTCGTTTCCAACCCGCAGGCCGGTCGAATCCATAATCGCAACGATGGCGGCGACGACCTTCCGACGCGAGAGCTCGGGTCCGCTCAAGTCTTTGGCAACCGCCGAACGAATCGTGGGAAGCACCCGCCCGAAGGCGACGAGCCGCTCGTACTTCGCTCCGTCGCGCACCTGATGCCAGCGTTTGTGGTAGCGGTACTGCTTGCGCCCGCGCGCATCGCGCGCGGTCGCCTGCACGTGCCCGTTTGGGATCGGCGAGATCCAGACGCCGCAATAGGCGGGCGGAATCGCGAGCGACCGAATCCGCCGCACTTCGCTCGGATCGCGCACCAAGCTTCCGTCGGGATAGTAATACGCGAAGTGCCTGCCCCGGCGGCGGCGGCTTATGCCAGGGCGGCGGTCGTCGATATAGCGCAGGCCCGCCTCGCGAGCGGCCGTTTGAGCGTCCACTTCTTTGCGCTTCTACCGCAGGTGCGCCGTTCGAAAACATCTCAAGGAACCCGCTCTACGAGCGCGTACTCGCGATGAACCATGCATACGCCGGCGCGAGAGCGCTTCTTCGAAGATTACTCCGCGGGCGATAGTTACGTGTTCGGGCCGATTTCATTGAGTGCAGCCGAGATCGTCGAGTTCGGACGGCGCTACGACCCGCAGTACCTTCACGTCGATCCGGAACGCGCGCGGCGCGGCCCCTATGGCGGGCTCATCGCGAGCGGCTGGCAGACGATCTCGACGGCGATGCGGCTCTTCGTCGATCGCTTTCTCCCCGACGGGGCGAGCTTAGGATCGCCGGGCGTCGAGGACTTGCGCTGGATGAAGCCCGTACGCCCGGGCGACGCGCTGCGCATCCGCGTGACGGTCGTCCAAACCCGGGTCTCGAAATCGAAACCCGACCGCGGCTTGGTCGAAACGTTGGTCGAGGTCCTCAATGGGCGAGACGAAGTCGTCGCGACGATGCGAGCGATCAACTTCATGGCGCGCCGCCCCTGACAAACTCCTAGAGCTGTTGCAGCGCGGTCGTCGCGCTGCGTACCGCCTGCAGAATCCGCCCGTATCCCGCTTTCGCAACCGCATCGTCCCCGCCCGCAAAGACCACTTCCGGGAAGCTGGTGAAGACGCGATCGATCGTGTGGTAATACGAGTTTTCGAGCAGTCCTTCCGGAATGAAGAACGCGTCGCGCGAGGCCTGCTCGCGCGCGGCGAGCGCTTGCATTGCGGTGACGTCGGCTTTCGCTTCGGCTTGCTGCATCGCGCGATCGGTTTGATGTGCGGCCTGCCGATAGGCCGTCAAGGCTTGGCGCAGCTCGGTCATGGTCACCGCGCCGTCACTCTTTTGAAAGGCCGCCGTCGCAACTGCAGTCAGATCGTCGAGCATCTGCGCGGGAACCTCCTCGATCCGCAACGGTTCGACCGTCGCATTCGCCGCCCGCATCGCTTGAATGCCGGTGACCTGTGCCGTCGCGACGGCTTGGCGCATGCCCGGATCGTAGGTGCGTAAGCCGTCGAGGTTGTCCTCGGCGGTGTGATGCGCGCCGAAATAACCGTAGTAGCCGTTCGACGTGCTGAGGACGCCGAGCATATACGAGAAGTTCTGGTGATCGGATCCGCCGGTGATCGGATTGAGCAGTGGGTCGACGCGCTGGTCGCGCATGCCGAGCATTCCAGTGCCGTCGGCCGAGGGCACGACGTCGCAGATCTGCTTCAGGAAAGCATAGAGTCCCGGCGACGCGCTCACGACGAACGGATTGCCGGTCGTGAGCTGATCGGTGTTGATGTATTGAAAAACGCTTCTGCGAAGCCGCTCGCCGTACTGATAGATGTACGCGGCCGAGCCGAAGAGACCGAGCTCGTGGCCGTCCCACGATGCCATCTCGATCGTGCGTTTCGGTCTCCAGCCGCGTTGCGCGAGCGCGCGAAATGCGTCGGCGTCTTGGAGCAGCACCGTGGTGCCGCTTCCCGGATCGATCGCGCCGAAGGTCATCGCATCGCGATGACTGCCGATCATCACGATCGAGTCGGGCTGCTCGCTGCCCTTAATATCGCCGAAGACGAGCCAGATCGTCTTGAGCTTGCGCTCGAACCTCGTATGCACGCGCACGGTCTGGTTGCCGCCGAAGCGCTGCACGAATTCGAACATCGGATGCCACGTTTGCGGAACTACTTTGCCGGTCATACCGGCGAGCAGCGTGCGCGCCGTGCTCTGGGTGATGCTCAACTCGGGAATCGTCGCGTGCGGGATCTGGTCCCAGCTTTTGTGGGCCGCTCCGACGATCGGAGCGTGCCCGCTCATCGTCGGATCGCCCGGCGGGAATGACAAGAAACCGCGCGGCGACATCCCGCTCATGCGTTCGGCCATATGCGTGTTCTTGTAGTTGCCGTTCGGCCACATCGCGCCGCCGCCGTAGCCGCTCGTCGCCGGCTCGAAATACTCCAAAATGCCCGCGACGCCGCGCTTGCGCAGTTCGTTATACGGTATCCAACTCCGATTGATGTTTCGCAAGCCGCCGGCTCCCGGCGCGCCGAGCCGAACGAGCGCGACTGCACCCTTCAGGCTGACGTGCTCGGCATCGATTTCGGTGAGATCGTCTTTGCTCGCCGTATCGACGTAGACCACCGGACCGGTCACGTCGCCGTCGCCCGATTCTTCGAGAAAGGGCGGCCCGGCCATGATCTCCCACTTGGTGTGATGTCCCGGCACCCCCTCGAGCATGTCGAAGTCGATATGTCGCGGCGCGAGCAGCGTCAAACTCTGCTCGAGCGGACCCGTAAACTCGACTTGATACTCTTGGATGCGCGTAACGAAGCCGTCGCGTTCCAAACGTTGCTTGACGTAGAGGGCGGTGGCGTAATCGGCGGCCGATCCCGCGCGGTGCGGAACGGAGGAAATGTGACGCTCGATCTCCATCGCGTTGGCGCCGGTCGGCACGGCCATCATCGTCTTCTCCGCATCGAGCTCGGTCGAGACGGCCGACCCGGCAGCCCACCCGACGAGCGCGGTATCCGACGAGACGGTTGACGGCGCGGTCACACCGAGGCACGCGAACGTGCAGAGCGTTGCAAGAAAGATACGCATAGTGAGGCCATCGTTTGCGAACGACGGCACGCGCACCTCGCAATTACGCGGTAAGCGGGCCCCGCGGCCTCCGTGCTGCGGGGGCCGGCTTACCGCACCGTCCCTAGAGTCTGCTGAGGGACGTTTCGATCAGGTCCAACAACTTGGGATCGTCGGTTTGCGTCTGCGCATCGGTGAGAAAAAATCGGGCGGCCGCTTTGGCGGATGCCGCGTCGTTATATCGTCCGACGTTGTCGTACGCCAAGCCGACTTCCGCCATCCAGGTGCCTTCGAGCGTGAGGTCGAGCGCGCGCTGATGCCCTTGGTCGCCTTGGGCGCTCGCCGCGTAATCGTCGGCGAGGGCGCGGCAGCTCACCGCGATGCTCGACCAATTCTGGGTCTGCATCGCCGCTTTACAGAGCGTCTTGTCCCCAGATTGATCGGCCGCAACGACCGCCGGCGCGCCGGCGAATGCAAGCGCCGCGAGAAGAGCGATGGTCCTCATTTGTGTCAGCCTTCCTAAGTAGTAATTCTAAATGTGGCCGTCGAGGTGCTACCAGTGGCGCGCCTCTTGCAACTCTGAAATGACGCCTTCGGAAAGGGTCTGCGTAATCGGATCCTGCCACTTGGCGAAGAGCCGGATTGGCGAAGTGGATGAAATGCGCTCGGGAATGAAGAGCTCGACCGCGTATTTCAGGCGTCGCGCCATCGCGTTGGCCCGTTCGTTCAATCGCGGCGGAAGCGTGTCGACGTTCCGCACGCGACGCCGTGCGATTGACTGGAGTTCTCTTTCGACCCGATCGGCCAGCTCTGCCGCCTCGCTCTTAGAGCGCACGCTAGAGTCTTCCCAATCTCGGCCGTAATCGCACGGTATCATGCAGCCTCCTTGCCAACTTCCATCCAAAATGGCGCACCCGCAGCCCCATAAAGGGGCCCGCTCTACCAGCATTATCGCACGTTAATGCGTCAACGTAGTCCGGACGTTGAGTTAGAATTGCGGCGCGTATAGGTGGGCTGATTGTGGGGGTTCCCCTACTAGGCTTTTCCCACCGGCGGGCTACGATGGCAAGGACCATAAGGAGGAGACCTTGATGACTCTGAAGCCGCAGCATAGCTTTCTGCCGTACGCCTTCGCGGGACTCGCCTTGGCGGGCGCACTTGCCGCGTGCAGCGGCGCACCGAACTCGGCAGGCACCCTGCCGGCGAGAGCCCCCGCGGCGGCGGAGCGGCGCGCCCCGGCACCCGCGCCGACCAGCACGGAGTTCTTCTCCGGCATCACCGCCGGCAGCAATCCGCGCGGAATCGCCCCTGGGCCTGGCGGCATGTGGTTTACGCAGCCCGGCGCCAACGAGATCGGCCGCATCAGTTCGAGCGGCGTCGTTACCGAGTTCAGCGCCCCGGCCACCACCGTGAACAACATCGTCCAGGGTCCCGATGGAAATATGTGGTTCACGCAGGGCGGCGCGGACACGATCGGGCGGATGACGCGCAGCGGACGAGTCAGAACCTTTACGGTCGGGAACGAAGCCTACGGCCCGTGGGACATTACGGTCGGATCGGACGGCAATCTCTGGTTTACGTTCCGCTCGCCGAGTACGAATGCGATCGGGCGGATCACCACGGCCGGCGCGGTCACGCTCTTCACCAACGGGCTTTCGCCGGGCGACGTCGCCGTACACGATATGACGACCGGACCCGACGGCAACGTTTGGTTCACCGAAGAGTTCGGCAATAGGATCGGGCGAATCACGCCGGCCGGCGTCATTACCGAGTTCACGACCGGCATCAGCACTGGCGCGGGACTCGTCGATATCACGGCGGGACCCGACGGTAATCTCTGGTTCACCGAGAACTCCGCCAATCAGATCGGTCGCATCACGACCTCCGGCACCGTGACCGAGTTCTCGCAAGGGATCACCGCGAACTCAGCGCCCGGATCGATCGTGGGCTCCGGCAACTACGTCTGGTTTACCGAAACCAACGCGAGTCGAATCGGCCGCGTCAATATGAGCGGACGCACTGCCGAGTATCCGATTCCGGCGGCGTTAGCTGCGGATATTGCAGCGGGTGCACCGCACAACTCGCTGTGGATTACGGACTACACCGGCAACGGTATCGTCCAGTTTACTCCGTAACGGTGGACGATGCGACGAGTGCCGCGAGTTGCGCGCGCGAGCGCAGACCGAACTTCGCGTAGATCGACGTCAGGTATTTCTCAACGGCCTTCTCGCTGATCGAGAGCTCCGCTGCAGCCGCGCGATTCGGTTTACCCGCGGCGATCAGCAGCGCGAGTTCTCGTTCGCGAGCGGTGAGCACGCCCAAGGCCGCTCCGCCGCTCTCCTCGCGCATCTCGCGTACCTCGAGCCGCCGTACCTCGCCGGTCGCGCCGCATCGCAGATAGATCGCAAGCGCGGCTTCGCGGCGACCGGCAATCTCCAAGCAGTGCGCTTCGAAGAGCGGCCATCCCAGGGAAGCGAACCGCTGCGCACCTTCCAGCGCCGATTCCGATGCGGCACCGGCATCAGCCCGGTGCGCGGCCGACGCCGCGTCGAGCAGCGCCAGCAACGCTTTGTTCACGCGATCGCCCGGCCGCTGCGCCCCGCCAAGAACCAAGCGCCGGAATTTTTCGATGCGTTCGGGCAAGAGCGCCGCAATCGCTGCGATTGCAAGGGTCATGCCGAACGAGCTCCGCATCGAATCGAGCACGCGCTCGAGCACGGCGCGAGCCTCGCGCCGGCGTCCTTTCGAAGCGAGGGCGAGTGCCTGTGCGGCGGCAACGCGAGCGAGCGTGGCGGTTAGGGGCTGCGACCCCGCGGCCGAGAATGCCGGATCGTAATACTCCTCGAGCATGGCGTCGTCACCCAACGCGAGCGCGAGGGGAATCGCAACTTGCGTCTGCATCGCGCGCATGAGAAATTTTCGCGACGGCTTGATGCTTCCGACGATCCGTCGCGCCTCGGCAAGGTTCCCCGCGAAGAGCTCGACTTGAGCCGGTAAGACGGTCTGATCTTCGAAGCGCAGCTTGCGCGCGAGTTCGCAGGCAATCCGGTGATGCGTTCGCGCGAGAATCGTCTCACCGATGCACAGGGCTTGTACCGCAAAGTTCGCGTGCGCGATCTGGATCGGTCCGGGATGGCCGAGCGCTTCGTAGATCGCGAGGCCTTCTGCGAAGGACGCCTTCCATTCGTCGATCTCGGCGCGAAGGGCGTGCAGCTCACTGGCGCCCAGCGAGTACTCCGCCGTAGCGTCGGCACCGGGCACCAACTCGGCCCGGTCGATTTGCTGCAGCGCATCCCACGCTTCGTCCAAGCGCGCCTCGCGCGCCAGCATCATCGCGAGCCGCGTCAATAGACGCGCCCGAAGCGACGGATTACCATCTGCCACCAGCGGCAGCGTCTCGCGAATCAAGGCGATCGCATCCTCTCTGCGGCCGCCGTCAAAAAGGTGCCCCGCCATCAACGCCCGGCTCCGAACCGCCCGTGCGACGTCGCCGAGCTCGAGCGCGGCCTCGACCGAGCGTTCGTAGTGAGCCAGGCCATCGTCGAGGTCGCCTGCGAAGATCAGCGCCTGGGCCGTCCGAGCGCCGACACGCGTTCTGGCCGCGGGCTCTCCTTGGAATCCGGCCGCCGCGCGCGCGTAGAACGCCGCCGCGTCTTCGTATGCGAAGATCGCCATTGCCGCATCGCCGGCCGATTCGTAGTATGCGGCAGCGCGATCGGGGCGATCGGCCTGCCAAAAATGGTATGCGAGATCTTCAGGAGCACGCGCGGCATCGGGCGATCGCTCGAGATACTCCGCGATGGCGAGATGAAAGGGCCGGACGGCCTCGGGCTGCATATCGCCGTAGATGACGTCCCGCGTCAGAGCGTGACGGAACTGATGCGTTCCTGCGACGGTATCGACGGGATCGATCAGCTGAAGTTCGCCGAGCCGCTCCAGCATCGGTTGAAGCGCGGTCGCTTCTCCACCGAAGATCGTGCAGAGCCGTTGGACGCCGAAGGTTCGACCGAGAACCGATGCGCGCTTGAGTAAGGCCAGCTCGTCGTCGGAGCAATTCTGCAATCGATCGCGGATGATCGCGTGCAGCGAGATCGGCAGCGGCTGCAGAGACGGCACCGAACGCGCGCGTTGCGAGTCGACGGCGCTGCGCAGCAGCTCCTCGGTAAAGAGCGGATTGCCGTCCGAGCGCTCTCGAACCGCGCGAAGAACCGGCGACGGGAGTTTCACGGCGTCGGCGAGCGCGAGGGCCATCAGCCGATTCGTTTCGTCCTCCTCGAAACGCGGTAGCGTCACCACCGAAGCCGCGGGCTCTCGCATCAGTTCTCCGAACCACTTGAAGAGCGGATGCGATGGGACGAGCTCGTTGTCGCGATAGCTCGCAACAAAAAGTAGGCGTTTGGTTGCTGCTCGCTGCGCGAGCACGAGCAAGCTCGCAGTGAGGTCAATCGAGGCCCAATGAAGATCCTCGAGCAGTACGATCGCGACGCGCTTCGAGGCGACGAGTTCGAACCGGCGGGCGATGGCATCAACCAACTCTTCCTTCGAGGAGGCGGCCAAGTCGGTGGGGTCCTCGCCGGCGAGCTGCTCCAAGACGTCGAGCAGCGGGCCAAACGGTTTCTGGGCGAAGGCCCGGCATGCGCTCCAAGCTATCGCCGAGGTGCGGCGGTTGAGCCGCTCGCGAAACTCGCGCATCAGTCGTGATTTCCCGATCCCCGGCTCCCCGCCGACCAGGACCAGCCCTCCATGCCCTTCGCCGGCCTCGCGGCGCCGCACGACCAGATGCTCGAGCTCTTCGGCACGACCGATGAACGGCCGGCAGAGGATCCGCGTGGAGATCATCGCCCCTCCCCCCGAAAAAAGCCTGACGAGGCAGGATTCAAGCATTCGTAAGCCTTACTGACCATGCGAGGCCGGAAAGGGCTCGTTTCGCGTTGGCTATGGCCTAGAGCGCGCCCCTTACAGTCTCGCCTACACATCCACTTCACTTCCAAGCCGTAGGCTCTTCCCTAAAGCTTAAGCTTTCAAGGAGCCTAAATGCGTTACTTAACTTCAGCGTTGTGCGCGGCAGGCGTCACGGTATTGGTGGGCTGTTCCGTCATGAACGCCGGCTCCTCGGGTTCGTCGTTGCCGAACGCCGGCGACCAATCCGCGGCGGCTACGCGTAACCAAGTTATGAACTGGACGCCCATTAACTCGGCGGGATGGCGGCCGGATTCGGGCCCTCGCGAAGGCAAGGGTCGCCCCCCACAAACCGGACAGCGCGGCGGCTATTACGCCTCCATGTTTCGTTCGGACATCGGTGTCCTCGGCTACTCCCCCAAGCCGAACAAGACCAATAGTGGACCGGTCTGCTCACCGCCGGGCAATAGGTATAATGTCAACGGCATCGCCTCCGACGAGAAGGGCAATCTGATCCTTCCGGGATCGTCGAAGCCGAGCGGGCGCAACACCACGGGCTGGAACGTCAGCGTTTACTACGGCAACGCGCAGCCTCTGATCTGCGGGCAGCTGTTGGGTACGATTCCCGATACGACCGGCCAGCCGGTCGACGCCGCCAGCTTCAATGCGGTGCTCGCGCCGATCGTGGTGAGCGAGATCAACTTCTCCACCAAACTCGGTGAAGTCGTGATCTGCACGCTCTCCTCGCTCTCGTGCGGCGCACCAGTCACGAGTTCTGCGATCACGGGATATAGCGCGGGCGTCGCCATGGATGCTGCCGGTGATTGCTGGCTCTCAACTGCGAAGAAGATCAGCAACGGTATTCCGGTCGGCTTCCGGTTGATCTACTGGCCCGGTTGTACTGGAAACGGTATGGTCGCGTCGGGTACGAGCGGCCAGTCTTCGTACGGCGGCCTCTTCATAGACGATTCCGGTAATATCGGCTCATTCGATGCGTTCAACAGCAAGCTCCACGTCTACAGCGGCTGCAATCCGAACTGCGCTTCGGTCGCTACGTTCGATCTTCAGGGTCAGTCCTTCTACGGAAACCTCAACGGATCGGGCGGCAAGCTCGCCGTTGGCGACGAGACGAACGGCTCGGTCGACGTTTACAACTACGCGCCACCCTCGACCCTGACGTTGCGGTACAGCTTCGACGCCGGGCTAAAGCACAGCCGTCTCGTTGAATCGGGCATTTTCTCGCCCACCAACCAGCGGCTTCACCACTAACCACCGCCGTAGTCGGAGCATAACGCTTCTCTAAGAAGGAAGCGAATCTCGACGGGGTGGCCACACGGCCGCCCCGTTTTATTTCGCCCACCCGCTTGCACCCGAGCATAACTTTGTGGTACAAAGTTATACACTTTGCACTGCAAAGTAACCTGCCCGCGGCTCGAGGTAGCGTTCGAAATGCTCAAACCGCTGATCGCCATCACCTTCATCTTCTGCTCGGCGAGCGTCGCCTGGATGGTCCTCGGCGGGACGCTGGTGCAGCGTACCAGCGACTCCGATTCGAAGCAGCGGGCCCGGCTCACCGCCCAGTGGGGCAGCGCGCAGACGCAATCGGCGCCGGAAGTGACCGCGAAGACGGCGGGCAACTCGTACGCCGTCGTTCCGATCAGCAGCAGCCGCATCGACGTGCGCCTCAACCTCGAGCAGCGCCGCGACGGATTGCTCTGGTATAACCTCTACGACGTGCACTTCGCGGGGCATTACCGGATTCGAAACGTCACGAACACCCGCCGGCTCTCCGTGCATTTCCCATTTCCGTCGACCGACGGAACCTACGCCGACTTCAGCGCCTTCGTCGGCGGCCGGCGCATAGCCGATCCGACCGCGCTCGACCGCGGATGCCTCACTTTTTCGCTCCCGCCGGGGCGCGAAACGACGCTCGACGTCGGCTACCGCTCGCGCGGCATGGGAACCTGGATCTATCGCTTCGGCGACGGCGTCCAGTCGGCGAGCGACTTCACGCTGAGCATGACGACGAACTTCGACGCGATCGACTTCCCGCCGCAGACGTTGTTGCCGACCGCCGAAGAGCGGCTAAAGAACGGGTGGCGGCTCGAGTGGCGTTACGCGACGCTGGTCACCGGCAACGGCATCGGCATGGCGTTCCCGTATCCGCTCCAACCCGGACCGGTGGCGCAGCGCATCACGTTTTGGGCGCCGGTCGCGCTGCTCTTCTATATCTTCGTGATGCTCGTCATCACAACGCTGCGCGGGGTCGACCTCCATCCGATCAACTACTTCTTCCTAACGGCGGCGTTCTTCGCGTTTCACTTGCTCTTTGCGTACCTCGTCGATCGCATTGCGATCGAGAACGCCTTCGCAGTCTGTTCGGCCGTCACGCTCTTCTTCGTCATGCAGGCGACGGGGCGGATCGACTGGGCCCAACGTTTCGCGCTACCGGAAGGGCGGTAATCCACCCACGTTGCAGCCCGCGATCGTGCACCCCGGCGTGGGAATGGTGCCTGCCCCGAGCGCCGTTGAGGAGTTGTCCTTTTGGGGCACCGGATGCTGGCCGCGATTCCAAAAGCCGACGTAGATAAGGTTGTGGTCGACGCCCGTCTTCGGATACTTATCGTCGCAGGTCCCGTAGCACCCCAGCCACATGCTTCCCTTCGTCCCCGCATCGGAGAGCGTATTGTAGTTCACGTGGACTTCCTTCGATGGGAAGACGGACATGTCGGGGAAGGAGTTCCAAATCACGTTATGGCTGGCTTTGATTCCGCCCATGCCGCTGTCGATATAGAGTCCGGCCCACGGGCACTTGCAGGTGTTCGAAGGGGGAAGGTGGCCGTACGGATTGATCTCGGAATGAAGCCAGTTGTCGTAGATCTTCGTTCCGGTTGCGACGTTTCCGTAGGCCGAGGTGGTGTAGATCGCCCCGCCGTCGACCGAGAAAAACATCGTGTTGAAGAAGTTGTTGTTCGCAATCACCAGATTCGGCGTGGGCATTTTGGCGCTATAATCGTCCTCCACCGCCGAACGCCCGGTGTTGTAGATAGTATTGTGGGTTATGGAGTTGTGTCCGGTGATGGGTAGCACTCCGGCAGAGTAGTCACCGATCCAATCGACGTCGTGAATGAGCGAGTTCGTTACCGAGTTGTTGGTGCCGCGCAACAGGACGCCGTTGGTCGCACTGTAGGCAATCGTGCTGTTCTCGATCGTGTTGTTGCTGCCGTCCAGGACGAGACCGCTCCCCTGCGGATAGGAGTAGAACGTGCGGTACATATTGTTGCTGTAGAGCACCTGCGATGGGTACAGAGCGGTGATGCCGTCGATGGTGTTGCCCGAGCTGCTCGAGTTCATCATGATCCCGCCGCCGACCAGCGTAACGTCCGAAAGGGTAACGTTGCTCTTGCCCGAGAGGTCGACGAGCACCTGATAGTTCTTGGCTTCGACGTCGAGGTAATCCGGATTGGTGCCGTTGGGCGCCCAAAGGTAGAGCAGTTTATTGTTAGCGTCGTACCACCACTCGCCCGGAGCGGTGAGTAGTCCCAAAGCGCCCGTGACGTAGTAGAATCCGCCCGGCATCGACTCCACGTAGCAGTTCGAGGGCGGACAGACGCCGCCGTTCGGCGTGAAGCTGAGGCTGCCGCCATACGACGCGTTCACCGGTCCTTCGAGGTGCGCCCACGGATCGGTTCCGGACCAGACGTTGACGATCGCCCCCTGCAGGTTCACGGCCGGAAGCTTTGGGTCGACGATCTGCGTCGAGGTGCTCCCCGCGGCCTCTACGGCCCAGTTCGGCAGCAGCGGGTTGGAGCTCGGAGTTGGGTACTGCGCTTCGTTGAGCATCGTGGTGCCCGGGCCGATGAAGACCTGGTTCGCCGGCAGCGTCGGATCGAGCGTAACGCTCGCGACGTAGATACCGCCCGAGTACGGCTTCCAATTCGTAACCGGTACCGTCGCGATCATGGTCACCTTCTGGCCCGACATCGGCCGAATCGTGATGCCGTTGTTCGGCTTAACGGTTCCGCGGTAGACGCCGCCGTGGACGTAGCACGTCTGGCCGAAGCGCGCCCTCGTCGCGCACCGGCGGATCGTCCGGAACGGGCGTGCGAACGAGCCGTCGTTACGATCGGAGCCCTTCGATGCGCTCACGTATAGCCCGGGTGCTCTCGTTCGGCCCTGCGGCGCGGCGGGCGCGCCCGGCACAAAATGCGAGCCTCCGCTGCAGCCCGAGAGCAGCGCGATGCCCCAGACCAGCAGACCGGCGTACGAAAAGAATGAAGCCTTACGCATGAATAACCTCGCGGCGAATGAGGACGTGCGACGAGTGTACATCGCCGTTATTAGGTTGTGCGCGATAACATTCGCTGGGCGAAGGAAATCTAACTCAACGTATTCGATCCGTTGACGCATTAACGCGCCGGCGCGTGGCATAATGGCGCAATGAAGCGCTATACACGGCTCCTACTTCTCTCTATCGCCTTCACCGCGCTCGCTGCGTGCAGTGGAGGTTCATCTACCCTGGAGCGATCGGTGCTCCCGTTGAGTTCCTCAGCCGATGGGCAGCACATCAAGCCGGCGGTGACGCCGATTCAGCACGTGGTCATCGTCATCCAAGAGAATCGCACCGTCGATAATCTCTTTCAGTTTCTCCCGGGCGCCAACACGCAATCGCACGGCCTCAACACGCACAAACGCCACATTAAGCTCAAGGCCATCTCGATGACCGCAGGCTACGATTTAAGCCACGTTCACGGGTATTGGTTGCGGGAATACCACGGCGGGAAGATGGACGGATTCCAGGCCGAGCAGTGCCGAGGCGCTTGCCCCCATTACGCCGCGTTCGGCTACGTGCCGCAGAGCGAGGTTCAGCCGTACTATACGCTTGCCGAGACGTACGCTTTCGCCGACGAGTTCTTCCAGACGAATCAGGGACCGAGTTTCCCGGGCCATCAATACCTCGTCAGCGGCTCGGCCGCGGTGACCGACGGTTCGTCCTATATCTCGATCAACAATCCCATCCAGCCCGCCGGCGGCACGACCGGCGGATGTGACTCGCCCTCGGGTTCCACGACGCGGCTCATCGACGTCGGAGGGCATCGAAACAGCTTCGCCTACCCGTGCTTCCAGCGAACTTCGCTGATGAACGAGCTCGACGCCGCCGGTCTTAGCTGGCGATACTATCAAGCCAAGCCCGGTCCGGGTCTCTGGAACGCCGTCGACGCGATCCAATCGATCTGGTCGAATCAAAAGGAGTATAACGCGAACGTCATCTCACCGTCCTCCCAGGTCCTGACCGACATCGCCAACGGCCAACTCGCAGACGTTACCTGGATCACGCCGACCGCTCGCGCCTCGGATCATTCGGGCGTTACTGACGGATCGGGCCCATCGTGGGTCGCGTCGATCGTCAACGCGATCGGCCAAAGCCCGTACTGGAGCAACACCGCGGTCTTCGTCACGTGGGACGATTGGGGCGGATGGTACGACCACGTCCCACCCAAGGTCTTCAATCCATACGAGCTTGGTTTCCGAGTCCCGCTCCTCGTTATCTCACCGTACGCCAAGGCCGGCTACGTGTCGCACGTACCCTACGAGTTCGGCAGCATCTTGAAGACGACGGAGGAGATCTTCGGCTTACCGTCGCTCGGGACGACCGACGCGCGCTCGGCCGATCTCATGGACTGCTTCAACTTTGGATCCGTGCGACCGCACTTCAAACCGATCCCGACGAAGTTCGCACCGAGCCATTTCTTCCATCTACCCGCACAAGAAATCGACTGAGAAACGCACGCACGAAGAAAGAGGCGGCGCTAACAACGCCGCCTCTTTTTTATCGAACGGGATTGGCGCTAGTAGAGGCCGATGCCGTTCGGCGTTCCCCATCCGGCCGGGCCGGAGTAGGTCTTGTATTGGTGCGTACCGGCGGTGCACAGGTACTTGCCTGAACACGAGCCGTCGCTTCCGGTGCTGATGGTGTTGAGGTCTGCCCGGCGCGTCGTCTGCGCCGCGGTCCAGAATCCCGAAGGATCGCTCTGCGTGCTCGCATTGCCGGCAAGCCCGAAGACGGCCGCGTTCAACGGCGTCGCGACGCTCGTTCCGCCGACGGTGAACCAGCCGCTGTAGCCATACGTGTCGTACTCGGCGACCTGCCAGGCAACCGCCGAAACGTCGGTGATCGTTCGTTTCGTGCAGCTGGGATCGTGCTGCCACGAGGGCTAGGAGAGGAGCGAACAGCCTGCGCCCGCACCGTTCCAAACGGTTTCGTGGTAGGTCGCGCCGCTCTTTGATAGCACCGTGCCGCCGACCGCAACGACGCTTGAGAAGACCGCCGGCGCACCGATCTGATTGTATCCGGAGTCACCCGAGGCCGCGAGATACACGACGCCGGGGGTATTGAAGTCGGACGTGCTGACGCAGCTATCCGAACCCAAGCACGACCAGCTGTTGCTTATAATATGCGCGCCGAGGTTCACCGCTGCGACTTCGGCCGTTTGCAGGTTGCTGCTTGCCGAGCTGTTCGCCTCGATGAGATAGATGGTGCACTTGGGGCATGCGGCCGCGACCATTTCTACGTCGAGGTCGATCTCGACGCCCCAGCCGGTGCTGCCTCGAGGATAGTTGCTCTGCTGGCCGTTCTGGTTGTACTTGTTAAGGGGGCCGTTCCGAGCCCGAACTGCGAGCGATACGCCGCGAGGTCGGAGGCGACGTTCGGATTATCGTAGGCATCGACGATCGCAACGATCTGACCCGACCCGTTTGTCGACGAGGGCAAGTGATAGCGCGCCTGGAAATCCGCCGGCGCCCAACCGGCGACGTCGGGGCTGATACCGCTCTTCGACTGGATCAGCGCCATGCAGGCCGGTACGCCCTTCACCTGCGGACACGCGGCCGTCGCGAGGTTCTTCGCTTGCCACTCGGGTGAGTTCGAGCGTTGAGATTGGGTGCTCGATTGGCCGGCCGTAACCGGCAGGTTGGAGTTGCCGCCGGCATTACATGCTGCCACGGCAAGCGCCGCCAGCAGCGGCGCGACAAGTTTGATGGTTCCGTTCACAGCTGCTCCTTATCTATATGGTCGGTTGGTCTCAGGCGAGGGATTAGGCTTGCCTCAGTAGCCCGCCTAGTCGAGGAACCCTTTCCACCAGGGGACCTCTTGCTTTTCGGTCCAAAGTCTCGAGGTACGAATGGATAAGTCCCGATTCGAAGCGTTCTCCGACGGCGTCTTCGCCTTTGCGATCACGCTGCTCGCGCTCGGCTTCGTTCTGCCCGAGGTTGGCTACCAATCGAACCGTGCGCTCGCGGGCGCATTGCTGCGGCTCTGGCCGGATCTGCTCGCTTTTTCGTTGAGCTTCTTCGTGATCGGGCTCGTGTGGCAGAATCACCATGCGCTCTTCCGGGTGGTGCGCCACATCGATCGCAGGACCGTTTTTTGGAACCTGCTGCTGCTCGCCTCGACGGTATTGATTCCGTTCGCGACCAAGACCCTGGGATCGTACCCGACGATGCCGGCGTCGACGTTTCTCTACGGTCTCGTCCTTTCGACGTCCGCGGCCTTCTTTAACCTAATGCTCGCGCATTTGGCGCGCTCCGCCGCGTTTGAGCCCGAGGTTGAGGCGAGTGCGATCGCCGACGCGCTGCGGGGCTACCGTCTTGGGCTAATCGTCTACGCCGGAGCGACGCTCCTCGCGCTAGTGTTTCCCCTCGTCAGCTTCGGCGCGTACGTGGCGATCGTCATCTACTTTCTCGTGCCGCGCGGCGACGATTCGGATGCACCACTCAGCGCGCGGCGCTGGTAAACCACCCTACGCCGCTTTAGTCTTAGTACAAGCCGATGCCGTACGGGGTTCCCCATCCGGCAGGTCCGGAGTATGTTTCATACTGATTGGTGCCGGCGGTACAGAGATACTCGCCGCCGCACGAACCGTCGCTTCCGTTTCGAATCGTGTTGAGGTTGGCCCGGCGCAACGATTGCCTTGCCGACCAAAAACCTGCCGCGGCGGTCAACGCGCTCGCGTTACCTGCCAACGCAAAAATTCCAGCAGTGATCGGCGTCGAAAGGCTCGTGCCGGCGGTCGTCAACCAACCCCCGTAGCCAAAGGTATCGTAAGCCGCAACGTTCCATGCGACGGCCGAAATGTCGGCGACGGTGCGGAACTTGCAATCCGGATCCTTCTGCCACTTCGGCTTCTTTACCGACGTACAGCCGGCGCCCGAGTCCTTCCACGCTCGTTCGCGGTACTCGCTGCCCTTCTTCACCAACACCGTGCCGCCCACGGCGACGACGTTCGGGAAGACGGCCGGTGCCCCGAGAACATTGTATCCGTAATCGCCCGATGCCGCGAGATAGAGCACGCCGGGCGCCGCGAAGTACTTTTCGTTCGCGCAGTAATCCCAGCCGACGCAATCCCAGCTATTGCTCACGATGTGCGCGCCAAGGCTCGCGGCTTGGGCTTCGGCGGCTTCCAGATCCTGGATCGACATGCTCTTCGCCTCGACGAGATCGATCGTACAGGCCGGACATACGGCCGATACCATTTCGACGTCGAGATCGATCTCGAGACCCCACCCGTATTGCGCGGCGGGATAGTTACCCCGTTCGCCCTGCTGGTTGTACTTGTAGAACTTCGCGGTGCCGAGTCCGAACTGCGCGCGATACGCGGCGAGGTCGGATGCGACGTTCGGATTATCGTAAGCATCGACGAGCGCGACGATTTGTCCAGCACCGTTCGTCGACGAGAACGGCAGACGATAGCGCGCGCGGAGATCCTGCGGTCCCCACCCCGCGACGGCCGCGCCGTTAACGTGTTCGGATTCGATCAGCGCCATGCAGACCGGCACACCGACGACAAACGGACACGCGGGCCTCGCAAGATGCTTTGCCTGCCACTCGGGCATGGCCCCAACCGCACCCGGCAAGTCGGAACTCCCGCCCGCGGTACAAGCCGCGACGGCCAGCACCGCAAAAAGCGGCGCGAAGAGCTTCATGTTAGGCAGATTGGGTTTCGCCGGGGCTTCCCCCTGGTCGGTGCTTCCGGCTCACTCGTCGATGGTGTAAAGCCACCATTGCGACGCGCCTCGCCGCGATTGCCGGTCGTAATAGACTTCGATCGTCGGGCCGGCGGCGGTTCGCAGCTCGAACCAGTGGCGCTTGAGATACGCATCTCCGCGGTCGGTCTTGGTCGAGCGCCAGGTTCGAATCACTGCCGCGATTACGAGCTCCCGGTCCTCCCACTCGAACGCCCGCGGGACCGGCGGCTCGCTCCCGCTTGCGGCCGTGAGGAAGCCGTCGCCGGCCGGTACGAGCGGCCGGCTGACGAACTTCCGCACGCTACTGGAACGCGAGCGGGGCCTGCAGTGATGGGTGCTCCGCTCCGCAGGTAGCCTTGCCGGTCAAGGTCGCCGGGCCCGAATACTTCGGCCGAACGCGATTGAGCGCGTACAGAACGAAGCCGCCCGTACTCGTGAGCTTGAACGAAGCCGAGAAACTATCCAGGGTTTTCTTCGACGTTGTAATCGCCCACGCGACCTTGCACTTGCCCTTGTAGTTGATGTCCGTGAAGGATATCGAGTACTGCCACGTGACGCTCGCTCCAGCTGGGATATAGCTCGAGGGTCCAGTTAGTCCGATCGTATCGTTGCTCGACGCGCCGTAGACGCAAGCGATGCACGGTACGCCGCCTTGAGCCGGTCCGTTCGAAACGAAGTTGATCAGGATTGCCGGCGTATTCGGCCTTGCGTGAATAGAGAGTGGGTGTATTACCGCGTGGCCTCCGGCAACCTCGGGTGCGGAGTCGAGCACCCGATCGAGCGATGATTGTGCTGCGGATTGCGACGAATCGGATACCGTTGAAGGCGCGATGGAGCTCCCCGCGCCGTTCGAACATGCCGCAAGCGCGAGGGCGAGAAAAGCAAGACTCGCGCGCCGACTAAAAACGTGCATTGCGCCTCCTTATGAAGTCAAAAGCAATTGGAGCTATTCCGGCGCGCGCGAAAGGCATCCTTCTGCATTCCGACGCAGTAGCCGTCGTGAACGTACGCGACCCCATCGTCAGCGTGGCGGCAATCGCAGCCTTGGTTGGATGCAACGTCGCGCGCGGTTTTGGCGGCAACGCCTACGCACCGCCGCTGGTTCGATTCGAGGCGGCAACGCAAGGATCGAAAATCTCGATTCAGGGGCCGGGCAGCGATTCCAGGCTCGACGATCTCGTCGTACGCTTCATGGTCGCCCAGCACGTTCCCAACGCGCAGCTCGCCGTCTCCGTCAAGGGGAAGACCACGTTTTCCCACGCATATACCTATCGCGGCCTCGCCCGGTCAACCACGACGCCGGGCACCATCATGCGGCTTGCCAGCAATACGAAAGCTTGGACGGACGGCGCGCTCTACAATCTGATCGAGGCGAAGCGAGTCGATCCGAACGCAAAAGTTTTTTCGTATCTGGGCATCACGAAACCGCTTCCAAAGGGCGCGAAGGTCGATAAACGCGTCTACGATATCACGATCGAGGATATGATTGCGCACAAGTCGGGTTGGGACGACAGCAAGTCACCCTACTACGATCCGACCTTCAAGATGCGTCAGATCTCGTTGGCGCTCCATCTCAAAAAGACCGTTGGGCAAGTCGATTACGTGCGCTACCAGCTCTCCAAGCCATTGCAGGAGGCTCCGGGAACGATCTACGCCTACTGCAACTTCTGCTACACCGTGCTCGGTATGGTTATTGAAAAGGCATCCGGGATGGGCTTCGCGGATTACATCGCAAAGCACGTTGCCGGTCGGCTCGGCGCACGCAATGTGCTGATGTCGCCAACCGTCGGCGCGCGGTTAAAAGACGAGGTTGAGGAATACTATTCGGCCTCCAAGGGGTTGTCGGCCGTTTACGTGCTCTCGAAAAAAGAGTACCCGTACCCGTACGGCGGCGACGACATGGTGCTCGAAGTTGCGGGCGGTGCCGCAGCGTTGGCAACCAATGCCGACTCGATGCTCAAGTTCATGAACGAATACTTGATTTGGGGAGTCGGTACGCCGCAGCCCGGCGCGGATTGGGCGCGCGAGGGTTCGATGCCCGGCACGAATACCTGGGCCGAGCAGCTCCCCAACGGCAGCAACTACGCGTTCTTAGTCAACACGCGCCAATACATCTACGGAAAAGACCCCACCGCGTTCGAGAGACTACAATACGAGCTCGAGAAGCAGATCGATCCGCACTTCGATCCCGCACGTGCCCGGCGCCTACGGACGCGTATATAGACCGTCACTTTCATTACGGAAGCGACGTAAACGGGAAACCCTCCGGGGCGTCGACCCTATGCTCGGAAGGGCTGCAGCCTGCCCGGTAGGTTTTGGCGGCGCGCAAGGATGGTACAAGAGCTTCCGGAGGCTTAGCTTATGAATGAAGAACGCACGGTAGTTGTAAAAAAAGGCGACCCATCGGGACCGGTCGCGTGGGTGGTCGGCATTGCGATCGTAGTGGTCGCGGTTCTCGTCGTCCTCTTTTACTGGCATCCCTGGAATACGACGTCCACCACCAACAGCACGACAACGATCACGCAGCCGGGCGCCGGCACGGAGCAGCAAAAGAGCAGCACGACGTCGACGTCAACTCAGCAGCCCTAAGAGCGGGCGGCTCAAGAGGTCGGCGGGCGTGTCGTACACTTCGTCCGCTTCCGCGAGCTCGTCGTCGCTCCAACCGCCGCATCGGAGTGCAACGACTCTGACTCCGGCCTTATGAGCTGCGGTTATATCGTACGGGGTGTCGCCGAGATAGAGCGCATGCGAGGGGTCTGCCCCGGCCTTCGCGAGCGCGCTGCGCACGATGTCGGCGTCGGGCTTCGAACGATCCGCGTCGTCGGCCGTCGTTGCGCGATCGATCTCGCCAAAAAACCCGGCGGCCTTGGTGATCGCCTCGAATTCTGTGCGTTTCGCGGAGGTCGCGGCGACCCGCAGCACGCCGGCCGTGCGAAGGAAATCAAGCAACTCCAGTGCTCCGGGCGTAGCCATTAGGTTTGGAGCGAAACGATGTAGGAAAATCTGCTGCCGTTTTTCTAGGATTGAGATGCCGGGCTCGTGCTTGTCGTCGAGGCCGGAATCGACCAGCGGGAGAATCTTGTCGCCGCCCATTCCGATCCAACGCCGAATCCTGTCGAACGGTACGTCGAAACCGAATTCCCGCAACGCCTCCGCCCATGCTTTTGCGTGCGCGTCATTACTGACGACGAGCGTGCCGTCGATATCGAGCAGAACTGCCTCGAGCATCTGTACGATCTTACCCTATCCTCGACGCTTGAGTCGCCCTCGCCTCCCGAAGAGCTTTTCGCCTCAGCGTCGAACTTCTCGCCCATGGCTAAGGTTCTGATCAAATCCGTCCTAGCGCCGCTCGCAATCGGCGCGGCGACACAATTATTTCTCGTTCCTCGCGCCGATGCAGCAAATTCGGTTGTATTCAAGATCTATAACGACACCTCGGTGCCGATTAAAGAGCTGTACGACAAGGATTCGCGCCAAGACTACTGGGGCATCAACGATCTATCGACTCCCGTTGCGCCCGGACATTACTTCTATATCAAGTTTGAGCAGACTTCGTACGCGCACTGTCCGAGCATGCTACATGACGTGAAGCTCGTCTTTGCCAACGGCCAATCGAAGGTTTTGACAAAGCTTAAAGTATGCGAATACGACGTCCACGTTAATAAGCCCTAACGTTAATCTCGGCCCCGCGCGCAGGCGGGTTAGCCGGGGAAGCTGCCGGGATACCTACCGGCAATACTTGTTGGCGACCTTCAAGAAATAGTATCCCACTCTTCCGCCGCTCGCGTTCACCCCGTCGAACTCGACGTCGGCCCTTCCGCACGACCGTCCGGAGGTGATCAGCCACTGCGTTTCGCTGCTGCCGACACGTTCGGCGTTGTAGCAACGACGCCCATTAAAACAGCCGTTGATCCGGCCGAGGTAGGAATTGACGACGCCCGGGCCGCTTACCGTGACGATGATCCCCGATTTTGTGTGCCGCGTCAGTCGAACCGGACACGGCGCAACCGTGACCCCGCCGGCGCCGGCGCAGTCCTTGTCCGGCGTGATCGCTAAGGGAATACGTCCCTGTTGCCCGGGCGGCACGGCAGAGAACCCTGCCTGAGATGTCGGTTGTCCAGACGAGCATGCGGCCAGTATCGAGAGACCGGCAACGAGCGCTAGTATGTCGACTTTTCGAACCATGGGAAACCTCCTCGCAAACCTTGGGCTGGCCTCTACGTACGCGCCAATAGTCAAGATTTCCTGAGGTTGGTCAACGCCGCGCGCGTCACTCGTAGTGGCGTTGGCTCACGCCCGGTGCCCCCTCGCGCATCGCCGTTCGATAGTGATGGCTCAGACGCGGATAGCCTCGACGTCGATCGCGATGTCGATGCGCGGGCTCACGACGACGCCGCCGCCAGGCATCGTGTCGTTCCAATTAACGCCGAAGTCGTAACGGTCGATCTCCGTTCGGGCTGCGAACCCCGCGCGCGTCTTGGGACCCTTGTCGACGCCGTCTTCCCACCAAGGTGTCTCCCACGTGCCGAGATAGCGCACGCGAAGTATTGCCGACCGCGTGACGCCGCGAATCGTTAGGTCCCCGGCTACCCGGTAATCAACCGGCCCGACCTCCTCGACGCCAGTGCTTTTGAAGCGAATCTGCGGGAACTGCTCGCAGTGTAAGAAGTCGCCGCTGCGCAAATGATTGTCGCGCGCGTCGACACCGGTCCAACACGTCGACGCGTCGATCACCGTTTCGACCGCGAGCTTCCGCGGGTCGGCGGGATCGAACTCCAACGTACCCGCAACGTTTTTGAACGAGCCGCGCACCCACGTGACCATCATATGCCGCGCCCGGAACTCGGCGGCAGTGTGCCCTGGCTCAAAGACCCATTTCATAGCTAGCTCCCAATTTAAGCAGTTATTCGTCTCGACACCTAACCGCAGGCTTCGGATGCGCTATGGGACGTAGTTCTGTCCGTCCACAGCTCCGTAGAGAAGCGACGAGAGCCCGTTGGCACTGCCAAGCGTCGCCACGAGGGTGCCGCTCGGATAGTTGAGTACGCGAACGAATCCGTTTCCGACGTCGTCGACGTAGGCTTGAGTGTTTTTCTTATTGATGGTAACGCTAAAGGGGCTCAGCCAGCCCGACCCGAGCGTGCTTGTAGCGCTCGTGAAGGGCGGCGCAACGACGTCGATCTGAGACTTCAACTCGTCGCAGACCAGAAGGTTGCCGCTCGAATCGAAGGCCATCCCGGTCGGGAATGAGACCGGCAGACCGAGCACCGTTTCGTTACAACCACTGAGTCCCCGCGCACACTCCACGATCTCTCCGATGCTGCTGACATAGACGCTCAGGAATACGTCCCCACGAGCATCAATGGCGACACCCAGCACTTCACCACCAGGCGAGCACGTCGCTAACACGGAGTTCGTATTGCTCTGGTATTCGTTGACGAAGTGACCGGTAACGTCGCCCTCGTAGACGTTGCCATGCTTATCGGTCGCAACGCTTTCCGATTCTTGCATTTTCGCGCTGTAGGTGAAGCTCGGCGTCGTTGTGCCCGGCGCGTATTCGTTGATCTCTTTGGCGAACGGGATCGTGACATAGAGGTTGCCGAGTTTGTCGACCCAGCTTCTGTCGGGACCCGTCGAGTAGCCGGTCGGAATATCCCCTATATTTTTCCACCTTCGATTCTTCAATATCTCGACCGCACGGTTGCCAAGATCACTAACAAAGAGGTCTGCCGGGACCCTGGCGGGAGTGATCGCGGTAACGGGCAAGGTCGGATTTGCGGCCTGCTCGCCGGCGGCAGAACAGGCGGAGAGCAGCGCGACCGCAATCAAAGCGGCACTGAGTGACGTAAAGCGTTCCATACGTCCTAGCGTAGGGGATCAGCGTTCCCGGATCGTTCCGGCCGGGCAAGTCCAGCTTTCGCTCCCGAAGCTGCTACGGGGTCAACGAGAAAACGGTTCCCAACCCTACGCCGTGCGTGCCGCCTTTCAACGTGGTGCCATACAGCGTACCCTTTAGAAGGGTCAAATCCGCCTGGGGGTTCGCGCCGTCAGGCGTTCCACCGAAGGCATGGAGCACGCGCTCCTTACCGTTGGGCGTTATGCTGAAGAGCGTTCCATCGCCGCTCGCGCCGCCCGAAACCGTCGTGCCGTAGAGGGTACCGTTGAGGTCCGTCACGCGCGCAAAAGGTTTCGCGCCGTCGCTTCCGCCCTTGAAGCTGTAGAGCACGCTTTCCTTTCCAGCGGTGGTTATGCTGAAGAGCGTTCCTGAGTTGCTCGTGCCACCGTAGTACGTTGTGCCGTAAAGCGAACCGTTCACGACGGTCAAACCCGCGTAGGGATTCGCGCCGTCGTTGCCACCCTTAAAACTGTAGAGCACGCGCTCTTTTCCAGCGCTCGTGACGCTGAAGACGGTTCCGCAACCATTCGTCCCGCAACCGTTCGTCCCGCCCCCGACCGTTGTGCCGTAAAGCGTACCCTTCAAGGCGGTCAAGGATGCCCGTGGATTCGCACCGTCAGGCGCGCCTCCGAACCGGTAGAGCATACGCTCCGCGCCGGCGGCGCTTATGCTGAAGAGCGTTCCGTTGCCGTTTGTGCCGCCGCCAAAGGTCGTGCCGTAGAGCGCACCATGCAGAACGGTCAGCCCGTTGGGGAAAGCGCCGTCGCCGCTGCCTTTGAAACTGTAGAGAACGCGTTCGTGCCATCGGTGGTCACGCTGAAGATCGTTCCGAAGACGTTCGTGCCGCCGGTATTGGTCGCGCCATACAACGTCCCGCCGAGATTCGTCACACCTGCATTGGGATGTGAGCCGTCGGGACCGCCCACAAAGGCATAGAGCACGCGCTGGTGGCCGTCTGCGGTTAGGCTGAAGACCGTTCCGTCGCGCTTCGAGCCGCCTTGGTAGGTCGTGCCGAAGAGCGTTCCGTTTACGTCGGTCAAGCCCGCATCGGGATACGCGCCGTCCCTGCGATCGAAGCTGAACACGAAGCCGTGCCGTGTAGCAATGCCCAGCGCGGAGGTCGAAGCGTCGAGCACGCTCGGGTTGAGCGCCGACTGCGTGTCATCCTGAGCTTGTCGAAGGGCGCCACAACCCGCGAGCATCGCAACGACTGCGCAGACGCCTACCGCGGAGCGGCTAAAATCTGAAGTCTTCATCCGATTCTCCCTTGCGTCTTAAGCCGGGATTCCCCAGATGAAGCGGCGATTCGACCTCGATTACAATGCCCCCGTGCCTTTAGGGCTACCGAGTCCGGTGGGACCGTCCCACCCCTGACCGGCAGTGCAGAGCGGCGCGCCGCAGGCGCCGTCGCGCCCGGACGTGACGTCATTCAAGCTCGAGTTGTGCGAGTAGAGGTTTTCCATGGGATTCGCGCCGGTGTTTCCTGCCAGTGCAAAGGCTGCTGCGACGATCGGCGTGGCGACCGAGGTGCCGCCAAAGACGAGCCAGCCGCGCTGGTGGAACGTGTCGTAAACCGCCACCCCCGTGTGAGGATCCGCATCGGCCGAGGCATCGGCCTCTGCGCGCATCGAGCACGTAGTGTTCAGAGCGCGCTGGAAGCTAGGCTTGTCGTAAATTTTGCTGCAGCCGCTCCCTGCACGTAACCATGCGGTCTCCGCGCGCGGCCTGATCGAAGTTAAGCTCGTGCCGCCGACGCCGATGACGCTCGGGAGTATGGCGGGCCACTGCGCCGTGGCGTTGTGACCGCTGTCACCCGTCGCGGCAGTAATCGCTCCGCAGCTGCCCTTGTAGTCGTCGTCGTACGTTTTCGTTCCCTCGTTGCCGCTCCAACTGTTGCTGACGTAGTCGGCATGGGCAGTTGCGTATCGTTCCGCGGTGCTGAGATCGCCGATGCTCGCCGAGGCTGCTTCTACCAAGAGAATCTTACAGTTCGGACAGATTGCAGAGACCATGTCAACGTCGACCGATTCTTCCCCGGCCCATCCGGTATTCGTTTGCGCGGTATACGTCTGTTTGGTAAAGCATCCATTGGAGCCGGCGCACGCCGGCAGCCCGTATTGCAAGCGGTATGCGTCCAGATCCGAGGCCGCGTTCGGATCGTCGTATGCGTCGACGATTGCGACGGTCTGACCGTCGCCCTTATTCTTGCTGTCGGACGTTAACCCGTACGCCGTCTGCAGGTCGCCGGGAGCGTAGCCGCCCGGCGTGTTCGGCGCAATGGCTCCCTGAACGTCGGTACGCAGCCAGGCTTGGCAGCGCGCAAAACCCGCGCCCACATCGCCGCAGACGCGAGTTGAAGGACCTTCTCGCGGCCAGAGTCCTAACTGCGCGGCCGTCGCGCGCTGCGCCACGGCCGTTCCGCTTTGCGGCACGCTCGAATTTTGCAGCGCGCTCGAAAACTTTTGCTGAGCGTGCGACCGGCATGACGCGCTGGCCGTTCCCGGCGGCAGCGAGTTCGATTCGGTGCAGGCCGTTAACGCAGCAACCGCCGCCACCGCGGCAATGATCGTGAAGCGCACTGTCATCCGTTCCTTTCGCAATCTAGTAACGCAAGCAGCATGGCACGCGTTCCCTTGCAAAAGCTGAGAATCCGCAGACAATCTCCCACGCCTACGCGCGAAAACGACTCTGCTTAACATTCCCAAAGCCTACTCGCTCGCCGTGCGCAGGTTAAAGCGGGCAAGCTCGGAAGAGGCTTTGATTACTCTTTCAAATTCTATTTCAAAGGAGATTCGTTTGGCTGCAGATCCCGTAACCGTCGACCCATGGTCGAACTGGTAAGCGCGGCGATGTTAGTTCTCGCCGCAAAGTGTTCCGGGAAGCCGGAGCGCCGGAACGAAATGCTCCGTTTAGTAGCCGCGGTGACCACGCCATCCAAGGCGGAGGCAGGATGCATCGCGTACGACGTGCACGAGCGACTCTCGGGAGAGAACGAGTTCTTATTCTTCGAGGAGTGGGCCGACCAGTCGGCCCTCGATTTCCACTTCCAAACGTCGCACTTTCAGGAGTTCATTAAGGAGTTCACGGAGTGCCTCCAAGGGCCGCCGAGCATACGAGTTTACGAGGTGGCGCACTCGCGCGATCTGGAGCTATAGCGCCGGGGAGCTAGTCTTGGTTCACCGGTTCCTCTGAGCGCTGCGTGAAGAAGTAGCGCGCCGGGTGCTTCGCGTGAATCGGCTTGAACTTCACCATCGCGCGCGAAAAGCTGAAACAATCGGAAAGATCGTCGGAACGGGCATCGGTGGTTCCAAGCGATGGGAGATTGAAAGTCTCCTCGGTGAACTTCAAGATGCTGCCGAACTCGTGCTGAGTGTGCGAAACGTAACCGGTCTTCGCATAGGGTGAGACAACGATCAGGGGTACACGGAAACTCAGCTCGAAGGAGTTGTAAATCGTCGGCGTTAGGTGATCGTAGAATCCACCCCAGTCATCCCACGTGATGAAGATTGCGGTGTTGCTCCAGTATTGGCTCTGCCCGATCGCGTTTACGACGGAGGCGACCCAGGACGGGCCAGAACCATCGTTGTCTTTGGGATGATCCGACGCCGCCTTCGTCGGCGTCACCCAAACCACGTTCGCCAGCTGACCGTTAGCGATGTCGGTGAGTACCTGTGACGGCGGCGTGACGACGTTGGCCGCCATCTCCGCCTTGTTCGACCAAATCGAGTAAATGGCATCGGGCGCGTTCCAGATGCCGGAGCCCTTGGTCGCTTGATAGTACTTCCAGGTGACTCCCGCCGCATCCATTTCGTTCATGATCGATTGACGCTGAAAGCACGGGTAGGTCTTGAGCGACGGCGGTTCGCCGCCTGCTGGATTTATGACCGTGACGAGCGATCCCGTCGGAGCATCGCAACCACCTACGAGCGCGCCGCTCGGGGATGCCGGGTTGTTGGCTGCCTTATTTGGCGAAGCGTCGCTCACGGTCGACGTACCGCTGACGAGGTATTGATGCGCGGGGAAGCTTGGACCCTGATTGGTCTGCAACATGTTATCGGCAAATGCGTAGCTTTCGGCCAATGAGTAGTACGGTTGCACCTCGCTTTGGGGGACGTAAGCGAAGGCTGCGTCCTTTGGGCAAGTGCCTTTGCAGAGTTCCCCGTCGAAGCCGTTCATCGCACCCTTATTGTACTCAGTCAACCAGTCTGCATGGGAGTGACCCAAATCGTAGGGCGCGGTAAGGGACTCCGACTGCAACTGGATCTTCTGCTTCCCGTGCGAGCCGTATCCGTATGACTGGGTATTGGCGCCGGGAAGAAATTGGAAGAGGTTGTCGACGCTTCGATTCTCTTGAACGATGATTACGACGTGTTGTATCTGCGTCTGCATCGTGGCGCGTCGAAGGCCTCTATGGCTATCGGCCTGCGAAGTCCCAGGTAGTTGGGGAGGGCCGCCGTTTGTCGTCGCCGAGTTTTGCGCGCAGCCGCTAAGTCCAGCGAGCAAGGCAAGGCTCAAGAGATGTGCGTGCTTCATCGCTGCAGTATATCACGGTTATTGCGTAAGTTCGATACAAGACTTGCGACGTAATCCGGTGTTTTTCTCGCGGATGTCTCGCATTGAAGTGGCGGTGCCACAGTTTGTATTACACTTTATACTACAGTTGGCTCCCCTCTCGTCGACTACGTGCTTTTCTGCAAGCGTTACGACGCGGAGGCTGCGCTGCGCGCGTGGCGCAAGCCGGTGGATCTAGAACTGCTCCCCGCGTCGGCGCGCTGATTTGTGGGACCGAACAGTACAGCGCAGTGTATGCTCCCGACGTATCCGGGGCCTTACAATAGCTCGCCGACGGGGCCGAAAACGCGCTTAGCCCACTTTCGCATTCGAACGGCGAGGCTAACGGATCGCTCGGTGGAGCGATTGCGGAGCTGCGGGCCGCCACCGCGATCTTCGCGAGATTAAACGCGAATAGAAGAAACCCAAGCACTTGGTTCGGGCCAGCCGCTCGGCCAGAGCCCTGATGGCGCTGCGGCGCGATCCGCGGAACGCCAGCGCTCACGCGCTGGTTCGTATCAATCGTGCTGCTCGGTGCCGCAGTCGCCGGTTGCTCCACGAATTCTTCCGCACCGTCCGGCAACACCCAGCTCGGCGCTTCGCTGACGGCAAACGTTCGCCGGAGCCAGCTGCTCTCCGAGGGTTTCGGCCAGGTATCGAGCCATCGTACTAGGCCATCGGGCTGGGTCGCGCCGGACGTAAACCGACGAAAAGCGCTCATCTATTGGGGAGACTATTACAACAACACGATTACAATCTATCCGGCGAAGGGCACCAATCCGCCGGAGAAGGGCCAGATCACCAGCGGCCTTTCGAATCCGGAGCGGCTTTTCGTAGACAACGCGTTCGCCGTCTACGCAACCAACATCGGCAACAACACGATCACCGAATATAAGCGACACGCAACGACGCCGGGTCTCACGATCAGCACCGGCATCGATACGCCGACCGGTCTTACCGTCGACGCCGCCGGCACGGTCTACTGCGCCAATACAGGAAGCGAGTCGATCACCGTTTATCCGAAAGGCCACACGTCACCGTCGCTGACCATCCCGATCGCGGGGTCGCCGGAGTATCTCGCCATCGATCGCTCCGACAACCTTTACGTATCGTATCTTGGCGGTTCGAAAAGGACCGGCGTCGTGGAGTTTGCGCCTGGATCCACTACCGGGAACGATCTCGGACTCGACGTGAGCGGCGCGGGAGCTTTGGCCGTCGATCGCTCCGGCAATATTGTCATCGTCAATGAGTACGGTTCGACGATTGACGTCTTCCGCGCGGGTCAGACCGAACCGTCGAAAAGGATTGGTGTGACTGCCGGCACAGCCTTCGGACTCTCGTTGAGCAAGAAGGAAACCAAACTGTACGTCAGCGTCGAGACGGGCGGCGAGTTTGTCGTCCAGCAGCTCGATTACCCGCATGGCAAATCGCTGACGACGAAGCTCTCGACCAACGCGGGCAACTGACCGATCGCCGTGAGTCCGGACGCGGTCTTCTAAAAATCTAACCGAACGTCTTAGTAATCGTCAGCCGAAACCTATACTCTTGCCGCAACCGAGTTTATTGCCAACTGAAGACCACGAGGCCGCTGGGAACTTTACTCTTCCAGCCTTCCCAGGCGCGGTACTTTATGGCGCTGGATTCGATGTAAGACGAGCCGCCGCCGGCGCCGCCACCGGCTTCGTCGTCATCGGAAGAGGAGTACGACCCGGCGCCGCCACCGCCGCCGCCATAATAGCCGCCGCCGCCACCACCCCCGCCGGCACCATCGGATCCTTGCGAACTGCCAGTACCGCCGTCGCCGCCTACGCCCAGCGATCCGACGATGCCTGAACCTCCGCTTCCGCCTCCGCCGGCGCCTCCCGCTCCGCCGTTACTTTGCGTTCCGCCGCCGCCGCCGCCACCTGGGGCGCCGTCGCCAGAGCCGGCGCTTCCGGAGCCGGCGTTGCTGCTGCCTCCCTTTCCGCCGCTTCCCCCGATATCGGACGACGGCTCGTCGCCGTTTGCGCCGTTGCCTCCGCCGCCTCCGGCAACAAGAATTCGATCCGTCAGCTTATAGCCGCCCCGCCGTAGGTCGGACGCGCCGCCACCTCCGTATCCGGCGCACTCACAATAGACTGAGGAGCCGCCATTACCGCCGCCGTTAAAGCCGGCGGCCTGTCCCTTCGCTGCACCGCCCACGAACACGTAGAGCTGCTCTCCCGGCGTGACCGGAATAATGGCGAACACGCGGCCCATGCGTCCGCCGCCGCTCGAAGTTGGACCCGCGCCCATACCGCCGCGGGCAACGATCGTGAGTTTCTTGACGCCGGTCGGCACGATGAATGACTGCCTGTTACCGGTATAGTAAAACGTTTTGTGATGTGGAAGTACATCGTAGGCTGAAGCTACCGAGGGAACGGTGCTGGCGGCGCTCCCACCTCCACAGCCTGCAAGTATCGCGATAACCGAGCCGGCCAACGCATAACGGCTCAAGGTCAGAGTGTTCATCTGCCGCGCCTCCTGAAGCGCAAGGGACGGGATTCGGACCAATGAGATGTTAGCCGTGCATGAAGCGGGCCCTGCTTCTTTTGTCGCCTCCGGGTCACCAACCCCGTTGATGTCGGTGCCCGGAACTCAAACCATTTTCATTGGGTTTGGACGACGACCATGGACCAGGGTGGTAAAGTGACGTCCACGTTGTTACTCCAGCTCCCTAACGCCGTGACGCTCGGCGGACTCCAGACGTTGTTTTGGCTTTGATCGTAGATTGCCTTATCGTACGTAACGATGGTTCCGCCGCTTCCCGAGGTCTTACCGGTGATGTTGACCGCCACGTCTTGGGTGTCGGTTTGACTGAGATTGAAGAGCATGAAAGCGTAGCCGCCCTTGTACGTTCCGGCGTAGGCCCGAACGTCGCCCGATCCCGTGACCAATGCCGCGAGCATGCTCTCCCCAGCGTGAACGAAATAGGAGCCGGTTAAGAAGGCGCTGCCGGTCGCGAGCATCGTGTTAGCTGCAGATTTTGCGGGACAACTGTTGCCTGGGCCATCGGAAAAAATCATCGCTCCGCCGTAGTTTTGCCATCCATAAACGTCCTGACCAAAGTCGCCGCCTCGGTTCGGCGCGTTACAGGATCCCAACCCGATATGCCAGGTCATTGCTGCGAGGCCGTCCTGCTCGACCTCTCCGATCGCCATCCCTGTGTATAACGCGCCCACGATGGACTGCGACTGCTTGCCGTACGGACCCAGTTGCGAC
This sequence comes from Candidatus Cybelea sp., assembly GCA_049585055.1. Classification (GTDB taxonomy): domain Bacteria; phylum Vulcanimicrobiota; class Vulcanimicrobiia; order Vulcanimicrobiales; family Vulcanimicrobiaceae; genus Cybelea. Next base: position 3,844 of record JBAUYZ010000085.1, on the reverse strand, counting down.
GCGATCTCTCCCAGATAGATCGGCGTATTGGGATGGCCGGCCGTTGCGAGTGCGCCTTTTATGGCATTGAGGTCTGTCGTGAACTGCGGAATGGCGTCGTAGAGCAGGAACGAATCGCTCGTCGTGAGCCGTTGCGGATAATAATGAACCTCGATGCAATCATATTTTGCATTGGGGAATACGGTCACGTTCCACTTGCTCTTGCTGTTCTGCAGATTCGCATCCACGCAAACGTTGACATTGGGATTCGCCTGCTTGACGGCGTCGTAGAACGCCGGTTCGTTTGCCGAGTACTGGTACGGGTCGCGCGACGACACGCAACCGGGCTGGCGACAGTCGATCGCGCCTGGTACGTATTGTTCGTTGCCGATCGTTGCGTAGACGACGTTGTAGCCCTTTTGCTGTGCGTACGCGATCAACCCAGCGCCTTCGCTTGGATCGGCGCCGGCGGTGCAATCGGCGTTGCTTCCGTAGTTAAGCGTAACGTTGACGCGCAAATTCGCTGGGATCGCGATGCCTTGCATGAGCGCGTCGAACGTCGAAGCCCGTTTGGCGCTGCCGGCGCACGGCGTGCCGGCGGGCCCATCGGTGTCAGTTTGCCAATGGTAGATGTCGCCTTGAGCGCCGCCGGGGAATCGCGTGATGGTTAAGTTGGCATTTTGGAATGCTTGCGCGATGCCTGGGAGCGTGAAATTGTACCATACGCCCATGCCGACGCCAAGATCGGAAACGTTCATCGCCGGTCCGACTTGCGACGGATTAATCGTGACCGTTACGTTGGGCGCTGACCGGTGACGATGTTTGCGGTGCGACGAGGACGGATCGCTTGAGGGCGAACGACTGGCACCCGGCGAGTTCGAGCCTGCCGAGCCGGGAAGAGATGCACCGCCATTACATCCACCCAGGAGAGCGGCGGCTACGAACGCAGTGCGACTGAGAAAGACGACACGGTGCGCGGTATGGGCGAAATTCATTGGGGGCCTCGCATGCTAGATGTTGTGAGAGTGTTGTAAGTAGTGGTTGGTTTGCGAAGCCACTGTCGCGAGGTCCCGACGCCCGTGGTTCTCAACGCTGACTCTTGCGGGTGTTGGAGAAGCCGCGCCAGAGGTCTGAGGTTCTTTAGAACGTCGCCTGCGTCGCTTCCTGGTGACCCTTATCAATTGTCGGAAACTTAATTTCAAAACCGCCACGGCCAATCGGCGCGTTGCGATCCGTTAACGCATTAACGTAACCATTTCGCGGTTCGCGCTACTCGGGGTCGCCGTGCTGAAGCGACGGCCGCTCGCTTTTAAAGTCCTTTATCGAGTACAGCGACGCAATCGGTTTGAACGCACGCGGGCTCTGCGCGTAATCGAAAACGTCGCCGATGCTTGCGGCGCGGGCATCGGTCGTATTGAGCCTACCCAAAGCGAAGTTGTCCTCGATATATCTCAGGATGCTGCCGAACTCGTATTGCGTGTGCGAGATGTAGCCGCCCTGGCTCGGTGTTCCTTGGATCGCGAACGGTGAGACGACTAGGCAAGGTACGCGAAAGCCCAGCCCGCCTAGGTTATCTCCAAACTGTTGCGGCACGGCATTATCGTAGAAACCGCCCCAATCGTCCCACACAACGAAAATCGCCGTCGAGTCCCAGTACGTACTCTGGCCGATGGCGTTCACCACGCTGGCGACCCACGACGGGCCTCTGTCGCGGCGCTCTCCGGGGTGGTCACTCTCGTAGTCTTCGGGGATGACCCAAGAAACGGCCGGCAACGCGCCGCTGGTGATGTCGCTAAAGATCGTAGTCTCCGGCATCCCAAAGTTCGTGCTCCATTCAGCACCAAAGCGGACGGAAGAGATCACGTCGAACGCGTTCAATTCATCGCCGCCACACTCGGGGCAATTTCGGTTGGGCTTGCAACCGTCAGACGCGCTAAAGCATGGGACGTAGTACTTCCACGACACTCCTTTGGCGTCGAGCAGATCCCTAATCGTCCGATAGTATCCCGGCACCGGAAACCTATCGGTGCACGGAAACGGCCCTTTGCCGAGCAGGACGTGACCGGAAGACGTGATGAGAGTGGTCCGGGTCTGGGCCGGTGCGTCGCAACCCCACGGCTGCGCGCCAGGATTGTCCACGATGCTCTCGCTCGGGTCGATGCTAGTTGCACCGCGAATGAGATCTTGATGCGCGGTGAAGCTGCCACTGCCTTGCGTCTGGAACATGTGATCTGCCAAAACCCATTGCTCGGCAATATCCCAGTACGGCTGAATCTGATCTTGCTTGACGTACTGATACGGCACCGCGCCGACAGTCTTGCCCGGGTGGTGGCACACGCCGAAGTGCACTAGGTTGAACCCGTCCATCTTCCCGCGATCGTACGCAGTTTCAAAGGAGGCATGACAGTGTTGGATGTCGGCATTCATGATCAAGGAGTGCGGCTGAAGCACCACCTGTTTGTCCACCCATCGGCGATGCCGCCGCACCTTCATCACGCCCTGTGTTGCACCGTCGGCGCCCGGAAAGAGCGCAAACAAATTGTCGAAACTTCGATTTTCTTGGACGATCAAGACCACGTGCTGAATCGGCGAGCTGCCCGAACCCGATTGCGGTGCTTGGCTCATCGCGCCAAGTGCGGCGCTCGGCGTCCTGTCATCCTGACCCTTCGACGAGCTCAGGGGAAGGCCGCCACAGCCTGAAAGCACCGCGGCCGCCGCGCATGCATTCGCGACGCTACGGGCCAAACGCAGACCACTCAACGGCGGCGCTCCTTCGGTTGTTCCAAGCCCGTAGGGGATTCCCGGGCTGCGCCGGCCTTTACTGCGGTTCTCGAGCGTGAGCTGGCTTTCTCGGGCGAGTCGACGAAAGAGCCTGCTTGATACCGCTTGTGTCCGGAGTGCCGATCAGCCCCGGCGACCGACGGAGCCTGCGAGCATTGCAGCGGCCGCATAGATGCTAAGGCCGCCGCTGCATTTAAGGCCTGTAAAACCTGTAGAACACCAGCACGATTGCGATCACGGCGAGACATGCAAGCAACACGTACTTGACGGTCCAGATTTGTCGATCGGTCTTGCCTCGCGCCCACCGCGCCGCTGCGACCTGGGACCTCCCGCCGCCACCGCTAACGCCCGATTGTCGGGCCCAAGCGCTATGTTAGCACTGACTTACTCTTGGGGATCAAGATCAACCGGGATCCACCAGATGACCGCCACCACGCATGAATGCTAATGCGATCGCGGCTTGGACGTTACGAACCCCTCGGGTCGCCTAAGGGCTTGCCGTCAAAAACGGGTAGGAGGAACGCAGCAAACTGAGCGTCGAGCGCGCCGCGCGCGACCGCGTTGTCGTAAATCGAGCGCGTCAGCGGCATGCGCGAAATCGGTGCGAATGATGATGTCCAATTCGCCATTGATGATCTTGGACGATGCCCTGCTTTCGCAGGAAGTACATGTCTTGCAACCCATCAATGGCATTGCGCACGATTGCCACCCCTGCAAGCGTTCCGCGGTCTCCGTAAAGCTCGCGCAGATGCGGATTCGATTCGGCGTATTCCTTTGCAACTTCGGGGTTCGTAACGAGATCCATTCGGGCTTGATAAATTCGTTCGGCCATTGCCCGCTGGAGCTCAAGCGCCGTTGCGAGTTGCGCCGCATCGGCCTGGCGCTGGGCGTGCGCGGCCAGCGTGCGCGCGTAAACTAGCGAGAGCAAACCGATGGTCATGCCGGTTACGCCAAAAACGATACCCCAATCCACGCTAAAGACTCATTTGGAGCTGACCCGGTTTCGTGGATACTTTCCGCTTGGCGGAGAAAGGTCCACCAATGGCACGAAGACAGCCCCGATCCTACCCGCCGGAGTTCCGAC
>JBAUYZ010000084.1:0-54455 GCA_049585055.1 Candidatus Cybelea sp. | reverse complement strand
CCCAGCGCGAGGCCCGAGAGAATGCAGCAGCCGGCCCGCCCCAGATCGGCAGCAAAGCGGTGGGCTAGGCGCCTTCCGTACGGGGTTGCGGCCCGCGTGCCGACCAACGGCGACGCACGGCCGTCCTAGGCCGCCTAGCTGCCCGCAAACCCAGAGCCCGGCCGCCGCTGCCTCGAAACCGCGCCCCACGCGAGCGGCCGCGATCCGCTCCCCCGTCTCGTAGGTCGGCTCCACCTGACCCCATCACTCGCTCTTGGTTGAGCGCTAGGCGGGGGGAATCCTGAGCCGCCACGGAATAGCGAGGCCCCGGAGGTACCAGATTTGGCAGCAGAAGCGTATTGCGTCAAGTGCAAGGCCAAGCGCGAGATCAAAGACGCAGTCCAGATTCAGATGAAGAACGGTCGGCCCGCGGTAGAAGGCAAATGCCCCGTCTGCGGCACCAAGATGTTCAAAATCGGCGCAGCCTAAGCGCAAGCTCGGCTGGATCGGCGCAGGGTCCCAACGCACAGGAACGCGTTGGGGCTTTTTGCGTTACCCACCCCTAGTGACGTATAATACGTGCACCCACAAGATATGCCGTGGGAAGAGGGTTTCCGCTGACTTGCCCGACCTGCCGTAAGAGTGAGACGCGAGTTGTAGATTCACGCGACGACGAGACCGTCGTTCGGCGGCGGCGTGAATGTTTGGATCCGCGCTGCAAGCACCGTTTCACGACCTACGAGCGGATGGAAGTTCCTCGCCTCTTCGTCGTCAAGAAAGACGGCCGCCGCGAGCAATATAGCCGCGAGAAAATTTTGGCTGGGCTGCGCAAAGCGTGCGAGAAACGGCCGATCTCCGAAGGCCGAATGGAGGCGGTCGCTGCCGATCTCGAGCGCGAGCTCTTCGCTCGCGGCGAGAGCGAGGTCGCCTCGACCCTCGTCGGCGAGAAGCTGATGGAAGCGCTGCGCGCGCTCGATCCGGTGGCGTACATCCGGTTTGCGAGCGTCTACCGCTCGTTTCGCGATATCGAGAGCTTCCGGGAAGAGCTGGCGCAGCTCTAGTATCCCACTACCCAATGCAAAACGTGCGCGTCGCGCTCCAGCGTCTACCGCAGGGCGAAGGATTGCCGGTTCCCGGATATATGACCGCGCATGCAGCCGGTGCCGATCTCTGCGCCGCCGTTGGGGAGCAGCTGACACTCCTGCCGGGGGCACGCGCACTCGTTCCGACCGGATTCTCGATCGCACTTCCTCCGGGATATGAAGCGCAAGTCCGGCCGCGCAGTGGTCTTGCGATCCGCTCCGGCATTACCTGTTTGAACTCGCCGGGCACGATCGACGCCGACTATCGCGGCGAAGTGCGGGTCGTACTGGCGAACTTCGGCACCGAGCCATTCGTCATTCGGCGCGGAGATCGCATCGCGCAGATTGTCGTCGCGCCGGTCGCCCACGCCTTGTTCGAAATCGTCGACGAGCTGCCACCGACGCAACGCGGCGACGGCGGTTTCGGCTCGACGGGCGTTTCGTCGTGAACGTATACATCGTCGGCAAAGGCGCGGTCGGCACGTACTTAGGAGACCTCCTTCGCAATATCGGCGTCGAGGTCACATACGCGCCACGGGCGCTCGACGGCGTGCGCGCCTACGACGCCGACGTCGCGATCGTTGCGACGAAGGCATACGATACCGAAGGCGCGATCGAGACGCTGCGCAAGGCGATCGCGTATCCCGAGAAATGCGTCTTCGTTTCGCCGCAAAACGGCGTCGGCAACGAGGAACGCCTCGCCGCCGCCTTCGGCGCCGACAACGTCGTCGCGGCCGCGCTCACAACGCCGATCGATCGCGATCGCGATGGGAACGCTCGCCCGGCCAAAGACGGCGGCTTGGCGCTGGCGCCGACCGGTGCAAACGCGTACAACTGGCTGGCAGCGACCTTTGCCGGCACGGGCTTGACCGTGAAGGTCGTGGAGGACTGGCGAGCGCTGAAATGGAGCAAGCTCGCGCTCAACGTAGTCGCGAATGCGAGTTGCGCGATCCTCAACGTGTTGCCGAACCGGTTCGTGCACTTCGACAAGATCTTCACGCTGGAGATCCGCATGATTCGGGAGGTCCGGGCGGTGATGCAGGCGATGCGCGTCGTGCCGATCGACCTTCCGCGCTATCCGGTGCGTGCGCTCTTCGGCGTTGCCTCACTGCCGAGCCCTCTCTCGCGAACGCTTCTGGCGCACAGCATCGCCGGCGCGCGCGGCACCAAGCCGCCGTCACTGTTGCTCGACCTTCGGCGCGCGAAGCCGCAGACCGAAGTCGACGTCCTCAACGGCGCGGTCGCCGTGGCGGGTCTCGAGCTGCGCGTACCGACGCCGGTCAATGCCGTCTATGCGCGCGTGCTCAACGACATCGCGCATACCCCGCCGCTCTGGGCAAAGTATCGCGAACATCCCGACCGGCTGGAGGCCGAAGTCGTGGCCGAGGTGAAACGCGCGAAAGTGTTGGCGCGTTAGAAAGTGGCTACAGGCCACTAAAAGCGCCGGAGGCTATGCGCGACCCGAACGTTCCCGAATCGCTCGAAGGCTGGTGGATTCTCCACCGTATTTTTGCGTTTGACCGCCGCGCCTGGGATGCGTTGCCCGAGAAGCGGCGCGACAAGTACGCCGGACATGCCGCCGACCTCGTCGATCATCTCAAGGGCAGCGACGACGGCGACGTCGGGCTGACGCAAGTCGTCGGCCACAAGGGCGATCTCATGCTCACGCACTACGCGCGCACCTTCGATGGCCTCGCCTACGCGCAGACGCTTGTCGACAAGCTCGAGCTGCGCGGGTTTCTCGTCCCGCAAGGATCGTACGTTTCGGTCCTGGAGCTCGGTCTCTACGACGCGACCGGAAAGATCCACGCCGAGCTGAGCCAGCGCGGTCTCGCACCGCAATCGCCCGAGTGGATCGCCGGCTTCGACGAGCTGGTACGCAAACAAGCGGAGAGTCCGTACATCGGGCCGCGCCTCTGGGCGAAGATCCCGCCCCGACGCTATCAATGCTTCTATCCGATGAGCAAACGGCGCGGCGAGGTGCAGAACTGGTACATCCTCGGGTTCGAGGCGCGCGCCAAGATGATGAGCGAGCACGGCGTCGTCGGGCGTTCCTATCACGGCCGCGTCACGCAGGTCATCTCGGGCTCGATCGGCTTCGACGATTTTGAGTGGGGCGTCGACCTCTATGCCGACGATCCGCTCGTCTTCAAGAAGCTCGTCTACGAGATGCGCTTCGACGAAGCGAGCGCGCGGTACGGCGAGTTCGGCGAGTTCTGGGCGGGTCTGCAATTCTCGCCGAGCGAGCTGAGCGTCTTTCTCGACGGCGATGCGATCCCGCAACTCGATTCAATCGACTCGACAGACTCTTAGGGCACCGCGATCGTATAGGGCCCGATTCCCAGCGGAATCGGACGGCTCAATCGTCCGCTCTCGAGGTCGAGAATAACGCAGGAGTTGTCGCGGTGCGAGACGATCGCGGCGATCCGTCCGCCGGATGCGATGCCGATACCGTACGGTGCGCCGCCGACCCCGATCGCCGCCGCCGCGCTATCGGTTCGCAGGTCGATCGGCGTAATTGTCGAGTTCGCGTAGTTGGTAACGTATGCGATTCTCCCGTCCGGCGAGATCGCAATGCGCATCGGATCGACGCCGGTGGGAATGTGGGCGATCGTGCGCCCATCGTGCGTGAGGTCGATCGCCCGGACGTCGTTATCGCCGCTGTCGGTGACGTACAGCCGTTTGCCGTCGGGCGTCACGGCGAGACCGTTCGGCCGTGCGCCTACCGGGATCGCGGCTCGTGCGGTTCGCGACGCAAGGTCGACCGGCGTGACGGTGTTCGAGCCCTGGTTGCTCACGTAGAGTGTCGCGCCGTCGGGCGCGATCGCTATTACGCGCGGATTGCGGCCGACGGCAATTGGCGGCGAGACTTTTAACGAGACGCTGTCGATCGCCGCGATCGTTCCGTCGTCGCCGCTCGCAACCCAGAGCGTCTTGCCGTCGGGAGTCAGCGCGAGGCCGCCGGGTGAAGCTCCCACTTTGATGTTCGCAATCGTTCGCTTCGCGATCGTATCGACGACGCTGATCGTGGCGCTCCCTAGATTCGCAACGTAGAGCCGAGTGCCGTCCGGGCCGAGCGCCGCGTCGCGCGGCTCTTCGCCGACGCGGATCTCCGGAGCCGTCGCGCCGGTTGTGAGATCTATGGGCGTGACGCTGTTGCCGAAGAGATTTTCGGCATATGCGAGTGCGGGACGCTCGCCGCCACGCGCGACGCGAACGTTGATCGAGAGGTGCTCGAGCGCCGCACCGTTTGCGGCGACGCCGTCGATTCGACCGTTGTAATATCCCGCGGCAAGCGACGAATCGGCAGAGAGGTGCAGGTTGACGCTCTGGATCGCTCCCGCCTCGAGATCGGCGTGTCCGCGAACGACGTCGAGGTGAAGGCGATCGGGAAGCGTCGCTCGCCAGGTCACGTTTGCGGCCGTCTTTGCGTCGCGATTGGAAATCTCGAACCGCAACGGCGTTTCGCCGCCCGCGCGCAGGGCGGCGGTTACCGAAGCGGGATCGAACCAGGCGCCCGTTGCGGGCGGCAACGATAACGGCATCGTCGCATACGACGGCGGCGCTTCGGCGGCGCTGCTCGCCCATCGTTCGTTCGGTCTTGCGCCGGCGGAAAGATCGAGGCGAAAGCTGCCGAGCAACGGAAGCGCCAGCCAGCTTCGGCCGTTTGCGCCTCCGTTGACGCGCAGCATTTCGACGTAGGCGTTCTCGTCGGAACTGCGCGGCGAGTTGATCTCTATCGTCGGACCACCGGGTGCGTGCAGCCTCACCGAAGTGAAGAGCGGCGTCCCGACATCGAGAAAGCGCACCGCGGGATTCTGCGGATAGAGGCCGATCGCGCACCAGACGTACCAGGCGCTCATCGTTCCGAGATCGTCGTTTCCGGGGAGGCCGTCGGGTCGATCGCCGTAGAGCGTCGTGAGCGCTTCACGAACGATGGTCTGTGCGCGCCACGGTTCGCCGGCGGTGAGATAGACCCACGGCGAGCCGAGGCTGGGCTCGTTTCCCAACCACGCGTACGGCTTGTCTTGTCCGGCGTCAAGTTGCGAGAAGAACTCGTCGAGTTTCGCAACGGTTGGCGTCGTGCCGCCCATCGCGGCGACGAGATCGCCCAAATCCTGCGGCACCATCCACGTGTACTGCGCGGCATTCCCCTCTTGAAAGCCGCTTTGTCCGTTCTCACCGATTGCCGTCTGCATGAACGCGCCATCGGGATCGCGTGGCGCGATCCACCCCGTCGCAGTGTCGAAGAGCGTCATCCAGTTTCCCGAGCGGCGCATGAACTCGGCGTACGTTCGCCGATCGCGCAGCGCATACGCGAGGCGCGCGATCGAGAAATCATCGAGCGCGTACTCCAGCGTCTCCGAGGCGCCGTTGGGGCCGGGCGAGACCGACGTGGTGTGCGTGTTAACGACGTATCCCCGGCGCAGGTACTCATCGTCGAGCTCCCATCGCGGGACGTACCAGCCTTGGCCCGGTGCGCCGGCCGTCGTCGACGCGCCTTTGACCATCGCGGCGAGAGCGGCGCTCGCGTCGAAATCGCGCGCGCCGAACGCGTAGGCTCCCGCGATGACGGGATCGATCGAGTCGCCGCCCATCACGCTGGTAGGACCGTTGGCGAGCGCCCAGCGCGGTAGCCAGCCGTTCTCCTGGCGCGCGGCGTCGACGAGCGATTGCATCATATCGCTCGTCTCGCCGGGTGCGAGCAGCGCGAGCAGCGGCACCTCGGTTCGGTAAATGTCCCAATCCGAGTAGTTTGCGTACTCCGTGTGGCCGGTGCGAACGCGGTGGATTCGGTTGTCGAACCCACTGTAGAAGCCGGTGACGTCGCTGATGACATTGGGATGAAGCAGCGTGTGATAGAGCGCCGAGTAGAACGTGCGCTGCTCTTCGGACGTGCCTCCCGAGATTTCGATGCGGCGCAGCATTCCGTTCCACTCTTCCGTCGCGCGGTTTCGCACCGCAATGAGATCCCAACCCGCGCCTTCGGCATTCAGATTTGCGCGCGCGCCGGCGAGATCGACGAACGAAAGCCCGACTTTGACGAGCACGCTGCGCGAGCTCGTCGTGTCGAAGCTCACCCAAGCGCCGCTTTGCGGACCTTGCGATGTGCTCGATCCGCTCGAGAGCTGCCTTCCGCTCCACGTACCATAGGCCGCAAACGCGCGGTTGAAGCGCGCAACGAAGTGCACGGTATACCGGTCGGGCATACCACAGAAGAAGCGGCTCGAGGCCGACCCGGAAATCTCCGTGGGAGAATCGATGCGAATCCCTGCATCGGTGACGCCGGCCTGATTCGAGGAAGCGTTGAAGAGCAGATTCGCTTGCGGCGAGGGCGGAAACGTGAATCGCGCGAGGCCGGTGCGTGCCGTGACGCTGAGCTCGGTGCGAATCGACGGAGCGCCGAGCGAGACCGCATACCATCCCGGCGCGCTCTCTTCGGTCGCGTGCGAGAACGGCTGACGCACCGACTCTGGATTGGCCGGAATCTCTCCGACGAGCGGCAACACGCCGAAGTCACCGAAGACGTTGCAGCCGGGCCCGCTCAGGTGCGTCAGGCTGAATCCCGTGATGTCGTGGTCGGCGTACTCATAGCCGCCGCCGGCGTTCTGCGACGGCGTGTCGGGGCTCCATTGCACCATGCCGAACGGCACGTCGGCGCCGGGAAAGGTGTCGATCGGGCCGCCCGCCGGCGTCCCCGACGTTCCCACGAAGGTATCGACGAGAGTCGTCGGCGCGCGCGAGGTGGCCGCGCCGGCCCACGCCGGAACGCACGCGGTGCATACGGCGAGCAGTAGCACGGCACGTCGCATCGAGCGTCTCTTTACGTTATGCTGCTGCTCCCAGCCTTTCCAGACTGCGGTACTGGATTGCCTCGGCAACGTGCTCGGCGCGGATCGCTTCCGCGCCGCCCAGGTCGGCGATCGTGCGTGCGACTCGCGCGATCCGGTCGAGCGCGCGTGCTGAGAACTGCCGCTTTGCGCTGGCGTGCGCGAGCAGCCGCATCGCCGCGTCGTCGAGGGCGCAGTACCGGCGCATCGCGTTGCCGGGAATCTCGGCATTGCAGGCAAACCCTGTATCGGCGAATCGCGCGCGTTGGCGTCCGCGCGCACCGACGACGCGTTCGCGAATCGTGGTCGAACGCTCCGCGCCCTCGTAGCGAACCATATCGTCGAACGGCACGCGCGCGATTTCGATCTGAAGGTCGATGCGATCGAGGAGCGGTCCCGAGAGTTTGCTCACGTACTTCGCGACCATGGCGTCGTCGCACCGGCACTCGACGCTGCGCGTTCCGCGGTAGCCGCACGGGCATGGATTCATCGACGCAACGAGCTGGAAGCGTGCCGGATAGGTAAAGGTTCCCGCGGCACGCGCGATCGTCACCGTTCCCTCTTCGAGAGGTTGTCGCATCACCTCGATCGCGCTGCGAGTGAACTCCGGAAACTCGTCGAGAAAGAGCACTCCGTGGTGCGCGAGCGAGATCTCGCCGGGCTTGGCGAGTGCGCCCCCGCCGACGAGCGCCGTTTGGCTGATGGTGTGGTGCGGAAAGCGAAATGGCCGCGCCCGCACGATGCCGGCGCGGCCAACCAGCAGTCCCGCGACGCTATAAATCTTCGTCACCTCGAGCGCTTCGTTTGCAGACATTGCCGGAAGGATCGACGGTAGGCGCCGCGCGAGCATGGTTTTCCCACAACCGGGCGGCCCCACGAGCAGGAGATTGTGACCGCCGGCGGCCGCAATTTCGAACGCGCGCTTTGCTGCAAGCTGTCCGCGAACGTCGGCGAGATCGCCCTGCGCGAATTCGTCCTCGAGTTCGAGCACGGGAACGGCGATGCGACGCCGCCACTTCAGGCCGTGACCGGCGAGCACCGCGACGGCCGCGCGCAGCGAATCGACCGCGTAGAGTTCGATGCCGGCAACGAGCGCGGCTTCATGGGCATTGAGCGCGGGCACGATCAGCTTCTTGAAGCCGGCGTTTCGTGCGCCGATGACCATCGGCAGTATTCCGCTCACGGGTTGCAGTTTGCCGTCCAATGCCAGCTCGCCGAGCGCGATGAACTCGTTCAGTGCCGTCCGTTCGACTTGTTCGTCGATGCCGATCAGCGCGAGCGCGATAGCGAGGTCGAAGGCCGGTCCCGCCTTGCGAACGTCGGCGGGAGAGAGATTGACGAGCAGTCGTCCCGCGGGATAGGCGAAGCCTGAGTTGAGAATCGCGGCCCGCACGCGTTCGCGAGCCTCCCCGAGCGCGCGATCCGGCAACCCGATGATCACGATATACGGCGACCCTGCGGCGCTGTCGGCTTCGACGCGCACGACATAGCCCTCGATGCCGAGCATCGCTGCGGAGAAGGCGAGGGAGAGCATCTGCGCTCTTCTGCGCACGCACGCCGCGATGTCTAGGGGGACAGGCTCCGCGGTGCGCGCCTGAGAATGACGGTGGCCATGAATGCGACGACTGCCGCAGAGTTAAGCGCGATGGCGGAAGCCGGTACGCTCGTCGTGATTTTGATCAGCGTCGTCGCCGCAGTCATTCAGTTACGGCACATTCGGACCGGCAACCAGCTTCAGGCCTTGCTTTCGCTGGAGCACGATTTTCGCGCTCCCGAGCTGCAGGCGGCGCTCACCTACGTTCAGGAGCACCTGTCGCAGCGTCTCGAGGACCCGGCCTACCGGCGCGAGCTCGAAACGATCGGGTTCGTCGATCCGGCGGCGCATCCCGAAATGGTCGCGTGCAACTGGCTCAACGAGATGGGGACCCTCGTCAAGCGCGAGCTCGTATCGGAAGATACCTTCATGGATCTCTTCGCGCGCTTGATCGCCCATTGCTGGAGAATCGTATCTCCCGCGATTGCGATCATGCGCCGCACGCGCGGCGAGGCACAATACCACGACTTCGAATACCTCGCGGCGAGGGCGGCGCAGTGGCTGGAGCGCCACCCGTCGGGCCGTTTCCCCCGCGCGTTTACGCGGATGCCCTTACCCGATCCGTGGCGCGACATCGATCGGCGCGAGGGCCCCAAAAGCTAAACGAGCGGCCGGTTCTCCACAGATTGCACAAGATGAATGTCACAGGCTGTGGACAGGCCGAACAAGGCGGGACCCACGTACGCGCCCAAAGGACCGCAGCTAAGCTGGATTCTCGAAGGAGAGGGACTTGAAAAGAGCGCTCGCTCGGATCGCTTGCCTGCTCGTCACTGCCGCAGCAATCGGCGCTTGCTCGCATGGGTCGTCGCAGTCGGGCGCCGCGTCATCCTCGAGTCCCGCCGCGGGCGGCGCGTCAACGGCACGTAAGACGATCGGCGTCTCGATCCAAAACCGCGAGGCGCAGTTCTATCAAGACATGGAATCGGGCATGCGCAGCGAGGCGGCCAAATACAGTTATACGCTACTCGTCGTCGACGCGAGCCGCGACAACGCCAAACAGCAGAGCCAAGTCGAGGATTTCATCTCAAAGCGCGTCGACGCCATCGTCTTGACGCCGTACGACTCGCAGGCAATCGGCAGCGCGATCGTCGAGGCGAACAATGCGGGGATTCCCGTCTTCACCGCGGATATCGCGAGCGCGAGCCGCCAAGGCCGCGTCGTCGCGCACATCGCCAGCGACAACGTGCAAGGCGGCTACCAGGCCGGGATGCTCATCTGTCAGGCAGTCGGTGCGCATGGCAGCGTCGCGATCATCGACGAGCCGGAAGTCACAAGCGTGCAAGACCGCGTCAAAGGCTTCAAGGAAGCGCTTGCGGCGCGTTGCCCCGGCGTGACGATCGTTGCCGACGTCGATTCGGGCGGAACGCGCGACAAGGCGAACAGCGATACGGGCGACATTCTGCAGGCGCATCGGGATCTCAAAGGGGTCTTCGGGATCAACGACGACTCGGCGCTCGGTGCGATGGCCGCCGTGAAGGCTGCCGGCACGAACGGCAAGATCGCGATCGTCGGTTACGACGCGACGCCCGAAGCCCGTGCGGCGATCGCGCGCGGCGACATGTACGGAGACGCGATTCAATATCCCGCGAAGATCGGCGCGACGACGATCGACGTCATCCACGCGTATTTTGGCGGGAAGACGCCACCGTCCGTCGTCAAGATCGACGTCGGCAGCTTTACTCGGGCCAGCGCGCAATCATCACCCTAGACTCGTGACGCCGCTGCTCGAGATGCGCGGCATCGGGAAGAGCTTTCCCGGCGTCCGTGCGCTCTCCGACGTTTCGCTCGAGCTCTCCGCCGGAGAAGTGCTCGTCCTCGTCGGGGAGAACGGCGCGGGAAAATCGACGCTGATGAAGATTCTCGCCGGCGCGCTCGCAGCCGACGAAGGCGAGATTCTCATCGACGGCGCGCGCGTGCGCATCGCAAGTCCGCAAGAGGCGCAGCGCCTCGGAATCGGCATGATCTATCAAGAGTTCACACTTGTGCCACAGCTGAACGTCCCCGCCAACGTCAGCCTCGGCGCCGAGCCGACGCGCGCGGGTCTGATCGATGCTGCCGCCGTGCGCGCGCGAGCGCGCCGCGTTTTGGACGAACTCGGGTTGGAACTGCCCTTCGACGTGCCGGTTTCGCAGCTCTCGGTCGCGGCGCAGCAACTCGTCGAGATCGCGAAGGCGCTCGCCACATCCGCGCGCATTCTGGTAATGGACGAGCCGTCCGCGGCGCTCTCGGATCGCGAGATCGAACGCCTCTTCGAGATCATTCGCCGCCTGCGCGCCGCCGGCGCGGGGATCATATACATCTCGCACCGCATGGAGGAGTTGCCGCGCATCGCCGATCGCATCGTCGTGCTGCGCGACGGTAAAGTGGTCGCAACGCGCGCCGCGCGCGAGTTTTCGCCCGACGAAATCATTACGGCGATGGTCGGGCGTACTCTCGGCGCGCACTTTCCCGAGCTGGCGGAGCCGGCGGCCGATGCCGCGACCCGTCTGGACGTGCGCGGACTGCGGCGTGCCGGTATCGTCAACGGCGTCAGCTTCTCGGTGCGCGCCGGCGAAATCGTCGGACTCGCCGGATTGATCGGCGCGGGCCGGACCGAAATCGTGCGCGCGATAGCGGGCGCGGATCCGGTCGACGGTGGCGAGGTCCTCGTCGACGGCGAGACCGTGCGCAGCGGGCGAGTCGGCGAGGCAATCGCGGCCGGCGTCGCCTTCATTACGGAAGACCGTAAGGCGCAGGGTTTGGTCCTCTCTATGACGGTTCGCGAAAACGTGACGCTGGCGCACCTTGCGGACTTCGTCGACCGCGACTTGCTCGTCGACGTTGCGCGCGAACGCGCTGCGACCGTGCGGATGATCGACGAGTTGCAGATCCGCACGCCGGGAACCGAGCAGTTCGTCCGCAATCTCTCAGGCGGAACGCAGCAGAAGGTCGTGCTGGCGAAGTGGCTGCTCGGCAACGCGCGGGTCTTTCTCTTCGACGAACCGACGCGTGGGGTCGACGTCGGAGCCAAAAGCGAGATCTACAAGCTCATGGTCGAGTTGGCGGCACGAGGGGCGGCCATCGTGATGGTCTCGAGCGACTTGCCTGAAGTCCTTGGCATGTCGCACCGGATTTTGGTCGTGCGCGGCGGCCGCATCGCTGCGGAGTTTACGCGAGCCGACGCAACGCCGGATCGCGTCATCGCGGTCGCGACCGGAGCCGCGGCGTGAACGACCGCGCTCGTCGCGCCTACTGGTTGCGGATCGCCGGAGCCGCGGCGTTCTTCATCGTGCTCGTCGCGATCGTCGACGTCGCGTCGCGCGGATCGTTCCTCGAGCCCAGCAATATCGTTCGCGTCTTGCGCCAGATAACGTACAACTGCATTCTCGGCGTGGGCCAAACGTTCGTCATCATCACGTCTGGGATCGATCTCTCGGTCGGGTCGCTCGTTGGTTTGACAGGCGTCGTCGCCGCGCTCTTCGCAAACTCGGTGCACTTGACGGGATTTCCGCTCATCGCATCGACGCTGATCGTCGCGGTGGCGGTCGGCTGCATCGCCGGATGGATCAATGCGCTGCCCGTCGTGAAGCTCAACCTGCCGCCCTTCATTACGACGCTCGCGATGCTCGAGATGGCGGTCGGTGCGGCCTTCATTCTCTCGCACGGGCGTCCGGTTGCGTTGCAAAGCCCCGACTTTCAAAACACCGGAATCGGCTCGTTTCTGGGCGGGGTCACTGCGGCGTTGCACTTGCCGAGCGTCCCCGTTCCGGTCGTCTGGATGGTCGCCGTCATCGTGGTCGCATCGATACTTCTGAACCGCACGCGCTTCGGCCGCTACGTCTTCGCAATCGGTGGAAACGAAGAGGCGGCGCGCCTGGCCGGCATCAACGTTGTCCGCGTCAAGACCGCCGTCTATATGATCAGCGGCGCCTGCGCGGCGATCGTCGGATTCCTCTACATGGCGCTCTTCTCGTCGGGTTCGCCGCAGACCGGAACCGGAGACGAGCTGCTCGAATCGATTGCCGCCGTCGTGGTCGGCGGCACCAGTCTGATGGGCGGACGCGGCGGCGTGATCGGCACGTTCTTCGGCGCGCTCCTGATCGGGGTGCTCTACAACGCGATGAACCTGCTCAACGTCGACTCCTATCTGCAGAAAGTCTTGCTCGGCGCCGTGATCTTACTCGCCGTCGTTTTGGACGAGCTGCGTAAACGCTACCTATCGCGCCAGTAGCGCTGTATCTTCTGACCATGCGACTCGGCGCTTCGCGCCGCGCTCAGGACTACGCTTCGCGCAGGCGTTAAAGGAAGTTGGAGTGTGTCATCCTGAGCGAAGTGAGCGCAGCGAACGGAGTCGAAGGACGAAGGACGACGCGCCAGAGAGAGAAGAAGGTTTCCGGAAATGAGGCGATTTCCGCTCGTCGTTCTCGCTATCGCTTTGGCGCTGTTGCCGGCGCTTGCGCGAGCAAAGTGTGGGACGGGCAATCCGCCAAGCTACGACGATATTGAAGCCGTTCTACTCAAACAGAACGGCTGCGGTGGAACCATCGCATCGTTTAGGATTACAGACCGGCCGTAGTAACTGAAGTCGAGGCTAGAGTGCTCCGCGTATTGGCTCTTTTTTTGGGAGACCGGCCCGGCAAAGGATCCCACGAAATACTCCCAGTTCAATCTCAAGAACTCGGTCGGGACCTGTCGGCTGTCGGCTACGCTCGCAGACTATATTCACCGGTTCGGGAAACGCGGAGCCGGCGGCCGCAAAGCTCTTTGGCACCTGTCGAATCTCATCGAGGTATCGACAAGGACCAAGCTTTCGGACGTGCCACAGCAGTTTGAGCTCGAAGGACTCTTCGATCCGTTGCCGCTCTAGAGGCACCTGTCCTGCGCCGCGTGTTCGTCCTTCGCCCTTCGACTACGCATCGCTTCGCGATGCTACGCTCAGGATGACACGGCACAAATTCCGTAGCGTCCCTGCCGTCGGGCGCTTCGTCGGCGAATTAGAACGGGAAGTCGGCTTGGGTTAGGCCGGTGTTCGTTTTGAGGTCGTTGACGGTTTCGTCGACGACGATCTGCGAGCCGTCGTACATGATCTGACGAATCGGCCAATGTGTATCCTTCGAGAGATAGAGCGTCTGCTCGGTCACGCCACCGTCGCTCGTTGGATCGGTGACTTTGAGGTCGAGACGATCGGTGGCAACGCCGCCGATCTTTCCGCCGTCGGTTTGCGTCAGCTTTCCTGGAATCGTCGCATAGTTCTCGACGATTCGCTGCAGTAAGCCCTCGGGAATCGTCGCGCCGCGCAGCGAGACCGCGCGCGGGTCGTTGATCGAAACCTTGCGATGGAATCCCGAAAGAATGCCGCCCTGATGCCCGCTGATCTGATCGGTGCCGATCCAAACGCCGCCCGAACCCTTGCCGTCGCCGTCGAGGATGAGCGTTTTGGCGTAGTGGGGCTTCATGAACTCGTACTGATAGACGCGATCCTGAGTCTGCGTACCCTTCGCCTCGTGAACGTGCAGGACGGCCGTGTAATCGTTCGTCGCCGCAAAGGCTTTGTCGAACTCGGTGATTGCCGGAGCGGAGTTGGCGGCGCGCAGCGCACCGCACGGCCAGAGCGCTGCAACCAAGAGCGCTGCAAGGACGCGGACGAAAGCAGATGAACGGTAAGAGTTCACAAGTATCTCCTCGAGTTCAGGCCGGCTGAGAGCTGGATTGCACGCTCTCGTCGATCAGAAGCGTACCGTGCTTTCCTTCGACGCCGATAAGCACATCGCATTTTGCGTCGGCGGCGATCTCTTCGATCGTGCGGCCAAGCGGTGCTCCGCTGTATTTACCCTCGCGGAAGGAGCCGAGAATGATTAGGTTCGCCTTCTCGCGCTTAGCGACGTCGAGAACCGCTTGTTTGGTCGAGCGCGCCTTCACGATTTCGGTTCGAATTGCCACGTTGCTCTTGTTTGCGATCGTTTCGGCTGCCCCGAGCGCGTTGAGCGCGGCGCGCTCCTCGAAGGGCATCTCGGCGTCGGGCGGCAGCGTGTACGGAACCTCGACGACGTACAGCGCGAGCAACTCCGAACGTTCGCCGCGCGCTAGCTTCGCGGCCAGCGCCATCATGTGCGACGAGTCGATCTCGGGTGAAAAGGCGACGATGAGACTGCCGACCATCCGCTCGAGATCGCTCTCTGCCTGCTCGGCGATCTTCTGAACGTACGAACGCGGCGGATGCAGCATCCACCACAACGTCGCACCGACCATACCGGCGATGATGAGGGCGACGATCGCACCCGTAATCGTGACGTGGACGACGCTTTGCGCGATCACGTTATCCTGCGAATCCGTAAAATCAGCGAGAGGCGATGAACCCCAAGCGCAATCATCGCAGCGCCGAGTACGAGACCGGGAACGATCGCAATTCCCGCACTTGCGACCATCAGCATGCGCGCTAGAATGGTCAGCCCCAAGCCGATCATCGCGAGTGCTAGCAATCCCCGTACGTAGAGCACGCCTAGGTCTGCTCTCCCGAGCGCCGCGCGTCGCTCGCCTTGACGTTTGCCACGTATTCATCCATCAGTTCGAGCTCGCCGGCTCGGCGTAGGATATTCACCTGATCGGCGCGCCAGTTGCGCGGCTTGGAGCGCAGGAGCGGCAATCTTCGGTGATTTCGATAGACGAGGTAGAGGATCAGTCCCAGCAGCAGCCAGCTTGGCCCGAATATTCGTCCGAGCGCGTGCGTGCGCAGCGTAAAGAGCAGAATCGAGAAGATGCCGATGAAACCGATCACTGCGATGACCGGAAGCTCGACGCGTTCGCCGCGAAACTGCATCGGCACGTTGAGCGGAATCTTGAACTTGCGAGGACTGAGCGGGTCGCTCAAGCGCAGTGCGATCAAACCGAGGAAGACGAACGAATAACTAGTCGCCGCCCCGAAGGCGTAAAGATCGGCGAGAAACGCGAGGCCGTTCTCGCCGTGGAAAAAATGCGCGTAGAGCGAGCCGAGCGTTGGAAAGAGCCCGGGCGCCGCGGCGAAGAGCAGCTCGACCAGGGCGATCGTCGAGAAAAAGACGATCGAGATCACCGGCGTTCGAAACGTCGCGTGCACGCGCTGGAAGATCGACGGAAGCAAGTCGCTGCTGCTCATCGCGTAGGCGATCCGGGAGCTGCCGAAGACGCCGGAGTTCGAGGAAATCAAGAGCAGCACCGCGCCCAGAACGGGAACGTAGAGGGCGGCGATAGCGCCGTAATAGGGAACCTGCGCGGCAAGCAGTGCGACCGCTTTCCCTTGGTTGTCCGCGCTGTGCGGGAAGATTTGCCAGAACTGCAGCGGATGGCCCGAGGCGTCCAGGATTGGATGCCACGGGTGCAAACCCAGGGCGAGATTCGAGTAGGCGAGTGCGAAAATCAGAATCGTCAGGATCAGCGCCACCGAGGTGCGCGGGATGACCGAGGCTGGACGTTGCGTCTCCTGCGCGGCTTGCGAGATCGATTCCAGTCCCACGAACGAGACGATGGCGAGCGAAGTGCCGAGCATCAGCTGATAGGGCGAGGGCCAGTTGAAGTGCATGGCGTGCAGCAGCAGCTGGGGTTGAAACGCGAAGAGAAATCCGAGACAGAGGATCAGCGTCTCGCTGATAACGTCGAGGGCCGAAACGACGCCGTTGAAGGCCGTGCTCTCGCGAACGCCGACTACGTTGAGCAGGCAGAGTCCCATAACCAGGCCGAGGACCACGACGAAGTGCAGCCACGGGTGGAGCGAGTTGACGAGCGCGGGAACGAGCTGACTCGTATAGTCGACCGAACTCCAGGCGAAGAGCGTCACGTCGATCGTGAAGTCGAGCAACACCGCCCACCCGGCGATGAAGCCGAAGATGTCGCCGAGCCCGCGCATGACGAAATACTGCCCGCCTCCGGCGACCGGATAGGTCGCCGCCAGCTCGGTGTACGCGAGGCCGATGCAGACGTAGACGACGCCCGCAAAGAGGAACGCGACGTTGGAAGCTCCCGCCGCCCAGGCGAGCACGAGCCCGAGGCCGACGAAGATGTCGGCGCCGACGTCGGAGTAGCCCCAGGCGAACGAGCCCCACGCCGTGACGCTGCGGCGCAGTTCCGGTTCGGGGCGGCTCCGATTCGCTGCCATTTAGAAGGCGTTTCGGTGCAAGGTCAGGTTCCGGCCGTCCAGCGTGACGATGTCGAATCGAATCGTCGCCGACGGCGCGACGATCTGCGCGTAATCGGCGGCAATTCGCCGCAGCGTCGCGCGCTTGCGAGCGTCGACGGCGCGTAACGCCGATCCGAACTTTCTCGAGTCACGACGCTTCACTTCGACGATGACGAGCGTCGGCCCATCTAAGCAGACGGCGTCGATTTCGCCCCCGGGAAGGCGTACGTTGCGGGCGAGGACGCGGTAGCCGCAGGCGCGCAGAAAGCTGCTCGCGCGGTCCTCGCCGGATCGCCCTTTCTCGGTATTACTCTGCAACGCTTTCGAAGGCTTCCAGCGTATCCAATCCGAGCGCGAGCTGCGCGTCGCGAACGCGCGCCCAGTTCGACCGGTGGTGCACGCTCGGCCCGTGCGTCCGCAGCGCTGCGAGATGGTGCGGCGTTGAGTAACCTTTATGCAACGCGAAGCCGTAGCGCGAATCTTCTCGATCGAGCGCGACCATCAGCGCATCGCGGTGCACCTTGGCGACAATGGAGGCGGCCGCGACGACCGCGCAGCGTGCGTCGCCGTGAATAACCGGTTCCTGCGGGCCGACGTACGAGCGAATGCGGACCGCATCGGTGATGAGATACTCGGGCGCGGCGCTGAGCGACGCGATTGCACGTTCCATCGCGAGAATGCTGGCCCAATAAATGTTCAGACGATCGATCTCCGCGACGCAGGCGCTCCCCACGGCCCAGGCGATCGCCTGCGCTTTGATGACTTCGGCGATTACCTCGCGCGTCTCCGGACGAACTTGTTTGGAGTCGTTCAATCCCCTGATCATCAGCGGCTGCGCGGCAACGACGCAGGCGGCGACGACCGGCCCCGCCAGCGGTCCGCGCCCGACTTCGTCGACGCCGCCGACGAGCGTGAAGCCGCGCTCGCGTACCGCGTATTCGAAGCTATGCAGACGGTGAAGCCGCCGCCGCTCGCGTTCGTAGGCGTTGCGCGCGTTACGCTGTTTCGGGGTCATCCGGTCCCTCTAACGATATTCGGCCGAACGCGCCGTCGTTGAATGCGTGAATGTAGGAGTGTGCGGCGTCGTGGTAATCGATCTCGCCGTGCCGGCGCACGAATCCGCGCTTTGCCGCGAAGGTGGCGAGGTCGGGAACCGCACTTTTGCCGTTGAGCGCGAGCAGCCAGCGATGAAAGGCGCTCGCGACCTCGGCGGGGTCGTAGAGGTCGCGCGGCACGGCCCCGCAGAGCGCGAGCTTCCATTGCGCGTCGGGCGTCGCAATCTTCGGAGGTAGAAGACCCGGCGTATCCATGAGCTCGACCTGGGGCGACAAGCGAAACCACTGGGTGTGGCGCGTCACGCCGGCTCGGTCTTCGGTCTTTGCGGCGGCCCGGCGGAGTAACCCGTTGACGATCGAGGATTTCCCCGAGTTTGGCACCCCGACGATCATCGCGCGCGAAATCCCGTTACGGCTCGCGGGAGAAGAGGACGACGCGATCGCGGCGGCAACGCGCCCGACGCTGCCCTGCGAGCGGCCGTCGACGGCCACGGCAATCGTTGCGCGATCGGCGAGAAAGCGCAGCCAGCGCTTCGTCGTGGCGGGATCGGCCAAGTCTTGACGGTTCAGCGCCACCACGCGAGTGCGCCCCTTTCCGAGCTCGTCGAGCAGCGGATTGCGTCCGCTGCGTGCGATCCGCGCGTCGACGACCTCTACGACGATGTCGATCGAGCGCAAATACTCGCGAATCTGACGCGAGGCCTTCGCCATATGACCCGGATACCACGCCACCTGACGCTGCAACTGTTGCTCCTAATTCCCGCCGAGCATGCGTGGCGGCCAGACCCCCGCAACCGCACGGCCGACGAGCAACGAATCGCTAACGGGTCCGAAGAAGCGCGAATCTTCGCTCTCGGCCCGATTGTCGCCTAAGACGTAGACCGACGCGGGCGGCACCACGATCTCACCAAACGACCGCGCGTCGGCGCGGCGCACGTACGGTTCGTCGAGCCTGACCCCGTTGAGGTAGACGGCACCCCGGTCGATCCGGATGCGGTCGCCGGGGACGCCGATCGCGCGCTTGATGAAGATCGCGCGCGCGTCCCCGTCGTGGCGAAAGGCGACGATATCGCCGCGCCGCGGGGCGCCGAGCCGGTACGCAAACGTGTTGATGACGACGTACTCACCCGAGCGTATGTGCGGTTCCATCGATAGGCCCGAAACCTGCGGCAGGCGGACGAAGAAGGCCGCGATGAGCGCTGCGAGCACCGCGAGTTGCAGGGCGAGGTTCGCAACCGGTCGCCATCGGACGAAGCGGACCACGTCGTCTCGGCTTCGCTTCGCGTGCTAAAGAATCTTGGCTTGCGACGGCGGCCAGAAGATGAGAAAGGCGCGGCCCGTGAAGCCGGCGCCGGTGCCGGCGCGCGGACCGCTCGCAAAACGTCCGCCATCCTGCGCGAAGCCCCAGATATGCGAATCCTCGGAATCGTTGCGATTATCTCCGAACATGATGTAGCAGTCCGGCGGAATTCGATTCGGCGCGCTCCACTTCGACGCGGGCGGAACGTTGGAGTCGGTCGAGTCGAGGCGTTGCCAGCCCGCGCCGTAGCTGATGTAAATTCCGTAGTTGCGGATTTCGAGGTTGTACGACGGCCGCTCCGCGACGTACGGCTCGACCAGCCCGCGTCCGTTAAGGTAGACCGTGCCGCCCGCGACGCGGAGCGTGTCGCCCGGCCGGCCGATGACGCGCTTGATGAAGTCGTCGGGCGTGGGAACCGGCGGCGGGAAGACGACGATGTCACCCTCGTTGGGTCGATGAAACCGGTACTCGAACTTGTCGACGAGCAAGACGTCGTGGATTTGGAGGGTCGGCAGCATCGATCCCGAGGGAATGTAGTAGGTGCGAGCGACGAACGTGATGAGGATCCATGCGGCGATGCCCGCAATAATGAACGGATCGAGGAACTCCCGCGCAATGGCCGTACTTCGTCCCGCCGAGCCGGCAACGACCGGGCGAAGGGAGAGAATCACGCGTGCGACTGCGATAATCGCGACGATCGTCAGGAGCTCGTAAGGAGTCACGCGGCTGCTATTTCTCCAAAGCGCGCAGCCGGTCGAGCGGCCACAGAATCAAGAAAGCCCGGCCGACAAACGCCGAGCGACCTACGAATCCCCAGACGTGCGAGTCGTCGGAGTAGTTTCGGTTGTCGCCGAGTACGAAATAGAATCCGGCCGGAATGCGATCGGGAGCCTGCCAGAGCGCCGGCGCCGGAATCTTCGCGGCATTGCCACCCAGCGGGTTGCCGTTTACGTAGATGCCGTACTTTCGGATCGCGAGATCGTAGGATGGCGGCTGATTCTCGTACGGCTCCCGCAGGGCCGTACCGTTTCGATAGACCACGCCATCGTTAATCGCGATCGTGTCGCCCGGCGTACCGATCACGCGCTTGACGAAGTCGCTGTGGCCGGAGCCGACGGGCGGCCTGAAGACCGCGATGTCGCCCTCACCCGGCGGCCGCAGCCGGTATGCGATCTCGTCGACCAGCAGAACGTCGCCGATTCGCAGAGTCGGTACCATCGAAACCGACGGAATGTAGAACGTCCGGGTGACGAAGATGATCAGGAAGAGTGCGATCAGCCCCGCGACGATCGCGACGTCGAGGGCGACCCTCGCTGCGCCCGGCCGGCGCGCCAAGGGCCCGACCGAAATTGCGACTCGCGCGATCGCCAAGATGGCGATGAGGCCTACGAGCTGCAGTGGTGTCGCGGGTCAGTTCCCTTTGGCTTTCTTTTCCTTGATGCGCGCGGCTTTGCCGACCTTCTCGCTCAAGTAGTAGAGCCGGTTGCGCGAGACGACGCCGCGCTTACCGACCTCGATGCGCTCGACGCGCGGACTCTGGATCAGAAACGTCTTCTCGACGCCGACACCGTGGGCGATCCGGCGAACGGTGATCGACTCTCCGGCGCCCCCGCCCTTGCGCACGGTCACGACGCCTTCGAACATTTGGGTTCGCTCTTTGCCACCCTCGAGCACTTTGGAATAGACCTTGACCGTATCGCCGGGACGGAATTCCGGAAGGCCGTCCTTGAGCTGTTCGCGGTTGAGTACGTCGATCACGTTCATTGTTCTGTCATCCTGAGTGTTGTCATCCTGAGCGTAGCATCGCGCGATGCGGAGTCGAAGGGCGAAGGGCGATGGCTGGGGGGCGCAAGGAATAGCCGGGCGGGGAGCCCGGCAGAACCAACGTATGCTATCACGGAGCTTGCGGGCCCTGCAAGGCGCCGGAATCGTCGAGGAGATCGCGCCGGCGCGCAGCCGTTCGCAATCGCGACTGCTCGCGGCGCCAGCGCGCGATCTTCGCGTGGTCTCCGGATAGCAGGACCTCCGGCACGTCGACGCCGCGAAAGGTCGCAGGTCGGGTGAAGCTGGGGTAGTCGAGCAGGCCTCCCGTAAAGGACTCGCTCTCGAGCGATTCGGGGCGCAGCGCGCCGGTCAGGAGGCGGACCGTCGCATCCATAAAAGCGAGCGCCGGAATCTCGCCGCCGGTTAGAACGAAGTCTCCAAGCGACCGTTCTTCCACCGGATAGAGCTGGGCGAGCCGGTCGTCGATCCCTTCGTAGTGACCGCATACGATGACGAGGCGGTCGAGCTGCGCCCACCGTTCCGCGACCTGGTGGGTGAATCGCTCGCCGCTCGGTGAGGGTACGACAATCGCGCGTTGCTCGTTGCGCGAGGCCTGGCCGATGATTCGGTCGAGGGCTCGGGCGATCGGCTCGATCCGCAGCACCATCCCGGGGCCGCCGCCGAAGGGAGCGTCGTCCGCCCGCTCGCCGGCCCCGAGCTCGTCGAGGAGATGATGATACCGCACGCCGACCGTCCCGCTCTCGACGGCGCGGCCGACGATCGAGAGTCCGACGAAGGGCGCGAAGAGCTCAGGGAAGAGCGTAACGACGTCGATCGTGAACATGGAGGCTCCGTGTTTCGGGATGAACCTCGATTTGCTTGCGCGCTCCGGGCGCTCGATCGGCGCGAGTTCGCGCGCGCCGAAGTCGCTTTGAGCCAGCTGCTAGCCACGCAAGGACTCGACGCCCGCGAGCGCGCGTTTCTGCTCAACAAACGGGGCGTCGCGCGAATTTACTTGAAGTTGCGCGAGCTTGCGCGCGCCGACTTCGCCAAAGCGCTCCAGGCGGACGCCGGCCATGCACCCGCCTTGACGAATCTTGGAAATCTGCTGCTCGAAGACGGAGAGGTGGATGCGGCGATCGCTGCGTACGAGCGCGCGATTAAGTCGGACGGCGATTACGCAATCGCCTACCTCAACCTGGGCGTCGCCTACAAGCGTGCCGGCCGCATTGACGATGGCGTACGCGCGTTACGCCACGCGCAACGGCTGGAGCAGCGCGCTAGCGCTGCGCGTGTTTGGAGGCCGGTTCGGCGGCGGTAATTTCTTCGAGGTACTCGAAGAGCTGCGGCAACGTGATCTTCTCGAGCGCCGTTCGCTCCCCAATCGCGTCGTCGTCCTCACCTTCGTCGCGAATGTAGCAGCGCGTCTCGACACCTTCGGCATCGCCGCTGATGAAGGAGACGGCAAAGCCGCGTCCCGGCATCTCGTCGTAGATGCGCATCGTCTGCGGGTTCAGGATTTCGATCGAATGTGACTGGCTGGTCGCGTCGAAGAACAGAATCTTGAGATGCTCGAAGTTCGTGACTTCGATGAGCCCGACCACGAAAACGTTCTTCGTGGAGAAGAACTCGTGCCCGCGTTTGCTGCGGCTCGAGATTTCGTAGAAGACGCGGTGTGCGACAAACCGGTTGAGGATCTTCCGCAGCGTCGCGAGCGAGGCCAGCGTTTCCGTGCGGTTGCCGCGCGTATAGATGATCTTCACGGGCGGGCCCTGATGCTTGCACGGCTACACAGGTAAGCCCTCCCAGGCCATGTTTTCCGTGCCGGATATTCTCGTGCTCGGCGTTCTGGGGCTCTTGCTCTTTGGGCCCGACCGCCTCCCGAAGGTGATGCGGCAGGCCGGGCGTTTCATGCGCGACGTGCAGAACACGTCCCAATCCTTCATCGCGGAGATGGAGCGGGCCGCCGACTCCCACGAGCCGCCGGCCTCTGCGCCGCCCTGGCGCGAAGCGGGAAGCTACGACCCGCCGTGGCGCGAAAGTGCGCCCCCGGAGAATCAACCCGAACTGCCGCTAGGCGAGCCCGATCTCCAGAACGATCCTAAAACAGAAGAGCCCCCGGCGTAGACCGCGTAGACTGTTCAGATTAGGCTTGCGACGCGAAGCCGAGGGCCGAAGTTTACTACGGTAAATGAGTCTAAATATTTAGGTTTTGGCGGAGTTCGCTAATCCGCGTCGCCACGGCCGAACGAACCTGCGAGTTGATTCGCTGCTTCTGCTCCTCGGGAAGTCGCCGATAAATCAGATAGCCGGCGGCGGAGAGCAATCCGCCGAGCACGCCGACCAATAGGACTTTGCCGGCCTCGGCGGCCTCCTCGGAATCCGGCGAGGGTGGCTCGCCGAAGCTGCCTTGATGCCCCTTGCCGCCATTCGATGAGGGCGACCACGGTTGATCGGGTGGCGTAGTACGGAAACTCTCAGACATCGTGAACTCTCCTTCGGTCTGCTAGAAGTGTTACCCGCCGTGGAGCCTTGCCACCCGGCGCACGAGGCGCGCGAGCGCGCTTCAAGCGGACGTTTTCCGGAAAGCGGCGGGCGATTTGCTCGACCGCCAACTCGGCTGTTGCCACGATTGCGCGGACGCTCTCCCAATCGCCTTCGTCCTTCGGCCAGGCTAGCCGCAGCTCACCGGAGCCTTGCCTTGCCGTCACGTCGGCCTTTGCGTAGGCGGTCAACCCAAGCTGAGCGGCTTGAAGAACGGCAGAGACGGCCGCACAGACAATGTCTTTCCCGTGGCGTTCGTAATCGGCGTGACCGCGTGCCGAAAAGCCCGAGACGCGATCGCGCTCGTCCCGGTAAAACGTTACCTCGAGCATAGCCGGGGCGTTACGGCAGCGTGATCTTGGTGATCTTGACTTCGGCGAACGGCTGCCGGTGGCCGTTGAGCTTGCGGACGCGCTTCTTCGGCTTATACCGGAAGACCAAGATCTTCTTGTCCTTCGCCTGCCGTAAGATGGTCCCCGAAACACTGGCGCCGTCAAGCGTCGGCGTTCCGACCTTCACCGCCTCGCCACTACCCGCCAGAACGACTCGATCGAAGGTTACGTCCGAGCCGGCCTCACTCGCGACCAGATCGCAGCGGATGACGTCGCCCTCGGCGACTCTATACTGCTTGCCGCCCGTCTCAATGATCGCGTACATAACCTAGGTACGATACCAGGGCGGCGGGCCAGCGTCAAACGCGGGTGCAAGCGAGCTATGCGCCGGTGGCGAGAGCGAGGGAGCTTGACGGCCGAGAGTCGTTCGTGATATTACAGAGTAGTCTATGAAACAGATTATTCTGAAATCTCAAACCATGACGTGGAGCGATGCCGCCTGCCCCGGACGGCTCTTGGCAATATGGGGTCTCTTTGGCATCGGGGCGGCGATGCTGTGGCGGATGGCAGGCGCCGATTTGTGGGCGGAGGCCGGCGTCTGGATCGTCGCGCTCATCGCCGCTCTGGGCCTGCTGCTTGCTTCGGAGGTATGAACGTGGAACGGATCGACGCTGCCTCAGCGCGCGACCACATCGAGATGATCGAGCGGATTCTGGCGGAGGCCCAGCCGCGACTCTGTTCGGGCGGCGAGTACTTCGTTGTCTGGGGAATCGCCTCGGCCTACATCACGCTCTTCGTGCACCTCACCAGTGCCGGCTTAGTGCCGCCCGCCGCGATCTGGTCGACGCCGCTCGTTATTGCCGCGGCGATTATCTTCTCTATCCTTCGCGGTTGGAGGACGCGTAACGTATCGGTCCGCACCTCGCTGCTGCAGCGCGAGTTCTTCAACGTGCTGTGGCTGACCCTCGGGCTCGCGTTCGTCTGCAACATCGCGATTTACCGCATCTTCAGCGGTATCGCCGCGGCGGCCATCTGGAGCGTCGCGCAAGCGATCGTCTTGCTCTACATCGGTATGCACGGCAATCGTCGCGCGCAAGTCGCCGGTATTCTCGTCGTCGCTTCACTCGTCGTCGCAAACTTCGCTGCGCCCGGCATGGCCGCGTATATCCTCGCGGCCGGCATGCTCGCGGGTTACGGCGGCTTCGGCGTGAGCGAATTGCTCGCGCGCGACTAAGGCGCCGTAGCGAGTGGACGAACTGCTGCTCTCGAAGGTGCGACTCGGCGTCGTAGCCGAGCTCCTGAACTTCGACTGGGTCGCGTTCTCGGAGCTGGCGAGCTCGCTCGAAGTGAGCAACGGTAACCTCGGCGCGCACATGAGCAAGCTCGTCGACGCCGGCTACGTCGAGGAGGAGAAGAGCTTCGTCAACCGGCGTCCGCTCACGCGCTACCGCCTGACGAAGCGCGGGCGCGATGCGTTTGCGGCGCACGTTACGCAGCTGCAATCGCTGCTGAAGGAGGCGAAGTAAGTGATGAAACTCACGGTTCTCGACTTCGAGCGTGTGACGAAGTCGTTCGGCGAGATTCGCGCACTCGACGCATTCTCGTGCAGCGTATTCCGCGACGAGATCGTCGCGCTGCTCGGCCCCAACGGGGCGGGCAAGACGACGGCGATCGAGGTCGCGCTTGGCCTGCGCGCCGCCGATTCCGGCACGGTCGCGCTCTTCGGAGGCTCGCCGCGCGACGTCGCGACGCGCCGGCGGCTCGGCGTTACGCCGCAAGAGAGCGGCTTCCCCGACATGCTGCGGGTCGAAGAGATACTCGCCTTCGTCGCCGCGCACTACGCGCATCCAGCCCCGATCGGCGAGACGCTCGCACGATTCGGACTCGACGCAATGGCGAAGCGGCGTGCCGGGACGCTCTCGGGCGGCGAGTCCCGCCGCCTCGCGCTCGCCCTGGCCTTCGCGGGAAATCCGGAACTCATCGTTCTCGACGAGCCGACCACCGGACTCGACGTCGAATCGCGGCGCCGTCTTTGGGAGGTCGTGCGTAACCTCGGCGCGGGCCGGTCGATTCTCTTCACTACGCACTATCTCGAGGAAGCTCAGGAACTCGCCACTCGTATTCTCGTCATCGATCGCGGCCGGCTACTCTTCGACGGTGCGCCGCAAACGTTGCGCGAGCGCGTCGGCGGCCGGCGTCTGAGCTATATCGGCAGCGATGGCCCGGTCGCAGTGACCACCAACGACGCGGATGCATACGTCCGCGCGATGGTAGGCAGCGGCATCGCTTTCTCGGAGCTCGAGATCGTGCGTCCGTCGCTCGAAGAGGCCTTTCTCTCACTCACCGGAGGCGGCAAATGAACTCGCTAGTACTCGTTCGTGCCCACGTACGCATCGGATTCCTCGACTTGCTGCGCTGGCCCGGCTACGTCGTACCGACGGTCGTCTTTCCGGCGATGTTCTTCGCGCTCTTCGACCTGCCGTTCGCGCGACAGAGTGCGGGCGTGGCGGACTCCACGACGCTAGCGTTCGTCGTCTTCGCAATCGCCGGCGTCACGCTCTACCAATTCGGTGTCGGCATCGCCCAAGAGCGAGGGCGCCCGTGGGAGCGCTATCTCCGCACGCTGCCGGTCTCCGCCGGAGTGCGCTTCGCCGCGCGGATCCTAACCGCGGTGCTCTTTGGAATGCTGACCGCGCTCGTCGTCGTACTCGTCGCTCGTGCCTTCACGCCGATCGATCTGACCGTCGCGCAATGGTTGCGCGTCGGGCTCTTCGCATTCGGCGGCGGGGTGCCATTCGTGCTGATCGGGATCTCGATCGGCTACTGGACGTCGGCGCGAGCCGCCGTTCCGATCGCAACCGCGCTCAACTTATTGCTCGCCTACGCCGGCGGCCTCTGGATGCCGCCGTCGTACCTGCCCGACTTCGTGCAACGGATCTCGCCGTATCTGCCGACGCGTCAGTTCGCGGATCTGCTCTGGAGCGTGACCGGGGAGGCTCACGCCGCGCGCGCGCTCATCGGTTTAGCGCTCTACACTCTTGCCTTCACGTACCTCGCCGCCGTCGGTTACCGCCGCGACGAACGCAAGCGCTACGCGTAGCCAATCTCTTTCGCGAGTTCGTGCGCCGCGCGAAGACCCTCTTCGAAGGCTCGGACGGCGTTGAGCTCGCTCGCCGCTTTGGCCCCGCCGGCGACGCGATACGGAATCCCGAGTGCGCGGACCGGCTCGAGCAACGTATCGTTGGGCTCCTGGCCGGCGGCGATCACCACGGTATCGGCCTCGATCGTGCGTGTCGCGCCGCCGGCGGTGCGCACGCGGATGCCGCCTGGAACGATTGCTTCATACGAAACGTTCGGCAGCGCTTCAACTCCCGCAGCGCGCAGCGCGCGCAAGACCGCCCAGCGCGTCGTCTTACCGATCCCGTCCCCGATCGCCGCACCGCGGCGCATGATCGCGACGCTCTTGCGGCCGGTCACAACCAGCGCGCCGTCGTCCGGCGCGGCCAAGCCCTGCTCGTAGAGAAAGCGCGTGCTCTCGTCGACATTCGCCTCGCCGAAGCTCAAATAGTGTGCGAGATCGGCGCCGATGCCGCCCGCGCCGACGATCGCGACGCGCTCGCCGACCGCGTAATCGCGAAGGAGGACGTCGGCATACGAAACCACGTGCGGCAGATCGCTGCCCGTCAGCGTGAGGTGCCGCGGCAGGACGCCGGTCGCGATCACGGCACCATCGAACCCACGCAGCGCGCCGGCATCCTCGAGCCGTCGATTGAGGCGCACCGCAACGCCCAAGCGCGCGAGCTCGTTGGTGAAGTAGCGAATCGTCTCGTTAAAGTCGCGCTTGCCCGGAATTCTTCGAGCCATTCGAAACTGGCCGCCGAGCTCGCTCTCCGCTTCGAAGAGCTCGACGCGATGGCCGAGTGCGGCGAAGGCGCGCGCGCTCTCCATGCCGGCGGGTCCACCGCCGATCACCGCAAATCGTCCCGGCCGTTGTGGCGCGCTCGCTTCTTCCGGGAACTCGCGCTCGCGGCCGGCGCGGGGGTTTACCATGCACGAGACCGGAACGTCGAGCAACGACAAATCGATGCAGGCCTGATTGCACGCGATGCAGGTGTTGACGAGCGCGGATTGATTTCGAAGCGCCTTCGCGACGATCTGCGAGTCGGCGAGAAAGGGGCGCGCCATCGAGATAAAATCGACGCTTCCCGCGGCGAGCACGGCTTCGGCGGCGTCGAGCGAATTGATGCGGTTGCTCGCGATCACCGGCACGCTGCCGGCCACCGATTTTACGGCTGCGGCATAGGGAACCCAAATGCCGCTCGGCACGAGATGCTGCACAGTCGGAATCGACGACTCGTGCCAGCCGATCCCGACGTTGAGCGCGTCGACGCCATCCTGCGCGAGTGCGCGCGCGAAGGCGAGCGTCTCCTGCGCGCTCGTCGAATTCGGCATCAAGTCGGCGCCCGAGATGCGGAAGATTATCGGAAAATCGAAGCCCGCGCTCGAGCGGATCGCACGCAGAACTTCGCGGGGGAGACGCATGCGCCGCTCCAAGTCGCCGCCCCAATCGTCGTCGCGCCGGTTCGTGAGCGGTGAAAGAAACTCGTTGAGGAGATAGCCTTCGGACGCCATCACCTCGACCGCGTCGAATCCCAGCTCGCGCGCGCGCGCCGCACCCCGCGCGAAATCGCCGATCGTTTCGTGAATTTCTTCGCCGGTCAGCGCGTGCGGCGGATCGGGCGAGAAGCGCGATGGAACCGCCGATGGTGCGACGGGCTGCAATCCGAACGACGCGTAGAGCGCGTAGCGACCGGCGTGAAAGAGCTGCAGCGCGATCCGGCCGCCCGCTTCGTGCACCGTCGCGGCGGCTTGCCGCAGCGGCGGCGCTCCCTGCGGATCGTTGACGAAGCTGTAGTTGCGGCCGCCCGCGCCGGTGCGGCTCACCGAGGATCCACCCGTGACGATCAAGCCGGCGCCGCCGCGAGCGCGCTGCGCATAGAACGCGGCGAGCGCGTCGCCGTTGCCTTCGATGCCTAAATGCATCGAGCCCATTACGATGCGATTGGGAAGGCGCAGCGAGCCGATCGAGCCCGCCGCGAGGGCGCGTTCGAACACGGCCGCCGCTTACTTTAACGAAAGGGGCGGCGACGTGTCGGAGTAAAACGGGGGCGCGATCACGCTCAGGCCGCCGTCGACGCAAATCGTCTGACCCGTGATGTACTCCGATTCGGCACTCAGCAGGAAGGCGATCGTGTCGGCGACCTCCTGCACCGTGCCCATGCGTCCCTTCGGGATCTTCGAGAGCACCGACTCAATCGGCGCCATTCCCCCAACGCGCTCGTAGAAGTACGCGCACGACTCGGTATCGATCAGTCCACCGTTTACCGCGTTGACGTTGATGTTCTGCGGCGCGAACTCTACCGCCATGTAGCGCACGAAGGCTTCGATGGCAGCCTTGTTCGAGCCGAGGTTCGCGTACGTCGGATAGGCGCGAATGCTTCCGTAACTCGAGAGCACCGCGATCCGACCGCCATTCTTCATCAGCTTGACCGCGCGCTGCGCGCCGAGGACGAAGGCGCGGACGTTCAGATCGAAGGACCGATCGAGGTTATGCGCCTTCAAATCGGCGATCTTCTTGAACGAGCTCGCCGCTGCGTTCGAGACGAAGTGGTCGAGGCGTCCGAACTCGGCTTCGACGGCGTCGAAGAGCAGATCGATCTCGTCGACCGCCTCCACGTTGGCCTGTACGGCGATCGCGCGCGAGCCGAGTGCCTCGATCTCACGCACCGTCTCGCCGGCGAGGTCCGCGTTGCGAACGTAGTTGACGACGACCGCGGCGCCGTCGCGCGCGAGCGTCAGCGCGAGCGCCCGGCCGATTCCACGCGAGCTGCCCGTGATCAGCGAAACCTTGTTCTCGAATCGCCGGCTCATGCGCCCCCTCCCGCGCTTCCGAGCAGCGCGCGTGCGATGACGGTCTTTTGGATCTCGTTCGTGCCTTCTTCGAAGCGCTGCGCCCGCGCGTCGCGATAGACGCGCTCGATCGCGCTGGGCTGCCAGAAGCCGATGCCGCCGTGAATCTGCAGTGCTTTGTCGGTCACGCGCGTCAGCATTTCGACGGCCTGAAGTTTCGACATTGAGGAGAGCATCGTTGCGTCGGGGCTGCCGGCCTCCCACTGCCGCGCGGCGTGGAGCACGAGCCGGCGAGCGGCTTCGATGTCGGTCGCGTTCTCCGCGATCATGAACCGGATCGCTTGGCGCTCGTCGAGCTTCTTGCCGAAGGTTTCGCGTTTGCCCGCGTACTCGATCGCAAGCTCGTGCGCGCGGCGAGCCAATCCGACGCAGCTCATCGCGACGGAGATGCGGCTCGGCGTCAAGAAACCGCCGAGCGCGATCTCGAGACCCTGTCCTTCAGCGCCGATGCGATTCGCCACGGCAACCGGCGCGCGATCGAAGCTCAGGCGCGCGTGATCGGTTCCGCGCACGCCCATCGACTCGTCCATCTCGACGACCGTCGCGCCGGGCGCGTGGCGGTCGACGAGCAGTGCGACCGTTCCGTCGGCGCCGCGCGTTCCCGCCAGCCGAGCGAAGAGCAGCCAGTAATCGCATATCGTTCCGAACGTGATGAGATGCTTCTCGCCGCTCAGGTAGTACGTGTCACCGTCGCGTACGACGCTGCAGCGCAGATCGGCCCCCGTACCGGCGGTCGGCTCGGTGAGCGTGAAAGCGATCTTGAGCGCTCCTTGCACCGAGGGAATGACGAACTTGCGGCGCTGCTCCTGCGTCGCGAAACGATCCATCGCTCGCCACGTGCCGTTGACGACGTGGACGATCATGCGAATCGACGCGTGCGACATCGAGAAGAGCTCGATCAGCTCGAGATACTGCGTGAACGCAATGGCGCGCCCGCCGTAGGCTTCGGGCGCTGCGAGCGCGAGATAGCCGCGCGCGCGTAAATCCTCCCATAGCTCGAGCGGTACGCGTCGCTCGCGTTCGATGCGGCGCGACCATTCCTCGCCTGGGCCGGCGACGTAGGCCGCGATCTCGTTCTTCAATGCGGCGAACTCCCGGTCGGAACCGCCGATGCGGTCGAGCTGCTTCACGACGTCGCTTCCTTCACGCGCTCGTGCGGCCGTAGTTCGCTAGCGCGCTCGCGCAGCACGTACTTTTGCACCTTGCCCGACGGCGTTCGGGGCAGTGCGTCGACGATTTCGAGCCGCTCGGGCCAGTATTGCTTTGCGACCTGACAAGCGTCGAGATAATGCTGCATCCGCCCGAAGTCAAGCCTCGCACCCCGCCGCAAAACGACGAAGGCACAGGCGCGTTCGCCCAAACGCGGATCGGGCATCGCGACGATCGCGATCTCGCCGACCGCCGGATGGTCGCTGAGAAGCTGCTCGACCTCGGCGACCGGAATCTTCTCGCCGCCACGATTGATGACGTCGCGGACGCGACCGGTGATGCGGA
The DNA here is from genome assembly GCA_049585055.1 of Candidatus Cybelea sp. Classification (GTDB taxonomy): domain Bacteria; phylum Vulcanimicrobiota; class Vulcanimicrobiia; order Vulcanimicrobiales; family Vulcanimicrobiaceae; genus Cybelea. The sequence continues at coordinate 23,382 of JBAUYZ010000084.1, read as the reverse complement.
TGTATCCGGACTCGTCCATCACGCCGAGATCTCCGGTGCGGAACCATCCGTCGGGTGTGTAGGCCGCCGCGGTCCATTCCGGATGATCGGCGTAGCCATCGAACATGGTGGGCGATTGCACTTCGAAGTGTCCTTCCTCGCCCGCCCGTACGATGCGCCCTTGCGCGTCGGTAATGCGTAAGCGAATCCCGTGCAACGCGCGGCCGTCGGTTCCCCAAACCTTCGACGCCTCGTCTCCGGGCGCCGATAGGGAGCCGAGACAGGATTCCGTAGTGCCCCATGCGCCGCAGACCGTTGTGCCAAGAATCCGCGTCGCCCGTTCGGCAAGCCCGCGCGGCACCGCCGCTCCAGTCGCGACGAAAATTCGCAATGCCGTCGGCGGGGGCGCGCCCTCGTCGACGGCTTTGACGAGATCGGCGAGAAACGGGGTCGCCGCCTGAACGAACGTTCCATCCCAGTCGTTGAGCGCGCGCAGCGCGCGCGGCGCATTCCAAATGGGCTGAACGATCTGTGGAACGCCCATGACGATTGCAAGCCACATGCCGTAGAGAAAGCCGGTCTGATGGGCGAGCGGCGAGGGCACGAAGATTCGGTCCTCGGCGTTGAGCGCCAAGTGCTCCACCTCCATCGCGGCGGCGCGCATGAGCACGTCATTGCGGTGAAGCACGCCCTTCGGTTCGCCGGAAGTCCCCGACGTGAAGAGCAGCTGCGCGAGCGCGTTGGGTCCGGCGCGCCGGGCGTCGAGCGCGCCGGGAGCGACGTTGGCGGCGCTGCATGCCTCCTCGAGCCGAATCCAGTTCACCGAACCGTTCGCGTAATCGGCTGCCGGTAACGGATGCGCGCGCCGCCCGCTCGCCGAGACGATCACGTGCTCGAGGCGCAACGGAAGTGCGCCGCCAAAAATCGAGGCCTCGCTCAAAATCGAGGTGATTTCGCCTGCGGGGTGACGGGCGCGCGCCTCGTCGGGCACGACGAGCACACGCGCGCCCGAACGCCGAAGGCAGAACGCGATCTCGCGTTCGCGGAAGATCGGCATGAGCGGGCAGCAGACGGCGCCGATGCGCAGCGTTGCGAGCGAGACGACGACGAACTCGATGCAGTTCGGAAGCTGATAGGCGACGAACTCGCCGGGACGAACGCCGAGATCGAGCAGCAGCGTCGCGGTACGCTCGACCCGATCGAGGAGCTCTTCCCACGTCAGCGCCTCATCGGTTCCGTCGCGCGTCTCGACGACGGCGAGTTCGTGCGGCCGCTCGCGCACGTGCAGACGAACCAGTTCGTCGAGCGTCAGTTGCGCCGCGCGATCCGGTTCGAGCATCGGCCGCTGGGGCTTCGCTAAGGGAGCGTGGCCGTTCGCCGGCGTCTTGGAGATCGACATCGGTATGCCGATGCCGCGCATCGCTTCGAAAAAGCGAGGATAGGAGATGCGATACGCGTGCGGATAGGTGAGCGAGCTCTCTCCTTGGGCGCGCGAAGCGGCAATCGCCAGCGACATGAGAATCCGGTGATCGTTGAAGGAGGACAGCCGGGTTCCAACGAGGTTCGAAACGCCGTGCGCGACGAGCCGGTCGTCGTGCAGCTCGACGCGCCCACCCATTCTATTGAGCTGCAGCATCGCAGCGACGCGATCCGACTCTTTGAGCCGCACGTGCGCGATGTGCTCCAAGACCGTTTCGCCGTTCGCAAACGTGCCGAGCGTCGAGAGGATCGGCAGCATGTCCGGGATGTCGCGGCAATCGACCCGCACGGCGCGAAGCTCGATACCGTCGTGCTTCACGCGAACGGCTCGTTCGCGCGCGTCGTACGTCATAGGTAGTCCCATCTCTCGTACGATCTCCATGAACGCGCCCTCCGGGTGATCGGGAAGCTCGCCCGGTAGCTCCTGCAGGCCCCGAAAGAGCACGTCGGAAGGGTGAATCGCGGTTGCAGCGAGTCCGAATGCGGCCGAGCCGATGTCGGGCGGGAGCTCGACGTTCGCCGGATGCGGCTGCTGCCCTGGCTCGACTTCGAAGCGCCGCCAATCCGGCGCCACGCGCACGTGCAGGTTGAATGCGCGCATCATCTCGATCGTTAGCGCGATGTACGGGCGTTCGTTCAGCTCGCCCTCGACGTCGATGATGGTCCGATCTGCCGCAAACGGAGCGAGCAGCAGCAGGCCCGAGATCCATTGCGAGAGCGTTCCGGGAATCAGGATATTCCCGCCGCGCGGCCGGCCGGGCGTGACCGCGATCGGCGGGCATCCGTTCGCCGATTCGAATTGTACGCCCATCGCGGCGAGCGCTTCGAGGAGCGGGCCGACCGGACGCCGGCGGAAATATTTCTGTGCGGTCAGCGTAATCGGCGCGTCGGCGAGCGAGACCAAGCCGATCATGAAGTAGAGCGTCGAACCGGAGCTGCCGACGGAGACGACCTTACGTTTGACGCGATACGGGCCGCCCGTGACGAGCAGCCTCTCTCCGTCAACGTCGATCTTCGTGCCGAGCGCGCGGAGTACGTCGATTGTATACTCCACGTGGCGTGCGTCGGAAAGGCCCAGAATCCGGCTCGTTCCCGGCGCGAGCGAGGCTAAAATCAACGCGCGATGCGCGTGATACTTGGAGCAGGGGACCTGCACCTCGCCCGTCAGCGGTTCGCTCGTGCCGTTCACGAGGAGATTCATCGTCGTCGCACCGTGGTAAAAACCGTGAGAAGGCTTCCTACTGCGGCCGAACGCACCCTCCTCACCGCGAGATCACCAGTGATGCGTTCTGTCCGCCGAAGCCGAACGCGTTCACTTGGAAGGACGAATAGGAGATCGCACGCGGCGCTCCCATCACGAGATCGAAGCGAGTTTGCACGTCGATTCGCTGCGTTCCCATCGTCGGCGGAATCGAGCCGGCGTGCATGCCCGCGATGCCGGCAATCGCGCACATCGCGCCGGAGCTCGCCATGCTGTGTCCGAGATGCCCTTTGATCGAGGTAACGATCGCGGGGCGATCGGCGTAAACGGCGTCGATCGCCTTCGATTCGGCGGCGTCGCCGACGACGGTACCGGTCGCGTGCGCGTAGACGACCCGGCACTCTTTGCCCGCTTCACCGGAGCGCTCGATCGCGTCGCGCATCACGCGCACCTCGTAGAGCGCCGATGGATCGGGTGACGTGATGTGATAGGCGTCGGCGATCGAAACGTATCCGCGAATTCGCGCGAGAATCGGAACCTTGCGCGCCTGCGCGCGCTCGGTCCGCTCGAGAACGAGGATGCCTGCACCGTCACCCATCACGAAGCCGTCGCGATCGACGTCGAAAGGACGCGAGGCCGTATCGGGGTCGAGGTTGCGCGAGAGCGCGCCGGCCCGCAGCAGACTCTCGTAGACTATCGGCGCGAGCAGCGTCTCGCTGCCGCCGGCGATCGCTACCTCGATCTCGCCCCGTTCGATCATTCCCGCGGCCAGCCCGATCGCGTCGAGCGAGGACGCGCACGCGGTGCTGATCGCGAGCTGCGGACCGTGCGTCCCCCAATGCATCGCGATGCGCGCGCTGGCCATATTCGGTATGACGAGCGCCATGAGTTTTGGCGTAACGTTTCGCGCGCCGTCGAGAAAACGCGTCTGCGATTCGGCGACGAAGGGCAAGCCTCCCATCGTATTGCCGAGGATGACTGCAGTCGTGTCGCTCGGCGGATCGAGTGCGGCGTCGGCTAGCGCCTCGTGCGTCGCGACCATCGCGTACTGGGTAAAACGGTCGGTATTTCGCAACGCGGCCCGTGGCAGCGAGCTCGATTGGAGAACGTCGTCGCCGACGGCAGCCCAGAAGGCGTTCCCGGTGAGGCTCCCTCCGCTGGATATCGGAGCGATCGCGCGCCGTCCTTCGAGCAGGTGCCTCCAAAACGATTCGGTGGTGCTGCCGATCGGCGAAACGATCCCCAGCCCCGTAACGGCAACGTGCTCCATCGGCGTTCACATTCAGTCAGCGCTACGTTCTCCGCCTGCCGTAGCAGGAGGATGAAGCCCTTATGAGGTGTCGAAGCGGGCCGAATGGAGCGAGGCGTCAACGTCCCGCAATCGTACCGCCTGGTCCGTCGCGACGCACGCGCCGGGCGAACCGTCGTACGGCTGCGCGGCGGTGCGACGTTTGGCGGCGACGAGATCGCGATCTGCGCGGGTCCGTGCGGCGTCGAATCGGCGGAACAGCTCGAAGCGGCTGCGAGCGCGGTCGCGGCTGCCGGCGCAAACGTGCTGCGCGGCGGCGCGTTCAAACCTCGCACCTCGCCGTATTCGTTTCAAGGCCTCGGCGAAGAAGCGCTCAAGCTGCTGCGCGATGCCGGCGACCGCCACGCTCTGAGCGTGGTAACCGAGGTGATGGATCCCCGCGACGTCGAGCTGGTTGCGCGCTATGCCGACATGCTCCAAATCGGCGCGCGCAACATGCAGAACTTTCCGCTGCTGCGGGAGGTCGGCGGGGCAAATTTGCCGGTGCTGCTCAAGCGCGGGCTCTCCGCGACCGTCCAAGAATGGTTGCTCGCAGCCGAATACATCTTGCTCGCCGGGAACGAGGGCGTCGTTCTCTGCGAGCGCGGGGTACGCTCCTTCGACGTCGCCACGCGCAACGTGCTCGATATCTCGGTCGTACCGTTACTCGAAGATATGACCCATCTTCCCGTAATCGTCGATCCGTCGCACGCGGTCGGGATTGCGCGTCTCGTTCCGCCGATCGCCGTGGCGAGCCTCGCCGCCGGCGCGCACGGACTCCTCATCGAAGTTCACCCGGATCCGGCAAACGCGCTCTCGGACGGCGCGCAATCGCTGAACTGCGCGGAGTTCGAGGAGCTGATGCATCGACTGGCGCCCGTTGCGGCTCTCGCCGGCCGGCGGTTACCGAAGCGCTATCGCGTCGTGAGCGCCAATAACGCCTCCAAGCCCGATTCGGCGGTGCGATCGAGCAAGAGCGGCGTCAGGCTGGCGTAGCCGGCGTGCACGGCGCCGATATCGGTGCCGAGCGTCTCGCGGTCGGTTTCGAAGGGCGATTCCCAGGCGCGATAGTAGCGAGTCGCGCCGTCGTGCTCTTGACCGACGATGCGACCGCAGATGCGCTTGCGTCCCAGACGCGTGATCGCGATTCCGGCGATATCGTCCAAGAGGATGTTCGGAACGTTTAGGTTCCAGTAGCACGCGCCCTCGCAAAGGTGCGAGTACGCTTGCGCGATGCAACGCCGGACGATCTCGGCTGCGCTCTCCCAATAGCGGCGGCCGGAGGGGTCCTCGTGATTCAAAGCGAGCGAGACCGCGAGCGCCGGAATGCCAAGGAGCGAGGCTTCCACCGCTCCCGCGACGGTTCCGGAGTAGTTGACGTCGTCGGCGAGATTCGGACCGTGATTGATCCCGCTGATGACCAGTTCCGGGCGCACCGAAAGCTCGGTCGAGCCCAGAAAGACGCAGTCCGCCGGCGTTCCCGAGCACGCGTACGATGGCACGGCGGCATCGTGACGCCGTTCGACCGTAATCGCTTCGTCGGCCGTGATCGCGTGCGAGACGCCGCTGCGATTTCCCGATGGCGCGACGACCGCGAGCGCATGATCGCCGGCGAGCGAGTCTACGAGCGCGCGGATACCCGGCGAGTCGATCCCGTCATCGTTCGTGATCAGGATGCGCAACGAGACTCAACCGGCGCCGGGAACGAAACGCAACGCGAGACCGTCGATGCAATAACGCAGATGCGTGGGCGCCGGACCGTCGTCGAAGATATGACCGAGATGGCCGCCGCAGCGCCGGCAATGGACCTCGGTGCGCTCTTCGATGAGCGCGTAGTCGGACTGGGTTCGGGTCGCGTTCGCCATCACGTCCCAGAACGACGGCCACCCGTCGCCGCTATCGTACTTGGTTTTCGACGAGAAGAGGGCGAGATTGCAGCCTGCGCAACGATAGACGCCGGGCTTTATCTCCGTGATGAGCGGGCTCGAGAAAGCCGTCTCGGTACCGCCCCGGCGCAGAATCTCGAAGCGATCCGGACCGAGCATCGCGCGCCACTGAGCGTCGCTATGGGTCACTTCGTACGCCTCGGACGCGCCCAAGCGGCGAGCCCCGGCGGCAAAAAGCGCGACGCCCGCAAGCGCCGCCGCAAATTCGGCGCGCTTCATCGAGCCGAACTCGGCACGATGTGACACGCGCCGCCTCCGTTCTTTTCGAAGTAGCGCTGATGGTACTCTTCGGCGCGCCAGAAATGCGGAGCGGAAAGGATCTGCGTAACGATCGGACGCTCACGATCGCGCTGCTCGCGATCGCGCGACGCAATCGCGAGCCGCTGCTGGTCGTCGCCATGGGTGAAAATCGCGGAGCGATATTGATCGCCGACGTCGGGGCCCTGACGATTGAGCTGCGTCGGGTCGTGAATCTGCCAAAAGACGTTCAGCAGCTCATCGTATGTGACGAGCTGCGGGTCGAAGGTCACCTCAACGGCTTCAGCGTGGCCGGTCGTGTGACTACAGACCTGGCGGTAGGTCGGGTTCTCGAGGCTGCCGCCGATGTAGCCCGAGACGGCGTCGAGCACCCCGGGAATGCGCCGAAAAACGTCTTCAACGCCCCAGAAGCAGCCGGCCGCGAAGGTTGCGGTTTGCGTGGTCATACGTCCTTCATAACGCCCGGCGCCCTTGGGCGGATTCATTGTTGAAATTGGCCCATGAAGGCGTCGGTGGTCGCTTGCGAGATTCCGGCCGCCAGCAGCCGGGCCGCGAGCTGCTCCCGGTTCTCCGGCGGCGTTACGAACATGAAGGAAGCGGCCTCGCCGGCCGGCGCTCGAACCGTACACCACTTCGCTGCCGCCGGAATCAGCGTCGTTTGATAGCGGGTGAGCGTTACGCATGAATCTGGAGCGGTGACCTCGAGCGGTGCGTCGAGCGACATCAAGATCAGGGGACGCCGCTGCGTCGCCATCGTCGCGGGCTCGCTCCCGGCCACGATGCGCTCGACGACGAAATGCTCGTCGGCAATCAGCGCGGTGCGCTCGAGGCCTTCGAAGTGATACGCGATTTGTGCGAGCGTCCCGGCGGTCGTGGCGCGGTAATCGAGAACGTCGGCGGCCTTTTGCACGTGAAGGTCTCGCGGCTTGCCGTCGAGGCCGACGCGGTTGTAGTCGAACATGCGATACGTCAAATCCGAGGCTTGCTGCGTTTCGAAGACCGTCAGTCCAGGGCCGATCGCGTGGACCATGCCGTGCGGGATGTAGACGGTATCGCCGGCCTTTAGCTCCACGTGTCGGAGGATTTCGCCGAGCGTGCCGTCGGCGACGCGCCGTTCGTATTCGGCGCGCGACGTGTCGCGCGTCCAGCCGTAGACGATCTCCGCGTTCGGCGCTGCATCGAGCACGTACCAGCACTCGGTCTTTCCGAAGGGCTGGTGCTCGACGCGCTGCGCGTACGCGTCGTCGGGATGAACCTGCACGGAGAGCCAATCGTGCGCGGTGATGATCTTCGTCAGGACCGGAAAGATTCGCGCCGGATCGATATCTCCCAGAAGCTGCGCGCCGAGCTTCGCCCGTAGATCCGCGACGCTCGATCCGCTCAGTGCGCCGTTCGTCACCCGATCGGCATCCCAGCACTCCCAGGATTCGCCCAGGCGCGCCTGCGGATCGCCGTGTTTTCCATAGACTCGAACCAATTCGTCGCCGCCCCAGACTTGCGTGGTGAGCTTCGGATCGAGGACGTAGGGATAGACGGTGTCGCGTTCCATTCGTCGCCTACGATACGCGGCGCTCGTGCGGAATTCCGGCCGCGCGGCTCGAAGGGGAAAGACGTGCACGACTTTTACGTCGGAATCGGCTCGAACCTCGGGGATCGGCAAGGGAACATCCTTGCCGCGTTGCAGCGCCTGCGCTCGCGCGCACAGATCTCGGCGGTCTCCTCGTTCTACGAGTCGGCCGCGGCCGGCGGAGCGGAGGGCCCCGCCTATCTCAACGTTGCCGCGGCGCTTCGCTGCGAACTCGATCTCGAAGCGTTCCGGCGATTCGCGCGCGACGTCGAGTTGGCCGTCGGGCGGTCGCGCTCGAGCGCGAAACTCCAACCGCGCCCGATCGATCTCGACCTGCTCGTCTACGACGGGGCCGTCGTTCAGCCGAATCTCGAGGCCCGGCCCTACAATCTCGCACCGCTTGCCGAGATCGCGCCGCACCTCGCTACCGCACCGCGCAACGGCGGCGTCCGGCGGCGCGAACGCAGCCTGCGCTTCGATACGGATCGACAATCGGAGGCGCCGGAGATACGCCTGGCACTCAATCGCGCCGGCGTTTCGCGAGTGCGGCGCGTCGTCCACCTCGACGTCGATGGGCGCGACCGCGTCTACAACGGCGAGCTTACGATGGTCGCCGATTTGGCAGCCGATAAATCCGGCGTGCACATGTCGCGCTTCGCGGAGATCCTCGAAGAGGCGACGCTTGACGTGCTCGCTCGCGACGCGAGGCCGGCTCGGATCGAGCGCCTCGTCGAAGAAATCGCCCGGGAGATCGTGCGCAGTCAGCGCGCGGTGCGGGCCGACGTGCGGCTGCGGGCCGAGTTCGGATTAGAGCGATGGACGCCGGTTAGCGGCAAGCGCGGCGAGGAGACCTACACCCTGGTCGGAATCGCTCACGCCGACGCCGCCGGGACGCGGCGGGTGGTCGGCGTCGAAGCGGAAGGCATGACCGCCTGTCCGTGCGCGCAGGCGATGGTGCGCGAGCACGCCCACGCTGACCTGCTCGACGCCGGTTTCAGTGAAACCGACGCAGCGCGCGCGCTCGACGCACTCCCCGGGGCGACACATAATCAGCGTGGACGCGGTGCGATTCTCCTTGGCGTTGACGAGGCGCGCGCGGAAGCGATTCGAGCCGAAGATCTCGTCGAGATCGTCGAAAACTCGATGTCGAGCGAAACGTACGACCTGTTGAAGCGACCCGACGAGTTTTTCGTCGTCAATAAAGCGCACCACAATCCGCGATTCGTCGAGGACGTCGTCCGCGGCATTTTAGCGCGTGCGCTCGACGTCTACGCGGACCTGGGGGATGAAACGTTCGTCTTCGGCAGCCAAGTGAACGAAGAGTCGATCCATAAGCACGACGCCTTCGCCGAAGGTTACGGGCTCTTCGGCGAGCTGCGCGAGGAGCTTCGAACGGGATCGTCCGCGAGCCGGACCGATCTTGCGGCCTGGCTGCGAACCCGGCCATCGGTGGTTTTGGTTTAGGTAGCGCGATCGAGCGCTTCGATACGCGCTCGCAGCGACGGATGGGAGGCGAAGAAGAACTCGTACCAGCCCGGTGGATCCTCGTCGGCGAGATTCTGATCGCGAAGACGGCGAAAGGCCGCTGCCCCGGCGGCGGGATCGCGCGTGGCGGCGAGCGCAAAACGGTCGGCAGCCCACTCGCGCGATCGCGAGAAGGCAAAGAGCATCGGGCGCAGTGCCTGGGTCGCAACCAGCATGGTCGCGTAGACGCGCGCAAGCAGCAGCGGCCGGTCGCGCAGCGCGTCGCGCTCTTCCTTCGAGGCCGCGCCGTTCGCGACGAGAAAGAGCGTCAGGGCCAGCGCTTCGCCCAGGGCGATGAGACGCCAGGTATCTTTGTTGACGTAATGGCCCAACTCGTGCGCGACCACGAACTCCGTCTCGTCCTCGGGAAATGCTGCGATGAGCGTATCGCCCAGGACGATGCGATGCGTTCGCCCGATGCCCGTAACGAACGCGTTCGCCTTGCGCGTCTGGCGGCTCATGTCCATGCGTAGAATCGCCGCATCGCCGACGCCGAATCGCGCCGCGAGCCGTCGTAGACGCTCTTCGAGCGATCCCGTCACCGGCTCGAACTTATTGAAGAGGGGAAGCACGTAGAGCGGCACGACGATATTGCTCGCAACGAAGAGCGGAAGTGCGCCGAGGCTCGCGAGCCACGGCCAGCCTCGCGGCGCCCGACGGATCGCTGCGCCTAGGAGCATTGCAAGAAATGCGCTCAGACCTGCGCTCAGCAGCGCGCTCTTTGCGTACTCGCCAAGCCAGGCACGTCTCGTCTGCTCGCTCAAGCCGAAGCGGCGTTCGAGCGTGTACTCCGTTACGAATGAAGCGGGAAGCTCTGCGACCGCCGCGACGAGCGAGAGCGGCGTAAAGAAGAGCGCCGGGCGCAGCCAGAGCGGAACGGGGCGTGTCGCACGATCGAGCGCTTCGGCGAGCGGGCCGTAGGCGAAGGCGAGAAAGCCGATCGTCGCGCGCGCGGTCTCGGCGATTTCAAGCCGTCGCCGCATGCCGGCATACGCGGCTGCGTCCGGCTGCAGCGGCGGTGACGGCGTTCGCCACTCGCGTGTCGCCTGAATGGAGCGTAGCACCGCATAGCCGGCAGCGAGTCCGCTACCGATGCCGAGCAGTGCGTTTCGCAGCTTCGTGCTCAAACGATCGAGATCGTTTCTTTCGGCTTGGGGTGCGCTTCCATGGCGGAGAGCAGGCGTTCGCTCAGCATATCGCAGATCGGATCGTCGAGCTCTTCGATGCGCCCTTCGTCGGCGAGCCGCGCCTTGACCGGATCGATCGGAATTCGCGCGAGCACCGGCGCCCGCGCGAGCTCGGCGACTCGATCGGCGTAGGACGGGCCGAATATCTCGTAGCGCACGCCGGTATCGGGCGTTTCAAAGTACGACATGTTCTCGACGACGCCGAGGATCGGTTTCTTCAACTGATGGACGAGATTCGCGGCTTTGCGCACGATCATCGTCGCGAGCGCCTGCGGCATCGTCACGAGCACGACGCCGTCGATCGCCAGCGATTGCAGGACGGTCAGCGGTGCATCCGAGGTTCCGGGCGGCAGATCGACGAGCAAGAAGTCGAGATCGCTCCAGGTTACCTGCTCGTAGAACTGACGGATCACACCGGCGACGATCGGTCCGCGCCAGATCATTGCGGTGTCTTCATTCTCGGAGAGCAAGTTCGAGCTGACGACCTCGATCGCGCTGCGCGAGATCGCCGGCGCGATAAGCGGCTGCGGTTGCCCCTGCGCAGTCTTCTTCACCGGATCGGCCGTGATCGAGAGCGGCTCGCGCAGGCCGAAGAGCTTGGGGATCGACGGTCCGGTAATGTCGGCGTCGAGAATTCCGACACGGAAATGACGGCGGCGCAGGCCGATAGCGAGCAGCGCGGTGACGAGCGATTTTCCGACGCCACCCTTCCCCGACATCACTGGGACGACGTGAGCGATCCGCGCGCGGCCATCGAAACTGCCCGGGGGCCGTCTCGCGGGCTGCCGGTCTTCGTCGCGAACCGGCGGCACGCGGCCGGAGCGGCGCGCCGCTTCGAGCGCTTCGACGATTGGTTCGATCCGCAATCCGTGCGCGCGCGCCCCCTGCTCGATCGTCTCGTACTTGCTCACGCCGCAGCCGCTGCACCCGAGTCCAAACGCATTCATCACGTCCGCGGCAACGGGAAGCTGCGCGACGAGCTCCTCGATGTTCGTCCGTGGGGAAATCTCGATCTCGAACGTGGGCATGGCTTCTCCGTTGAACCTTCGAATCGCGCGTCGGTATGCACCTTGTCGAACGCGCTCAAAGCGTCCTCGCGGGCGGTTGCGATTCTCCGGTGCGCTCGGGTTGGGGCGTGGCGGCGCCGATGTTCGTTCAATCGGCTGCGCGAGGCGCCTACGCCTACGACGAAGAGGGACGCCGTTACGTCGATTACATCATGGCCTACGGACCGCTGCTCTTTGGCCACACCCACCCGGCGCTGACGACCGGGTTGGACGGGCTCGCGACCGGCGGGTTCGTCTGGGGAAGCACGCACGCGCAGGAAATTCGGCTCGCCGAACGCATTCGCGATCACGTCCCGTCGATGCAACGCATGCGCTTCGTGACCAGCGGCACGGAGGCGATGATGAGCGCGATCCGCGTCGCGCGAGCCTTCACCAAGCGCTCGCACGTTCTCAAGTTTGCCGGCAACTATCACGGCCACTTCGATCTCGCGCTGCTGGACGCGGGTGCGTCGGCCGGCTCCGGCCGAAGCGGAATTCCTGAGGGTACGCGACGCGACGTCGCGGTCGCGCGATATAACGATCTCGCATCGGTCGACGAGCTGGCGACGGGGATTGGCGGCGATCTCGCGGCGATCGTCGTCGAGCCGATTTGCGCGAACATGGGCTTCGTGCCGCCCGTCGAGGGCTTTCTTGAAGGATTGCGTATGCGCGCACGACGCTTCAGGGCGCTCTTGATCTTCGACGAGGTCATCACGTGGCTGCGGTTCGGTTTGAAGGGAGCGCAAGGGCGCATAGGTGTGACCCCGGACCTCACGGCGCTCGGAAAGATCATGGGCGGCGGCGCGCCGATCGCCGCCTTCGGCGGCCGCGAAGACGTCATGGCGGTGCTCGCTCCCGGCGGCGAAACGTTCACCGGAGGCACTCACGGCGGCAATCCCTTCTGCGTCGCGATGGCGAACCGCGTGCTCGATCTCGTCGAAGCGCATCCCGAGTACTACGAGGGGATGGAGGCGACCGCGCGGCAGCTGGCCGACGGTATTCGCTCGATTCTCGCGCAGCGCGCGCTGCCGTACGCCGTCGTCCAACAGGAATCGGTCGTCGACTTCAAGTTCCGTCCGGGAGGGCCGAACCGCAACTACGATGACGCGTGCAGCGCCGACGTCCGCGCCTACGCGGCCTACTATCGCGCGATGCTCGAGCGCGGCATTCTGCTACCACCCTCGCAAAACGAGGTGATGTTCGTTTCGACCGCCCATTGCGAGCGCGACGTGGATCAGACTCTCGACGCGATCGCCGCGTCGCTAGACGACCTTCAGCCTCTACTCCCCGGAACTTCGCACGATTCGAAGGCGAAATCGTAGAAACCGATGCCGGCGCCTTTGGGCGAGAGCTGCAAGGTGTTTGCTCCGAACTTCGCGTTCATGATAAGGTCGTAGGCCCGCGGCGCGTCGACGATAACGTAGGACATACCACGGCCGTCGTAGCGAATATCCTTGCCGGCGTCGCTCTTGGCGACGGGATGACCGTTCTGCGTAACGTCGACACGAGTCGAACCGCCGTTATCGGGCTTGACCACCGCGATGACCTGTATCGCGTGATAGCGTAGCGTCAGCGAACCATTGCTCTCGTCCGAGACGGCGGCTTCCGGCGCTAGGCGCCAGTAGCCCTGGAGATAGATCGCGCCGTCTTTCGGGTCGGTGGTTTCGCCGACGTAGTCTGCATTTTGCCCGGGATTGGCGGCGGCCGGGTTGGCTATTCCCTGGTGACCGACGAGGATTTCCGCCGTCATAGGATAGCAGACGGCACCCGGCTTGTCGTAACTATCTTGCGGAAGCAACGCCATCAGCGGCGGCAGAACGACTTTCGGATCCGCCGCCTTGAGCAAGGCTTGGATCCGCGCCTCGGTCTGCGGATAGGCCCCTTCGCCAATGACGCTTTCGACGAGCTCTCCGCGTTGGTTGTAGAGATACTCATGGGGCCAAATCGAGTTGTCGTAGCGCTTCCAGACGACGAACTTGGGATCGAGGACGATCGGCCAAGTGACCTCGAGCCGCTTGGCGGCGGCCGCAACGTTGGCGCGTTCGCCCGAGAAGCCGAACTCGGGCGTATGGACGCCGACGATCACGAAGCCTTTGTCACGGTATCGCTTGTACCACTCGCGGAGGTAGGGGAGCGTTCGCAAGCAGTTGATGCACGTATACTCCCAAAAGTCGACGAGCACGACCTTTCCGCGGAGCTGCTCGGGCGTGAGCGGATCGCCGCTGATCCAGCCGGCGTTCCCTTCGAAACTCGGCATTTGATTCGAGGCAGGGACCGCGGATTGCGTGAGCGCGCCCACCGCCGCGAGAAACGCGGCCGCCGCTCGTACGCGCGCCAGGAGGCTCATGTTCGGCTAGCGCGCCGGTCGGGAATCGTGTGACACAACTACTCGCGCGTCGCGATCGGATAGACCGCGGGGCTGCGCAGGCCGTTGGCGTCGACGCTGCGCACACCCAGAATGTAGTCGTCCTTCGAGACCGGCACGGTCGCTTGCGTGACGTTCCCGGCATTGCTCGAGTACTGCCACTGCGGCGCGTCGGTCGTGCGCCAGAGAATCTCGTAGGAGACCGCGTCCGCCGCGGGCTTCCATCGTAGCGTCGAATCGTAGCCGAGCCGGTGCAATACCATCTGCACGCCGCTCGGCGGCGCGGGTCCGAGCGCGAGCGTTCCCAGCGCGGCGACGTTGGCCTGCGTTACGCGCGCGAGATATTGCGCATCGATATACTGCGGGAGGTCGCCGTATTGAGCGCCGTTTTCGACCCGAACGTCCTGATGCTGGTGCGCGAAGTTCTCGTGTGCTTCGACGAAGCGTATCGCCGCCGAGTAGCCGGCGTCTTGAAACGACTCTTGATCGCCTCCGCGCAGGAAGCGATCGGCGCGGAAGATCTGCCGCACTTCGAATCCCGGCACGTAGACCGGGACCACCTCGGTGATGAAGCGCGAGAGTTCGCGCGACGGCGAATCGTTCTCCGATCCCACCAAGTTCACGCGCTCGAGATCGGCGCCCGTTGGGAGCCCCTGGCTGAAGACGCGCACGGCGTTCGGTTCAGAGGCGCCGTCGCCCCCGACCGTGTTGCCGATGATGTCGTCGTTCAACACGGCGAGCACTGGAGCTCGCGATGCGGCAAGCTCGCGCGCGTAGTGGTTCGAACCCCAGAGGCCCAGCTCTTCACCATCGAAACACGCGAAAACGATCGTACCGCGCAACGGCGTGCCGGCCATCACGCGGGCCGCCTCCAAAACCGCGGCCACGCTCGATCCGTTATCGTCGGCACCGGGCGCCGTTCCGGCGCCGTCGGTGCACCGGCCGTCGCAATCGTCGAAGTGGCTCGACATAACGTAGATGCGCCCGGGGGCAGTGCCTTGCAGCGTCGCGATCACGCTCGATTCCAGGACGGCGCGCGGCGTCCGGGAGGTCTTCGCCTGCATGTACGTGTCGAGCTTGACGCTCATGCGGCCGTTCGCGGTCGCGGCGATCGCGTTGAACTGCTGCGCGATCCAATCGCGCGCCGCGAAGACGCCGCGCTCCTTCGTCGAGCTCTGCTCGGAGAAGTCGTTTCGCGTGCCGAACGCGACGAGCCGGTCGACGGAGCTTTTGAGGCGGCCGGCCTGCACGGCCCCCACCATCGACGCTATCGGCGGGCAGGGCGTAAGTTGGGGGAGCGAGGCGTCGGCGCCGCTCGCGCCGAGGAGCAGCGCGCCGCTGAGAACGAGCACCTTCATGCGCTCAACTTGTACGAAACGCATCGGAGCTCCTGACGCCGGCGTCGAACTTTCGGCGTTGTGAAGGCCTCGGTCTACGTGCTGCGGTGCCGGGACGGGTCGCTCTACACCGGCGCGACGACCAACCTCGAGCGGCGGCTATCGGCACACCGCCGTCGCAAAGGCGCGAAATATACCCGCGGCCGGCTACCAGTCAGCCTCTTCGCCTGGTGGCATCCGCCGAGCTTTTCAACCGCGAAATCTCACGAGGCGCGCTTCAAGCGGCTCTCGCGCGCCGCCAAGCTCGCGACGCTGCGGCGCGGCGAAGCTTATGGCTGCCGGGTCTACCGCGCGTCGGGCGATCATTCGTAGGAGCGCGCGGCGACCGCGTACGTCGCACGCGTAACGGCGTGAATGGCGTCGTAGGCGGCGGCGTTGTCGTAGGCGTCCGCCGTCATGATTGCGAGGATGTACGGCGAGTCGCCGTACGGTTCGACGATGGCGACGTCGTTGAGCGTCCCTTCGACCTGGCCGGTCTTGTTCGCGACCGGCGTTCCCCGCGGCAGCGCCGCAGGAATCCCGACGCGGTCGGTCTGCCCGAGCATGATCGCCACCATCGCCCGGCAATGGCGCGCCGAGACGATCGTCCTGATCCCCTCGCGCGCACCGTGCTCGATCAAATAGAGGAGCCGGCCCATGTCAGCCGGGGTCGAGACGTTGTCGTTGTGATGGTAGATCGCTGCGAAATCCATGAACTTGCGCGCGAGGCGCGTGCGCTCCAGCCCGGCGCGCCGCCCGACGGCGTTGATCGTCGCGACGCCGAAGTGGTCGATGAGAAGATTGGCGGCGGTATTGTCGCTGAGCTGGATCATCGGAACGATCAGTCGGCGAACGCTGAAGCGCTCGCCGTTTGCGGCGTGACTCATGAAATCCGACCCACCGATCAGATCGCTGCTATGGAACGTGATCTGCGCGGAGAGCGCGCCCGGATCGGCCTCGTCGACTGCATAAGCGGTCGTCATGATCAACACCTTGATGATCGATGCGGTCGGAAAGCGATGCGAGGCGTCGTAAGCCACGATCGGCCCACCCGGCGCGAGCGTCCGCGCATAGACGCCGAGCCTTCCCGGCATCGCGCGCGCGATCCGATGAACCTTCGCGGCTACCGTCGCCGCATCGGCGCGCAATGCGCGCGAGACGACCAGAGCCGCGCCGGCGGAGCTGAGGAAGGCGCCGCGCTTCACGAACCCGTTCCCTGATAATGCCGTAGACCGACGAGCCAGAACGCGTATGCGGCGCCGAGCCACAGCAGACCGATCGCCGGCGTGAGCAGACCGACGGCTGGGTTGAGATGCAATCCGACGTCCGCCTTCTGCAGGAAGTACGTCGCGGGAAAGTAGTTCATAAACGCAAACGGAAGGACGAACGCCAGCACGATGCGGACGCCGCGGCTGTAAATGCTGATCGGATAGCGCGTGAAGTCCTGTTCGAGCGACATCACAACCCAGCGGAGCGTGTCGACGCGGATGAACCAGAACGAACACGTCGCGACGACCAGCGAGATGCCGAGGTCGATCAACGCGCCGCCCGCAATCACCAGCGGAACGAAGAGCACGAAGATCCAATCGACGCGCACGTTCGCCGCGACCGTCGCCGCGGCCAGCGTGGCGATCCCCAGAATCAGCGCGTCGGGGAAGCTTTGCTGCGGCACGGTGACCACTTGGAAGAGTGTGTCGAGGGGACGGACCAGAAATCGGTCGAATCGGCCCTCGCGAACGTACTCGGGAACGCTGACGACGGTCAAGAAGAGCGTGTTGTGCAGTTCGTGCCCGGCCATCCAGAGCGCGTAGAGGAAGAACATCTCACGGAAATTCCAACCGTTCATCGACGGGAACTGACGCATCGTCACGTAGAGCGCCCCCAAAGCCACGCCGTGGTAGACGATCGTAAAGACGAACCACATGATGAAGTTCGCGCGATACTCGAGCAGCGTCAGCAGGTTGATCCGCCAGTACTCCCGGTAGGCTCGCAGCATCGGTGAGACGATTCGGTGCGGCGCATCGCCTACCCGTGCGGGCGCCCTTTCGGCTGGATTTCACCGCCGATGCGCTGCGCCGGCTTGCCGCCAACGTCGTCGACGTCGTGGACCCGGACGGCACCTACTACCGAGCGCTCACCGACGAGCGCAGCACCGAGCTCTTGGCGATTCGCGCGGCCGGCGCGCGCGCGGTCGAAGTGCGGGCGACCGGCCGGGACGGCGAGCGCTGGCTTCCGACGGTGAGCCGGATGATCGGAACGCGCGTCGACTTGACGCGGTGGTACGAGCGTAGCGCGCGCGTCGCGTGGCTGGCACCGATCGCAGCGAGATTTCGCGGGCTCAAACCCCCACGCTATCCGACGCTCTGGGAAGCCTGCGCGCACGCCATCCTCTTCCAGCAAATTTCGATTCATGCCGCGGCTGCGATCATGCACCGCGCCGTCGAGCTGCTCGGCGAGCCGGTCGCGGCCGCGAGCGTTCGCTGCATCGCGTTTCCCGCCGCGCAGCGCTGGCTCGCCGCCGGCGATGGCGACTTGCGGTCGGTGGGAATCTCGCGAAATAAGGTCGAGCACTTGCGCTCCGCGGCTGAAGCATTCGCTTCCGGTACGATCGACGAACGCGAGCTAGAAAAGCTTCCGACACCCGAGGCGGCCGCGCGGCTCGCTACGATCCGCGGCATCGGCGCCTGGAGCGCGTCGGTCGTGCTGCTGCGCGGAATGGGGCGCCTCGACACCTTTCCGCTCCGCGACTCCGGCGTCGCGCGCTCGCTAACGCTCCTTGCCGGAGACGCCCACGTGGATCAGTCCGGCCTGCTGGAGCGTCTCGGGGACGTGCGCGGCATGCTGTACTATCACTTGCTGCTCGGCCGGATGCGCGGCTAGGCCACTAACCGCCCTGAATGACGACGCGGTTCGAAGCGGCGCGCCAGACCAGCGACGACAAGACCGCAAAGAGCGCGAGCCACGCCAGCTGCGCCGCGATCGCGATTCCCCACTGCGACGGCGGAATGACTCCGACGTAGATCAGCAGCGGCGTCGAATAGATCGACGCGAAGGGAAGGGCAAAGACGATGCGGCCGACGACTCCGGGGAAGAGCGTGAGCGGAATGATCTGCCCCGAGAGCAAGTCGGAGACCCAGCGCACGATTAGCTGCGCGGCAAACGTCTCCAGCGTCCAGAACGCAATGCAGTTCATCAGAAAATTCACGAAAAAGTTCACGCCGTAGCCGACAATGAAGGCGAGAACGAAGGCCGCGAACGTCGCCGGCGGCGGCACGTCGATGTGCACGAGCAGCAACGCGCAGAAGAGCGATGGTACGACGAGGAGCGCGTGCAGCAGCGTCTGTCCGATCCCGTCGCTGAAGAAGTAGAGGGGGACGCTGATCGGCTTCATGAGATCGGTGGCGATCGTCCCCTCGCGAATCCGTTCGCGGATCATTCGGGTTCCGTCGACTTCCAAGACGAGCGACATAAGCATCGCGACGGTGGCGTACGTGATCATGCTGTGCAGCGGAAGGTTCGTCGGGGCGGCGTTCTGCGCATAGAGCGCGGTCCAGAGCGCGCGCAGGATGTAGACGCGCAGCACGAGTGACCCGATTTCGGTGAGTACCTCCATCCGGTAGGTCGCCTCGCGCGAGAACGCTTTCTTCGCGAACTCGACGTAGGGCTCGAAGTTCGTACTCAGCGAACGTCAGCCGCCCTTCTGGCGTTTGATCGCCTGCTGCCGGCGCAGCTCCATCTCTTCGAGTTCGAGCATCATGACGTCGACGACCTTATCGACCTGCGTGACTTGCGTCGGCGGCGGTTCTTCCCCGGAGCGCCGGCGCGGGGGCGGCTTGAGGTTGCGATGCTCTTCGAGCGTCGTATCCTGCGCGTGGGCCTTGCGCAGGAACTTCGCATACGTCTGCGCCGCACGCCCGCGCACGTCCTCGCCGGGCTCGAGATTGAACACGTCGGCGTAGAAGTCGATCTTGGCATGGACTTCGGGCGCCTTTTCCGGCGGCACGATCGCTGCCGGGTCTCCATAGGCGACGTGCATCATCGGCACGCTCGAGCCGGATGGCAGGCGCGTCTTGACGTGGACGATTGCCCCAAGCGCGACGCCGCTGCCGTCGCCGAGCTGGGCGCCGTTAAAAATCTTCGCACCGCCGGCGACGAAGCAACCGTCTCCGATCGTCGCGCCGACGACGTACGCGTGCGGTCCGACGATACAGCGATCGCCGATCGAGAGCGGGTACTGCAGCGCGCTCCCGCCGCTGGCTTTGAGTACCGCGTTCTCCATGACGACCGTCTGCGCGCCGATCGTTATCGGCGCTCCTTCGGCGGTGATGACGGCCCCGTGCAGCACCGCGCACTCCGCGCCGATCGTGACGTCTCCGCCGATCGTCGCGCCGGCGGCCACGTACGCGCTCGAGTGGATCTTCGGCTTCTTCGTACCACTCGAGAGAATCATGACGCGTCCTCCTCCGGCCGGCGGCCGTATCCTTCGACGTAAATGCGCCGGATGATCGATTCGAGGTCGGGCTCCTCCAAGCTCACGTCTTCGACGCGATAACGTTCGCTCGCTTGCCGCACGAGCAGATCGGCTCGCTGCAGGTTGCGGTCGAAGCGGAACCGCGCGCTCGAATCCTCGACGCCGGCGAGCTGCGCGCCGTCGAGGTGCGGTTCCGCGACCGGCTCGCAGAAGCGCACGGTCAGCGTGCGAAATCGTCCGTATTCGCTCTTGATGCGCTCGACGTCGCCGTCGTAGATCAGCGTGCCGTTGTCGATCAGGACGATACGCCGGCAGAGCCGTTCGACGTCGGCGAGATCGTGCGTCGTCAAAACGATCGTCGCACCACGCTCGGCATTGATGCGCGCGATGAACTCCCGGATCGCTTGCTTTGCGACGACGTCGAGGCCGATCGTCGGTTCGTCGAGATAGACGATCTTCGGGCTATGAAGAAGCGCCGCCGCGAAGTCGCCCCGCATACGCTGTCCGAGCGAGAGTTGGCGCACGGGCGTGCGTAGGAAGCTCGCCATCTCGAGTATCTCGACGAACTCGTCGAGGTTGCGCCGGTATTGGTCGCGCGGAACGCCGTAGATCGCGCGCAAGAGCTCGAACGATTCGATCAGCGGAAGGTCCCAATAGAGCTGACTGCGCTGACCAAAGATCACGCCGATATTGCGGGCGTTCTCCCGGCGCTCTCGCCACGGCACGAGCCCAGCCACGCGGACCTCCCCGGAGGTCGGGACGAGGATTCCGGTCAGCATCTTGATCGTCGTCGACTTGCCGGCCCCGTTCGGACCGATATACCCGACCAGCTCTCCGGGCTCGAGCGCGAATGTGACGCCGTCGACGGCGACGCGCTCCTCGTATTGGCGAGAGAAAAACGAGCGCAGCGCACCGAGGGTTCCCTCCGAGCGCTTGCGGGTCCGAAAGACTTTGCGCAAATCGCGCGTAGCTACGATCGGCAGGACACCAGCGTTCGGCACTCCGTACTCCTTCTCCGGTGGTAGTAACGGTTTCGAACGAGTACGGATCGGGGGCCCTCGAAGTGGCGCGGCGGGTTGCCGGGCGCCTCGGGTACGAGTACGTCGACGAGCAGCTTCCCGTCGTCGTCGCAAAGCGGCTGCGCGTGAAGCGGGAGTCGGTCGATGCGAACGAAGACGCGAAGCGGTCGCTCGGGGAGCGCTTCCTCACGGTGCTCGAACGGGCCACACCGGAACTCGCGGCCTTGACCACCGAGCCGTTCGACGAGGAAATGCTGCGCGCAGTGCGAGATGCGGTGCGCGAGTACGCCTCGCGCGGCAACGTCGTCGTCGTCGGACGCGGCGCTGCCGCGATCCTCGGAGCTCGACCCGAAGTACTGCGCGTTTTCATCCACGCGCCGCGGCAATGGCGTATCGCGCGACTCGCCGAGGCGACAGGGACGCGACGCGAAACGGCCGAGGCAGAAGTGGATCGCGTCGATCGCGCGCGCGCAGAGTATCTGCGCGTTTGGTACGGGCTGACGTTCGGCGATCCGCGCAACTACGATCTCTGCATCGAAGCGTCGCAGTTCGATGCGGCGGGGTGCGCCGCACTCATCGTAGCGGCAGTAAGAGCCAGGGGAAATTGAGAGAAGGCGCGTCGATCCTCACCGCGCTGCGCTATCGCGACTTCCGGCTGCTCTGGATCGGGCTCCTCGTTTCGAATCTGGGCACCTGGATGCAGTTCACCGCAATGGGATTCTTCGTCGCTCGGATGGCCGGATCGCCCCACCGGGCCGCGTTCGACTTGGGCATCATCGGAGCGGCGCGCGCGATTCCGGTACTGCTCTTCTCGCCGTTCGCGGGAGTCGTAGCCGATCGTTTGCCGCGCCGGCGCGTGCTCTTCGTCACGAACGCCACGATGGCGCTCGCGGCGCTGCTGCTCGCGGTGCTCGCGACCGCCCATCGGCTTGAGATGCTCGGCCTCGTCGTGCTCTCCGGATTGAGCGCGGGCGCGATGGCGTTCGACTCGCCGACGCGCCAGAGCTGGGTGCCGCTGCTCGTCGATCGAGCCTATGTCGGTAACGCGGTCGGGCTCAACTCGGTCGCGTTCAACGCGCCGGCCGTCATCGGTCCCGCGATCGCCGGCGTGCTGATCGTTTGGATCGGCGTCGCGGGGGCCTTCTATTTCAATGCGGCGGCAACGCTTGCGGTCGTCGTCGCGGTGATGATGATGCGCTCGTCGCCGGCGTCGCAAGGCACGCGCGAGCCGGCGCTGCAAGCGGTTCGCTACGGGATCGCGTTCGTGACGCGACATCCGGTTCTGCGCTGGATTTTCTTGGCGCAAATCGTCTCTGCGCTGATTGCGCGACCCTACAGCCTGCTCGTCCCCGCGCTTGCGGTCAATCTTTTGCACGCCGGCGCGCGGGGGTTGGGTTGGGCGGTCTCGGCGATCGGTCTGGGCGGTTTCGGCGGCGCGCTCGTCACCGCGTACTTCGCGCAACGCGAACGTCGCGCGATGCTCTGGCTCCAATCCGGATTGTTCATGTCGGCGGGCGTCCTCGCGCTCGGCTTCGTACCAACGCTCGCGTTCGCGCTGCCGGTGCTGTTCGTCGCCGGAATCGGCACGTTGGCATTACTCGGCGTTACGAACACGCTGATTCAAATGCTCTCGCCCGACGACGTGCGCGGGCGCGCGCTCTCGATCTATACAATGATCGCGATCGGCGTGGTTCCGCTGGGGGCTCTCTTCGATGGCGCCATCGCGACGGCGATCGGCTTGCGGGCGACGTTCGTTCTCGCCGGGGGGATATGCGTGGTGCTTTTCCTCGGCACTTGGGTGTTGCGCCCGATCGTGCGAACGGTATGAAAAAAGCGAGTCGCGAAACGACGCGACTCGCTTAAATAACTCCGCCGGTGCTACACCGTGCGGAGTTTTGGATCGT
Source organism: Candidatus Cybelea sp. (assembly GCA_049585055.1). Taxonomy (GTDB): domain Bacteria; phylum Vulcanimicrobiota; class Vulcanimicrobiia; order Vulcanimicrobiales; family Vulcanimicrobiaceae; genus Cybelea. Next base: position 772 of record JBAUYZ010000084.1, on the reverse strand, counting down.
GAACTAGCCGGCTTTCTTTCGTCGGACTCGCTTGCGAACCGCCTTGCGGACGGCCTTCTTGCGAACCGCTTTTCGGGCTACTTTCCGGCGGACCGCCTTGCGGGCGACCTTTCGGCGTACCTTCTTACGAACGGCCTTGCGAGCTACTTTACGACGCACGGCCTTGCGAGCTACTTTACGACGGACTGCCTTGCGGACCACCTTGCGGGCAACCTTGCGGCGCACGCGCTTGCGAACCGCTTTGCGAACCAGCGCTCCAACAACCGCCTTTTTCACGGCGGCTTTGCGCGCTTTCTTTCGAACTGCCATCGTTAGTACGAGTCATCCTTTCTCTGGTCGGCAACCGACCAGGGGTGTTGCCTACCTTATACAGTATTACGAGCTTCAATGCAAGTTTTTGCCGATGACGGCGCGTGCATCGACGTATGCGTCGACGGGCGCAAACGCGCGCGCGCAGTCGTTCTGGTCCACGGATTTCCGTTAACGCGTGCGATTTGGGAAGCGCAAATCGAGAGACTCGCGCGCAGTTCGTACGTCCTCCGTCCCGACTTGCGCGGTGCCGGAGAGTCCGCCGTACCCGACGGGCCGTATCTCATGGAAAGGCTTGCGGCAGACGTTGCGGCGGTTCTCGACGCGCTGGCCGTCGAACGCGTAGCGATCGTCGGCCATTCGATGGGCGGATACGTTGCGCTCGCCTTCGCGCGGATGTTTACCGAACGCGTGGCGCGCGTCGCGCTGGTCGCGGGCCGCTTGCGGGCAGACACTCCGGAAG
>JBAUYZ010000083.1:0-83967 GCA_049585055.1 Candidatus Cybelea sp. | reverse complement strand
TGGGATAGGTCCCGTCATGCGGCCAGTGATTTCTGTGGCGGTTGGGTAATTTCATAGAGCGCGAGAAACTCCTCGGGCGTCATGCCGTCGAGCGAGCTGTGAGGATGAACGCTGTTGTAGGCCTGTCGCCAAACCTCCGCTCCATCGCGGGCCTCGAAGATCGTGCGGTAGCGATTCGCATTGAGAAGTTCGTCGCGGACGCGAGAGTTAAACGATTCGATAAATGCATTCTGCGTTGGCTTTCCCGGCTGAATGAAAAGCAGCTCCACGTTATGCTCGTGAGCCCAAGTTTCCAACGCCGTTGCGATGAATTCCGGCCCGTTGTCCACTCTGAGGCAGCTCGGGTAGCCGTGTTCACGCGCCGTATCATCAAGAGTTCGGACAACCGAGACGCTCGGATACGAAAACGCTGGATCGACAGCGAAGCCGTATCTACTGCATTCGTCGAGCAGGGTAAGGGCGCGGAACACGCGGCCATGGAGCAGGCGATCGGAGAGGAAGTCCAACGTCCAGATCTCATTCGGATGCGTCGCCCGACGCAAGGGCAGGCCCCGCACGTACTTCGCGCGGCTACGCCGGCGGCGGCGCGCGATTTGGAGGTTCGCGAGGCGATAAAGCCTGCGAAATCGCTTCCAGTTCATGTACGGATCGCCGTCACGCGCTGCTCGCTCGTAGACAACGTAAAGGCGCTTAGAACCATAGCGCGGATGTTCTTGCGCGAGTTGCGTCAGCCTCACGAGAAGCGGCGCATCTTGGGCCGCTCTGAAGCCCTGCTTCTCGCGCGACGATCGACGACGCGCGCGCATGACCGCGCAGGCTTCGCGCTGACTGAGCCCACTTCGTTGCAAGGCCTTCACCGCTTCTTGTCGCTGCGAAGGCCCCATCCGTTTTTTCGGATCAACTCGTCCATCGCGTCGACCTTGAGGGTGAGCTTCGCAATGATGCGATGCATTTGGGCATTCTCTGCCTCGAGTTGCTTAAGCCGAACGACGTCGCTCACATCCATTCCGGCGTATTTTGATTTCCAAAGCCGAATCGTATTGATGTGAATCCCGTGTTTGCGAGCAAGCTCCTTGGGCGAGACTCCGGCGTCGTACTCGCGAACGATGTCGACAATCTGCGCCTCGGTAAAACGGCTCTTGCGCATAGGTGGATCTCCTTAACTGCCCGGTTGGGCGGAAATCCACTTTATGTGCTATCTTGCATCCACGGCGTCCGCTCTGGCTCTGAAATCCACTGCCATGATGGCTTCTAATTGACCCGCCGGCGGACGTCGCGACTTGGGGTGGGCTCTGGCTGGAAAGACGGGCGCGATTTGCTCCATAAAGTGTCGCCGGCCCTACCCTCGAATGCGATGGAGGAACGGATTGGATCACGTTGCTGGCGTTGACACGCACAAAGATACGCACGTCATCGTCATTATCGATGGCGTTGGCAAGCTAGTTAGAGCCTTATCCGTGCCCGCGACAAGTAGCGGCTACCGACGCGCGATCTCGGTTGCCTCTGAGCTTGGTGGCACGTTGGCCTGGGGTCTTGAAAGTACCGGCTGCTATGGTGCTTCATTTGCGCGGAAACTGACCGATGCCGGGTTCGACGTCTTCGAGGTTCCCGGCTCATTTACTAAGCGTCATCGCCTCCGGTCCAGCCGTACAGGAAAGTCCGACACCCTCGACGCGCAAGCGATTGCCGAAGCCGTTCTGCGTGAACGTGATCGCCTTCCACGATATACGTACTCAGCTCAGCGTGAAGGAATTCGACTTCGGTTCGAGCAGCGCGATCGGCTGGTACGGCATCGCACAGAGGCCATAAATCGCCTTAGGAGTGCAGCTTTACAGCTCGATCTCTGCGACCTGCCGCGGGAGATCGGCAGTGAAGTCGGTCTGGCGACCACGGAAAAGTTGTTTGACAAGGTGCCCGCGGTTGATATTGCCGCCGAGGCTCTGCAAGATGATGCAAAGTTCGCGATCGAGGACATACGACGGATCAACCAACGCATCAAGAAGATTGAGCGACTGCTGCGTCCTCTGATGCGCCGCGTGGTTCCTGACCTGCTGGAGCTACGCGGTGTTTCCACCGTCGTTGCGGCTGCACTCTTCGGACATGCCGGCGACATGCGGAACTGCCGTGATGCTGACGCCTTTGCCATGCGAGCTGGGACGGCGCCGGTGAGTTGTTCGAGCGGAAAGCATTGGGCTGTTCGTGTGAATACCGGCGGGAACCGTCAGCTGAATCGCATGTTGCATGTAATTGCTCTCGTGCAAGCTCGTTCTGAGAACCATGCTGGGCGAATTTACTACGATCGCAAACGCGCTGAGGGAAAAACGCATCAGGCCGCCCTCAGGGCTCTAAAGAGAAAGCTTTCAGTGGTCGTCTTCTATAAGTTGATCGTCGCGCAAGCCGCGATAAGCGACCCACGCGTAGACACGGAAGCCGCGTAGCGTTGACAAAGACGGTCAGTTATCCCTGGCTCCGTTTTCAGGACCTATCCCAATAGAGAAAACCATTACGTCAGAGTCTTCGGGCTTTGGACATGCGCTAGGTGAGGAGTGGTGCCGTGGCGACATCGTCTGGGGGCTTGAAGGTACCGGCACGTACGGTCGAGCTTTGGCCGATTACCTAGTCAGCCGTGGCTTCGATGTATATGAAGTTCCTGGAGCGGTTACGAAGCGCCATAGAAAACATTCGACACGGCCGGGTAAATCGGATCCGATCGACGCCCGTGCCATCGCTGAGGCTGTCCTCAAGGAACGGAATCGTCTTCCGCGATTCTTCGGAAGCACTGATCTCGAGGCGCTTCGAGTCATGTACGACCATCGCGACCGCCTCGTCCGAGAACGTACGCAGGCCGTCAATCGCGTGCGCAGCGCGCTTATGAGACTGCAGCTCAGTAAACCTCACGACTTGACGTCGGTTAGGCAACTACGTTCTGTCCGAGCTGCCCTCAAAGCTTATAAGCGCACTGGGCCTCTGGCGGGTGCCTTTGTTCGACAAGCTATGGATGCGACGGACGCGATCAAGCTCTACACAGCCCAGATCCGCGACGCTGAGACTACGCTGCGCGCTTTTGTGAAGCCTTTCAAGCAGCTGCTCGCCATTTATGGCGTATCGTTTGTCGTCGCTGCTGGGATCGTCGGGCACGCCGGCGATCTCCGCAACTGTCGCAGCGCGGACTCATTTGCAATGCGGAGCGCAGTTGCTCCTGTGCCCTGCTCCAGCGGGCGCAATCGACAAGTTCGGGTTAATCTTGGTGGAAACCGTCAACTAAATCGCCTCCTTCACACGGTGGCGGTTACGCAGATTAGTCACCCAAAGACCATCGGCCGCCAATACTACGACCGCAAGCTTACCGAAGGCAAGACGCCGCGATCGGCTCTGCGCAGCCTCAAACGCCGATTAGCGACCGTTGTCTACTATCGGCTCCGACGGGACCTGGAGGCCGGCTGTTCGGATCACCTAAGCCAACTTGCAGCCTAAATCTGGACAAAGACGGTCCGATAGCCTAGGTACGGCTCGGCATCGATGAGGTGCTTGATGCGCTGGGCCATGATCTCGTCCACGACCAGAACACGATCGTGCTCACGATAGTAGGCGGTGCTGCGCGCTACATCGAGGATCCGGCAGATCACGGCTTTTGGCCATCGTCGTCGAGCAGAGAGCCGGTTAACATCGGCTCGACTGAAGTGAAAGGACGCATCGCCTCCTTTCGGATCTCGTTCTCCATGACCAGCTCGCCGATCTTGGCTTGCAAACGTTTCATTTCAGCGCGGTACTCGGCTTCAAGGCCCTTCTTGTTGACCTTGAGCGCGTCGACGCCGGCGCGATGATGCTCCTCGGTCCATTCGCGGAACTCCGACTGGGTGAAGCCATGCTTACGCGCCGCTTCAGGTACCGAGATTTTGCCTTTGAGGACGTCGAGGATGATCGCCGCTTTACGCTGCGCAGTCCATCGCTCGAACTTTTCCGGCTCGGGAACCCGGGGCGGAGCTGGTTGCGATCGCTTTCTCATTGAACACCTTCATTTCGCTTATCAGGTGTCCAGCTCCCAAGGGGGTCACATCACTCTATCGAAAAAAACAGCAGACCACCAAGCGAAATCCCGAACGTCCGGTCTTTCCTTACCTTCTCCGCGGCCTTACGATCGAGCGAGCGAATCACGTTTGGTCGGCGGATATTACTTACATCCCAATGGAGCGCGGCTTCTTGTACCTCTTTGCCGTCATCGATTGGGCGACGCGCCGCGTTCTAGCTTGGCGACTGTCAAATACATTGAGCACCGACTTTTGCATCGAAGCTGTCCGTGAAGCGGTCGTACTTCATGGGGTATGGCCCCATGGGCGCAGGGAAACTGTTCGCCCATGGGGCCTGCCGCTTGATTACGGAGGCTAGTTCTCTAGTTGAATTGCCAAATGACAGATCGGCGTCCGTCGAATTGGAAACATCTACATTGGGAATACGTTGATCGTTGGCTGGCTAGTCCATCGAATATTTATTTTTTGCCCCACCGGAAGATAGAACGCGCCATCGGTTCTGCCCGTGTTATCGCCCTGAATGTTGACGATGACGCCAGAGCCGCCACTTATGAGAATCAACGCGTCGTATGGATAGCCACCGCCCGGAGGCCAATCCTGGCCGTTAGTAAAAGCGGCGGCGCTGTCGAGGCCATTCGGTTGATTCAGATTTTTCAATAGCTTAGGGTTGGGGTTCAGGGTGGTCTGAGGGACCCAGTTTACCGGGAAAAACGTAGCCACGGATCCGTTGCCTTGATTATCCTGAGTCCCGCAGAGGTTTCCGGTAACGACGATTCGCTCCGACTTACCGTCGAGCCCCACTCCGTCTGCGCTTTGCAACTGCATCGAGTATTGCATCAACTGAGTGGTCCGGTCATCGTTGATGGTATTGTTGAGGATTGACAGCCCAGCACTTTCTGCAACCGCAATCCCGCAAGAATAGAGTTTTGCGATATCACCGAAAGCGCCCTCGATAATGACAGCGGCCTCGGTCCCATTGCTATTGGGATCGTAAATGCGATTGTTACTAATAACGCTGCCTCCTGAAGAGGTACTGTTGTCATCACCGGTCCACTTAATTGCACTGTCGTTGCACTCGTAGAAGCTATTTCCAAGGACTGCTATTCGGCCTCCAAGGTTTGTGAATTTCGGCATCGACGTCATCTGATGATCACCGCCATCGAACGAGACTTGGAGGCCGCCGCCCGGAGCAGCCGGCCTCACATTATCGCCTTCCCATGGCGCGAATATGCAGTTGGAGACCGTAATGTCAGCCGGATTGGTGATGGTGCCGTGTCCATAGCCGGCATCGTTGCTGAGGTGAAGATTGCACCCGTAAAACCTGCAACCGTGAATCACACTTTGACTCACGCCCTCCAGGACCACGTCCTTGACAGATTCATTGGCGCAGTCATAGAGGCTCACGCTTGCTTCGGTGCCACTCGTCGTCATGTCCATCGCAGTATTCTTTTGCAGGCCGGACATCCAGTGAAACCGGACTAGCGAGGTACGCTTCGCACCGCCTCCAATGCAGTCTTTACCACCGACCACTCCGAGACCGAGGTCGGCATCGCAATCGATGATGCGCGTAAAAGAGGCGCTATCTCCGAAGACCCACAGACCAAATCCCCAGACGTCATAGATGCTAACCCGCTCTATAATGCTCCGTTGCGAGCAAAGAATTCCTGACCATGAGCCAGCATTCATGGTTGCCTGGATTTGTCCAGCGCTACCATCGATTGTAAGATCGGAGATTAGACAGTCTTTAACAGAATAACTCGCAAGATCAAACATGAATGACAGAGTCGGTTCAGTTGGCGAGGCGTTGCCTTTCCAGCCAGCGACGTCGATCTTAATGGTAGTCGCATTCTTGCCTTCGCCTACGCACTGCGTATTTGAGTACTGACGCAAGAGATTTTGGCTTATGAGATAAGTCCCACGTGGGAAATAGACGATTCCACCCGTTTGGGTATATGGTAGGTTTCCCGCCAACGTCGAGTCGTTCAATGCGCTCTGTATGGCGGACGTGTCATCAGTCTTACCATCGCCTTTAGCGCCGTGGTCTTTTATGACGTTAATTACGGTTAAATTGCCCATGTCGGCCTCTTTTCTTTGTTCGCTATTATTTTTATGGTCTACTTATCGTAACGCCATTTGCACCCGCGTAATATTCGATTGTTCGGACCGGCTGGCCACCGCTTGGGTAATTCCAGACACCGACCGTACCTGACGACGGATCGGGATTAAGGAGCTGGCCGTGGTCAAACCAATACTGGAGTACATTCGATGCCGTTGTGAGTTGTGTCGTCCCGACGATCGTTGCAGTCGACGAAGAGACGCGTACCTGATAAACCGCATTGCTTTCCAGATTTCCGACACTGAGATACTTCCCATTCCAACGCATTCCGCTGAGCGCTAGCACAAACTTATTCAGCTTTAGGTTTTTAAATGCTTTAGCACCGTGGGGAAGTTCCCCAATGAATGTGTTATGGTGATGGTTGTGTCGATCGGTAAAAAGGTTTCCCTTAAGGTCATACGCGCAATACCACATGAAGGAGCCCGGGTCGAAGATGGTCTCGAGATAGGTCTTCGCTTTTTTGAAGATGAGGATTGCACCGGAATCTTGATTCGTCGCTGCAAGGTTGCCAGTCAAGGGGTCTACAGCACAGCCATACGGGTGAAATTCTGACCCGTTGGTCAGGCGCCGTATTGGCGTAACGCTGGCATGAGCAAACTCGACGACCGCTTGTCCCACAGAATCGTTGACAAATACGTCTCCGGCGGAGTCGGAGCAGAGCCCCTCTGATGACGCAAGGTCATAAAGCATCCCCACCACCTTGCCTTTGGGGTACGTGAGAACGTAAACTCCGTAATCTTCGGTTGAGACATAGAGCAGAGTCCGCTGCTTTGCCTCGGGGAGCATCCATGAACGATGGCGTTCCCCTTTGGTTTTGAAAGGGACCACGTCCGAAGGATTTGAGGGCTCGGATGCGATCGATGATACGCAGCCCGAAAGCATTGTGGCCGCGAGAGTGAGATGTATGCCGCGCCTTATTGATGTTAAAAATGACATAGATGCCTTTTCGTGAACTTCAGACCGCAGGAGAAACGATTCGACGACCGGTGAGGTTCCCTTTCTTCGATCGTGGGGAGCGAGAAATGATGACCCACGGCACTCAAAAGCAGTTTATCAACGTTCCGCCCTCAGATACTTGCTCACCGTTCAAGATACACTTAGGTTAATCGGGGAGTTGAACGCAGCCGGCTGCTATTTTTGAGTCATATCGTAATAAACGCCATCCCTTACCGACGAACTCTTTTAGGTATTTATCGCCGTTCTTGAGTCCATCATTTTTGAACATCGCATTTTGATGTACCCCCATTTTATAGCCTTGAAGGCTGGACCAGCGCGGCGTCAACGTGCGCGCACCGTGGCCGAAGACAAAGGTCGGCACATCGTTTTGTTGCCCAATAAAGCTCACGTACATATCTTCACCGCATTCTCCAGACTGATTTGGCGAAGATAAGTAAAGGTCGGGAAGTTGGGAGAGTAGCGCTCGTAGCCAATACGTTTCCATGACCCAGAGGTGGCCGACAAAATCTACCTGCTGGGCCTTCTCGGTGCCAGCGGACCATCCAGATACGGTGCAATTTGAAAACTCGGGACCCTCGGTGGCGTAGTTAAATGTAATGCCACGTCCTCCGTAGATGCCAGGAGCTCGGGCCATATCGTCGAGGGCCCCTGATAGCGCCATCCTTCCAGACAACGTATCATCGTCATAGATCGCAACGAATCGCGTTCGGCAAGCGATTGCTGCGAGGATAAATCTAAACCAACAGCCGTGATTCAGTCCCGAATCAAAGATAACTGTGTTGTAGCCGTCCCGAACGCGTTGGAGAAAAGCCCGTGGCACTTCCGCCTTCGTTCCAGGGTTATTTTGAACAATCCATGTTTCCTTAGGTCGGCGGCTTTGATACTGGATCGCTTCCCATATCAATGGAAGGAACTCTGGGCGCGCCCACGCATTGACAATTACGGTGAGGTCATCGTCAAGCTCATTTGTGTATGGCACGTCACGGTCGGTTACTCCACAGAGTTCAAGAATTGCCCTATTCGGGCTAACTCTCGTATAGTACTCAAAGAGCAGATTTAGAGGTTTCATCGATGAGCATATTCCTGAACCATCTTGAGGAACTCTTCGGGGCGCTTGCAGCGGGACGCCACTTTGCGTTCACCCGCTACGGAGATGGCGAAGCCAGGGTTTTGCAAGGGCATCACGTCTGCGCCTCTTATACAAATCGAGCGTGGTGTTGGTGGCCCGCTCTAAATTATGGTGACCAGCTCTTTTCTCAGGAGTTGGACGGCGCATTTTCCTGTGGCCGCGATCACTACTACATCGGCATTAGCTGTCCTTGTTGTGGACCACGTGACCATGCTTACTACACGGGGCGCCTGGATGAAGACCGAGTAAGCAAGCAAGTATCCTATGCGAATCTATTTTCGAACGGCAATTGGAAGGCTCTTCGAGGCCGTCTTGTTGGTGCGCTTATCGATCTTAAGGGACCAATCGTGCTTATTAGTCACTGGGACAAAGATTACGAGCAGGCAAGATCCGTGTTAAAACGTGCCTCGACTGTGGAGGTTTTAACTGCTGGTGATATTAAGTACGATATTCCGCTGCGATCAAATCCGGCAACTTACCCGAAGGCGCGTGGAGGCGCCGTACTGTGGTATTGCAGCGAGCGTGATCGAGTGCTCAAGCGTTTCGAAGACGCCGCTCGGGCGGTTACCGGCGGGGTTTTTCTATTCCAGCTCGGTCCCGTGGCCAACGTTTTGATTCATCGAATGTTTACGAGCAACAGCGGGAATACATATTTGGATATGGGACACTCGCTCGACCCAATATTATTTGCGGATCCAAGTCGGTCATTTCATACCCAAGACGAGCATAGCCCCATGTGTATTGACATGGACGCGGCTGGCGAGTTTGGTCGCTAGCCTGTTGCCCCGGCATATGAGAAGATGTCGTGGAAGAGATGCAGCGCAATGCCCGCGCTCGATGACGGCAACGTTAAATTAGCGGATAGGGAATAATGCCTGCCATGTCGAGAAGGTTTGAGAGCGAATCATGACTCTCGTGACCTGTATAATGCCGACAGCAGATCGGCGCGAGTTTATGCCGGCAGCGGTGCGGATGTTCTTAAGGCAAAGATATCACGAAAAAGAGCTGCTTATTCTCGACGACGGCTGCGACGATGTGTCGGAACTGATCCTCTCGTGCCCTGATATCCGGTATTTTCGTGAGCCGGATCGGTGGCAGAGTCTCGGAGAGAAGCGGAATCGCGCGTGTGAGTTGGCCCTTGGTGAAATTATCTTACACTGGGATGATGACGATTGGTATGCTGACTGGCGCATCAGCTATCAGGTCGATACGATGGTTAAGGGGAACTTCGATTTAACCGGTATTAATCGGCCCTTTCTTATCGACGCGAGGCGAAAGAAAGCTTGGGAATATCCCGGAAGGCCCAATTCTCCTTGGGTTTGTGGAGCCACCTTAGGATATCGGAAGGCATTGTGGGCACGGCATCGATTTCTTGGACTTGGCGTAGGCGAAGATTCACGCTTCATTTACACCGCAAGCGAAATTCGGGTCGGAGCGCTAAAAGATAATCGATGTTATGTCGCTAGGATACACGAATGCAATACGGCCACAAAGGCCAAGCCCAGTGAATGGCTGGATCGGGATTTTGCTTCAATTGTTGCAATGGTAGGACGAGACTGGCCTACATACTTTGGAGGTCCCGCCGGCCTTCCGCAGACTTTACGCTAACCGCTCCAACGTGCGCGTGGCTCGCCGACTGATGCCGCGCGCCTCATGGTCTCACGATACTCCGGGGCGCTGGGGGTTACTGGGGGAAGGGCTTGGTTCGAGCTGATGCTCGTGGCATAATCCGCTGCGAAGGCCCCGCTTAAGCTGCAGTTGGAGGGATCGGAATAGCCGGTCCCTTTTGCTTTTACACGTGGCGCCGGTGACCACGGCAGACACCAGGAGGGAGGGCCTAACCCAAATAGCCAGAATTGAGCTAGCCCGTTCTGCCGCTGCGGGGGACAAACGATGCACCGATTTGGGTTGACATTTCTGCTTGCTGCCGCCTGCTTCGGCGTTCTGGAACCGCAAGGAGCGCATGCCGGCGTGCTTCGGGTGGGGAATACAGCGAGCTCTTCGATCGCGTGCAAAGCTGACGACGGTTCGGGACGTATGTTCGAACTTAGCCCCGGCACGACGACGGCCATCGCACCCGTCGACGGCACGCTGGATAGCGTTACATGCGGCAGGCTTGTTCTAGGTGGTCTGGGCGTCCGCGATACAACGCCTGATCGGATCGTCATGCTCAACGGCCAGCAAACCATGACCTTGCGAGTCGCGCTCTTCCCGTATCTGCCGACGTATCCCAGTGGCGACCTTCTTGCCCTGGCTCGTATGATTGAGCTCGGATACCAGCGGTTCAATCCCGCCACCGCCGTCGAGCTATCGACGAATGAAGATCCGTACGGCTTCAACACCTTGCAGACCACGTTCTCCACCTATGACGTCGTCGAGGTCGACACGTCGATCCTCTCGATGTTGGTTAAGAACGGTTGGATTGTCCCCGTGCTGCGGATCGGGAACCCTCTGCCTTTCGCGGCCACGGCAGTGATGGCGCCGAACGGCAACTATTACGGGACGCCCACTTGGGTCTGTCGCGACTTCCTGTTCAGCTACGATACGCGCCTGGCACCTGTCACGTCGTTGCCGCAACTGCTAACATACTGGCAAGGCTTGAATACGGATTCTCACGTCGTGGCGGATTTTACGGGTCGCTGGCAGCTCTATTCGATGTATGTCAACGCCTACGTGGCCAGGTACGGCTACGGCCAGCAACAGATCGACAGCGCGCTGAACCAGCCAGTTGACTCAGCGACGATGTCCGACCTCGTAAGCATCGTCAACGCCTGTGCATCAGCAGTGATTCCTACCTTCAATCCCTGCGCCGCAGGCGTATTTCACAATGACACCCCCGACGGCATGATGGAACCCATCTTCAGCAGCGGGTTCTCCGCGACGGACCTAGGCTTTTCGGAACGATCGTTCTTCTTTGAGCTCCTGCGTTCCATGGTGCCGACGGTTATTCCGATGCCGTATGGACCTAAACCCGTGCCACTAATGTACGTCGATGCGCTCACGTACAGCAAGAGGTGCACTGGGATCTGTATGCTTAACGCCCAAACATTCGCACGCTATCTCACCTCGCGAGAAGTGCGCGAACAGATCGCGTTCGGAAGCGATTTGGACGAACTGCTCAGTGGCCACCCTTGGCGGCATCTGTTGCCGGCCACAGAGGACTTTTACTATGCCAATGCAGTCAAGCGGGATCGGATTTACGCGTCCATTGCAAGCATCTTTCCCTCCGCTAAGCCGATGCCGACCTCCATCGATGAACAAACGCTAAACGCCGCGTCGGCGCGCGTCTGCGTAGCTCTCGTGCAGCAGGTGCCGCAGTTGAAGTGTTCGGCACGCCAGTAAAGTGCAATGTAGCCAAGCTAGCTGGTTTTGGGACATCGAAAACGTCGATGGACTGGCACCACGAAAAATTGGCAATGGTGGCTTACCCAAACGAGTCAACCTAACAGCGAAACACTCTAACGCATTGGAGGTTCTATGATAAAGCGAACAAGGCTCGATATCTATGCAGCAGCACTTGGAATGCTCGCGGTACTTATCGCGGGCTGCTCGACTCTCTCACCACCAGCAGTCCCAACGACACAAACTGCTTCCGCAGTGCGCCCCGCTGTGCTCGGAACATGCCCTCCAGACAGCATCACGTTTGCCCCCGGCGATAATGGGACTTACGATACACCGGTCGGAAATACTTGCACGATGTACGGCCCTCCGGACCAAACCTGTTTGCCGCCCTCCGAGGGCGGAGTAAAGTATCTGTTCTATCCCGAAAGCGGTGGCTCAAATGGAACACTAAGTGGAACTACTCAAACCGGATCAGGTAGTAAGGCGACGTTTACGCGTTCCTCTTCGGGAGCTGTCGTTATCGGTCTATTGCAGGAAACGCAGAGCCCTATCAATTGTCACATCACATCGTTTACTTACGGCACCGTTACGCTAAAAACATAAGCATCCAAACTTAACGGTGGTAGAGGCGGCGACGGTGAGCGTAGAGTCGTGAGCCGTCGCCGCGTTTGTGTTAAAGCCCTGAAAACACAATAGCAGAGCATAAGTGCCTTATAACCGGCAGGTATGCCATTATGCATCAGAGCTACCGCATTCTCGCTGCTCAAGCAGGTTATCTGGCTTGTCACCGTCGTTAACCGTTTTTACGTACTTCGATTTGTCTGCGCGCGTAATCACCTCGAGTTCGACATATTCGCGCTTGCCTGTTCGCGGATTGGTACCATAAGTCTTAACGATCGTGCCGCTCTCCAGCTTCTCTATCATCTGGGACTGCGTCCAACGTTCCGTGGCGTAATTCTGTTGCACGTCGGAAACGACGCCGTAAGCTTGGATTGACGTATACGGATCTTGGTGATACGGCTTTTTGGTGATGCAGACAACATAGTATGGCATTTCGCAGGCCTTTCTTTTTGCGGCAACGGGAGGAGGCCAGTTAAGCTAGCGTAACTTGACTAGTCCGTGAATAATCCTAAGGGCCGCTCGTCGCCTGTTGCAAGCCCTCGCTGGCAAATTAAAGGTCAGCGCACCCGCGATGCGTCGATCGAAAAAGGCCTACCTTTGCTAGTAGGCGAACATTTGTTCGCTACAGGGGTGGGGCGTCCGTTCGGGAACCGGGCTGGTGCGAGTCGCAGCCTCAACTGGCCGGATGTAGTCTCCGCTCATGACAGTCAGGCGATGAAGCACGGAGACTTGATGCATTTCTCTGGACGCGGTTTGACCAACTCACTACTTTTCCTAAGTTCATTTGCACCGCAATTCTTGGCGCTTGCGTTCCGGTTCCATGGAACGGCGTTACGTTTCACCTGTGCTGGAGTGTGCCTTTTGGGCGTGCTCGCACTACTTGCGGTCCGGTAACCCCTTAGCTGAAATCGCTGAGGAGCGAGGTATTGATTGTTTCAGCGCCTTCGATCATCTCTGCGGCGGCCGCAATCTGATCTTGTTGCAACACGAACGAGACTTCGTCTGGCGTTCCTCCTCGGAACACCCCTAGAATGATCCAGCCCTTGGAGAGATAAGCGTCCGCTACGGTTTCATCGCCACCTTCGACCAATAAGAATTCGTCGCCGCGAGCAATGGTTCGTACGAGCTTAACGATCATCTCAAAGCAACTCTTTTTCCACCGTCGAGACGAGCCCCTACGGAACCAATAGGCTCATTCCTAACCAAGAGCCTTTATCGTAGGCAACCTCTCCTAAAACTTCAAACAAGCCCTACATGTACGAGCGCGATCTGAACCGGCGAGCGATAGATTTAAGAGGCACGCTAGCTTCCATATGACTGGTTGGCGTAACCTGCATGCGCAAGGGCATTTTGGGCATACCAGGGCTGGCGCTTCGCCAGGGCCGTCGCGGCCCCCGGAATGGAGCGTCTGCGCATGGGCATGCACCCCATTCCGGTACAGCGATGTTAGTGCCCCACTGCCGCACGCGCCGCGTGGCCCGACGGTTACGTTCCTTGGGCGTAGTCGAAAATCGCATTGACGCCGTTTGGCGGATACTTGATGGTACAGGCAGTGTTTTGGGTTTGCGTGACCGAGAACGTGAACCCCGAAGCATTGTACACCGTGTTGAACGTGCACTTTTCGGCGGTAGCGGCTGCTGGGCCGTACGTTATCGCTAAGCCGGACGGGATCCCGCAAGATGGAGACGTAGTGTGGGTCAGTGTGATTGGCCCGGCGGTATCACCGGCGCCGACGATCGGCAGTCCGGGCGAAATTGTCCAGCAGTCGGATGAGCCGGATCCAGCGATCGCGGCGATCCAATTGTTTTGGATATCGACCTCGGTGGACGCGCCAGTGAGGGGTCCGCCGTAACGAGACATATTGGCGCTGGAACCTGTGGGCGAGATCGGGGCCTGCGCTGAGCTGCAGCCGGCGATAATGATCGCCGACGCAACGGCGACGATCAATCGACCGGGACGTCTATGGGGCGCTTTCATTTGCCGTTCTCCTTTTTCTTTTGAGTGACGTCGAGCGAAAAGGCTTCAAGAGCGGCGGGCCGCCCGAGTTGATACTAGCTTCACGTAGCTAGGCTTGATATAGTCGTCTGATCCTTGGCTCGCTTCTTAGCTCTCGTTTCACCGATGAGTACTCGGTTGAGCGAGTCCTCGCTGGAAACGTACTTGCATTTCTGGGTGCGCCGTAGAAACGAGGTGGGACCGAAGCCCCCGGTCCCACCATGGGACTAATCAACGCCCCAGAATCGCTTCGTGTTGGCGCGTGTCCTAAATGTGCACGTACACGAAGGTAACGGTTCCCGGTGTAATGCCGAGATGGTACGAGCAGGTCGTGTTTGCGTTATTCGTAACCGAGTATGAGAACGTGCCCGTCGACACAACGTAGTTGATATTGAATTTGCAGGTGTCAGCAGCGACCCCGTTGGCGGGTCCGTACGTCATGTCGAAGTATCCGATATTAGAGGCGCATGACGGGTCAAAGGACACGGTAAACGGAGAACTTGAGCTATTTGCCGGCACCTCGGACGGCGGGGAACCCGTTAGACATGACGATGATGTGCCCTCTAGTGCGATTTCACTACTGTAGGTATTGTCAATCGTTACCGACGTAGATGTGGCGTCGGCCTTTACTCGATGCGACGGCTGCGCTACGCCGGTAGATCCGAGCGGGCTCGTTGCGGTCGAGCCTTGACTGCAGGCCGATAGTGTGACCGCCGCTACCAGCGTTGGTATCCATATCGCGTGTTTAAGCATAAATAATCTCCTTCGGTGCTTGGATCGTGAACAGTCTAGCTGCTCACGCATCACGATCTGAGGCGTGTAGCGAACGAGCTCAGTGCGGGCCGTGGGGCTTAAAGAATCGCTTTCCGTCCGGTCCTTTTTGCGCGTACGTGAGGATTTCGTCGTAGCCGGTGGTCGGCGAAGGGGCAACGGTGCACGCGGTGCTGCTGCCCTGCGTCACGCTGTAGAGGAAGTTCGTCCCATCGTAGTTGACGTTGAACGTGCACTCTGCACCTGCGCTCCCACCGGGGCCGTACGTGATCGGCAGAGTCGATACGCTCGGGCACAGCGGGGTATACGAGAGTGTAATTGGTCCGCTTAAATCGCCGAACGGACCGACCGAAGGTAGGCCCGGGGAAATGCTCCAGCATGTCGCTGAACCGGACCCATGAATCGTGGCGATCCAATCATTCTTAATCCCGACGATCGTCGAGACCGTCGTAAGCGGTCCAATGCGATGAACGTTGGAAGACGAAGCTGCTGCGGGATTGACGGGTGCCTGCGCGCCTCCGCTGCAACCCGCGAGAATCGCGAGCGTTGCGACTGTAGCGATGGCAAGGCGTGATTGATGGTGTAGCGGTCTCATTTGATAGTTGCTCCTGGTTTATGTTCGAGGTACAGAGCTGTAGGGAGGGAACGGACTGCATCCCGGTTGACGCCACCGGCAAAGATTGCGCAGCGGCCAGAGCACTGACCGCCCCATTTGCGGTGCACCTCATTGGGTTTCATGGTGAGGGTTGCTCCTGGGAGCGTAGTGGCTGGGACCCTTCACCGCCATACTAGCTAAAATGGGCTAGCTATGCTAGACTCATTCAATCCCTCTCTTGCCACCAAGGGAGACCGAGCATGCTGCTGAGCCAAACGACTGCGATGCGGCTGCCCCGATCGCACGTCGGGCAGGTCGGTCAAAGCCGCGCGCAATGCGCCACTGCTGCGCTCTGGCGGAAGGCGGCAGCCATAGATCCGACGTTGGCGTTCAAACACTGTGACGGTGTGCGGCTACAGCGAAAGCTCGTAAAGGCGGAGCCATATTCACGCGAGCGGCTCTTTGATTGTCTCGCCCTGCGCCGTCCCGTTATTTTCCAGGACTTCATCATTAAACTCTCGCAAGAGGGGGCGCCCTATAGCGGCGACGTGACTGACATCCTGCGAAAAGCACTCCCAAAGCACCAACGGGTGAAAGCGCGCGTGGGCCCAAGGCAAGAAACCCGATCAATTTCAGTTAGCGACCTGCTCGGAAAGTGGGAGCGTGGGCGCAGCCTAGTGACCGTCACCGATCTGCACTTCCGGGGTACGCGATTTGAGAAGTGTATTGACGTCGAGGCGCTGTCCGACTTCAATCTCTTGCTCCTCGGTTCCGAAGAGCTTGCACTTCAAGAGATGATGACACTCGTGGTGAGCAGCGCCGGTACCTTTACCGACTCTCACTCCGACGACCCCGACGGAAGCAATCATTGTTTTGTCGGCGAAAAGCTTTGGCTAGCGTGGGATACGTTCGAAGGTAAGGCGGCGGGCCTTGAGGACCTATCCCGAGATGATGTGAGCGGCAGAGCAGCCTTCGACATGCGAGCATTCTTGTCGTTACGAAGCTCATGCTGGTTTGTGGTTTCCGATGGCCAGACGCTTTTCTTGCCGGGATCGCTTACACACAAAGTTGTGACGCTGCAGCCCTATCTTGGCGTAGGTAGCTTTTTCGTGGCCTTCGCCGGGGGTCTTGAGACGTTGATGCGATGGTACGAGCACGGGCCTCTGTGGGTGCGCGAATCATCCGCGGATGCCACCCTGGTCGACGAGATTGCGCGAGTTATGCGCCGCAAGCTGCGTAATCTTTCCAGCGCAAGCGAGTTGCAGAAATCTCGGTGGGGTTGCTCCTTCCTGCTTTCCGCGGCAGAAAATCTACTTACTGAAACGCCGCACCGACGCAGAAAATGGGACCGGCATCCGGAACTCGTCAAACTCTTGGAAGACGCATCGCCCAAGGCCCGTCGTTCCGCGGGCAGGCCGAAGGTGTCCGATCCTTGCATCGCATTTTCAAAATGAGGGAGCACTTTCTGAAATCGCGCGAGCTCCAACGGCACGTGGAATGGTCAAATACGTTCATGCCAGCCGCTCACGCCGTTGGCAGCAAGCACTCGATAAAACAATTGCATGGTCATCAAAGAAAATAGGCCACATTAAATAATCACACGCCGGAGGTAGTTATGCTCGGGGACGGCATCCGCAGAAATCTCGCCACGGTCAGCAAGGAAGAACGCGACCTGCTCCGCGACGCAATCTTACAATTAAACCAGGTTTTCTACAGCCCTACGGGATCGAGAACGGATTTCCCAGCCGGCCACGTGTCGATGTGGTTCAAACAGGACGAAATCCATCAAAGCTCTCATGTCCACGGCTGCCCCGCATTCCTTCCGTGGCATCGTGAGCTTTGCAATCGCTTTGAGGCGCTTCTTCGAACGATTGATCCTCGCTTGTCGCTTCACTACTGGGATTGGAACTTAGACCCTTCCAACATGCCCGACGGTGAAGGCGGAGCCGTAAACTTGTTTGATGGACAGTTTATGGGAAATGCGGATGGCACGGTTAACGGTGGCGCAGTTGGCCAACCGCTGCTTGGGGCAGGCTTCTACGATCCTACTGCTGCCAACTTCCGTGACGACAATTCACCGGTTCACCTCAATAGACCCAATCCAGCAGATCCATCGACTTTTAGCTATCCGGATCCCACCGTGGGTCCGCCGTTCGTACACTACAATCCAGCGGATCCCCCACAAACGCTGACGCGGTCAAAACAACCTGGTGCTCCTCCTGTGGGAGTCGCCGGTCAGCGTTGGGCAACCGACGATCAGTTCATTCAGGCTCCATCCTGGGAGGCTTTCCGGGACTTGATGTATGGAGATGAACAAGGTACGAGCATGGTGGGTGCCCATGGCGCGGCGCACGGCTATATTGGTGGAAATCTCGGGGACCCCCACCTCTCATTCCGCGACCCTTTTGTGTTCTTCTTGCATTCGAACATCGATAGGCTATGGGCGATGTGGCAGCGCCAGCCGGGCTTTGCGGCGCAGCGGCTCGATCCCGCGCAACTTTACAACACGGAAGAGAATACAACCGGAAGCGGCGACGTTGAATTTGGGGACCCTCATTGGGGCATTTTAAGTCCGTTGGAGCCTTGGGCTGGATACTCCGCTCAAACTCCGCAGACAGGAGAAATCACGGACCTCTGGCCGATCCGCCCATGGTTCGCGCCGGAAAACGAGCAGAATCTGCCGGGCAATGATAAGAACTCAAAGGATATTACGGTCGTCATTCCGCCTAGCTACGACACGGCGCCTCACTCCAGCTATGTGATAGCCAACCAGGACATATTCTCGACTTCGCAGGCGGCCGTAAGTCTGACGTTCTCGAAGGCTATCTATGTAATCTATGATGGGTTTCAGCCGCGTGAGGTCGGCACGCCGACGGCGTCCCAGCCATCCATAACATTTTCGATCGGGGGCGCACCTGCGAACACCATCACTGCGGTCAACCCCCAGGTGCTCTTCGAGGATCCAAGCGGCGCACCCGATATGCCGCAACGAATCGCAATCGCGTACGACATTACTTTCACGAACACCACTGAGTTCCCCACGGTTGCCGGCGCCGAAACCGCGGTCACGATGCAGGTGACGCTCAACTACACCGTCGGAGGCACGACCGTAGCCGCCACCGACCAGAGCTCGGCGATGCTTCTGCTCGTGAACCAGCCCAGCCCGTATATGGTCGACATCGACCCGACGATCCCGCCACCTGGTCCGACTAACCCCTATTGGTTGAGCACCGATACACGCGTCTTTCAAATCAAACAAGGAGCTGCGATCGTCGGGATCACGCAAAATGCCGACCCGTTCGCGTTCATCACTGGCCTCGTCGGCCACTTCAACGGCCTGACGAACGACAATAACCATCCGTTCCTGACCCAACTCTCACAGGACGAGAATGTCAGCCAAGTAGAGCTTTCGCCGACCGTAGGCGGCACGCCGGTCTTCAACTACGCGGTTGCAAAAATCCGTTACAGAGGCAACGTTCCGGCGCAAAACGTCAGTGCGTTCTTCCGTGCCTTCAAGACAATGGTATCGTCGCTTGACTACGACCATACCGCCGGTCCAACAGGCAACTACAGACGCTTCGGAAACGCGCCAGGAGCGGCGCCGCTTCTCGGGATCCAAAGTAGCGAGATCGCTTCTATTCCGTTCTTCGCGAAGGCTCGAGTTAACCCGCAGACGCAGTCAATGACCGCGCAGACAGATGACCCGATCAATACCCAGATCAGCTTTCTTGGCAACGGGCAGGACGAGGTTTTTTACTGCGGTGCATGGCTAGACATCAACGATATCGGTAACTCGCGCTTTCCGTTCGATCCCACATCGGACCCGGGCGGTGTGGATGGGCCGTACCAGAATCCGCTACTCACCATACAGCAGCTCGTAACAGGGCTTCACTATTGCCTCGTTGCGGAAGTCTTCTTCTGGCCGCCGGGTACCGGCAGCGACCCAATTCCCGTCGGCGCGACGCCGGCTTCCAGCGATCGATTGGCTCAGCGAAATCTCTCAATAGACGCTTCTGGCAATCCGGGCTGGCCCTCCACCCACACGGTACAGCACACGCTGATGGTTAAACCGTCGAGCATCCCACCTGGGAAAACCTTTAACGACGCGGTAACGCGTGAGGGGCTTGTGGGGCCAGACGAATTGATGATCGAGTGGGGAAACGTTCCACGTCACACCAAAGCCACATTGTTCTTCCCGGAGTTGCAGGCTGACGAAATTCTAGCGCTGACCTCGATGAGGCAGCATCCAGCGACGCTTGCGAAAGTAGACGTCAACACGATTTCAGTTACGCCCTCCGATGTGACGTTCATTCCGCTGCCTGTCCGGGCAAGTGGCAACTTGGCGTGCTTGATGACGCTCATTCTACCGCAGGGCGTCCGGGTGGGGCAGGTGTTCAAAATGAGCGTTCAACAGTGTTCGGGCGTTGCCATTCTGCGACGGGCACGCAAGATGCTTGGAGCCTTCCAGTTCAACGTTCCGGTAGCCACGGACCCCGAGCTTCTACCGAAGGTTACGCGCAATCTCTCAATCCTACGTTACATCCAGCTCACAGTCCCGAGCGCAAGTCGGTGGCAGCCTATCTTCACGCGTTGGCTGAATAGCTTGGCGGCAAAAGTATACGGCCTCGGTGGAGACCCGACTCAAGTTCTACCGTCTCCAACGGGCGGCGACCAACCACCGTGCCCCGAGCCGCCCCCTTGCCCCCCACCGTGCGAGGTGAGACCGCGCGATGTTTGGAGCATGAACATCCCTTGGGCGGAGTGCGACGTCGAAGGTGAGATCGACCTCAAGCTGCGGTTCCGTCGAAGATGGTGAGTAGAACCAGCTGTGTTGCTACCAGAACAAGGCCCAGAACGATCAGCGCAACGAGGATGCCAATGGCAACTCTCGCAGCGAGTGTGCCCCGACGTTCTCATGGATGCGCGCTGCAGCCTTAGTCTTCGTACTTTAGCACACTGTCCCGTGAGGCGGCCGCAAAAAGCTGCACTTGGTCGCATCGCCCGCACGACGCGGCGGACGCTACCTTCCAGGCTCAGAAGGCCCGTTCGGCTGGCACAGTCCTTTGAGGTGATCGCGATGACGCAGCCAGACCCTTTCTCCCACCCACCGGCCTCACCCGCGGCAACGCATGCATCTGCACTACCTCCAGGATGATCGCAACCCTTACGTTACGCCGTCCAGCGCTCACATTTCTCCGGCTCTGAGGCCGGCGGTTGTTGCTGCTCTCGCATGAGACACCTTCCTAGCAATCACTTCGCTTATTTGGTGTCTAGCCCCGGCGGGGTCACTCCAGGTACTCGTCACTGGGCAGTCAAGATAATCCGGACTTTCGACAGTTTCTGAAGCGCATGAGTCTCGCATCACATTTCTACACGCGTTAATTATTGATCGGCGGTCGTTGTTCCACTAGATTGGCCGGTCGGATCAATGCGAAAGTCAGCGAACAACTTCACAGCGTCATCATGAGTTTGTAAGTCCCAGAGACGGCCACTATATTGGCTTTCGAACTGCTGGGCTCGCTTCAGGTTTACGTTACAAGCGGAGATTATCTGCCGTTTACAAAACCTTAACAGCTCTGGGCGTCCAGTTAATGCTAGAGTAGCTCGTACAAAGGTGAGCTGTAACATCGCGGAAACCCGTACGCCGTAGAGATATGGAATAAACAATAGCGTAAGAATGGCTGGCAGTAGGAAGTCTTCGAGGCTCTGCGCTGTGGCGAAGGCTTTCCAGTTACGGATCGTTGCGAATATAGCAAGGCCGAGAATGAGGATGCCTATAGCGCCTGAGACAAATGTCAGGAAATCGCGAGTGACGTTGTAATGGTCGCTCTTGAACTCCGGCTTTACGTCAAGCAAGGCCCGCGAAGCCGCGACGAAAAGGACTATGGGGACGAGTACGAACTCGATCGGCAGTGGAAACGTGTAGAGGTTCACGATAAACTCGAGCAGCGCAGTAAATGCAATGGTCTTAAAGATTAAAGTGCCGAAGGAACCGTAGTGAACCTGATCCGTGCTAAACAGCGCCGCTACGGCTGCACCGAAGAACCAGAAAATCGCGATTTTGAGGACGTCTGCGTCCCAAAGGCCGAGGCGCCAGAGAAGGAACACGCAGACGCAAACATATGCAATCGCACCGAGCAAGACGGCGACAAGCAATGCAGAGCGGAAGAGGGTGACAAAGACAGCGCCGAGGGACCGTCTGGCATCGGGTGCTTTTTAGAAGGCCCAGGTCAGAATTACGGCTAGCCACATCGCTAACGCGGTTTCGCGAGTGTTAAGGAGCGGGAGCGACCACATCATCGAGTCCACACGGTAGTCTCAGCCACTGCGCGGGAATGCAACTCGGGCGTCGCTCTTAGTATTCCGAGTATGCTTCTCCAGTTGAACGTCGGCCAATGTCCGGCTAGCAGCAAAAGATAACCCTAGCGGTCGAAGGGAGCGGATACGCGATATTGGCGCACACTTTGTGCTCGTGCTGGGACGCGTAGCCGAGGACAAGGTGCGCTCCACGGTCTCAAGGGACATACACGTTGTAGAAGCGAGTGCAGTTTCCGGCGTTCCTTATCCCGGGCTTTCCACGACTTATAGCGCTAGCCTTTAGCACACGTCCCGATGGCGAGCGGCTTATAATGGGTTGTCAAGCGCATCTCGTACGCTAAGCTCAACGGATCGTAGATCGCCGCTCAGGAGATCAAAGCCGAACTGTGGAGATCGTCGTCTTTGCTGTCTGTCGACTTCTCGTTCGCACCACCGTACGACTCTCGCCGACATGCGATTAACGTTCTTGAGAATCTTTGGTATCGTAGTCTTCTCCGAGGTTGTCGGGTTCCCGGCGAGGATACCGGCGAGTATATAGCATGCATCGCCGTCAGAGCGCAAGCGCCTCACTAGCGGCTCACGGATCGACGCTAAGAAGAGAGCTCCGCGGGCGAGATCATCACGGATAGCGCGAGACAGCATGGAGGGCTCCGTTTTTGTATATCGCAATGCGAAGTAGGCCGCATAGCTCATCGGACCGCGACCTTCCGATTGCATTTCGGCATACAATTTATCGACATAATCGCTTTCCGGCCAGCCAGCGCAAAGACCTAATACGATGCCAGTCCGTCCGACATCAATTGATCTCTTTTCGAGCAGGCGGTCTAGGCCTTTCGCAGTACCAAAATGTTCTGCGAAGATCGTCGCTGCCATCTCCGGATCCGCTTCACCAATTGGCGCACTACCGTGTAGTATTCTTAGGCAAGCGTCTGCCAGCATCTCGGAAGCGGGCTTTGCTCTTGACAGGAATAGAAGGCAGTTGGGTCGCGTGATCAATTGGTTATTGGCTTCCAACGCGCTAATTACATCCGCCGCGACTTTCGTATTAGATAGCGCGGCAACAGAGATCGCTTCCCAGAACGGCATATTTCCGCCATGAGAAAATAGTTCCTCGAAGCCTACACCGATCGTAGCCTTGATGTAATCCCACTTTTCCACTACCAGTTGGATTAGCGGTATATTCAGCCTAGAATAATCGCTCAAACCGACAGCCCGCGGGCTCAGGATAGACTCTTCATTGAGGATCAAATCCAACTGCTCAAGTTCGATGGCTCCGGCCAATGCGGCCCGTCGTCGTTGCGGATAGTGCGGCCCCATGGCTTGGAATCCATTAAAGAGCCGCTTAAGGACATCGGCGTCGAGGATCGCTCCTAAACGGAATGACTTATGGTAGCCGATTGATGCGCGCGTCGACACTGGGTCAGACGTCTCAACGTCGTAGTCCCTTAGGATGCTGGCGACCACTTCATCGTTGGCTGCCCTCATGGAAAGGCGCTCGACGGCAAGGTCTCGTAGTCTTTCTGGGAGCGGTGCGATGAGATCGCGAAGCGTTTGCCGGACTTCCGCGTCATCCGCAAACATCTGAGCAACTTCCCCTATCGGTGGATCTAATCCATAAAGTGAGTCGATGGCAAAGCGTCTGACCTCGTCGATATCCGCGAAGGCGCGGATTATTTGCGATTTCGAGGACTCGAAGAAGGCTGGCAAGCAGCATCCCAGTTTCTCTAGACACGCTATTGCGATCGCATGGCGATTCGATATTTCAGGAAGGTTCGCAAGACCCAGTACTACTTTGTCAAGGCGAATCGGCTGGTTCGACTCTAGTATCTCCAATAAGCGCGTTTCCGCCTCTAACGGGTTGCGAATAATTTGCGGAATAAGGTCGGCGACTTCGGAGGCTTTGGCCGCGTTCGCCGACACTAACGCCATTAGCGCTGGGCCAACTTCTGAATCTTCGGTACCCCAGCACTCAAGCAAGGTGCTAGCCGGCCAATGCGCAAAGCTCCTCCCAAGCGCCTGTAGTAAGATCGCCTTCATCTGATCCGTCCGGCCTAGGTGAGCAGCGATCGAAACTTCGGGAATATTGAGGGATGCAGCTTCAGTGGCCCAGCGGTCGATGGCGCTGATCAGGGCCGGGTTGTTCCTAAACTTTGTTGCAATCGCAGCCCAAAAAGGAAGGTCACGCATTACACCAGTGAATGGGTGCGCCGCGCGAAGCTCAGCTGCAAAACAGGTCGCGACTGAGGGATCTTGTGGGAATGCTTCGACGAGTATCTGTAGCGCAATGCCTTTTTCAATGCTCTTGACATCATAGCCACCTCTCGCCGCGCGCAAGCACTCCTCTAATAGGTCACCATCGCCTGCCCATCCCTCGATGAGTGCCTCCACAGCGTCCTGCCGCCAGGCGTAGTGAACTTCCATGCTCCCGTCGCGCGTGCAGAACCAGAGCAATTCCGAGTAGTCATTGCTGTGGCTCATTCCGCCTTGGATCCTAAAGCGAATGGCGCATATTCGCAATTCTGGCGACAGTGCGTTCCTGGCTCTGTGCATCATGGGCGACAAGCGCGGATCCCTTGGCCGCGTGCACCGGAGCGCATCCAGTGTTGCGGCGCGGGCCGTTGGAAGCAGTGAAGCAGTGGCCATGGCGAATAGCTCGTCCGCGCCTGACAACCCTTGGGCACTGATGCTCGCCAAACACTGCGCCGCCGACCGCTGGCAGTGCGGGTCTTCGTCGTTTAACACGGACAGTAGCAACTGACGGGTTTCGTCCTCGTTCGGCCACTTCTTAATCGAGCCATACCAAAAGGGCCGCCAGCCAGCTCGGCAAAAGATCCAACGCCGCAAACAAGATAAGACGCTCTCTCTCATTGTCGGCGAGTCAAGCCCCGCAATTACATGCTCCAACAACAGCTGCCGATGCGGCAGCCATTGATGCCGTTCAATTCGGAGTACGACCAAGGTTGCGAGGCGCCTCGCAACCTTCGGTGGACATTGGAAACCTCCGAATGATACTTCTGCCAGCATTTCCCAGGCAGCCGTTTCGTTGATCCCGCGCGCACCAGATTCCACAATTGAGAGAAGCTGTTCAACCTCACTTGGCCGTCTCGTTAGCCAGATCATCAACAGCAGGACTTCTCGCCATGCTGGGTCATTAGAATGCCGCTCCAGAATCATTCGTTGTTGCTCGAATGGCAAGTGCGTAATGAAATCTGCAGTCAGAAATTCCTGAAAAGAGCGGTGCAAGAAGCCAAGCTCGCCGGTCCCTTGCCTCACCAAAACGCCCAGCTCGCCTTCTGCGACAGCACAAAACCGCCGCGCGTGCTCGCGAGCCATCATCTTATTTATGGCCCAACCATCCGCATCGCTAAGGAACAGCGCAATTACGTTTTCCGCCTCAGCTTGCGGAAACATCTGATTCTGCGCTTGCGTTTGCATGACAAAGGCAAGTCGTCCTAAACAATCCTGCAGTTCGAGCTCGCTGAATGTCGTAGGTCCCGACACTACTAGTGATGAAACGCGCTTTCTCGCTGGATGTATTTTCGAGAAGGTGGCTAATTACTTTAGCGTATGCCTCGAATCGACCGGCGGGAAGTGTCTTGTTTTGAAACCATAAGTATAGGATGATGGACAAGATTAGGGGAGACTCACCCAGTTGAACGAGCCCAGGCGGCATTCTTAGCTGGTTTAGGAAGGCAATAGCTTCTGAACGCGCCGCCTCGCATCGTTCTTCGGCAGTGTTATTAACAAGCGTCCGATTCCGTTGGAATTTCGAGAGGACCCATTTTGAACAAAGATCTTGCTGTTGGGTGATTGAGAGCGGGGCAAGCCTGGCTTCCTTCCAACTCAGAGTCGTGAGGGTGGCTAACTTCTCTAATCCGTACGGTCTCGTCGTAACAACGACGGCCGCGCCATTGCTTTCAACAAACTCTTGCAAGAAGCGCGCGGCGATTGCGCCTGAATCGTCCGAGTGCCATTCATCGACTCCATCAACGACGACAAGAAGTCTTTTGTCTGCGATTACACATTCTACTAGCGGCCATAACTGCCCCTTATCCCACTGCTCGAGCCAGCGCTGGAGGCACTCCTTGAATGAAATGCTTCTTCCATTGGTACTAAGTAACTTCGTCCAATACGTAAACGGGAACCAAATGGGCAATCTGGTGCCCCAGCTCGCCGCAAGCGTCGACAGCTCTGGTTCGCCGCTGAACATATCCAAGATGAGGTATCTCAAAAGCGAGCTTTTCCCACTACCCGGCTCTCCAACGAGGATGGCCTTCGATTCTCGAGAGAGCCAGGCTGCAACCGGCTCACGATTTACGTATTCCACGCGAGCTTGCTTCTGCTCCGACGTGCTGGCTTCGACACTGCGGGAATCGTCGGTAGCATAGGTATCGGAGATCCTAATGTCATCGACGTCGCGAATGCGGGAAGCTACGGCGCTTTGCTGGACTTCCACGTCAGGCAACACATAACGATCTCTCAGTGGAATGTATGGGGCGCCAGGGCCGGGCGGTAAGGGAATCCCAGGATCTTGCTGTTCAAAGATGTGTCTGTAGAATTCTCCTAATTGGTTCCGGAATTCGCCGATTTTGACACCATCCAGGCGAGGCCTCAGTTTACTTAGTGCATCCGGACTGCAAAATATCTCTGCCCACTCTCGGCCAAAGAAATCATCAACCAGCTCGACGCTCTTCTTAAGTCGCAGCGATAGCTCGCTTCCATCCCAGACCTCAAATAGTTTACCTTGTCCCGCCAGCGAATTGCGCTGGCGCTCTATTTCCTCGCGAAGGTTCGTGTTATTGGTGTTCGCTCGCGTACATAGCACGATGCGCGACGCTCTGCATCCCCACGAACCCTGGTCGATATCCTTGACAACTCTTTTAATTTGTGCAGCGGTGACCTGCTTAGTTCGCCGACACTGGTAGACAACATACTCGCTGGCATTTAGAGTCGACCCGTAAAGATCAATTCCATCTTGGCTTTGACCACGCGCACCATATTGCCAGCAGCCACTCACAGTCACCTCTTCGCGTGCTAAGCGCAGGCACAGTCGCTCAAAGTTTTCCCAACTGAGCTGCTCGAAAGGCAACTCCTGGGCGCGGGTGACCACTGGCGGAGCTGTCAATGACTCATCTGGCACCTCCAACCAAGAGGGTGTGATCGAACCTTTCACGCCTGCACCTGCCTTCGCGCGCCCCGATTCCGCTCTCTCGTCGCTCGATTCTGGGGCCACAGCACCTCCCGATGCTCATAGGTGCGCTTGTAGTTCGGATATATTTTGACGACAGCGGCTAGTAACGCGCGAAGTTGCTCATGACAGTCAAACGCAGGATCGAGACTATATCGAATTACGCCAAAGCTCATAGCGTTCTCGACCACAATGCCAAGACCGCAAAAGTCCCAGATCTTTTGAAGCATCGCACCTCGGTCGTGCTGCGGCAGCAAACGCGTCAGATCAGCTCCATCAATCCCTTCATCGCCCGCTAGATAAAGCATGGCCAAAACATTCATCCGTAACGCAGTGCCAAAGAGCGTGTCAGCCGAGAGTCGCATTGAGCCGACGCCGGGTGCCGGCTGCGTATCGGCCATTTTTAGCTTATGTTTCGCTTTGAGATAGTCACAGAGCGGACTATAGATCGGATGCGCTGGATTGAGCGCTACGATATTGTATCGCTTACCGCGCTGCAATGTGACGAGGCCAATTGCGGCCAAGCGGCGGATTGCGAGCTCGCCTCGATCGGCGTGCGAGTGAGAATATAGCGACGTAACACTCTGTGGCCCGTGCGAAGCTAGCGCACATAGGACGCGCTCGGTTGCGGCTTTACCGAATAGCCCGTACTCATGGTGCCGTTTTCTGCGCTCCCGTTTTATTCTAGCCATCTCTTGGACGGCCATCTTAAACTCTAGTTGCTGCGCGCCGAAGGCTCTGAGCAAGACTCGAAGTTCACGATTCCATGCAGTCGACGCGAGGCGAATCTCCTCAGCATTGCTTTCCAGGATTCCGTCGGCGACACATTTGTAGATCATCGCCTTAACTGAGAGCGGCGACTCGCCTGGAACGGCGTGGAATAAGAGCGAGCTGCGAACGCGACCTGATAAACATGACAGTGCTAATAGCACCTTTGTCCGCATCGGGGAGCCGAAGAGCCGAAAGATGTCGACTCGCTTGTTCGGTGGCGCGAGAGCGGCTTCTTCGGCTCATATCGCCCTCCACTGAGAACCCGCTCTCCGTTGCAAGACGTCGGAGCAGTGAAGACAGTGGTCCGACGAGGGGAAAAGCCGGGTTGATTGCGATGGCCATTCCTCGCTTCGTCCCGCCCCTCCCAGGATGTGAACCAGGGACTCTCTTTAGATTCGGAAGCCGATACGTCGTCATTAAACCAGCCAAGTCGCGTTGGACGATTTGCCTCAAACGCGCTTCGGTAAACCGCGCTTCCAAGTTTACTCGGCGACGAGGACCATCGGCCAGGGCTACCAAGATGTCCGTGTACCAGCCCAAGATCGGCGGAATATGGACGGCGTTCGTGGATTTCCGCTGCAGCCGTCGCGCGTGGCGTGACGTGTTGCGGTATGCCTCGGATCGATACGCAGTCTTGGACCGTCTGCCTTTGATGTTCTTACCTATGGCGTGGTCCTCAGCGACGCGTTCGGCGGCAAAATATCCTGCATTCGCAGGCTCAAATCGGTCAGGTAACTGTCGAGTCCTTGATTCCAGCCGTGGGTTGCACCGCAGCAAGTCCATTTGGTGTGCCCCAGAAAGTGGCAATCGCCGCTTTCCCCGCCAAGCTCGTACCGACGCTGACCACGGCGGTGGTTAGTTGCTGCAATTCTGCGCCAGTCAGATTGCTCGCGATGGGATCGCTGGGTATCGGCGTGCTCCAAAACAGGCGTTTGAGCTTTTGTGGCGCGTCGGGATGAATCTTGGAAAGGTCATCGATAACACCATCATGGCCGGCACCCGCATCCACCACTCCATCATAAACCGCTTGGGCTACCTGATCGTGGTGACCGAGATAGCGAACTGTATGCGGCCCGGTCAGTGGATGAACACCGCGATTCCGAAGCTCGGCCGCCGGGACGAGGAAATTGGAAGTTGACATGGATGAACCAAAACCGAATGATCGGCCGAGCAATCCCGGGACATCGGTGATACCGGTGGCAACGTTCACATAGACCTGCGACAGGTATGTGGGCTCGGTTCCCAAGGCGGTGGTTCGAAGCGCAATAGCAATGGGAACGACGTTGGCATTTTGACGTTGCGCGAAAACATAGCCGAGCGGGTTCATCAGGGCGATGTCGCATCGCCCGTCAACGATCATCGCGATCTGCTCTGGTATTTCAACGACCGGCAGCAGGTCGATCACGGGTCCGCCGGCTTGAGTTACCAGTTGAGCGAACTGCTTAACCGCATCATCGATTTGCTGCGGGGTAACGCCTTGGGCGATGCCGTTGTAATACGTCAGTCGAACGGATTGAGGCATAGGGCGTTCTCCTTACGCCGCTTGCTTCTGCGGTCGCGGTGCGCCCGCTTCTTCCCGGAGCGACCTTCGGTCGGCGTCTTGGCCCCCTAGGGCTAGCCATTCCCGGCACTTGCGGGGTCACCGATCTTGCCCCTGGTCGAGGCACGGCTTTGCCCTTTTAATCGGGTTTACCCATAAAATCGAGCGTTTGCCTATAATCGAGCGTTTGCCTATAAAAGAAGCAGCGGCCAACATAGTTGCAGAGTGGCCGCTGCTAGTACCACGGGAGCCTACCACGATGTTCCCTGCGTTGAGGAACGTGGTCCCATAGTACAGTCATCGTCGCCGGTCGCCCTGCCGTACAAGCGAGGTCAGGGCCTGGATTAGCCGCCGGGCTATTTGTCCTCCCCCTCCCGCGCCTGCGGATGTCGTCGGATCGACGAAAACAGATCCAGTTTAGGAGCGGCGGGAACAGCGACGCTCAAGGTTTCCGTGGATGTCGTTAACCTCTCGCCCGCCGATCGTAAGGCGCTGTTCAAGTGGATCGATGATATGACGAAATACGAAAACGAAGGGCCCGCCGCAGTAACGACGAGCCCGAAGGAAGGGGGGATCCATCCTGATGACCGCGATCGGCATAATAGGCCGCTAGGGAATCCACGACCCGGGGAAGTCCCCTGGCTTACTCGGGTCCCCACGAACCAGGGACCAAGATACCGTCAAGGTGGGTTCAGCACCCAGGCGGCGTGAACAAGGAAGATATAGCTCCATGTCCACCCCTAAGGATACGCCGGTTCAAGGCGGTCCGACAAGTCCGAAGCGACCGACCTACCCGCAAGACTGGTCCGCATACAACGCCGCTCAGACACCCAAGAAAGAGGCCGTAGCCGATCTACTGCACTCTATGTGCGACGCCATTCCGTCGCCCGAGCAGCGTCGCGGACGCCCGAGAATCCCGCTAGGCGACGGGCTCTTCGCTGCGGTAATGAAAGTTTACGGAACGACTTCCGGCCGACGCACCGCGACCGATTTGCGCGAGTACGAAGCCAAAGGCTACCTCGATCGCGCGCCGCATTACAACAACATCTTCAAGGCGCTTGAGAATCCGGCGTTGACACGGATCCTAAAGCAAATGATCGAGGAATCGGCTGCGCCGCTTCGAGAGATCGAAACGGATTTTGCAGTCGATTCTTCGGGCTTTTCGCTTCGACCTACGAGCGATGGTTTAGTCGTAAGTACGGGCGTGAGGTCTCGAAAGCCCAATGGCTCAAGGCTCACGTAATGGTGGGCGTACGAACGAACGTCGCGAGCATTGAAGTCACAACGATACACGGGTGGCGACCAATGGTACAGTTCATGCTGATCTGGGTACGCCACCAACGCCTGACGAATCGTAATGCGCCGCGATGGCTCCATACACATTTGCGACCTATCTGACGCAGCGGTAGCTGCCGACGATGGAGGCGAGGAATGGCTCCGTGGCGGCCCCTTCACGCACTTGCTGATGCCAGCGTTATAGCATTGAAACTGCGACACGATCTCAAACTCTTTTCCGACAGGTGGGCCAGAACCAGGACTTCGTCGAGGAGCGCCAAGAGTGGTTTGGCGGCGTGGAACCGCTCATTAAGCTGTATAACGCGTCTTCCATGAGCGCATATTGACTTGACGACACCTTGGCGTTCCCAATGGGTCACGGTCTGCCGTATCTGTGCAGTACCGCAACGGAGCTCTCTCCGAGCTTCGGCCATCTCGGACGGGCCACGCGCTGCAACGAACAACAACACCCTTGACCGGGGCACTGAAGAGAATATCTCAGTGAGGATAGGTTGAGGATTGCTTTTCCACTCGCCGGATTGCGGAGCTTGCGACGATCGGCGTGGTGCTGGATATCTCTGGTCCAATGCAAGCAAAACGGCGACCAGAGACTGTCGTATCGGAAGATCCTGGTTTATCGCGGCATAGCTGTATCCGGGTGCGCGAGATGTCATGACAAGCCCCAGCGCTTCGAGATGTTGAATCATTTCGATAACACTGCTCGGATGCGAGCCGATCGCATTGGCGAGGGTCTGCACGCGAAGCGGGCCATTGACGGCAAGACACACGAGCAGCTTGTCGCGACCCCCTTTGCCGAAGAGAATCGGCAGCTCTTCAAAAGTCTCTGTCCGGTTTAGGCTATTCTTTTGACGTTTTTGTATGTGCGGCATCGCAACACGTGCCGCACATACACGTCAGTCGCCATTGGCATCCGCTTCAGAAATATAGACTTCATCTAAGGCAGGGTCTTATGAGGTCCCCGCCGCTGAGCTGGAGAAACCAGTATGTCATGCCTCACGGTACGGCGAGCTACGGGACAGTCATTCGCAAGGCACGCCTCGCGAAAGGGATCCCGCTCAAGGAACTGGCTGACGCTACGGGGTTGAGCTCGACCTTCTTATCGAGACTCGAACGTGGGGAGCGTCGAGAACTAACCCTTTCGAATGCTATCGCAATCTGCGACGCTCTTGGCCTTTCAATCGATCTTCTCGCGCGCCAACCTCAACTCAAACACAAATAGCATGAACGATTGACGCGATCACGTGTTCGTGTATTGACATAGTTGCCTATAGGCACTTATACTCGCCTTCCAAACATTATCTACATAGCTGGTCCACCCGCACGCGGGCGAATGTTGCGAGAAGCTCTGGTGCAGTTCGGAGCTAAGGAGTATCCATAAAGAAGCCGCGAAAGCCCTGAGGCGAGAGAAGCTCGATGCTCCAGTTACCAGAGTAAGATCGTCAGTTTTTGCAGTAAGGCCGCTGTTCAAAAGATGGTCGACGCTTTTGAACTGCGGCCCTCATCAAACTCTAATCTCGCCATCTATCTTAGTTCCGATAGTAACTCGGCTACATTTGCTAAAATTTACAAAAATCCTTTGGATCGCTCATCTACCGCCGAGATGATTTCACCCTTATAGTGGGCGAGTGAAGGCGACCATTTCTCTCGATTCCCAACGCGAATGCAGCGTTAGTACGAGCACTCCGATACGATTTCCAACGTGCACGTATAGCGATAGCGTCCGCGATTCAGGGACCTTAGTCAGGTCGCGTGATCGGTTCAAGCGCCGGCTACGTGTTTTGCCAGGGCGAGCACAGGTGTCTGGCGTGGAAGCGACGGCTCTAGGTCGACCCGGCCGGCGCGAAATTACCGTGAAGCCTCGCGAATTAGGATCGCGAGACTTCACAAGAGGGTCGGCAACCGCGTCTTCCTTTTGCCTGAGGGACCGCGGTCACAACGTTCCCGTCCTCTACCGTATCACCGGAGAGACAAGGGGGTCAACGTGCTAGAACCTCGCGACCCATATTTTGAACGTCCTAGGGGATGTAATCGCCAGGGCGCCATCGTCGAAGTGTATGATGAAGGCGGCCGCCGCTATGCTCGTTGCGACTGCGGCGAGACCGAGCGCGCGTCATGTGACCATATCTGGTGGGCGGCTCTGGTCCAGGCGTCCCTCAATAGCATGAACTTACGAACAATGCCAACCTTTCGGCTCGACTTCAGCGAAAGCTCCTTTTCAGAAAAGCCATTCCCTCTGAGTTCCGGAAACCGACGCATGGGAGATTCCCTATGAGTACGGCTCACCGCGGACCCCGGCCGAGTGAAGTCTTTCCGTACAACGCTCCGCGTCGAATTCGAGTCGACACGAAGCGCCGGCGACTAGAGATGCAAGCGCGCATGAATCTCAAGAAGCTCCGCATTAGAGGTCCGGTCCGCTACGAATTTGCTCCGGACGACAAAGCGCGAGGCCCTAAAGAAGAACTTGGCAGCAACTTGTCAGGGCCGTGGATTCTCGATCTGCACCGCCGGCCCAGCGATCGCAGATTGAAGTCGAAGAGCTCACGCTCGAAGACCATACGGACGGGTCGATCGCCACGCGGAAAAGATAACCGCGACGTGCAGCGCAAACGCGGAAAATGCAAAGTAGAGCGGTTACCAGATGGCAAGCTGACGTGCAGTCATCCAGGGTGGCGGCTCGGCGTGGAGTGTTGGCACGTTCGTAAAGTCAGAGCCATACTGGGTATTAGCTGCGGCCCTTACTCGTTAGCTCGCCGACGCCCCGCGACGAGATGGCTCTTCGACAGCGATCCGTCTGAAGAGACGCGACGATGCCACGCACGCATCGAAGCGTTCACGCGCATTCCGGCGATGCTTGCCGAGTTGTGCGATCGCCACATCCCGATACCAAAACGATCAGGACGTACGGGGCTTTCGGCCCGGGCAGCGATCTATAGCTTGGGGATCAAAGTTTTTTCGAACTGCAGTTACGCGGCCCTCTTAGGGAGGATCGCTACCGATGTCAATTTCGGGGCAATCGCTCCGAACTGGTTCGATAACGTTCCCACGATTCAGACCCTTTGCCGCCGCTTTGGCGATGAGGCGCTTAGCTCATTCATCGAGTTCCTGATCGCGGCGACTGCGCGTCCGGCCCGCAAACTGGATCGAACCGTTATCATTGACTCCGACAGCATCCCGACGGTCATGTCAGCAAACTCGCGCAATCAGAAGTTCGGCGGACCGCCGCCAACGTGGCGCGCCGTCGCCGCCATGGTCAAACGTCATTTTGCGGTGGGCGACGTAACTGGCTTGGTCGGCGCCGTCGATATCACACTGAATGAAGGGCTCGGGTCCGGCGATGGGCCCCACTTCTTAACCGTTGCCCAAAAAGCGCGCATGATTTTTAAGAACGCCGAGAACTTCGCCGGTGATCGCGCTTACTCGCTCCGACGAAACTTCACGGAGGCCGAACGCCTACGGTTCGACCTATACGTACCCGAAAAGGCCAATGAGCGGCGCCTCGACGCCCGTAAACCGTGGCCGGAGCTGGCAAGGCGCATGACTCGCCTTCAGCGAGAGAATCCCCGACGCTACAATGAGGTTTCTCGCTATCGAAGTAAAAGCGAATTCGTCCCATCGTCGTCAAAACGTCGGTATCCCTATCTACGCCTCCGACCGCGAAAGACGGATGCCGCACCGCAATATCCCGCCGGGCTCTCGTTTGGCAAAGACGACGATTATGATCAGGCAATTTCCAACCTCGACGCCGTTACAATCGCGGCGATCATGACGGCGGCTCAAACCGCCGTCGGCAGTGCACGCCTCAACGAGGCGTCGATGACCATCTTGCTCGAGAACCTCTATCGGCTGGTCACACTAGAGAACCTGTTCGATCAGCGGGTCGATTTCGGAAATCCCGGCTTCGCTTTCGACGGTGTCAGGCTCGTTTCCGAGTCCGATCTACAAGTCAAGGTAAACGAGCACAAACGACCCCTTGATGATCTACACAATGGCGCCTGAACTTGCGCGATCGTAACCGAGGTGCGCGATAATCTACAGCTGCAGCGGCAAAGCCACACTTTCGCTAGGTTTAGTTTACATGGAACGATCATGCGAGCCGCGATGAATGATAGTTGATTCGGGTAATAGTAAAATGGCGTGCACGGTCGGCTTTTCATGTGTCGGCGGACTCGCGGATGAACCAATCTCGAAGCCGATGGCTTCGTGGCGCAGTGTAGTTTGCTCGCCTTCTTAAGGATCTCAGCACAGGCCTAACCCCTTCTAGAGGTCGGCCGTTGGCCCATGTATCGAGTAGATCCAACGTTGTGACGGTGGGTATTGATAATCGCGGGGCGATACGGAGTGCCGCATGATC
The DNA here is from genome assembly GCA_049585055.1 of Candidatus Cybelea sp. Classification (GTDB taxonomy): domain Bacteria; phylum Vulcanimicrobiota; class Vulcanimicrobiia; order Vulcanimicrobiales; family Vulcanimicrobiaceae; genus Cybelea. The sequence continues at coordinate 48,949 of JBAUYZ010000083.1, read as the reverse complement.
GTCCGTGCAGATGCGAAGTGAGCGAACCGACGCGACGGCCAAAGTTTCCGCCTCGCCGTCGTCAACTTCTACGCCGAGCGTAACTGCTAAGGATTGCTCACGGTCGCTCATGTCAGCGACTTCTAAGGAAGGGTGCAACGTGCGAACTAAAGGTTCATTGATCGCGAGACGTTCCGCGCGCTCGTCATCGCAATAAATCCAAAGCGCCTCCTCTAAGACGGCTGGGACGATAAGAAGGCTATCTGGCGCGAGGATTTCAGTTAATCGCCCTGTTGCAATCAGGTTGAGAAGGGAACACGCGTCGCAGACAATTTGTATCAGCGGGGTACCCCAATTGGAATATTCAAGTCGCGGTCGCTCCCGAGTTGGGGAATCTTCTGGACTAATTCGCGCGCAGTCAAGCGATCCGTGTGCATGAATGCGGCAACATCACCCTCGGAGAGCTTCCCCTGCCAGTAGAGCGTGGCAACGAGGAACATATAGCGAAATGGCAGCCTCTCGAATGTAGTGCGGGGTTGGAAGCCGAGTATATTCTCTGCTTCACGTGGCTTGAATCCCCGGTCTTTTAGCATTGCGTAAGTTCCCTTTGTGACGCAATCGAGCTCCTCAAGTCGTTGGACAAGCGCTTGGAACGATACCTCGAAAAACTGACTAAGCATCATAAGGTGAGCGACCGTGATCTTTCCATCAGCATCTTCCAATAGGTCCGAAAATCTTCGAGTAAGCCCGGTAGAGGGCATCAGGAACCGCGCTGCAAAAGCGTCAGCAAAGTTTTCGCGCTTGTCACGCCGGCCGACGCGATCGTCGCGGGTCAGCTCAGGTTCAAAGCGTTCCGTCAGATAATGCGAGTACTCATGGCACAAAGTCCACCGGACACGCCATGGATCGTGACCTGTATTGAAGCCTATCAGAGGGCCGTATTGCATGCTATAGACAAAGAGCCCAGAGACTTTAGTCTTCTGAAGTTCGGTTAGGCCAAATATACGTAGGCCGACATCGTCCTCAAAGACTTTACGAAGCTCGGGCAACGGACCATCGCCTAAGCCTAGTCTCAAACGCTCGGTGCTCGCAAGTTCATCAGCACTACGCTCAATGTTGGATACACGATCTAATCGAAACACTTGCGGTTCACGTCGCGTGCTCCGGTCGTTCGCGAGTTCTTCCAGATAGAGATAGCGACGGCCGTAGTCTTCGAGCCTATCGAGGGCACCCTTATATTCGCCGGCACCGCGCAGCGCGCGAAAACGTACCGACACCGCCTCGTCGGGGATGCCAAGGCTTAATAGGTCTCGCAGAGGGGAACCAACGGCATCAGCGATGGTCTTCAATTGAGTGTTGGCTGGCATGCGCTGACCCGATTCAATGGTGATCAACGTCTGGCGCGTAATTCCAAGCTGCTTAGCAAGGGCGTCTTGCGTTAGCCCAAGCTTCTTGCGAGCGTGCGCGATGTTTACACCCAACACGGCGGGGTCGATATCTTGGTTAGATAGCATGAGCGATTTGTTCGGAGAAGCGCAGCTCCTTAACGTGTTCCTTTAGAAGTTCGATCGTGCTAAGGATCGTCTGATGAGCGCCGGCGCTCCCATCAACGACGATGTTTGCAAGCGTCGGCTGTGCTTTGACAAGCGCCAGCCAGGGATCGCGCTGCAAGAGTGCTTCACTGAGACGCTCCCGTTGATCCTCAAGGAGCCGGCGTGCGTCGTAGGTGCGCTTGCGAGGGGGAACGGACGTGTACCTTACGTCGAACTCGGCCAAGCTTGCGACTTTCAGCGACAGACGCCGGACCGTGCATGAGCCACAGACGCCACAATCCGGGTATCGATCGCGACGCTGCGGAGAATCGCACGAGGACGTGTAGCCGATCAGTGCGTGGGCTTCAGGTGGCAGCTCACGTAGCATCTGTGCCTTCGTCTTGAATCGATTTGGGTACTCTATGATCGCTCCGTTGACCAGTGTATTGGATACGTGTTCCCATAACTGGAGATTCACGGGGTGAAGGACTTGCGAGGATTCGTGAGGTCCTTGAAGCCAAGGAATCGGTAGATTGAGTATTCCCATTCCGTTCTCGGAAATCCGCATGACTGGTGACCCATACGCGGCGGCAACGGTGAGGCCGGCGGCGATTGCTAACATCGTGCGCGAGCGTTGGGTGCGTTCTGCCTTGCGCGGCGCCTTAACGAGGTTCATCTCAATTCGATGAAAAATAGGCCGGTCGCCATAGGCCGACTGTAGCCCGCCGGCTAATCTATTGAGACGGGCGCCTTTGCGCGTGTTCGTCGAGATCGAGACGAACGCCGGCCGCTCTACTGGATTCTTCAGAGCGCCATAGGCACCGCAGAGGCTGTCGAGGCCATCGCTGAGAAGTACGACCGAAACCGGTAGTGGGGATTCAAGAGAAAAGCGAAGTTCGCTATCGCGATGATACCAGCGCCTTGGGCGTTTGAAGGGAACAATAGTAACGTAGTCGCCGGTTGACCGCCGTATAATTTCTTCGAGGTCACGCTTGATCGCGTTCCATTCGCACAATCGCCACACCGGAAACTCGATGACGAACTTGCGCGCCCAGGAGTGCTTCGTTCTTGGCGTGAGCCGGTCTGCGGCGTACCAGGTCAGCATAAACTCAAATAGTTCCATTATCTGAGGAGCTGCAGCCAACTGCGTTAAAGGCAGCATCGATGCGGTGCGATACTGGACTCGCTGATCGTAACCGTCAACGTCCACCAACAACGTTCCATCTTCGTAGGATGCGCTAGCAAGGGTCATTCGTTCTTGCTCACGATCTGAAGATCGAGAATGGATCGCGTGTCTTTCTGCGGTTTGATCGTGACCACCACCGTTGGCGCGAGGCCAGCCTTCGCAAAGAGTCGATTAATAAGGCAGTGTTCAATCTGCAAAGCATGATGCGCGAACGCTGTATGGCAAGCCACATCGTTCGCGTAACCGTTCTGATTCTTGATGACGCGGCCGTAGCTGTCGACGGTGATTGCAGCGAGGCGTCGCAGAATCTCACGAGCATCTTTGCGCTCGTCGATCACCTCCTTCATCGACTGAATGAAGTGAGCTTCAGCGAGAGATCCGTTTGTCGTCCTCTTAAGGCGCTCGAACGCTTCGACATCTTCGAAAAACGAGTTTCGGCTTTCGATCGCGCGTACGGCATCGGCGACGAAGTCCTTGAAGTCGGGCATTTCCTTCAGGAACTGTTTGATCATGTACGCAGCCGTTACGTCGGGCGCTTCGTCTTGGGCTTGCGGCGAACAAAGACACCCTCGCACAGCTTCGAACTTTTTTCCAAGCTTGCGGCCGTAGCGATCCTCGTCGGTCATGCGACCATTGTAGGTCTCGACGATTACAAAGTCAACCTGCTATCATTAATATGGGTAATCAGCTTTAACTTTGTAAAAATCGCTCTGACGCCACTATTTTCAGTTCATCGCGAGGGTCGACGGAAAAGAGACCAAGCGAGCCGCGCATAGCGAAGGGCTTGCTCAGCGCGACCACCCTCTCAAACACGAAACACCATGGCCCCATAGCCCAGCTGTACTGATCAACCGGAACCGCTTCTGGCCGGACGCAGTCTACAAGGTCTGCCTTTCCCACAATGGCACCTCTATAAGCCGGGGGCCGCGGGTCGACGCTGGAAATCACCTCGAACAAGCCCTCGATCGCATCGTAGTCCACACGCAAAGCTGCATGGAGATAGATCGGGCCGCGGTAGGACGTATACCACGTCCGGTTTTCGACACGCTTCCCGCCGTGGAGGATGGCCCAGGCCCAGGGCTGCCGGATCGAGAGTGCCCTCGGTCCAACTTCACTGCAAGCTGCGTCCGAGCGACCGCCCTGGCCTACAACTACCCGTAAAGACCTTTCGTGCGCCAAGTACATGTAGCAAGTATACACGTAGCAACTTTACTGATACAAGTACTACGCGTAGAATAGCTACGTGCCCGATGCTCACGAGGCGCCATCGGCCCTTGCGCGGTGGACCTCTGCGTCACCTTCGCCAGCCACGTCGCAGTACAAGGGGCTAGTTCAGCGTTTCCTGAAGGCAGGCCGCGTCGCGGACCTGCGCTCGGTCGAGCTGTCCGACCTGATCGCGCACGTTCAGTCGTTAAGCGGAACCGATATCCGGCGCAAGGCGGCCGGTGCGCTTTCCAAGTTTTTCGCCTACTTAGCGAAATCCGGAGAAATCGCGAGCAACCCGGCTCTCGAGTTAGTTGCAACCCTAAAGGAAGAGAAAACCAGGGAGAAAACACGCCGTCAGCTCGTTGCTGCCGGGATGAACGATGAAGACGCCGCCCACCTAACGTGGCGCGACGTCGCGCGCGTGATATTCGGCACAGGCAGCAACGGTGTACCATCGGACCGGATGCCGCCTCTCGCCAGCGACGTGATGACAAAGCTCGCCCGCAAGCTTCTATCCCGCATGAGCAGTTGCCCAATCGACGCCCTCGAGAATCTACTTGGCCGATCAATCGATGCGTAGGAGCTGTCGTTAGCGAACATTTGTTCGGTAATGACCGGGGAACGAGCCTAAGGGTTTCGACGGCGTCGCCAAGAGCCGCCCGTTGGCTCACTGTGGACTGGAAGCTTTCAGCGTGGGCGCAGACCAGTCGAGCAAAAGCCCGAATTGCGTCAATCCAAATTTCGGCCGTGCTGAATTGCCGAAACTGCCAAGCCGAATTGGATTAACGGAACACAGCGAAAAAATGGTGGAGCTGTCGGGGTACCGCCCCCCGAGTCCAAGATGCCTAACGGGCGCGTTCTCCAGGCTCAGCTTCGGCTTTGTCTTGATCGAACGGACGCCCCGAAACGCGGCTTACCGTTCGCTGCAGATCCTTAATCTCGCACGTGCGTCGAATCAGGCGCGCGTGCCAGCCCGAATTTGTGACCGGAGTGCAGAGTGGTTCGGGCCGACTCTCTGCGTCCGGTGACTAACCTAGATTAGGCAGCCAGTGCGTATTCGTTATTGGCAGATATTGCCGTTGCGATCGTTTTAGGAGAGCTCGCAACTCCGCCTGCTGACGCCGGCTACGACGTTCTTGTCGAACCTATTTCAGCCCCATGCCGTCCCTTCGACTACGCTCCCTGCGGTCGCTACGCTCAGGATGACACTGTCGAGGAGGACAATCAGTATAACACGCCGCCGCAAGTGCGGGGTTTCGGCGCCGGCGAGGAGCCGGCGCCAGTCGCCTCGGGGATACTTACGCGCGGGACTCCTGGGTGCTGGCCATCTGAACGACGACCGAAACGACGGTCATGATGATTGCGCCGTAAAGATCGGCGAGCCAGGGATTCACGCCGCTGCTGGGATCGTAGAAGTTGATGAAGCGGACCGTGATTACGAAGAGCAGGTAGTTGATCACGAAGGCAAAGAGGCCGTGCGTGATCCACGTAAGCGGGAGTGAGAGCAGCTTCAGGATCGGGCCGATGATGGCATTGACCAACCCGAAGACAATCGCCGCGATGATGGCGTTCCAAATGTTAACGTCGTGGTAGAAGCCGGGGACGAACTTCCCGATGCAGTAGAAGACGAGGGCATTGATGAGAAACCGCAGTAACCAGTTCACGATCGATAACCTCCTTCCAGTTCCTGCTTAATCTTTGCGGCCAATGCCGGCGTCATCCCTTTGACTGCCGCAATTTCGTCTAGGCCGGCGCGCCGTATCCCGGCCGGCGAGCCGAAGGCGGTCAGGAGGCGTTTCTTGCGAACGGGGCCGACCCCGGCCAGGGCATCGAGCGCCGAGCGCGTCATCGACTTCGCGCGCCGCTGGCGGTGGTAGGTGACCGCAAAGCGATGCGCTTCGTCGCGAATTCGCTGAATAAGATGGAGGGCCGGTGAGTTTGCGGGAAGCACGATCGGTTCGGATTGATTGGGAAGGTAGAGCCATTCGTGCTCTTTCGCCAATCCCGCGACTAGCAGGCCGGTCATGTCGAGCTCTTCGAGCACCTCGACCACCGCACTGAGCTGGCCCTTCCCACCGTCGATCAAGAGCAGGTCCGGCTTCTTGTTGAACTTCTCTTTTCTGGCCAGCTCGCGTTCGAGCGGCGTCTCCGTACGGTCGGTCTCGTGGCGTAGATAGCGCAGGCGTCGCCGCAGCGTCTCCTGCATCATCGCGAAGTCGTTCGGCCCCCGGTCGTACTGGATCTTGAACTTGCGGTACTCGCTCTTCTTCGCTCGTCCCTCGACAAAGACGACCATCGATGCGACCGGGTTGGTGCCCTGGATGTTCGAGACGTCGTAGCACTCGATGCGGTGGGGCGGCTCGGGCAGTTCGAGCGCATCCGCGAGATCAGTCAACGAACGCGCTTGCGCTGTCTCCTGCACTTCCTGATGTGCGAGGAAGGCCTTGAGATTCTGCTCCGCGTTCTTCTGCACGAGCCGCAAGTACTCGACGCGCGGTCCGCGCTGCGGCTGGAGGACGCGCACGCGCTGGCCTTTGACGCCGGAGAGCCACGCCTCAATCGTCGAGCGTTCCTCCGGAAGCGCTGGAACGAGCAGCTCTTTGGGCACGGCCGCCGCGGTCGCTGTCTTCGGGCGCCGCTTCTCCGGGACGGGCGCCTGATTGTCCCGCGCGATCCGGGCCGCCGAGAAAGCCGGCTCGTCGGGAACGCCGGCCGTTCGCGCCGTGTAGAACTGCTTGAGAAACTCGCCCGTGAGCTCTGCGTCGGACTGTTCGTAGACGCCCTCGAGGATGAAGTGCTCCTGGCCGATCAGCTTGCCGCCGCGCACGAGAAAGACTTGCATGCAGGCTTGACCCTGCGCGCGCGCTATCCCGAAAAGATCCATGTCGAGGCGCGATTTCCAGACGACCTTCTGTTCCTCGGTGACGCGCCGTACCGCGACGATCCGGTCGCGAAGGCGCGCGGCCGCCTCGAAGTTCAAGTGTTCGGCTGCCTCGCTCATCTCGTGTTGCAGGCGCGCGAGCAGCGACTCCTGCTTTCCTTCGAGAAAGAGCACGACCTCGTCGATCGTCCGGTCGTACTCCGCTTCCGTTTGATAGCCGACGCACGGCGCGAGGCAGCGCTTGATGTGATACTGCAGACACGGGCGCTTGCGCCGTCCGTCGATCGGCTCGCGGCAGGTTCGCAGCGGAAAGACCACGCGTACGAGGTCGATGAGCTCCCGCAACCCGTGCGCGTTGGTGTACGGGCCGAAGTAACGCGCGCCGTCGTTGCGAACGAACCGCGTGAATACGACGCGCGGAAACGACTCGTTCGTCACCTTCAGATACGGATAGCGTTTGTCGTCGCGCAGGCGAACGTTGAAGGGCGGCTGGTGGCGCTTGATCAGGTTCGCTTCGAGGATCAGCGCTTCGACTTCGTTCGTCACCACGATCGTCCTGACGTCGGCAACTCGTTCGACCATGGCGATGGTGCGCGGATGGTGGACCGCGCCTTCTTGGAAGTACGAGCGCACCCGGCTTCGCAGCGAGATCGCCTTGCCGATGTAGAGAATTTCGCCCTCGCGTCCGACCATCAAGTAGACCCCCGGAGCGTCGGGGATCGAAGGAATCACCCGGCGCGAGCCGGCCGCGCCCGCACTCGCATCACCACGATCGTCGCGATCGCTACGACGACGGCGACGCCCAGCACGATGTACCCGCCGCGGTGGAGCAACGGCATAATCGCAGAGAGATGGCTTCCGAACGCGCTGCCGAGCAGTATGAGGAACGTGCAAAAGATCAGCGAGCCGAGAAACGTCCAAAGGTAAAAGAGCAGGAGATTCATCTCCGCGATGCCCGCCGGAATCGCCGAAACGCCGCGGATGAAGGGAAGAAAGCGGCAGACGAAGATGGCGAAGGTGCCCCAGCGCTCGAAGAAGCCGTGCAATCGCACCAGCCGGTCGTGCGTGAAATGTATGTATTTGCCGTACCGTTCGATCAGAGGAACGCCGCCATAGCGCCCTATGGCGTAGCCGACCGTGCCGCCGCCGAGCTCACCCGCCAACGCCACCGTGATGGTCAGCCAGAGCGTTCCGAGGTGGCCGTTTGCCGTCAGCGCTCCCGCGGCCGGCAGCACCAACTCGCTGCCGATCGGCACGCCGAAATTCCCCAACGCAAGCGCGACGAAGAGTCCGAAATACCCATAGTGGTCGATAAACCCGATAACGGCTTGCTGGAAGTGCTCCACGAAACTCGTTACTCGACGGGTGAGGCGGTGTTACGTGCGGCGGCGCGCCGCAGAATCTCCGCAGCCGAGCTGCCGCCTTCGGCGCGTAACGCCTCGAAGAGATCGAACGGTCCAACCTCGCGCTCCCCGGCGCGTTCCTCCGCAAGTGCTACGATTCTACGTAGCCGCGGCGTGATGAGGATGCCTTCCCAGAGCCGGTCGTCGCCGGTGCCGAGCGCTCGGCGAACTTGCGCGTGCACCTCCGGTACGTCGATTCCGGCTTCGTCGAGGGCGCGGAGCATCGACGGGTCCCGTTCTTCGAGAAGGGCCGCGAGCAAGTGCTCAGCTCCGACGTAATAATGGCTGTGGTTTCGGCACTCTTGCTCGGCAATCCGAAGCACGCGCCGCGCGGCCGAGTTAAATTTCGAGAACAATTTCCTTCGATAAGGTCACCCTTCGACAACCCTTCGACAGGCTCAGGATGACAGGGAGAAGAGAGGGGGGAAATCGGGGCGACACGATTTGAACGTGCGACCTCTTCGTCCCGAACGAAGCGCTCTACCAAGCTGAGCCACGCCCCGACGAACCTCGTAGCTTGCACAGCCCCGCGCCGCCCTCCTTGTGCCGATGTGCAGGGCCGCCCGCCGCCAGGGTAAAACTGAGATTCTTCTGAACCCCGTTCGCCATTCAATGAGATATGTGATCGTCGGGTGCGGCCGCGTCGGATCTGCACTCGCGAAACTCCTCGACTCCGACGGACACGAAGTTATCGTCGTCGACGAAAACGCTGCTGCATTCAAGCGGCTCGGTTCGAAATTCAAGGGGCACGAAGTCGTCGGGACCGGCATCGACTACGACGTCCTCAAGCGCGCCGGCGCGGCCGGAGCTGACGGCTTCGTCGCCGTCACGAACGGCGACAACCGCAACATCATGGCCGCCTTGATCGCACAACGCATGTTCAAAATCAAACGGATCGTCGCGCGCATCTACGACCCGCCGCGCGGACAGATGTATAAGGAACTCGGCATCGAGACGGTTTGCCCGACGACGGTGGGCGCGAAGATGATTCGCGACGTGCTGATCGAGGCACCCTGGGGCACGCAAAGCTTTGACCTCGGCAAGCTCACGTCGCTCAGCGCGATCGTCGGGCGCAGCGACGCCGGCAAACGCGTGGGCGAGATCGATGAGCCCGGACGCGTGCGCATCGCGGCGGTGCGCCGCGGCCCGATCGACGTGATGGTGGCTTCGAGCGAACTGGTGCTGGAGGAAGGCGACGAACTGAGCGCCGTCGTCGCACCCAACGCGATCAGCGACTTTGCTCAGCGCTTCCCGCATGTGACTCCGCGTCCCAAGGTGTCGGCGTAACGTGTTCGTTCTCATCGTCGGCGGCGGGAAGGTCGGAACGTATCTGACGCGCGCGCTGCTCAATCAGGGTCATGAGGTCGTCGTCATCGAGAAAGATGACCGCAAGGCCAAAATGCTCGAGCGCCTGATCGACCGTCAGGTCACGGTCGTGGGCGATGGGTGCGATCCGTACCTTCTCGAAGCGGCCGGCGTCAACCGCGCCGACGTCGTGGTTGCCGATACCGGCGACGACGAGGACAATCTCGTGGTCGTGCTGCTCGCGAAGCGCAAGTCGAAGGCTCGCTGCATCGCGCGCGTCAACAACCCGGCGAACAAGCTGATCTTCAACTCCCTCGACACCGAGGATCCGGTCATCGTCATCTCTTCGACCGAGCTCATCCTCGACGTGCTCAACGAGCACGTCAACGCATCGAAGTACCGCTCGATGCTCGAGACGATGCACCTCTTCGGCAAGGGCGACATGCAGCTCGTCAAGGTCGCCATACCCGAGCGATCGCCGGTCGACGGCAAGCGTCTCGCCGAGATCGACTTTCCTCACAACTCCGTCGTGGTCGCCGTCGACCGTCCCGAGCACGATCTCGAGATCCCGACTGGCGATACCACCCTGCGCGCCGGCGATTCGATGATCGTGATCGTCAAGAACGGCGCGGGCGAGCGAATTCGCGCGATCCTCGGCGCCTAGCAACCCGAAGATCCCGCAGTTTAGCGGCTCGGATCATAATGTGTATCTGAGCGTAGCTGCACCCCGTGTCATCCTGAGCGTAGCTGCACCCCGTGTCATCCTGAGCGTAGCGCCGTAGGCGCGTAGTCGAAGGACGAAGGACGAAGGGCGAAGGGCCGCTGCTCAACACGTCCTTCGACTCCGCTCACTGCGTTCGCTCCGCTCAGGATGACACATAATCATCGCCGCTTTAGATATAACCCTTTCGCAGCGCGACGACCGCGGCTTGCGTGCGGTCCGAAGCGGAGAGCTTCTCGAGAATGTCGCGGATGTGCCCTTTGACGGTTCCCAAGCCGATGTGGAGCGTTTCGGCGATCTCGGCGTTCGAACGCCCGTCGGAGATCGAGCGCAGAATCTCGGTTTCGCGGACGCTCAGCGGCGAGAACGCCGGCGAACTCGGACGATCGCTCGAAAATCGCGCGAGCACGACGTGCGCGATGCGCGGGTCGAAATAGGCGCCGCCTTCGCTCGCGATCCGCACCGCGTCGATGATGCGCTCGGGCTCGGCGCTTTTGAGGCAGTACGCGTCGGCGCCGGCGGCAAGCGCGGCAAGGACTTCTTCTTCGAGATCGATCATCGTCACGATCACGACGTGCGTCGACGGCAGCTGCGCGCGGACGCGCTTCGTTAACTCGATGCCGTCGATCGCGGGAATACCGATATCGATCACGGCCACGTCGGGACGCTCGCGAACGATCGCCTCCCACCCGGCGAGGCCGTCGGCCGCCTCGGCGACCACGTCGAACCCCGGTTCCAGGGCCGTGCGAAGACCGGCGCGCGTCAGCGCATGATCCTCAACAAGCACGACCCGCGGACGTTCCTGACGTTCCACGCTCAACTCGCCATCGGCAGCGTCAGCGTGAAGAGACTTCCGTGTGGCGGGCGCGGTGAATACGCGACCGTTCCACCATGCTTTTCGGCAATCCGCCGCACGATGTAGAGACCGAGCCCCGTCCCCGATCCCGGGCGGCCGCCACCGAAGCGCACAAAGAGCTCGGCCCGCCGCTCTTCGGGTACGCCGTAGCCATCGTCCTCGACCGCAATCGCTATCGATCCGTTGGAAGCGTAACCGCGGACGGTGACGTGACCCCCATGCGGCGTTGCGTCGAGCGCATTTGCGAGTAGGTTCGCGATCGCGCGGCGCAGCTCGTGCGCGTCTCCTTCTGCCGGCAGTTCGTGTCGCGGAAGATCTTCTTTGAGTTCGATTCCTTTGATTTCGGCGACGGGACGGAGCTCGGCAACGACGTGTTCGACGAGTTCCTCGCAATCGACTCGCTCGCGCACGGCCGAATCCTCGCCGGCTTCGTATCGCGCGACCATGAGCAACGTCTCGACGATGCGCCGCTCATCGTCGTTGGCGCCGAGCGTGGTGCGCAGGATGCCCCGGTAGGCTGCTGGGAGCTCGCCGTACGCGCCCGAGAGCGCCTGATTCATCGTCAGGTGCGCGGCCGCTAGCGGCGTTCGCAGATCGTGTGCCAAGGCGTAGACGATGTCGCGAATCACGTCGTTGCGCTCGGCGAGTTCGTCTTTCTGCCGCGCGATCTCGTCGTTTCGCTCGCCGAGTTGGGTGAAGAGATACGCCTGTTCCAGCGCGATGGCGGCTTGTTTCGCGAAGGCTTGCAGCGTCGCCACCGCATCGCGCACGAAAGAGGCTCCGGCGGCGACCGAGGCGATGAGCACGTGATCGAGGCTCCCACTCGTCGCGATTGGGGTCACAAGCGCCTCGCTCGATGCAAGCGCTTCGAGCGTGAGCCGCCCGAGCGGATCGTTAACCGTCACCGCAAAGACATCGTCGGCCTCGGCCGCGCGCGCTACGAGCGACGCCATCTCCATCGTGAGGGCGTGACGCTCAACCGCAACGTCCCCCGCCCCGGAGGAATAGGTCAGCACGAGCGGCAGGCCAAACGGCCCCTCCCGTTCGATCAGCGTCGCCTTCGAAGCACCGAGAAGCTCGACCGATTCGCGGACAATCGCGCGCTGCACGAGCTCGATGTTGAGCGTCCCGCGCACCCGGCCGGTTGCGCCGCGAAGCGCCTTTTCGACGTCGATCTGGCGCATGCGCCCTGCGGAAACGCCGGCTTCGCGCGCGTACTCCTGAGTTTTGATGCTCAAAAAGCCGACCAAGACAAACGAGGCGGCCAAGAGGAGGCGGTCCGCGACGGCGATCCCGTCCCAATGATGTCCCGCCTGAACGCCGTTTACGTAACCGGCGACGGCGTTGGCGATTTCGGCCGCGACGACGAGGTTCGTTGTGAGCCGCCGCTGCAGCCCCAGGCTGCTCAGCGCGATCGGACCGTTGAAGAGGATCGCGGCTATGAACGGCTGCGGCGTGAAGAGATCGACGAGCCAAGCGGCGACGAGCAAGGCGTAACAGAGCCAGGCCACAACGCGGCGTTCGGTCCGACCTGCGGGGGCGCCTTGCCGGATGCGGAGAACCTCGCGCCGATGGATCGCACGGCACGAGCCGAAGAACTCTTGCGCGAACTGGGCCGGCGCGCGCGGCTCGTCGTGTACGTCGCGAGCGCTCCCGGTTCGGGTAAAACGCGACGTCTTTTGGAAGACGCGCGGCGGCTCGCCGCCGACGGCAAACGCGTCGTCATCGGTTGGATCGAAACGAAGGGGCGCCCCGACCTCGAGCGTGCCGCCGCGGGTTTACCGCGTATTCCGTCGCGCTTGGTCAGAATCGGGGTGCGCGAGTTCGAGGATTTCGATTACGACTCAGCGGTCCGCGCGAACCCCGACGTCCTCGTCCTCGATGAGCTCGCGCACGAAAACCTCGGCGACGCACCACACGCCAAGCGATGGCAAGATGCGCTGGCGCTCAAAGAGCACGACATCGGCGTCATCGGCGCCTTCAACATTCAGCACCTCGAGACGGTCGCGCCCACGGCCGAGGCGTTGATCGGATATCCGGTACGCGAAATCGTTCCATTGTCATTTCTCCAAGCCGCCGATGAAGTCGTCGCGCTCGACGTCTCCCCCCGTTTGCTGCAGAGCCGCGTCCGCGCCGGGAAGATCGTCAACGAACAGGATATCGAACGGGCGCTCAACGGCGTCTTCAAAGAGCAGACCCTCCATATGCTTCGCGAACTACTCCTGCGAACCGTCGACAACCTCACGCTGCCGGTGGTCCGCGACGGCCGCACCTCGATGGCGGCCGCGTTCGTCTATCCGAACATCGATCCGGTCCATTACCTCAAGCGAACGGCGGCGGTTGCGCAGGCGCTCGATCTCGGGCTCGAGGTCGTGCCGGTTCGCGGCGTCGACCGCACCGTACTCGAGCGTACGGCCCGCGAACTCGGGGTCGAGATGCTGCACGAGAGCGTCGATCCCGCGAAGCCCCCCGGCGATGCGTTACGCGCCTCGTTGGTCGCGCTTCCGAACGGCCGCGTTGCCGCCAAGCTCATCAACGAACCTCTGCCCTACGATCTCTTCATCGTCGCTGCGGCGCAGACGTATCTCGGACGAAACCCGCTGCGCTCGCCGTACTCGCAGACCGCCGGAGACCGGCTGCGCGTCGGTTACGGCAAACTCACCGTCTATCTCGGTGCGGCCGCCGGCGCCGGAAAAACCTACGCGATGCTCGATCGCGCGCACCAGCTCAAAGCCGACGGCGTCGACGTCGTCGGGGGCTTTGTCGAAACGCATGGGCGAAAGGAGACGGTGGCGCTGCTCGACGGCCTCGACGTCATACCCTCGAAGACGATCGCTGCAAACGGCATCAACTATCGCGAGTTCGATCGCGACGCCCTGATCGCACGCCGGCCACAGGTCGCGCTCATCGACGAGCTGGCGCACACCAACGCGCCGGGCTCGATCGCTCCAAAACGTTTCTACGACGTTCTCGCCGTTCTGCGAGCCGGGATCGACGTGATCACGACGCTGAACATCCAGCATCTCGAGGGGTTGGGCGACACCGTTACGCGCCTCACGGGAACCGTCGTGCGCGAGACGCTTCCGGACGGAATTCTGGCGCTCGCCGACGAGGTAATTCTCATCGATGTTACGCCGGAGACGCTGCGCCAGCGGCTGCGCGACGGCAAGATCTACCCACCTGAGCGAATCGACGCAGCGCTCGCGAACTTCTTCCGCACGGAGAACATCTTTGCGCTGCGCGAGCTCGCGTTGCGCGAAGCGCTGCGAGCCCGTCATCGCGAACGCGTCGCCTCGCCATTCGAGCGGATTCTGCTCGCCGTCGGATCGCGCCCCGTTGACCTAACGATGATCAAGCGAGCGGGGCGGATCGCGGCCCGCCTCGCCGTGGAGTTCGCAATCGCGCACGTCGCAACGGCACGGGCGCGCGGCGATGCCAAGATCGTCGAACAGATGCGCGCCGAGGCTCGCAAAACCAACGCCGAATGGATCGACGAGATTGCCGACGACGTGCCGAAGCGACTGCTGGAGATCGCGCGTTCACGCCCCGAAACGACGATCGCGCTGGCGGGCGCGCGGCAGGCCCGGCGGTGGTTCGAACGTCCGTCGTTTCCGCGCATGCTCCTCGACGCCGGCGCGCGGGAGCTGTTGCTGCTCATGCCGGCGACCAGCCCCGCAAATGTTGCAATGGCCGAGGACGCCTAACTACCCGAACCAGGGTAAAACAGAGGCGCTGCCGCTGCTCTAAACAACAACCCACGCCTTTAAGAGAGGAACGCGAACGAACATGACAGACGAGCAGCTCGAAGAATACGCTAACCAGAACGTCCGCCTCGTCGCCGGCGGCCAAACTATGACTGGTAAGCTCATAACGGGCTACGCAGCTCAGATCAGAGTCAAAGCGCCCTATGCAATAGAGTGGCATGACGTCAACCCAACCCTGGGCACTAACGAAGAGCGCCTCGCGGCAATACCGCACGCCGATGCAGTCGAGTCAATAGAACTCGTAGACGAGTCGGCGAGTACGGAGATCGAAGAGGCCGCAGCAGAAACGCAGACGCCCGGCTGACGTTCCGCGAGCGAGCAGTCCCGAACTCCACACACCCGGGCAACGCGCCTCTTATTGGTCGATCTGCGATGCCTCGGTGAGCGCTTGGGCTTCGCTTTCGTGGGCGGGGAGTGTGGCTTCGATCGGCCCCGCCCGCTCGGCTCCAACAGACGACGCTTGTCGGAAGACCGTTCCGCTGAGCTGGCGGAAAATCGCTCGTTGCTGTGGCACGGTTAGCTTCTCTAGCGTGGTCTTGAGCCTATCCAGTTCTTGCCGCGCTTTTTCGGCGTAGAGCCGCTGTTTCGCCGTGGGCTCGGGATAGTTCGAGTCCGGATCATGCTCCGGGAAATCTTTCCACCACACGTTTCGCCCCTTTTCACATCCTCTGACGCGTTTGCGAAGATCGAATCCTATCGTATCACGCGCGCACGCCGCGGCCGATAGAGCCCCAGGGAATGGGCCGGGGGTTCTTCGTATCACTGGGTACAATCACCTGACGCGTCGTGTCACAGATCGATCTCAGCGGAAGGCCGAATATGAAACAGCAGCGCGGGCTCTCATGCCTTATCATCGCCACGGCGTGCGGTACGCTCTTGGTCATGTCTCGCGTCGCGGTGCCGGCCGACGCTCTGCAGGCCACCCCGTCGCCTGTGACATCGCCAGCCACGACGCCACAGGCATCTCAGTCTGACGCCGCCGCGCGGGAAATCGCTGCATTCGCGCGCGCATGGGCCGGCGTGACCGGGTACAGCGCGACCGTCACGATCTTCGACCAAAAAGGGACGCAGACCCAAAACCTGGTTTTCGACTACACATTCCGCAAGCCGTCAAACGTTACGGTTCACGTCGTCGCGGGTCCCAACAGCGGGGTGACGCTCACCTGGGATGGCGGGACGACCGTAGTTGCGCGACGCGGTTCGGGACTTGCAGCGCTGTTCAAGAGGACGCTCTCGCTGCACGATCCCCTGGTGACAACCCTGCGCGGGTCGTCGATCGATCAGCTCAGCTTCGGCGCGATCCTGGCGCACGGGCAACAGGAAGCAGGCAGCCTTTCGGAGGCTCCCGGGGAAGTGATCGCCGGCGTCGCCGTCAACGCAGTGACGCTGATCCCGGCCGGGTCGGCAAGCGACGCCGGCTTGACGCGCGAGGTTGTCGAGCTGTCTACCGTGACGCACTTGCCGCTGCGGGTCCTGGGTTACGACGGCTCGACACTCGTGCGAAGGATCGACTTCTCGAACATCAAGCTTCAGGCCTGACCGCCGGCTCGCGATTCCTGCCGTTACCCACACCGAGGCGGGTCGGCTGTCTTACTGTCCCACGCTCATCGCGACGCCGTACGGATAATCGAATTTATTGTAGGGAAGCTTTCCGGTCGACGCGCCGCCCTTTGGATAGTTCCAATAGAGCACATCACCATTGGCCGCGTACAATGGAGCGATCAGAGTCCGTTGATGCGACGTCGACGGCGCGCTGTAAATAACGAACTGTTTTACGTGCTCGGAGTCCGCCAGCGTCGACGAGCTTACTTGTTTGGCAGTGGATCCCTCAATTACGAATTGGTAGAGCCGACCTGAATTGATGACTGCCAGGTACTTGCCATCCCATTGAACGGCCGCTTGACCCGCAAAGGTATGTTTCAGCTTGATCGTTTGTAATTGGTCGCCTCCAGCCGGCAACTCGGCAAGCAGGTTGTTCGGAACGTGGCGGTGCAGACGCCCGCTGACGTAGAGATTTCCGTACGAGTCGTACGAGCACGAATAATAGTTCGTGAACGAAGGGTTCTTGTACACGGTCGGCTTCCCACGTCCATCTGCGAAGACAAATACGCCGTTCTCGCTCTTTGCTGAACCATAAGTGACTACCGCGAGATTGCCAGTCGCGGAATCGACCGAGCAACCGGAAACGGCGTGCTTCAACCCATTCAACACGAGAATGGGCGATTTTCCGCCGTGATCGTATTCGAATACGGTACCATACGTTCCAACCCACACGTGGCCCGCCTGGTCGGCGCACAAACCCTCAGGCCGAGTCAAACCGCGAAGCGTACCGGCGAGAGTTCCATCGGGATACTCAAAGAAGCGTACGTTTCCTGACCCCCGATCGGAAACGTAGAGCAGATCGCTTTTCGCGACCGTCTGGGGCTGCACGAGCGGATTGCTTGTTACCGAGGCAGGCGCGCCGCCGCAGCCGCAGAGTATTGCGGAAACCAGCAGAGCAAGCATCTTGTGTCCCATCGTCGCCAGCCCACTTCGGTTCAGCCACGATGCTTTCCGTCCGCGGCGCGCTCACAGCTGCGCCGCCGGCACAGACTTAGAACCAGGCGGTACTGCGACTCGCGGAGCTGCCGTCGCCACGAGAATTTGCAGAACAGCCCTCTAGTTATGCTGGCCGGGTACGGAATCAAAGGTCAGCGTCAACCGCCGGCAGTTGGCCGTCAGCGACGGGATCGGTAGACAGCGCCGCACGGGGCGCTTTGCCAAAGCAACGAGCCGGGTCAAACGGCTCGTCGTCCTCGCGCAGACCGGCTTTGTGACGCTCGAAACACTGCACTACTACGCTACTTAAGGAAAAAAAGAACCGCAGGGTAGGGGTTGCGATTCAATATTGGATCAAGGGCGGTTCTATCGTTGGCCCGGGCGCGGCGCTGCACGGAGTTCGCAGGCTCATAGAGTACTGGAAGTATCCGCAGGGTGGCGATGCGACCAAGGTGCTAAGCCTTTCAGCAGGTTCGGGGTTGTGGGGTACGACAATAAGCGCGCCCCACCGTTAAAGGAGCATCCAGCGTGGCGGCTTGGCCGCTGCGCGGGGGCTCGACGCAAAGCACCCGAACGTTCTCAACCGCTGATATGGAAGGGTGCTTTGTCAAGCGGCTGCGCTTTCGTGTTTGTAAGGACGGGTTTCTACATTGCGGGGTGGATTGTTCCGTGCATCGACCGGCGGGTGATCCGTGGCGTCTCGACGGTGAATCAGGCTGATATTCGCGGATCTTGCGCCGCATGACATTGATTCGTCGAGGAGCTGCCTCGGTCTGGTGTCGCGCGTTTTGCCTGAGCATAGCGCAAGCGGCTGTCGAGGATTCTCCTTGCCGTTGACTGGGATCGCCCGCCGGGCAATGCACGGTACGTTGCGTTAGGCGGCGGCGTTGAGCGACGCTTGTGAAGCCTTCACGACTTGACCGATTGCCCAAATGAAGCCGAGCAACTCGCGAGCGATGGCGACGACAACTTGCTGAGGACGCTTTCCGCGAGCGCAGAGATGGCCGTAACGTTTATGCAGCCGCTGTTGTGCGCTCCATGCGATTGCAAGGACTTGCGGATGCACCCCGTCTTGTCGGCGCCTCACACCGGCTGAGAGCTTGGGAACGAGTCGGGCGGCCCAAGCGGCCTCAACGAGAACGCGCCGAAGATGCCGGTTGCCGCATTTGCTAATGCAACCGCGTCGAATGAGACTTCCGCTGCTGTGCTCCGATGGAACTAATCCGGAATAGGCCATCAGCTGGCTCGGCTTGCCGAAGCGATTGATGTCGCCTACCTCGCTCACAATCGTCGCCGCGGTAACAAGCTGAATGCCGCGCATCGCTTGAAGGGCGGTTATCGTGGCAGCATGTGGGGAGTGCACAACGAGTTCTTTGAGCTCTTTCTCAAAGCGCGTGATGCACCGGCCCGCCTCCTCGAGACGGTGGCAATATTCCGAAGACCATTTGCTGTGCCGCATCGTCGAATCGCAGACTGGTAAGCCATTGCCGGTGGGCCACTGACCATGCGTGGGCGCCCGCCGGCGCGGTGATCCCCAGCCTGAGCAGAAACTTGCTTAGCCGATGCCGTGCGCGCAAACGGTCTTCGACGGCGTCTTCGCGGGCACGTACCAGATCGCGTAAAGCTTCGTGCTGGCGGTCGGGCGCCCAGGTTGGGGTGAGCTCACCGCTGCGCAAGAGGCGCGCGAGCGCTAAGGCGTCTCGTCGATCGGTCTTGACTCGGTCGCCGGGTTTACGCGGAATCAACGATGGCGCGATGATGACGCAGTCGATCTTGAGTCGCTCCAAAAATCGGTAGACCACGTACCCGCAGGGGCCGGCTTCATAGCAGACGCTCAGCTGCGCCGGCGAGCCGAGCCGCCGAAGGGCCTTGCGCAGCTCGTCGAGGTCGTTACGGATGACACCAAGCGAGCGAGGGCGCTGGTGCCGCGGTCGGCAACGGCGATGGCGATCGTTTCCTTGTGGACGTCGAGGCCTACGAACTTCTGAGGTTCACACTTGCGGGAAGATGCGCTATTCTTGTTCACAGCCGGCTCCTTTCGCGTGTAGCTCTGTCGAACGATAAACTACGCCTTCGCGATAGGGGCCGGTCAGGATTCTGGCGCCCCGGCGCCCTTCCATAGTGTCTGGTCCGTTCACGGATCGGGGAGCAAAGCATATGAAGCACTTGGATCTTGGCCGGTACGCGCTCATCAGTTGCGCGGCTGCGGCAATGCTGGCCGGGTGCAGCGGAACGCAGGCCGGCCAGCCAATACCGACCCCGGGATTATCCGCCAATCTCGCCACTACGCAAAAGATGTCTCGGTCGAGCGGCGATCTTCTTTATGTGTCAGACGGGGTGAATGACGTCCGCGTCTTTACCATTCCGCAGGGCAACCTCGTCCAGATATTAACGAGCGTATCGCGGCCTCAATTGCAATGCTCTGACGAGAACGGCAATGTCTTCATTGGCGATTCGAGCGGTGGTAAGCTCGTCGAATTTGCACATGGCGGCAAAAACCCAATCAACATCCTATACCTCAATCACTATGTCATCCCGGGCGGGTGTAGCGTTGACTCGACAACCGGAGACGTCGCGGTCGCAGGCTTTCGTGATGGAGGGCAGGGAGAGGTCGATGTGTACTCAGGAGCACAAGGGACCCCCACCGCATATACCATCCCCGGTTTCGCAGGATACTACGCCTGTGCTTATGATGCCGGTGGCAACCTATACGTTGACGGTGGAGACGCGTCGAGCGATTTTCTTTTGGCTGAAATGCGTAAGGGAAGCGACACATTCACGAAGATCTCGCTCGACGCGACGATCAATGAGCCGCACAGCTTGCAGTCGGAAGGTGGTTACCTAGCAATTACCGGAGCCGAGAGTGAGCGTTACAATTTGATATATCGGTTCAAAGTCAAGGGTTCCACCGCAAAGCTTGTGAATACGATTTTGCTAGAACGAAGCACTCGGTCAGAGACTTGGATTGAAGAAGGAACCGTTGCCGGTCAATTCTGCAACAAACCATCGGCTCGCAATATAAAATGCAAAGCTATCGCTCTTTGGGAATATCCATCAGGCGGTGAACCGACGACCGTTATTCGTTCTGACAATTTTAATAAGAAGAGCAGCATTAGAGGGCTGAGCGTTTCTGTCGCCCCATGAGAGGAGTTATTGAAGCTATGAACTCGCTTCGCACCTTGAGCTTTGCTATTGTCGCCGCTAGCAGTCTCATTTTTTCAGCCTGTGCAGAACCTCAGCCGCCGATCGGTGCGCCGGGCGCGTTGCCGCAAAGCCGTGCGATCACCACGCATCCGGAGCGCGGCGGGTCGTGGATGCTGCCGGAGCCGTCAAGGAAGAGCGGGGACTTGATTTATGTGATGGGCCCCGTAAAAAACTATATCGTATCGTATTCTACCGGCGCGATGGTAGGGACGTTTGACGGGCCTGAAGGCAGGGGGCTGGATTATGTTCTGACGAGCAAGGACATGTCTTCATGCCTGCAACTGGGGAGAGTTGGGAGTTTAAAAACGGTGGAACTACGCCGATAAACAAGCTGAAAGACGGTTACCGAGCCATGGGTTGTAGCATTGACCCTCTGACGGGCGACTTGGCCGTTGCTAACTTTGAAAAGGCGTCTAGTTACAACTCACAAGGCAACATTGCCATTTTCGAACACGGAAGTGGCAAGCCAAAGTTCCTCGTTGACCCTACAATAAAGAACTATGTGTCTTGTGGTTATGATGCTGCGGGGAACCTGTTCCTCGATGGCTCGGCGGATGGCGCAAGTTTCCTCTTCGCGGAACTGCCCGCAGGTCAAGCAATTTCATAGACCTGTCCTTGAGCAAACCAGTCTTCGGCCCCGGTTCCGTTCAGTGGGACGGACGCAACATCGCAGTTGGCGTGAACGGTGCACGACTCATCTATCGCGTAAGCGTCTCCGGCTCAATAGCCTCCGTGGTTGGAACCACCAGACTCGACACGATAAATAGACCGATTATCGCCTTCTGGGTGCAGGGAGGTACCGTTATGACTGCGTCGGGGGCGACTCATAAGAAGGTTGGGCTGTGGGATTACCCGGACGGCGGCAAACCGGTAAAACAGTACGGTCCTATATCTCGCGGTCCCGGTAGGCTAGGTGGTATGACTGTCAGCGTCGCGCCGAGCCACTGAGCCGTTCTGGAGACAAGCAGATGAGAACTTCCATTTTTAGCAGTAACGCACTTAGCTGCGTGGCCGCGGGACTGTTAGCAGAATGCGGCGGATCGCCGCCCCCGATCGCGCGCCGGGCGCGAAAATAGCCTGAACGTGCGCGTTTGGGGACTGCTCTTCATTGCCCCGAGGGAAGCGGAACGACGGAGCCAAACGTGCCTTAGGTGGCCGCGACTGTCTGGCCAAGGGGTTCGCTATGCTTAGTAAGGTTTCGAGTGTCAAGGGTTCAGCAATGGCCCTTGCGGCACTATTTATCGCGGGATGCGCCCAGTCAAGTGTGCCTCACGGCGCAACCATGAACGACTTTGTGCGTATTCGACAGAGCACTTCAACGGGTGCTCTCATTTATGTGAGCGGTCCAACTGCCACATTTATTCTCTCCTATGACGACGGCACGCTGATGGGTAGCGTTTCTCAAACTGCCGGGGCCGCAGGATTGTGCGCTGATGCAAAAGGCAACGTTTTCCTCCCCACCCCAAGTGTAATCTACGAGTATAGCCATGGAGGCACGACTCCTATTAACGAGCTTCAGGAGCCGTATCGCCCCGGAGCTTGCAGTGTAGACCCATCTACTGGCGACTTAGCCGTATGCAACGCCAGTTCCGGCGATTCAAACCAGCCTGGAAACCTCGCGATTTTTAAGGGAGCAAGTGGTTCTCCAACATTTTACACTACCCCAACACTCACTCACTACTACTCATGCGCTTACGATGGAACAGGTAATCTCTTCATCGGGGGCACGAAGTCGGGCAACGCATATCACTTTGCAGAACTTCCAGCCGGCTCAAGTCAGATAGAGATGCTGAAGCTGAACAGACAGGTCCTTGGTGTGGGCCGAATGCAGTGGGACGGTCAGCGCCTTGCAATCGCCGTAAGCAACGCTAACAAGCTTTATCGCGTCAGCATCTCTGGCTCGAACGCGACCGTTACCGGCGTCACCAACTTATATAACATTAGAACGACCGGCGACTGGAACTTTTGGATTCAAGGAAGCACGATACTCACTTCGGCAGGTCCACACAGTGGCAGCGTCGGCATCTGGAAATATCCGCGCGGTGGAAAGCTACAGTCGCTTTACCGAGTAGTTCGAAAGGGGCTGCTTGACGGCATGACCGTCAGCGTCGCGCACTAGCCCCGCCGCACCCTTCCCGCATCCGCCGCCACCCAGCACGCACCGTTGGCTGAGCGAGCACCGCAGCCGCGCAGCATAACGGCGCCGATCGCGTAGCGTTGTAGCCGAGCAGCCTCGCTCGCATTGCAGCTGCGAGGCGCCTCGCACGCACGGCAGCACAGCTCGCAGCAGCCTCGCAGGCTAGCAGCCTAGATCGCAGCGGCTTAACGTGCGGCTTGGATCGCGGTCGGGTCTTGCAGCCTAGCGGATCAGCAGCCCTGGGGAGGGGGGGCGCACAATTTGCGGCTCCGTCTCCTATCCCCGAGTGAAGCTGACCGGCCAACCCGGCTGGCGCATTACTTCGTCCCATCAAGCGCGAGGTTGATCTCGAGAACGTTGACGTGCGGTTCGCCAAGAATGCCGAACGTTCTGCCCGCAACGTGCTGCGCGATCAACGCGTTGACCGCATCGAGACTCAAGTGCCGCGCTTCCGCAACCCGCGGTGCCTGCCAGTACGCGGCTTCGGGGCTGATGTCGGGATCGATACCGCTTCCGCTCGACGTCACGAGGTCGATCGGCGGCGGCCCGTTTGCGTCGGGATTCTCCTTCTCTAGTGCCGCAATCGTCGCGCGTGTCGAGTCTATGAGCTTCTTCGAAGTCGGCCCGAAGTTCGTTCCACCGGTCGACGTTGGATCGTAGCCCTTGCCCGCCGCGGACGGCCGGCCGTGAAAATACTGCGGCTTCGTCCAGAGCTGGCCGATGATAACGGAGCCGACAACCCTGCCGTTGACCGACACGAGCGAGCCGTTCGCTTGTCTCGGGAAGAGCACTTGCGCGAGCGCTGTCATCATCAGCGGATAGACGAGCCCGAGCAGCACGATCGAAACGATCGTGACGCGGAGCGAAGTGCCTAAATGCCTGATCATGCTTTCAAACGTCCTACGTCAGGTGCAGCGCCGCAAGAATCAAGTCGATCGCCTTGATCCCGATGAACGGGATGACGATGCCGCCGACCCCGTAGAGCATCACGTTCTCGAAGAGCACGCGGTCGGCGCCCTTCGGTTCGTAGCGAACGCCGCGCAATGCGAGCGGTATGAGCGCGACGATGATCAGCGCGTTGAAGATAACCGCCGAAAGAATGGCACTCTGCGGCGTCGTCAGGCGCATGACGTTGAGCACGGCCATCGCCGGATAGGCGACCGCGAACATCGCGGGCAGAATCGCAAAGTACTTGGCCACGTCGTTGGCAATCGAGAACGTCGTCAATGCGCCGCGCGTCATCAGCAGCTGCTTGCCGATCTCCACGATCTCGATGAGCTTCGTCGGGTCCGAGTCGAGATCGACCATGTTCGCGGCTTCCTTGGCGGCCTGCGTGCCGGAGTTCATGGCCACACCGACGTCGGATTGCGCGAGCGCCGGGGCGTCGTTGGTGCCGTCGCCGGTCATGGCAACGAGCCGCCCCGATCCCTGCTCGCGCTTGATTAGATCCATCTTCGTCTCCGGCGTTGCCTCGGCGAGAAAGTCGTCGACGCCGGCTTCCTTGGCGATCGTCGCGGCGGTGAGCGGATTATCGCCGGTGATCATCACGGTGCGAATCCCCATCGCGCGCAACCGATTGAAGCGCTCGGTCATGTTTGGCTTGAGGATGTCCTTGAGGTAGATCACGCCGACGACCAGCGTGTTGTGCGCGAGCAACAGCGGCGTGCCGCCGCTTCGCGCGATTCGCTCGATGACGGGCGCGAGCTCCGCCGACGGCGTGCCCCCGGCCTCGCGAACCCACGCAAGCACCGAATCCGGCGCGCCTTTGCGAATCTTCGTGCCATCGGCGAGATCGAGGCCGCTCATGCGCGTGTAGGCACTAAACGGAACGGAAACCGATCCGGGCGGCGCGTCGCCATCCCGTGCTCCGGCCTGCTGCGCGAGTGCGACGATCGAGCGCCCCTCGGGGGTTTCGTCGGCGAGCGAGGAGAGATAAGCGATACGACCCGCATCCGCGGCATCGATTCCGGCTGCGGTAACGATCTCGACGGCTTGCCGGTTTCCGAGCGTAATCGTTCCGGTCTTATCGAGCAGCAGCGTATCGACGTCGCCGGCCGCTTCGACGGCCCGCCCACTCATCGCGAGCACGTTGCGCTGCATTACGCGATCCATGCCGGCGATGCCGATCGCGGAGAGCAGTCCGCCGATCGTCGTCGGGATCAGACAGACGAGCAGCGCGATGAGAACGGTAACGCTCTGGTGCGCACCGGCATAGACCGAGTACGGCGCAAGCGTCGCTACCGCAATCAAGAAGATGATCGTCAGGCCGGCGAGCAAGATCGAGAGCGCGATTTCGTTTGGCGTCTTCTGCCGCTGTGCGCCTTCGACCAAACGAATCATCCGGTCGAGAAAGCTCTCGCCGGGATTCGCCGTAACGCGCACCACGATACGGTCGGAGAGCACGCGCGTGCCGCCGGTCACTGCGCTGCGGTCGCCGCCCGATTCGCGAATCACCGGCGCCGATTCACCGGTGATCGCCGACTCGTCGATGGTCGCGGCGCCTTCGAGCACCTCGCCATCGGCGGGCACGACCTCGTTCGCCTCGACGACGAACCGGTCGCCCTTTCGCAGGCTCGTGCTCGTCACGCGCTCTTGCGTTCCATCCTCGCGCAATAGTCGCGCATACGTGTCGGATTTGGTGCGCCGCAGCGTCTCGGCCTGGGCCTTGCCGCGTCCCTCGGCGACCGCCTCGGCGAAGTTCGCGAAGAGCACCGTGAACCAGAGCCAAGCCGCGATCGCAAGATCGAAGCCCGGCGTCCCGGCGTGACGCAGCAGATCGCGCGCGAAGAAGATCGTGGTCGCGGCAGCGCCGACTTCGACCACGAACATCACGGGGTTGCGAGCCTGCCAGCGTGGGTCGAGCTTCTTAAACGAATCCCAAAATGCGCGGCCCACGATCGCGCGGTCGAAAAGCGAACGTGCTTTCGGACGGCGCTCGAGCCGTCGTTGACTGAGCATCAGAACGTCTTTCCTTGGAGAACGAGCAAGTGCTCGACGATCGGCCCGAGCGAATCGGCCGGCAAGAACGTGAGCGCCCCGACAATGATGACGACGCCGATGAGTAACGCGATGAAGATTGCCGAGCGAGTCGAAAACGTGCCGCTGCTCTCCGGAATCGCCTTCTTGCCAGCAAGCGCGCCGGCCAGCGCGAGTGCCGGAACGGCGACTGCAAAACGGCCAAACATCATGTTGACCCCGGTCAGCAGATTGTAGAAAAGATTCGGTCCGAGACCCGCAAATGCCGATCCGTTGTTCGCATTGGTCGAGGTGAACGCGTAGAGGATCTCCGAGAATCCGTGCGGACCGCCGTTATTGCGCGTTGCGAGTCCCGCCGGCAGCACCGCGGCGATCGCCGTGGGAACGAGGCAAAGCACCGGGGTTACCAGCGCCGCCAAGATCGCAAACTGCACCTCGCGGCGCTCGATCTTCTTTCCCAGATACTCCGGCGTCCGCCCAACCATGAGACCCGCGATAAATACGGTCAGAACCACGAAGACGATCATCCCGTAGAGACCGCTGCCGACGCCGCCGAAGACGATCTCGCCGAGCTGCATATTGACCAGCGGAATGAGGCCGCCCAGCGGCATGAACGAGTCGTGCATTGCGTTGACCGCACCGCACGAAGTATCGGTCGTCACGGTCGCGAACAGCGCCGAGGCGGAAACGCCGAACCGGCACTCCTTCCCCTCCATGTTGCCGCCGGCGACGCCCATCTGATGAACGATCGGATTTCCCGCCGCTTCCGCCCAATAGGCCACTGCGAAGCCGGCGAAAAATAGAATCGCCATCGCGGTGAAGATCGCCCACCCTTGGCGCGTATCTTTCACCATCTTGCCATACATATACGTCAGCCCGGCGCCGAGCGAAAAGATGAGCAGCAGCTCGACGAGGTTGGTGAGCGGATTGGGATTCTCGTTCGGCGAGGCGGAGTTGGCATTGACGAACCCGCCGCCGTTGGTCCCGAGTTCCTTGATGACCTCTTGCGAAGCCATCGGACCGCCGGTAATCGTCTGCGCGAAGCCTTCGATCGATTTGATGCTCGCATACGCGTGAAAGTTCTGCGGCATCCCCTGCCAGACGAGAAAGAGCCCGATGACGATCGAGACCGGCAGCAGCACGTAGAGGGAGCAGCGGACGAGATCGACCCAGAAGTTCCCGAGGGTCTTGACGTTCGTCCGAACGACGCCGCGAACGACCGCGACCGCGATCGCGATGCCGGCCGCGGCTGAAACGAAGTTATGCCAAGCGAGGCCGGCCATCTGCGATAGATAGCCCATCGCCTGCTCGCCGGAGTAGAACTGCCAGTTCGTGTTGGTTGTAAAGCTTACCGCCGTATTCCAAGCCAGATCGGGAGCCATGTTGTCGATGTGCTGCGGGTTGAACGGGAGCCACTTCTGCGTTCGCAGCAGCACGTAGAGGTAGGCCAAACCGATCAACGAGAAGGCGAGCATCGAGAGGGCGTAGGCGTACCAGACCATCTCTTCGTCTTCGCGAATTCCGCAAAGCCGATAGATCAACCGCTCAACCGGTACCAATACCGGGCTCAGCCACGTCCGTTCGCCCTCGAAGACGCGTGCCATATACGCGCCTATCGGCTTCGTCAAGGCGAGGATAATAAGGAAAAAGACGATGGCCTGAAGCCACCCGATCGACGTCATCAGAACTTCTCTGGGCGCAACATCGCGAAGACGAGATAACCCAATCCAGCCATCGTCAGCACGAGACCCAGCGCGTCGTCGAAAACCACCGGCCTAAACCTTCTCGCAACCGGCGACGTAGAGGTCGAGTGCGACAAAACAAACGATCGTCAAGAGGATAACCCCGATTTCGAGCACCATAGGCCTAGCATAGCCGACCGGGCGGGAGCGCACTATCCGCCGTTTGGATGATCCGAAAGGATATCCGGACGGATCATCCGGGTGACGGCTTCTTCACCCTGACGGTTCGTCATATAATGGCGGGGCTATGTTGCGCACTGCATTTCTTGGAGGAGCCGCCCTCGCGTGGGCGCTCGCCGCTACAGCCGGCCTCGCGCTTGCTCAAACGACGCCGAGTCCGTCGCCCTCGGCCTCGGCGACGCCGAGCGCTCCGAGTGACCCGTGCGGGTCGCTCTTGTCGATCGTCAACCGCCCAACGGTGAGCACCGGAGTCTGCACGGTGCGAACGGGACACGTTGACCTCGAGAACGGCTACACGAATACGACGACGACTGGCACCGGCGGCGGAAGCGGCGCGCTCTATCCGCAGTCGCTCGTGCGCGTCGGCACGTTCGATTCGCACCTCGATTTTGAGTTCGGCTTTCCTAGTGCGGAGACGTCCTCGGTGGGCGAGCCGAGGATCACCGGCTCGACCGATATCAGCCTGGCGTCGAAGTACGAGCTGGGATACGGCTCGAATGCCGATTGGGGCATCTACGGCGCCGTCACTATTCCGACCGGCACCAAGGCGTTCAGCGCCGGCAACGCGCAGTTCACCGGTGACCTCAACGGCGCGTACACCCTCAACTCAGAGTTCAGCCTTGCCGGAACCCTAAGCTTCAATGCGTTGAGCGGCTTAAACTCCGGCGGCCTCGCGCAGTCATACTTCGCCTTCATTCCGAGTCTCGAGCTCTCGGCTGCGCTCCCTGGCGGTCCGTCGCAACTCTCTGCGGAGTACGCCTACTTCTCGGCGGCGGGGCCGGGCCTTCCCGCAAAGAGCCTGATCGACTTCGTTTACCAGCGCGACTTCGGCAACCACGTTCAGTTTGACGTCGAGTGCGGCTTCTCGCCGACCCTCATCAACGGGCAAACGCAGCATTACGTCGGAGCCGGTCTTTCGTTCATGAATTAAATCCGCCAAGCGGGAAAGGCAGGCAGCCTCGCTAAACGGCGCGATTTATGAATACAGCGACGATTCCGGTCAACGTCGGCAACACCGGCTTCATGCTCCTGTGCGCGAGCCTCGTCATGCTCATGACGCCCGGCCTCGCCTTCTTCTATGGCGGGCTGGTGCAGCGCAAGAACGTGCTGACGATCATGATGCAGAGCTTCATGTCGCTTGGATGGACCACCGTCTTGTGGTTTGCATTCGGGTACTCGGAGAGCTTCGGCCCCGACTGGCACGGCATCATCGGCAACCCGGCGACGTATGCCTTCCTCAACGGCGTGACGCTGCACACGATGTTTACCGGCAACGACGCGGGAATTCCGCTGGTCGTGCACATCGCCTATCAGATGATGTTCGCAATCATCACTCCGGCGCTGATCACCGGCGCCTTCGCCAACCGCGTAACGTTCAAGGCGTACTTCTGGTTCCTGACCGGTTGGCTCGT
The DNA here is from genome assembly GCA_049585055.1 of Candidatus Cybelea sp. Taxonomy (GTDB): domain Bacteria; phylum Vulcanimicrobiota; class Vulcanimicrobiia; order Vulcanimicrobiales; family Vulcanimicrobiaceae; genus Cybelea. The sequence continues at coordinate 19,927 of JBAUYZ010000083.1, read as the reverse complement.
CTTCGTCTACTTCCCGTTCGTGCACATGCTATGGAGTCCGGACGGCATTTTAGCGAAATGGGGCTGCCTCGACTTCGCAGGCGGCATCGTCGTTCACGCTTCCGCGGGCTTCGCCGCATTGGCGTCGGTGCTCTACCTCGGACGACGCCGCGTGATCGACAACAAGCCGCATAACGTTCCGCTCATCGCGCTGGGAACCGGATTGCTTTGGTTCGGATGGTACGGTTTTAACGCCGGCTCCGAGCTCCGGGTCGACGCCGTGACCGCCTCGGCCTTCCTCAATACCGACATCGCTGCGTCGTTCGCCGCCATCGCGTGGCTGCTCGTCGAGTGGGCGCGCGGACGTCAGCCGAAGTTCATCGGCCTGCTCACCGGCGCGGTTGCCGGTCTCGCGACGATCACCCCGTGTGCGGGATACGTCTCGCCGACGACCGCCGTGATCGTCGGCCTCGCGGCCGGCGTCGTCTGCTATTATGCGGTAACACTGAAGAACAATCTCGGGTGGGACGACGCGCTCGACGTCTGGGGCGTGCACGGCGTCGGCGGGTTCCTCGGCATCTGTCTGCTCGGCGTCTTTGCATCAACGCTCTGGAATCCCAACGGCGCCGATGGCCTGCTGCGCGGGAATCCCTCGTTCCTCGGCAAGCAGTTCGTCGCCGCGGTCGTCTGCAGTACGTGGGCCTTCGTCTTCACCTACGCGATGCTCTGGCTAATCAACCTCGTCACGCGCGTGAAGGTCGACGAAGCCGCCGAGGAGCACGGACTCGACGTGCACCTCCACGGCGAGGAGGCCTACCCGCTCGGAGTCTGACGCAAGGTCACCCTGCGCGCGGTGCGCGGCAGCGTGATGCCGCTGGCGACGAGCGTCGCCAGCGCCACCGCGAACGTCGCGTCGACGATCGCTTCACGATATGGAATCGAAGCCGGAATCGCCAGCGCGAGTGCGAGCGAGAGCGCGCCGCGCATCCCCGCCGCGCGCACGACCGCAATCCACTCGGGCGGATAGCGGCAGGGTACGAGCAGGCCCGCGACGACGATGCGAGCGATCGCGATGGCCGCGATACAGGCCCCCACGAAGACCGGCTCTTCGACGACGCGTCCGATCCGTAGCGCCGCGCCGACCATAAAGAAGACGAGGACGTTGGCAGCAAGCGCCGCGAGATCCCAGAAGCGGTCGACGTCTTCAGCGATACGCAACGTTATCCAGGAGCGCTCGTAGTAGCGTAGCGCGATGCCGCACGCGATCGTCGCGAAGATACCCGAGACTCGCAGATAATCGGCCGCGAAATAGGCCCCGTACGCGCAGAGAACCGTCGCGGCAATCTGCAGCGGGACGTCGCCACGGCCGCGCAGGATACGCGCGACGACGAACGCCACCGCGACGCCGAGCGCGGTTCCGCCGGCGGCGGCTGCAACGCTATCGAGCGCCGCCATCGCGATCGCGCCGGCGCTTGCCGTGCCCAGCGCGAGCACGACCAGGACGCCGCGATAGAGCGCGACGGCCACGGCGTCGTTGAAGAGCGATTCACACTCGACGATCGTTACGAGCGACTTCGGCACTCTCAGTCCGCGAAAGACCGCGACGACCGCGATGGGATCGGTCGCGCTCAAAATCGCTCCTGCGAGCAGCGCCGGACCCAAAGGCACCCGTACGATCGCGAGCGCGCCGGCAACGATCAGCGCCGTCAGGATAACGCCGGGACCCGCCAGCGTCGCGATCGCGATCCACCGGCGCAGGATCGCCCGATAATGCAGATTCCACGCCGCCTCGAAGAGCAGCGCCGGCAGAAACACGTAGAGCGTTGCGTGACCGAACGCGTACGCCAGACGACCCGGCGAAATCAACCCATAGCCGACGCCCAAGGCGACGACGAGCAGAATCTGCCAGAGCTTCACCGTGCCATGTCTTTAGTGCGTATGGGTGAAGTTTCCGACCCGCGCGGTCGCGCCGATGCGCTCGATCGCACCGCGCATCCCAATCGGCGTCCGAGGGCGACCGACCGCCTCGAAGTAGACGGCGGGATCGATGTTCAGCGTGCGCGTCTGCACCATCGAGACCGGCGATTCGCGAAGGAACCGCTCCATCGCGTCGACCTCTTCTTCGTCATCGGTGACGCCGGGGTGCGTCAACAAATTCAAGCTGACGCGCAAGCCCCGCGCGAGCGCCAAGCGGATCGACGCGAAGACGTCGCCGAGTTCGTACCCGATCGGGCGATAGTACGCCGCGTACACATGCGGGCGAAATGAGTTGAGGCTAACGCGCACCGCTTGCAGCCCCGCTTCGATGCAGCGCTCGAGCGCGCGCGGCTGGCTGCCGTTGGTGTTGAGGTTGATGGTCCCGTTCGACCGCGCGGTACGGATCGTTTCGATGGCGCGCGCGATCGTGGTCGAACGCAAGAGCGGCTCGCCTTCGCATCCCTGCCCGAACGAGACGATGCCGTCATCGACACGTTCCAAATGGTGGATTGCGACCCGAGCCAGCTCCTGCGCTGCGGCTTCGTCGGCGATACGCGCTTGGGGGGAGGGGACGCCCGTATCGGGTTCTTGCTCCGAGATACAGCCGATACAGCGTGCGTTACACTTCGGCGAGACGGGCAGTGCGGCCTCACCGCGTTCGAGGAAGACGTTCTGCGCGGTGAAACAGGCATAATCGCACGAGCAGAGCGCGACCTGCCGCAAGACGCGGTTGCCGGGATCTCTCGCAAGGCGGGCCTCGATCAGTGCCTCGAGTTCGCCCGCGCCGAACGCGCGCGGTTCCCAGTGCTCGCTCTCGTCGGTTCGCATCGCCGCGACGTGCAAGCGGTCGTCGACGACGCAGGCGAACGTGTAACCGAAGAGCGGAAGCGGCGGAGCGTCACGTCCTGCGGCATAAGCCGGAAGCAGCAAACGCGTATAGCCCGAGGGCAGCGCCACGGCCAACACGTTTCGCTCCGCGATCGGTCCGATCGTCGTCAGCGGCCGGCGTCTCGGTAAGACCATCTCCAGCTTCCCGGCCGGCGCCGGGATCAACTCGTCGAGGCGCGCCTCGCGCACGAGGCCGCCGTCGGCGAATGGAACGAGCTGCGGGTCGAACGCGATCGCGCCGCGCGCGTCGCAAGAGGCTAGGCCGATCCCGCTCTCTTCACGAGAGTGCGCCGGCGCCAACGTTCACCTCCGCATCGAAGACGCGCACGGCCGGGCCGATCAGATACGCGCTGCCGTCCGCCTCCCACTCGACGAAGAGCCGCCCCCCGGGAACGAAAACCTCGACCGGCGAGACGGCCAGGCGCCGCTCGATCGCGACCGCAACGCAAGCGACTGCGCCCGTGCCGCACGCCATCGTCATCCCCACGCCGCGCTCCCAATGGCGAACCTCGAGCGCGTTTCGCCCGCGAACGGCGGCAACGTGAACGTTCGCGCCTTCACGCAGGCGCGGCTCCCGCTGCAGCGCCTCGGCGACGCCTTCCAGATCGATGCGGTCGACGTCGTCGCGAAGGATTACGACGTGCGGGTTGCCGACGTCGACGAAGGCGGCGTCGGGAAGAATCGAGATCGCAATCGCGCCGACGCTTGGACGACCCATCGCCACGCGTACCAAGTACTCCGGATCGCGCGCGACGACGTCCGTGCGTACGATCCCACCCTCGGTTTCGAATGCGACCGCCTCGCCTTCGCCGTTCTCATCGAGCCAGCGCGCCGCGCAACGAATGCCATTGCCGCACATTTCCGCTTCGCTTCCGTCGGCATTGATCGTACGCATTCGCAGGTCGGCCTTCTGCGACGCCTCGAGAACGATCACGCCATCGGCACCGATGCCGGCACGGCGATCGCAGGCCCAGCGCGAAAAGGATGCGACGTCGCCAACCGGCGCCCTTCGTCCGTCGACGATTACAAAGTCGTTGCGCGCACCATGCATCTTCGTGACGTGCATCAAGCGCGCTTCTCAGACCATCCGAGCTTTTCCCGCACCAGCGCTCGCACGCGAGCCGGCGCGATCCAGACCGTTTCGGGCTCGCCGCGAAACCACGCACGTTGCCGGCGCGCGTATCGTCGCGTCGCGCGCTCCAGCGCGGCGCGCAGCTCCGCTTCGGTGCTCCATCCGCGCAGGTGTGCCAACGCTTGCGGAAATCCGACGGCGTTGGCGGCGACCGCTTCGCTTCCGAGGCGTTGCGCCTCGTCGATCAGGCCGCTTGCGAGCATCCGCTGCGTACGTGCCGCGATGCGCTCGTCGATCACGCTCCACGGCAGGTCGAGGAAGACGAGCAATCCGCGAAGCCCTTGCGTTGCGAGCGTACGCGCCGCACCGGAACGCACCGCTGCCGCCGGCGCGGCCAGCGCGATTTCGAGAGCGCGGAGGACGCGATAGGTATCGTTCGCGCCGAGCGCACGCGCGCGGGCGGGGTCGCGCCGCTCCAGCCATCCGTGGAGAAACTCAGGGCCGTGCAAACGAGCCTCCTGAGCGAGACGGCTGCGCAGCGCCTCGTCGTACTGGGGCGCGAGCGTGACGCCGCCGGTCAGCGCACGAATGTAGAAGCCGGTTCCACCGGCGACGATGGCGCGCTTCCCGCGCCCGCGAATTTCGCCGATCGCATCGAGCGCGTCGCTTGCGTAGCGCGCCGCCGAATAGCGTTCGCGCGGATCGAGGAACTCGATCAAATGATGCGGCACCGCGCGGCGCTGCTCGGGTGAGGGCGCCGCCGTGCCGACCGGCATGTCGCGATAGATTTGGCGCGAGTCGGCACCGACGATCTCCGCGTCGAACTCGCGAGCCAGCTCGATCGCGAGCTCCGTCTTGCCGCTCGCCGTCGAGCCGGCGATGATGAGTACGGCATCCCCGTTAGACACGTTTGAACATGCGCGCGATCTCGTCCGAGCCCAGGCGCACCATCGTCGGGCGGCCGTGGGGACAATGCATCGGGTTCTCGCACGTACGCAGGCGCTCGACCAGCGTCGTCATCTCGTCGGCTTCGAGCCGCTCGCCCGCGATCGTGACCGAATGACACGCAAGCGAAGCCCACACCCGCTCGCGCACGTCGCGCGCCTTCGGCTCGTCGCTCAGATCGTCGATGAATCCCTCGATGTCGAACGAGCGCGCGCCATAGCCGAAGGGGGTCGCGACGATCCGGTACGTGCGCTCGCCGAACGGCTCGATTTCGAGCCCTCCCTCGCGCAACAGATCGATCGTTCGATCCAAAGCGGCGCTGCGCGCGGCATCGAGCTCGACGACGTGCGGCACCAAGAGCGGCTCGCTCGCGGCGTGCCGGCGCGCCGCCGCAACGATGCTTTCGTAAGCGATGCGCTCGTGCGCGGCGTGCTGATCGACCAGGAGCACCGCCTCATCGTCGGCCGCGAGAATAAACGTACGATCGAGTTGGGCGAGCACGCGCAGAGGCGCGCCGTCGCGTTCCGGCGGCGCAAAGGATAGGCCCAGCTCCTCCGCAGCGTGAGTCTGTGCGCGGAACCGTTCTTGCGCGTGCGCGCCGAGCGTCGCCGCGATCGTTCGCCGCACCACGTCGAAGACTTGGTTGGAGTAGCGCAGCCGAACGTCGCTCTTGGTTGGATGCACGTTCGGATCGACGTGGTCCGGGGGAAGGTCGAGGAAGAGCACGCCGTACGGATGGCGGCCCGTCATCGCGTACGTCGCATAGCCGCTCGTCCAAGCGCCGGCGAGTACGACGCTGCGTAGAAGACGACCGTTGACGAAGAGCAACTGCAATCGCCGATCCGGGCGATCGTCGCCGGGCGCACTGACAAAACCGCGTAGCCTTCCGTCGACGGTCCGCGCTGCGTTCGCCTCGAGCGCGAGCATTGTCCGAGCAGCCGGACGCCCGAAGACCATCGCAAGCCGCTCGCGCTCGTCGCCGGTCGCCGGCATCACCCAGACGTCTTTTCCGTCGTGTCGTAGCGTAAACGTGCGGTCCGGGTATGCGAGCGCAAAACTCGAGAGCCACGACGAGATCCGGTTGAACTCCGAGCTCGCCGAACGAAGATACTCGCGCCGCACGGGCACGTTCTCAAAGAGCGCCTCAACCCGTACGGAACAGCCGGCAGGCGCCGCGGCGGGCTCGACGGCGCTCACGGTCACGCCGTATGCGCGTACGCGCGAACCTGCCGGCGCGTCCGCTCGGCGCGAGAGAATCTCGACGCGCGCGACCGCGGCGATCGATGCCAAGCCCTCGCCGCGAAATCCAAGCGTGCCGATCGACTCCAGCTCGGCTGCCACGCGAAGCTTACTTGTCGCATGTCGTCGCACCGCGAGCGGCAAATCCTCGGGTTCGATTCCCGTTCCGTCGTCGATGACTTCGATCAGCTCGAGCCCGCCGCGTTCGACCTCGACGGTGATGCGCTGCGCACCGGCATCGACGGCATTTTCGACGAGCTCTTTTACGACCGAAGCGGGGCGTTCGATGATTTCGCCGGCCGCTATTTGACCAATCGTCACCGCGTCGAGTTCGTGAATGCTCGCCACGTGCCGGGAGTTCGCGGTTCGGGGTTGACAAAGCCTCGGTCGCGAGTATCCTGGTTAAGGATTCCTCGTTAGGTGAGGCGTCTGCACGAAGAGATGCCGCTGCCCGGAAAGGTCGAGAGACCCCAACGGGTGACCAGACTCCGCCGAATCAAGGCGGAATCTAATGCGGCTGCCGTGTCATCCTGAGCGAAGCCCCACAGGGGCGGAGTCGAAGGGCGAGGCTACGTTGTGCAGTGCTAAAGCTCGACACTGAGGGAGATGGCGCGGCGAGCCGCGTGGAGTTTCTCGAACTGTCGACCGGCGAGGAGCGGCGACGGTTTTTTATTTGGGAAGGGGGTGATGCCAAGCCATGGACGACGGACCAGGTAGTACCTTATGCGATCGGCTCTCGACGAGCCGCCTATCTCACGCTGCGCCTGCGTCGGTCGGCGCGGCGATGTAAAAACGGGAGGTTGGTGTCGTGAAAAAACTTCTGGCTCTCTTACAGACCGTTCCAGCCCGGCATTGCGCTTTTGGCGCGCGTTAGTCAGCTAAAGCGCCCGAATATCGGGCGTTCGGTCGTCATGTTTCTGTCGATCGTCGGACCCGGCATCATTACTGCCAACGCCGACAACGACGTCGGCGGGATTCTGACGTACTCGCAAGCCGGGGCGCAGTTCGGTTACTCGCTTCTCTGGATACTCATCCCGGTGACGATCGCCTTGATCGTCGTCCAAGAGATGTGCGCTCGTATGGGTGCGATTACGGGTAAGGGCCTCGCGGATCTGATTCGCGAGAACTTCGGCGTCAAGGTGACGTTCTGGTGTCTCCTGCTCTTCGTCGTGGGCGGAATCGGAAATACGGCGACCGAGTTCGCGGGCGTGGCGGCGACGGCGCCCATCTTCGGCAGCTATCTGCACGTCTCGCACCTCGAGACGTTCAAGATCGCACTCGTCGCCGGAGCGGCGATCTTCGTCTTCGTCATGGTAACGCGGGGGAGCGCCAAAGCGATCGAGCGCATCTCGCTTGCCTTTTGCGTCGTGTACGTTGCCTACATCGTCAGCGCGTTTACCGTGCGTCCGGATTGGGGCGACGTGCTCCATCAGACGGTCGTGCCGCACCTGCAGGCATCGAAGGCCTACGTCATCATGATCATCGCGGTGATCGGAACGACGATCTCGCCGTGGATGCAGTTTTACATTCAAGCGGCCGTCGTCGACAAAGGCATCCGGGAAGACGAGTATGCCTACTCGCGCCTCGACGTCGTGGCCGGAGGCATCTGGACCGACGTCGTCGCGTTCTTCATCATCGTCTCCTGTGCGGCAACGATCTTTCTCCATAACCTCCACGCGGCGCACCCGATCGTCGTGAACAGCGTCGGCGACGTGGCCGTGGCGCTCGCGCCGATCGCGGGGAAATTCGCCGCGCTGCTCTTCGCCTTGGGCCTCCTCAATGCGGCGGTATTTACCGCCTCGATACTCCCGCTCTCGACGGCCTACTACGTCTGCGAAGCCTTCGGCTTCGAACGCGGTGTCGACCACCGATTCTCGGAAGCGCCGGTCTTCTATGGTTTCTACCTGGCTCTGATCGTGATCGGCGCGGGGATCGTTATTCTCCCCGGCGCTCCTCTGTTGACGATCATCTTCTACTCCCAGGTGCTCAACGGCGCGCTCTTACCGATCGTTCTCGTCCTCATGCTGCTCCTCATCAACAACAAGCGGCTGATGGGGTCGTGGACCAACGGACCGGTATTCAACGTCATCGCGTGGGCCACGGTCGGGATCGTCGGCGCATTAACCATCATCTCGACCGCACAGATCGTTTTTCCGTTGCTGGGAAGCTAGTTCGCTAGCCGAGGAACGAGAGCTGTTGCTCGGCCGGGACGCTTTTGCGCATCTTTTTGCGTAACGGAACCCGCGATTCCAAATCGGCCTCGCCGGAGAGTGCGTCGGCGATCTCCTGCGCGCGCTCGACGACGGCATCGGGTAATCCGGCCATGCGCGCAACTTCGATTCCGAAGGAGCGCGAGGAGCTGCCGGGCTGAACCCGGTGCGAGAAGACCGGTGCGCCGCCGCGCGCCCTATCTTCGACGGCGGTGATGTGATAGTTGACGACCGCGGGCCAATGTTCGCTCAGCGCGCAGAGCTCGTGGAAGTGCGTGGCAAAGAGCACGAGCGGGGTCTGCTCGCCGAGCGAGAGTAGAAACTCGCAGATCGCCTGCGCGATCGCGAGGCCGTCGAGGGTTCCGGTGCCGCGCCCCACTTCGTCGATCAAGAGCAGCGAGCGATGCGTACTGCGCCGCAGGATGTTCGCTGCTTCGGCCATCTCCATATAGAACGTCGACTGCCCCGAAGCCAGATCGTCGCCCGCGCCGATGCGCGAGAAGATGCGGTCGACCATGCCGAGCTCCATCTTCTTGGCAGGCACGAACGAGCCGATCTGTGCCATGATGGCCAGGAGCCCGGTTTGTCGCAGATACGTCGACTTGCCGCCCATGTTCGGACCGGTCAAGAGCACGAAGCGCCGCTCGGCCGCGCGCAGATCGAGATCGTTCGGCACGAACTTCGCGTGCAGGACCGCTTCCATGACCGGATGGCGTCCTTCTTCGATCGTTACGAGGCTCTCCGCCACGAAGGTGGGGCGAACGTATCCGCGCTCCGCCGCGACTTGGGCGAGCGCCGCGAGGACGTCGATCTCGGCGATCGCAGCCGCCGCATCGAGCAGCTCCTCGGCCCGCGCAGCGACTCGTTCCAGGAGCGCCTCGAAGAGCTGCGCCTCCAAGCGCTCTTGGCGAGATTGCGCGGTGGAAATCGCCAGCTCGAGTTCCTTGAGCTCCGGCGTGATGTATCGCTCGCCGTTCGTGAGCGTTTGCTTGCGCACGTACTCGGGCGGTACCGCTTCAGCATAGCTCTTTGCGACTTCGATCGCGTAGCCGAAGGGGCTCGCATACTTCACCTTGAGCGTCTTGATTCCGGTCCGCTCGCGCTCGCGCTCTTCGAGCTCCGAGATCTTCGAGCGCGCGTCGCTTCGCAGCGCGATGCACTCCGCCAGTTCCGCGTTTGCCTCCGGCCGAATCGCGCCGCCTTCGGCGAGCTGCGCCGGCGGTTCGTCGACCAGCGTTTGCCGCAAGTCGTCGAGCATGGGGCCGAAATCCGCGACGCGCGCGAACAACGGTTCGAGCTCGGGGCCGGCCGTTTGCCGCAGCGGCGCGGGGATTTCGAGCGTTCGGCGCAACGACCCGAGATCGCGCGGCGACGCGCGCCGGAAGCGCACTTTCTGCGCGATTCGTTCCAGGTCGAAGGCGCCGCGAAGAATCTCGCGGATTGCGCCGCGGCGTGAGTGCTCGCCGAGCAGCGCCGCAACCACATCCTGACGGCGCGCGATCGCCTCCGGCTCGACGAGCGGCGCAAGAATCCAGCGTGCGAGCAGACGCGAGCCCATCGAGGTCGCGCACGCGTCGAGCGTTGCCAGCAGAGTCGCGCGCGGGTTCTGCCCCTGCGCCCGCGTCAGCTCGAGATGTTTGCGCGTCGCCGGATCGAGCACCAGAAAGTGCCGCCGCCGGTAGAGCTGCGGCTTGATCGCACGGCCCTGACCGTTGCTGACGCCGGTACGCTCGACGAACGCCGCCAACGCCTCGAGCGCACGGTGAATCGCGAGCGACTCCTCGAGGGAGTACCCGTCGAACGTGCAGCGCTCGCGCACTTCGACGATCCCCAAACTCGGCGTGGCGAGCCGTGCGCCCATCGCCTCGATCGTGGTCGCGATCGTCGCGCGCACGCCGGACGGAACGTCGGCAACGATCTCCGCGGGACCGATCCGGGCGAGCTCGGCGAGGAGCTCGTCGTACGCGTCGTCGCCGGCAATCGCCGTCGCGGCGGCATAACTCGTCGAAACGTCGGCATAGGCCAGCGCGAAGGTCTCGCCGGACGCCGCAATCGCCGCGAGAAAATTGTTCTGCTTACCGTCGAGCAGTTGCTCCTCGATCAGCGTTCCCGGCGTGACGAGCCGCACGATGCCGCGGCGGACGAGACGATTGGGCTGGGGAATTTCGAGCTGTTCGGCGAGTGCCACGACGAAACGCTGCTGCACGAGCTTTGCGAGGTACCCCGGCAATGCGTGATGAGGGACGCCCGCCATCGCAACGCGCTTTCCGCCGCCGGCCTCTTTGCTCGTCAGCGCGATCTGCAGCGCGCGGGCTATCGTTTCGGCGTCCTCGCCGTACGCTTCGTAGAAATCGCCGACGCGCGAGAGCAAGATCGCCTCGGGATGCTTCGTTTTCATTCCGAAGTACTGCTCGAGCATCGGCGAGAATCTAGCCACGCTCGACTCTTTCAGATGAGATCGATCACCGGCTGGACGACGGGTGCTCCTGCCTCGGAAAAGCGTGCGGCGCGCGCAACGACCCGGCCCGTGCAGCCCCAAACGTGCGCGGCCTCGATCGCAACGTCCAGCCACGGCGTCTCGACCGCTGGATACTCCAGCGGCTTCGGCGCGACGACCGTTACGTTGTCGAGCGTCTTAGCGGTGAGCCGGCTTGCGTCTTTCTTCGAATCGCCGGCGATTAGAGCTCGCACGACGCGCCCGACCATGCGGTCGTGATACCGCCGCGTTGCGCGGTTTTGCGCGTCGATCAGCCGCGCGAAGCGCGCGGCCGCGACCTCGGCGGGTACTTGTTCCCAACGCGCGGCCGGCGTTCCGCGGCGGATCGAATAGATAAAGGTGAACGCGTTGGCGAAGACGCCGGTGCCGACGTAGGCGAGGGTCGTCTCGAAGTCGTCCTCGCTCTCCCCGGGAAAGCCGACGATCAGATCGGTCGTAATCGCCGCTTCGGGAATGCGCGCGCGAACGACCTCGACGAGCCGGTCGAACTGCGCGTGCGTGTACTTGCGATTCATGCGCCGCAACACAACGTCGCTTGCGGATTGCAACGGGAGGTGAATCCGCGGGTTGAGCTGCGGAAGGGCGGCGAGGTCGTCGAGGATCTTCTCGGTGAAATCTTTCGGATGCGGTGAAATGAACGTCAGCCGTTCCAGGCCCGGCAACTGCGCAACCGCGGTGCAGAGATCGCCGAAGTCGGCTCCTCCGGCGGGGTCGCGCCAGGCGTTCACGGTTTGGCCGACGAGCATGATCTCGCGCGCGCCGCGCGCAATGCGCTCCCGCGCTTCGGCAAGGATCGCCTGCTGGGGCCGATGATCGAAGCGGCCTCGAACGTGCGGAACGATGCAGAACGTGCAATAGTAAGAACAACCGCGCTGGACGGTTACGAACGCACGCAAGTGCGAAAAGGCATCGGTGACGCCGTCGGCCGTGCCGCCGAGCGCAAAGCGCACGATGTCGTCCTTTTTCTCCTCCGGAGGCGCTGAGCCGGCGGCCGCGTCTCGAATAGCCCACGCCGCGAGCTGGTCGCCGAGCTGGACGAGCTCGCGCGTCCCGAAAACGGCGTCGACGTGCGGGGCGCGTTGCTGCATTCGCTGGCGGTCCTGCTCGGCAAGGCATCCGGTGACCACCAGACGGACGGTCGGGTCGCTCACCTTGAGCGCTTTCAAGTGATTCATGCGTCCGTAGGCGCGGCGCTCGGCGTTATCGCGCACCGTGCAGGTATTGAGGACGACAACGTTGGCCTCTTCCGGCGCCGTCGCGACGTCGTAGCCGGCCGAGGTCGCGCGCTCGGCAATGTAGCGGGAGTCGGCTTCGTTCATCTGACAGCCGAAGGTCTCAATATAGAGGCTGGGCATGCTCGGAGAGCGCTGTTCGAGAAATGGGGGGCATGCTCCACCCGGCGACGGTCGCAATCGTAGGACGGCCGAACGTCGGCAAAAGCGCGCTCTTCAACCGTTTGATCGGCCGGCGGCTCGCAATCGTCGAGGACACGCCGGGCGTCACCCGCGACCGGCTCTACGCCCTCTGCGAGTGGCGCGGCTCGATCTTCAGCGTCGTGGATACGGCCGGAATCGACCCCGACGCGGACATGGCGCACGGCGCGGAGCTCGCCGACGCCACCCGTCGTCAAGCCGAAGCCGCCGCCGATGAATCCGATGTCATCGTGATGGTCGTCGACGCGCAGACGGGGCTCCATCCGCTCGACGACGACGTCGCGGCGATCCTGCGCCGCAAGCGGCGGCCGATCGTCCTGGTCGCGAACAAAGCCGAGTCGCCGAGCGCGGAGGCGGCCGTCCACGCGGAGTTCGCGAGACTCGGCTTCGGCGAACCCGTCGCCGTCTCGGCGATTCACGGAGAGGGGACGGGCGATCTGCTCGACCGCATCGTTTCCCACTTGCCGGCCGAGACGACCGTCGCCGATGCAAGCGGCGAGCTCGCGCTCGCGGTGATTGGCCGCCCTAACGTCGGCAAGAGTTCCTTGGTCAACGCGATGCTCGGTGAGGAACGCGCGCTCGTCTCATCGAGTCCGGGAACCACGCGCGACGCCGTCGACGCGGTCTTCGAGTGGCACGAGCGCCGGTATCGCTTGGTGGACACCGCCGGCTTTCTCAAGAAGCCCGAAGCGCACGGAGCGATCGAGTACTACGCGGCGCTGCGTTCGCTCGCCGCGATCGCGCGTTGCGACATCGCAGTGCTCGTCTTCGACTCGATGGCCGGGGTCATGGCGCAGGATCGCCGTCTCGCCGGCATCGCGATCGAACAACGCAAAGGGCTAATCGTCGTCGGAAACAAGTGGGACCTCGTACGCGAACAAGAGGGAGACTTTAGCCAAAACGAGCTAGCCGGAGTCATTCGTGAAGCGATTCCCTTCGCCGGCTTCGCGCCGATTACGTTTCTCTCCGCGAAGACGCGCCGCCGTTTGGGGAGCATCATGCCGATCGTTGCTCGGGTCGCCGCAAATCTCGATCTGCGCATCCCTACCGCCCAGCTCAATGAGATCGTCCGCCGAGCGGTTCTCACCCACCCGCCGCCCTCGGTCGGCGGCAAGCTCTTACGCATCTACTACGCCTCGCAACCCGCGACGCATCCGCCGATCTTCGTCTTCCACACCAACGATCCGGATCTCGTGCAGTCGCACTACCGGCGGTTCTTGGAGAACACCATTCGACAGCACTTCGATTTTGAAGGCGTTCCCTTGACGCTGGAGTTTCGGGGGCGCCGCAGAGAAGACGAACGCCGCGATGAGTGACATCCTACCGATTCCGATTGCGTCGTTCCTCGGCGCGTTCCTGATCGGATCGATTCCATTCGGATATCTCATCGGCCGGATCTTCTATCGCATCGATATCCGCAGTCAGGGCTCCGGAAACATCGGCGCGATGAATGCGCTGCGAACGCTGGGCAGAGGCGGTGCAGTCGCGGTGCTCCTGCTCGACGCGCTCAAAGGCTTCGCACCGACGCTCTGGGCACTCTTCTTCTTTAACGATCGTCTCGCCGCAGTGATCGCAACCGGCGCGGTGCTCGGTCATTGCTTCTCACCTTGGTTGCGCTGGCGCGGCGGAAAAGGCGTTGCGACCTCGTTCGGAGCGATCTTCGCGTTGAGTTGGCCGGCGGGTCTTGTCGCGGTCGCGGGCTGGCTCGGCAGTGCGGCGCTCACGCGCTACTCGTCGGTCGGTTCGATGCTCGGAAGCGTCCTCGCGCCCTTCGCGATTTGGTTCTTTAGCCGGTCGCTTCCCGAGACGGCCTTCGGCGCCTTCGCGGCGCTATTGATCCTTTTCATGCACCGTGAGAACATCGCGCGTCTGCGCGCCGGCACCGAGAATCCGATTCGCGGCTCGAGGCGCGACGCGTAGTGAAACCGTTCGGCTCGCCAGGGCTTCACGCGTCTCAAACCGTACTCTGGGCATCGCATGATTTCCTCAAACGACCTTCGTAACGGCGTGACCGTTGTCGTTGACGGCCACCTCTGGACCGTCATCGAGTTTCTGCACGTGAAGCCGGGAAAGGGATCGGCCTTCGTCCGAACGCGCCTGAAGAACGTCAAGACCGGCACGACCCTCGAGCGCACCTTTCGTGCCGGTGAGAAACTCGAGCGCGCCGTTGTCGACAACCGGCAGATGCAGATGCTCTACAACGACGCCGACGGCTTTCACTTCATGGACCAGGAGACGTTCGAGAACGTGACGCTGCAGCGCGACCTCATCGGCGGTCCGGCCGACTTTCTCAAGGACGGCATGGTGATCGACGTGCAGTTTCACGATGCGGCGGCGATCGGCGTCGACTTGCCGGCTCACGTCGAACTGAAGATCGTCGAAACCGATCCCGGCTTTCGCGGCGATACGGCGACGAATACGACGAAGCCGGCGAAGCTCGAGACGGGTGCCACCGTGCAGGTTCCGCTCTTCGTCGAGAGCGGTGACGTCATTCGCATCGACACGCGCGACCGGCGCTACATCGGCCGAGCCAACTAAACTTCGAGCGCATCAGTGCGCTTTGCGTTCGAGCTCTTCGGTGCCGCATTTATCGCCAGCGTCTTCGGCTCGATGGTGGGGCTAGGCGGCGGATTCATCCTCGTTCCGATCCTTCGAATTTTTCTCGGGTTCCCTCCAGCCTCTGTCGCCGGCACCTCGCTGGTGCTGATCGTGGCGAACAGCGCGAGCGGCGCCTTTACCTACTTCCTTCATAAACGCATCCATCTAAAGATCGGGTTGCTGATCGCACTGGGCGGTCTTCCCAGCACTATCCTAGGCGCAATGCTCTCGCTGCGCATCTCAGCGCGCCTCTTTGACGTGCTCCTCGCCATCGTCTTGATCGGTATCGCGATCGATCTGGCTTGGAACGCGGAGAGGCGGTTGGCCGGGCGGCCGGAGGTCCGCCGAATTTACGAGATCAAGGGGATGTCGTACCGCGGTGCCTTGGGCCTCGGGTTCATCGTCGGAATCTTCTTGAGTCTCTTCGGATTGGGCGGGGGAATCGTAATAATTCCCGCCTTCCTTTATTTCTCCCAACTGCCACTCCAGGCGATTAGCGCCACCTCACAGTTCGCGATTCTGCTCACGTCGCCGCCGGGGCTCATCGTTCACATCTTGCAGCACGACGTCGTCGGCGCTGACGTTATCCCGCTCGTCGCGGGCGGCTTACTCGGCGGACCGATCGGCGCACGTCTATCGCTACGCCTGCGCACGCCGCAGTTGCTGATCATCGTCTCAATCGCGCTCGTCGTCGCCGCCGTAACGCTCGTCTGGCGGCAACTCTAGGCTTGGGCTTTGTTTAGCGGCGCGCTTAACGCAATGCCGAGGAGGCTCGCGACGACGAGCGTAGCCATGGATGGCGAAGCGAGGAGCGCGGCAGCAGGAGCGCAGCCGGAGGCGGAGCGACGAGCGTCTCCGAGGCGTTGCGTTTAAGCGCGCCCCTAAGCAAAGCCCAGGCCTAGAGTTATCCCGGCGAAGTCATTTTCTGTGGAACGACGACGCGATCGTACTCTTCTTCGGTTACATGGCCAAGCGAAAGCGCCGCCTTCTTGAGCGTCGTCTTCTCGTGGTGAGCCTTCTTCGCAATCTCGGCCGCTTTGTCGTATCCGATTTTCGGCGAAAGCGCGGTGACGACCATTAACGATTCGTCAAGGTACTTGGCGATCTGCTCTTCGTTGGCTTGCAAACCTTCGACCGCGTGTTCCCGGAACATCGTGCAAGCGTCGCGCAGCAAATTCGCGGAGTGCAGGAAGTTGTAAATGATCACCGGGTTAAAAACGTTGAGCTCGAAGTTGCCCTGCGAAGCTCCGAAACTAATCGCTAGGTCGTTGCCGAAGACCTGAACGCAGACCATCGTCATCGCTTCCGACTGCGTCGGATTTACTTTGCCCGGCATGATCGAGCTGCCCGGTTCGTTCTCGGGCAGGATGAGCTCGCCGATGCCGGCGCGCGGACCCGACGCTAGCCAGCGGATATCGTTGGCAATCTTCATCAGCGCTGCCGCAAGCATCTTGAGCGCTCCCGAAGCAAAGACGAAATCGTCGTGCGAGGCGAGCGCGGTGAACTTATTCGGATGCGAGCGAAAGGGAAGGCCCGTCAGCTCGGCAATCTTCGCCGCGGTGCGCTCGCCGAACTCGGGATGGGCGTTGAGCCCAGTACCGACCGCCGTTCCGCCGATCGCCAAATCGTAAAGCGGGTCGAGCGCCTCTTTGCAGGCCTTCATCGCGCGGTCGAGTTGCGTAACGTATCCCGAAAACTCTTGTTCGAGCGTGATCGGCGTCGCGTCTTGCAGATGCGTGCGACCGACCTTGACTACGTGAGCCCAACCTTTGGCCTTTGCGGCGAGGGCGTCGCGCAACGCCTTGACGGCAGGCAGCATTCCCGCCATGGCCAGCGCGGCGGCCACGTGCATTGCCGTCGGAAACGTGTCGTTGGAGGATTGCGACATATTGACGTGATCGTTCGGATGCACCGGTTTCTTCGAGCCCATCTCGCCGCCGGCGATCTCGATCGCGCGATTCGAAATGACCTCGTTGACGTTCATGTTCGTCTGCGTCCCCGAGCCGGTCTGCCAGACCCGTAGCGGAAAATGCGCGTCGAGCTTGCCGTCGATGATTTCGTCGGCCGCCTCCGCGATTAGGCGCTCCTTCTCCGCATCGAGTTTTCCGAGGTCGTGATTGACGAGCGCCGCGGCCTTCTTCAGGGTGGCCATCGCCTTGACGACGTGGCGCGGCATCACGTCGCGCGGCCACTCGCCATCGCCGATGTCGAAGTGCACCAACGAGCGCGCCGTCTGCGCTCCGTAATACTTCTCGGCGGGTACGTCGATCTTGCCCATAGAGTCGCTCTCGGCGCGCATCGCCGCACCCGGTTTCGTCGCGATCGTCATGCCGTTTGAGTTCGTCATCGTTCGCGGCCTCTCCGCGCGGCACGCGCTCCTTCGAGCGACGTTCCAACGGCACGCATCTCGACGATCTCGTAAATCGTCAGCGGAAACCGGTCGTCAAAGCGACGTTTGTTGCAGCGGGGGCAGCTGGAAAGCCCGCGCGGGAGACCGCGGCGCAGCACTTCAAACCGGCAGCGCTCGCATCGCAGGATGAATCGCTTGCTCGATTCCTTGAGCGGCGCGACGCTCCCAAGCTCGTGATAGATCGAGCTCAAACCGCATTCCCGCAGTTTGCGCTTAAAGCGCGGGCCGTGACCTGGGTCGCGAAACTTCGCGTAGCACCAGGCGTGAATCATCTCGTGCAGGAGCGTCTCGGTCAGCGCGTCGGGATGCTGCCGGAAATGCTTTGGCGAAAGCTCGACGATCATCGGGTGGCGGGCGTACGTGGTCCGCCCGGCCGTGTTCGAAAAGCGCTCGTTGTAGCGAATGCTGCAGTCGGGAGCCTCGCCGTTGAAGTACTCGTAGTTCAAACGCGCAAAAAGCAACTGTAGGTCGGCTTCGCTCGGCAGAGGATTCGGCGCCACGCAAGATTTCGTTCGTGAGGCGTCCAACCGAATCATGTGACCGAAAACGAGTCGGGCCTTCCGCCGCGGATCTACGTGCCGATCGTGACGATCGTCGCAGCGATCTTTCTCGCGACGCTGGCCTACCTCGTTGCGGTCGGCTTCGGGGTGACGGGTTCGGTTTTTGGAAAGGCCGTGAAGCCGGCCGCGAGCGCGCCTCTGGAACAAGGCTCTCAAAACCGCGTCGAAGGTGGACCTCCGGCACCGGTGATCGCACAGCTGCAGGCGCTGCGCGCCCGGATCGCCGCCCATCCCAACGACGACGTCGCCCTGACGCAGCTCGGCGACATGTATCTCGCGGCCAACCATTTCGAGGATGCGATTCCGCTTTACCGCCGAGCGCTGCGCGCGAACCCGCACAACGTCGCAGCGCAGACCGGGCTCGCACAGGCACAGGAAGCCTTGCGCCAGTGAACGTCTATATCTCGTGCGATATGGAGGGTACCGCGGGCGTCTGCTCCTGGAAGCAGTGCGATCCGAGCGACGCCTACGAGTATCCCATCTTCCGCCGCTACATGACGCTCGAGGTCGGCGCGGCGGTCGAAGGAGCACGCGAGAGCGGCGCGACCGCCTTCGTTGTGAACGACTCGCATTGGTCGATGCGCAATCTGCTCCTCGACGAGCTTCCCACCGGCGCCCCCCTGCGCGTAATCTCCGGTGCGCCGAAGCCGTGGAGCATGACGCAGGGGCTCGACGCCACGCCGGACGCGGCCTTCTTTACCGGTTATCACGCCAAGGCCGGCGACTGCGCGACCCTCTCGCACACCTTCAGCGAGTCGGTCTACTCGGTCGCCGTCAACGGTACGCCCTGCAGCGAGGCGCTGCTCAACGCGGCGCTCGCGGGGAGTCACGGCGTTCCCGTCGTGCTGATCACCGGCGACCGAACGATCGTCGAAGAGAGCACGCGCGCGATGCCGTGGGCGGTCGGCGTCGCGGTCAAAGACGCAGTGGGCTTTTCGGCGGTCAATTCCCTGACGCCGGGCGCGGCCCGCGAAGCGATCCGCGCGGGTGCCCGCGAGGCGATTGGCCGCGTCGCGCGCGCAAAGCCCTTCGTTTTCGATTCACCGTTTGAGCTGACGATCGAAACGGCCGGCGTCGAGCACGCGGACTTCATCGAGCTGATGCCCGGATTCGAGCGCATCGGCGGCCGCGCGGTGCGCTTTACATCGACCGACTATCCCACGCTCCTGCGCGCCTTTATCGCCGCAACGCGCATCGCCGCCGCAGCCAATCCGATCGCATGAACCTCTACATCTCCAGCGACATGGAAGGCATCGCGGGGGTCTGCGCCTGGGAGCAGGTCGACGCGCGCACCCCGCATCCCGAGTATGCAACGTTCCGCCGCTACTACACGCACGAAGTGACGAGCGCAATCGACGGCGCCCGCGCCGCCGGCGTGACCGGCGTGCTCGTCAACGACTCGCACGGCCCAATGCGCAATCTGCTCCTCGACGAGCTTCCCCCCGACGTTCGCGTAATCTTCGGAAACCGCAAGCCGTTTTCGATGGTGCAAGACGCCGACGGCGGCTTCGGAGGGGCCTTCTTCATCGGCTATCACGGCGGAGCGGGCGAGGCCGAAGCGGTGCTCTGTCACACCTACACGCCGTCGGTGATCTACGAAGTCCGCATCAACGGCGTGACGTGCAGCGAAGCAACGCTCAACGCCGGCCTACTCGGATACCGCGGCGTGCCGCTCTTGCTCGTTACCGGCGACCGCACGACCGTCGAAGGCGTGCAGGCCCAGATGCCGTGGGTGCGCGGCGTTATCGTAAAGGAATCGATCGGCAACTTCGCCGCCGCATCGATGCTACCGCCCGAGGCGCAGCGCGCCATTCGCAACGGCGCCGAAGCCGCAGTTCGCGATGCCGCTCACGCAAAACCCTATCGCTTCGATCCGCCCATCACGCTCGACGTACAGACCGTCACCGCCGCCCAAGCCCATCTCATCGCAACGATTCCCAGCTTCGAGCGCACCGGTTCCCGCGGCGTACGTTTCACGCACGACTCATATCCGGTCGTCTTCAAAGCCTTCGTCGCCACCTGGCGATTGGGCGCCTTGGCGTAGCATTTGCCGCACAGCCACGGCTTGACGTAATGCCGCAGAGGCTTCCGACCGGCGAGCGGAGCCGTGGATGGCGGG
>JBAUYZ010000082.1:0-13491 GCA_049585055.1 Candidatus Cybelea sp. | reverse complement strand
CCGGCGCCGGCCCTTGCCGCCGCACTCGGCATTCTCGCGGCGCTTCCGTTGCTCGCGCTCGTAACTCGCCCTCCTGTTATAATGAGCGACTCGTATGACCGTTGAGACGAACGTCGCCGTGCCCTCGCAATCCTCGCCGAGCAACGCGGCGGAACTGATCCGTTCGCTGCTCGGATCGAGCCGCGCGCTAAGCGGGGCGATCGAACGAATGCGCACGCTGCGCCGTCTTTCCGGCCGAAAGCCCGGCGGCTACGCGCTCCACGAAACGATCGCTGCGGCGCGTCCGTCGATCTTTGCCGCGTTGCAGCGGGCGCTCGGGGGTACGCTGCTCGTCGTCGTTCCGACGCCCGATTCGGCGGAGCGCGCTTTTGCCGACTTGCTCTTCTATCTCGGCGAACGCGGCGATCTCATTTCGCTGCTTCGCTCGCGCGAGGAAGCACTCGGCGCGATCGAAAGCCCGTCGGAACGCAGCGCACGCGTGACGCTCCTCGCCGATCTCGCCGATTCGAAACCGCGGATCGTCTTGGCGCCGATCGCCGCGGCACGCCAGCACTTCATGCCGCGCTCCGAATTCGAGACGCTGCGTTTCGTTCTTCGCACCGGTGAGGAGGCGGGCTTCGAACGCGTGCAGCGGCGGCTCTTCGATCTGGGCTACGAACGCTGCGACGTCGTCAGCGCGGTCGGGGAGTATGCCGTGCGCGGCGGCATCATCGATCTCTTTGCGGCGACGGCCGACGCTGCGGCGCGCGTCGAGTTCTTCGGCGATACGATCGAATCGATGCGAACGTTCTCGATCGAATCGCAGCGCAGCAGCGGATCGCTCGATTCGCTCGCGGTCGCGCCGTGGAACGACCGGCCCGGATCGGCCGCAACGCTCTTCGATTATCTTCCAGCCGATGCCACGATCGTTCTCGAAGAGCCATCGACGATCGCCGCTGTGGCCGGGGCGCTCGACGAAGAGCGCGCACGCGAACGGCACACGCTGCTTGGAGACGAGGACGCCTCGGAAGCGCTGCGCGCCGAGCTCGCCGCCGATTCGGCATCGTTGAACGATCTCGGCGCGGCGATCGCGCAGCGGGCGACGCTCGTTCTGCCCGGCGCGATCGAAGGCGGCTCGCAGACGCTGCAGTGGGTTCCGGGAGTCCTCGACTCGTTCGTCTTCGAATGCCGGCCGGTCGAGCATTTCAACCGGCAGATCGCGCTCTTTGCCGAGGCGATGCGCGAGTGGAGCGCGAGCGGCGAGACCATCTGCATCGTGAGCGCCGCCGTTTCGCGGACGAACGACCTGTTGCACGCCGCCGGAATCGAGAAGGGCCGGCGCACGCACGGCGCCGTGCTCGTCGATCACGGTTCGATCGAGGCGGGCTACCGAATCCCGAGCCTGCGGCTTCGGGTGCTCGGGGATCGCGAGATCTTCGGCGCGCCGCCCAAGCGCGTCAAGATGCGGGCCGTCAAAGAAGGCGTCCCCGTAACCCTTGCCGATCTGCGCGTCGGCGATTACGTCGTGCACGCGGTGCACGGCATCGGCCAGTATCTCGGTCTGCGCGCCGAGACGATTCTCGGCGCGACGCAGGATTATCTCGACCTGCGCTATGCCGGCAGCGATCGCATGCTCGTGCCCGTCACGCAGATGCATCAGGTTGCGAAGTACGCCGCAGCCGACAGTCAAACGCCGCGTCTCTCCAAAATGGGCGGCGCCGATTGGGCGCGCACCAAATCGCGCGTCTCAGAAGCGCTCGGCAGGATCGCCGACGAGTTGGTTGCGCTCTACGCCGAACGCGAGATGTCGCGCGGTTTCGCGTTCGGCCCGGATAGCACGTGGCAGGCCGAGATGGAAGAGGCTTTCCCGTACGAGCCGACACCCGATCAGCAGAAAGCGATCGACGAGACCAAGTCCGACATGGAGTCGGAGCGGCCGATGGACCGCCTCGTTTGCGGCGACGTCGGGTATGGAAAGACCGAAGTTGCGATGCGCGCGGCCTTCAAGGCCGTCGCCGATAAGAAGCAGGTCGCCGTGCTCGTTCCAACGACGCTCCTCGCCGATCAGCACTACCGCACCTTCGGCACGCGCTTCGGTGCGTTTCCGGTGCGCGTCGAAGAGCTCTCGCGGTTCACACCGAAGGCCGACCAGAAGCGTATCCTTCAGGATCTCGCCGAAGGCAAGGTCGACGTCGTCATCGGAACGCACCGGCTCCTGCAGAAGGACGTTGCCTTTGCCGATCTCGGATTGATCGTAATCGACGAGGAGCAGCGCTTCGGCGTCATGCACAAGGAACGGCTCAAGGAGTATCGCGCCAGCGTCGACGTGCTGACGCTCTCCGCGACGCCGATTCCGCGAACGTTGCATATGTCGCTGATGGGAGTCCGCGACCTTTCGCTGATTCAAACCGCGCCGAAGAACCGGATGTCGATCAAGACGGTCGTCGTTCCCACGAGCGACGCGATCGTCCAGCGCGCGATCGCAGCCGAGCTCGATCGCGGCGGCCAAGTCTACTACCTGCACAATCGTATCGAATCGATCTACGCGGTGCGCAACGCGCTCGAGCAGCTCGTTCCGCGGGCGCGGATCGGCGTTGGCCACGGGCAGATGCGCGAGTCCGAGATCGAGCCGATCATGGAGCGTTTCATCGACGGCGAGCTCGACGTGCTGATCGCGACGACGATCATCGAAAACGGCATCGACATCCCGAACGTGAATACGATGATCGTGAACGATGCCGATCGCTTCGGCCTCGCGCAGCTCTATCAACTGCGTGGCCGGGTCGGACGCTCGAACCATCAAGCCTACTGCTATCTGCTCTATCAGGGGCACAAGGCGCTCACCGAGGAAGCGAAGGCGCGCCTCGAGGCGATTCGCGAGTTTGCCCACCTAGGCTCGGGACTTCAGATCGCGATGCGCGATCTCGAGATTCGCGGCGCCGGCAACCTGCTGGGGTCGGCGCAGTCGGGGTTCATCGCCTCGGTCGGCTTCGATGCATACTGCGAGATGCTCGCCGAGGCGATCGCGGAGCGGCGCGGCGGCCCGAGCGCCCTGGAGGATCACCGTCAGGCAGTCATCGACGTCAAGATCAACGCCTTCATTCCGAACGACTACATCGGGCAAGTCTCGCAGAAGATCGCCGTCTACCAGCAGCTCGCCAAAGCGCGCGGCGAGGAAGAGGTCGAGGAAATCGCGGCAGGGGTTCGCGACCGGTTCGGCCCGTTTCCCAAGCCGCTCGCCAACCTGGTCGAGCTCACCAAGCTGCGCGCCATCGCGCTGCGAAAGCACGTGACGCGGGTCATCGTCGACGAGCGCCGGCTGACGTTGGGCGTCGGCACGGGTTTCCGCCTCGACCCCGCGGCGGTACCGAAGCTTCAATCCCTTACGAAAAACCGCTTCCGCTTCGCCGACGGGCGCGTGCTGGTCGACCTTCCGGCGGCCGGGGCCTGGATGGCGCTGCTGAGGAACCTCCTCGAGGCGCTATAGAGGAGCTCTGCCGCTCCACGCGAACCAGGGCGCGTGATGCGGGGCCCCTCGGCCCCGCTTACTACGCACTCCAACCTATTCCTAAACGGAGCAATGATGTCGAAAGCCCAACGCCTCACCGTGGGCCTCGCCACTCTTCTTATGGGCACGTTCCTCGCAGCGTGCTCGGGCGGCGGCGCAATCGCAACGGTGAACGGACAGCCCATCAGCCGGTCGACCTTCGACCAACGCCTCGAAAGCAGCCCTATGGGCCGTACCGTCCTGCAACAGCTCGTGCAGGAGACGCTGATCGAGCAGTACGCCAAGAACAACAATATAACTGTCACCGACGCCGATATCGACGCGAAGGAGAGTCAGATCAAGGCGAACTTTCCCGCCGGTTCGTGGGACGAGATGCTGAAGTCGCGCGGTCTGACCGAGGCCGACGTGCGCCAGGCGCTGCGCGAGCAGATCGTCATGGATAAGGCACTCTCCAAGGACGTCACGATCACGCCCGCCCAGATCAAGGATTACTTCAACAAGAATCACGCGTCGTACGATAAGCCGGAAGAAGTGAAGGCGCGCCACATTCTGGTTCAGAGCCTGCCGCTCGCGAATCAGCTCGAAGCGCAGCTCAAATCGAACCCCGGGAGCTTTGCGGATCTCGCGAAGAAGTATTCGACCGATCCCAGCAGCAAGGACAAGGGCGGGGAGCTCGGCGCGTTCCGTCGCGGTCAGATGGTGCCCACGTTCGACAAGTACGCGTTCTCGGCACCGATCGGTCAGATCAGTCCGCCGATCAAGTCGCCCTTCGGTTACCACATCATTCAGGTCGAATCGCGTACCCCTGGAACGAAGGCCACGGTCGCGAGCGCCACACCGCAAATCCTCGATACGCTCCGCCAACAGCAGGAGGCCCCGCTAATTCAGCCCTTCCTGCAAGGACTCCAGCAGAAGGCGACGATCGTGGTCAACGATCCGCAGTTTGCGGGACTCTTCGCACCGGCGGCGCCGCCACCGGGCGCACCGCCGACGACAGCCGCGACCGCGGCCGCCTCCCCGTCACCGGCGGCGACCAAGTAATACCGCCGTTCGACGGATCTGCGATGCGGAACGCACCGCGCGTCATAATCGGCCTCATCACCCTGCTCTCGAGCACGCCCCTCGCGGCGTGCTCGAGCAGTTCGGGCGATGCGGCCGTCACGGTGAACGGTCAGCCGATCAGCCAATCCACGCTGCTCGAGCACATCGAGCGCAAACCCGAATCCGGCAAGGTTCTAGGCCACTTGATCGAGGAAGCGCTGATAAATCAGTACGCCGAGAAAAACCACATCGTCGTCACCGACGCCGAGGTCGCCGCCCGCGAAGAGCAGCTCAAGGCAAAGTTTCCCGGCAGCGCTTGGAGCGAACTGTTAGAGAAACGCAACCTCTCGGAGAGCACCCTGCCGATGTTCGTCCGGACGGAGCTCCTTCTCGAAAAGATCGTGGCGAGCGACGTGAGAGTGACGCCGGCCGACGTCAAGGATTACTACGGCAAGCATCGCGCGTCGTACGACAAGCCGGGCCGCAAGGCAACGCTCGCGAGCGTAACGCCGCAGATCACCGCGTTGCTGCGCGACCAGCAGACGGCCGAGTATAGTCTTGGCGTCATGCAAGATCTGACCACCCAGGCGAAGATCGTCATCAAGGATCCGCGCTACGCCGACATCTTCAAGACGCCCGCGATACCGCCCGGCAATACGCCGGTAGCCCCGCAGACGCAGTAGTCCCGCAACGCGCTTCGAACCACTCCAAGCGTGCTGGTTCGCATCGCGGGTCTCGGGCCGGGCGATCCCGGACTGCTGACGATCGGCGCCCTCGATGCATTGCGCGCGATCGGGAGGGCGGTTACCTTGCTCGCGCCGCCGGATCTAACGGGTTATCTCGAGCGCAGCGGCGTCGAGATCCTGCGCGGATTCGTCGGCGATCCGGCGCTGCTCGTGCGCGGAAGCCAAGACGAGATCGCGCAGTTCGTGCGGCGAATCGGCGACTTGCCCGACGATGAAATTGGGCTCGGCGTCCTCGGCAATCCGCTCTCCGATTTTCCCGGCCTTCCGACGCTTCTTCGCGCGATGGAGACGCGCGGAATCGGCGCGGAGATCGTGCCGGGCATGCCGCGTGCGACGCTCTCCGCCTCGATCGCGATGCCGCTCGTTCCGCTGCCGCCGCAATCGGCGCACTATAGCTGGGACGACCTGGTCGAGATCATGGCGCGCCTGCGGATGGGCTGCCCGTGGGACCGCGAGCAGACGCACCGCACGCTGGTGCCGTACCTCATCGAAGAGACGTTCGAAGTCGTCGAGGCGATCGAAATTTCGCATCTCGACGGGCTCTGCGAAGAGCTGGGAGATTTGCTGCTGCAAGTCGTTTTCCACGCCCAGCTCGCGACCGAAGTTGGAGCCTTCGGCGTCGCCGACGTCGTCGACGCGCTCTCGAACAAGATGGTTCGCCGCCACCCACACGTTTTCGGCGACGCCGTTATCGAAGACGTCGACGCGCAATGGCGTAACTGGGAGCGTCTCAAAGCGCTCGAGAAGACGGGCCGCCAGCGGCGCAGCCGCCTCGACGGCATCCCCAAGCATCTCGGCGCGCTGCAGCGCGGTCAGCGGATGCAAGAGAAAGCCTCGCGCGTCGGCTTCGACTGGCCCAACGTCCAGGGCGTCCTCGACAAGCTCTCGGAGGAACTGCACGAACTCGCCGAAGCGCGCCGCGAGCGACAGGACGATTCGCGCGTGCGCGAAGAGCTGGGCGACGTCTTCTTCACGCTCGTGAATCTCTCGCGGGCGTTGGGCATCGACGCCGAGACCGCGATGCGCGAGGCAAACGAGAAATTCCACCGGCGATTCGCGTTCATGGAAGAGCGCGCCGCCGCGGGCGGGAAGAACCTCTCCGATCTCGACGCCGACGAACTCGAGGAGTTATGGCAACTGGCGAAGGTATAAGCGCGATCTTGCGAGTCCGCATGAGCACCGCGGACGCACATTACGGCGGCAATCTCGTTGACGGCGCGCGCATACTGGCGCTCTTTGGCGACGTCGCAACCGAACTGCTCGTTCGAATGGATGGCGACGAAGGGCTCTTTGCCGCGTACGAAGAGATTCGATTCTTGGCGCCGACCTATGCCGGCGACTACATCGAAGCCGAAGGACGCATCATAAAGGCAGGCAAGTCCTCGCGACGCATGGAGTTCGAGGCGCGAAAGGTCATCGCCGCGCGACCGGAGATCGGGGAGAGCGCCGCCGACGTGCTCGATCCACCGGTCGTCGTCTGCCGCGCAACCGGCACCTGCGTCACGCCGAAAGAGAAGAAACGCATCTAGGAGATTGTCTAGGCAAGCCGTTCGTGCGTCTTCTTCTTCCAGACGAACTCGTAGTAGCAGAACTGGAGTGCAAGAACGACGCAGTAGGCGACTGGGTAGCCGATCCAGACGCCGTCGAGGCCGATGCGGTGCATCAGAACGTAGGCGACCGGCACTTCGACGCACCAGATCGCGAAGATGCCGTTGATCGTCGGCCAGAGCACGGTGCCGCTTCCCCGCATGACGCCGCTGATGACGGCGGAGTTGCCGAAAAGCAGGTAACTCCAGAGCACGATCATCAGCAGCCCGTGCGCGATTCGCAACGTCTGCGGATCGGTGATGAACCAGCCAAGAATCGCCCACGCGAAAATGTAGCAGAGCCCGATAATGATGCCGCCGATGAAGTAGTTGAGCGCGACGGCCGAGCGAATCACGCTGCCCAGCTTGTCTTCGCGGCGCGCGCCGATGCACTGGGCGCCGAAGATCGAGGCCGCGATGCCGATCGAAATTGCCGGAAACTGGACGTAACCGACGACCTGGTTGACTGCGCCGTAAGCCGCCGTCGCGCTCGAACCGAAGCGGTTGACGAACGATATCACCGCGATCTCGGCGAGCGAAACCATCATCACTTGGATTCCGGTCGGAACGCCGATGCGCACGACCGATTTGAGAATATTCCAATCGATGCGCATGTCGGAGAACGTCTCGCGATCGAACTTCAACGGATGATCGCGGCGGTTGAGATAGTAGAGCAGCCATGCCAGCGCCGCCGAGTTGGCGATCAAACCGGCGATGGCCGCGCTAACGACGCCGAGCTTCGGCAGGCCGAAGGTCCCGACGATAAAGAGCGGCGTGATGGCTATCGCGAGTACCGCGGAGACGATCAACGCGTAAAAGGGCGTCGTCGAGTCGCCCGTGCCGCGCAGGATCGTCGCGTAGACGAAGTAGACGAAAAAGACCGGCATCGTGAGGAAGATCACGCGCGCGTACGCATCGGCTTGTGCGATGATGTCCGGCGGCGTTGCGAGCCAGCTCAGCACGGTCGTCGAGCCGAGCGCGCCGACGATCGCGACGATGATGCCGAGATACAGAGCGGCACCGAGCACGGTTCCGGCGATCTTCTTCACGCGGTGATGGTCGCGGGCACCGAAGGCTTGGCCGATCAAGACGCTGCTGCCGCTCGAGACGCCGAAGACGAACGAGAACAAGAGGAAGATGATCGGAAAGACGGCCGAGATCGCGCCGAGCGCTTGCGTCGAGATCAAACGGCCAATCCAGATGCTCGCCATCGTCTGCGACGCCGATTGCAAGACGTTGCTGAGCATCAGCGGTACGAGAAAGACGAGGAGGATCCGCCACATCGGCTTCCCCTCCTCGAAGATGTTGACACCGTGGCGGCGCGCCGCCGGTCGGGCCTCGGCTTGAGCCATCGGCTCTTACTCCTCCGCTAGCAACTCGTAGATCTCTTTGCGCGTTGCTTTCAACAACTCGCAGACGCGTTCGATCGTTTCCGGTTTGGACGAAGGACCGAATTGAGCGATCGCCTTCATCAGGCGGTCCGCCGAATCGCGCAGCTGCGAGCCCATCGCGCGCTCGGGCTCTTCCTCGTCGTCGCCCCCCTCTTGGTTGAGCCACCGTTCGACGTCGGCCGCGTGTTCGCCGAGCAGATCACGTCCTCGCTGCGTGATCTCGTAGATACGGCGCTCGCCCTCCTCACGTCCGGCAATCAGGCCGGCCGCTTCGAGCGCGGCCAAGATCGGGTAGACCGAGCCCGCTCCCGCGCCCCAGCCTTTCTCGCGCACCGCGCGAATCAGATCGTAGCCGTGCCGAGGAAGCTCTTCCAGCAATTTGAGCAGGGCGAACTTTAAGATGCCTCGGCGCATGCGGCGCATGCCTCGGCGGTGGCCCCGCCCTTCGTGCCACCACCATCCCCCGGACCGAGGATCACCCCAGAAGCCAGTATTCATGCGGAGATGCTAGCCGATATATCGTTATTTTGCAATAGGCTCCGATATATCGGAAACTTACGCAGCGCCGTTACGGGTCCTCTTCGCTTACGTCGGCGCGGCCGGGGTCGAACGGCGGCGCTTGGATCGGGGTGAACCCCCGAGGCTGTTGCGAGAAGTCGAAGGCGTCGCTCAAATCGTCGGCGCGTTCGTCGGTCGCGTGGAGCGCGCCCTTCGGGATGCCGTAGGTCTCCTCGGTGAAGGCCAGGATGCTTCCGAACTCGTGCTGTACCTTCGAGACGTAGCCGCGCTTGGCGTACGGTGAGATGACGAGCAGCGGGACGCGGAAGCCGAGCTCGTAGGCGTTGTAGAGCGGCGGCGCGACGTGGTCGTACCATCCGCCCCAATCGTCCCAGACTACGAAAATGGCGGTGCTCTTCCAGAACTTGCTCGCTCCGATCGCATTGACGACCGCGGCGACCCACGGCGGTCCCTCTCTGGTTGCGTGCCTCCCACTATGGTCGGACCAATCGTCGCGCGGAATCACCCACGTCACCCCGGCCAGTTTGCCGTGCGGAATGTCCTTGAGGATCTGCTGCGAAGGCGAGATCACGTACTTATAGTCCGCACCGTATCGCACGTGTCGGATCGCATCGAATGCGTGCCAGAGTCCGGGCCCCTTACCGTGCTCGTAGTATCGCCACGACACGCCCTGCGCGTCGAGAAGATCGGTCAGCACGGTACGGTCGAAACATGGAGAGACGTGCGGTCCGTTGGTACCCTCGTCGACGCTGATCGTGGGAACCACAATCGAAGGCCCCGTGTCGCAGCCTCCCGGAGCCGTATGTTTGGTTATGCGGCTGTAGGTGTTGTCGCTCACGCGATATCTGAAGATTCCCCGGTCGGTCGCCGTTCCGCTGACGAGGTAGAGATGTGCCGGGAAGCTCGGTCCGTCGTTGCTTTCGAACATATGGTCGGCGAGTACGTACTGCCTCGCCATGTCGTGGTACGGCTTTACTTCAGACTCGGGCGCGTATCCGAACGGCCGCAGACGATGCTTGAACATTCCGGCGTCAAACCCGTCCATCTTGCCGTCGTGATAATCCCTCACGAACGAATCGTGATCGTGTCCTAGTCCGTATCCCGAGCTCAGCGAGACCGGCCGTAAGGCAACGCGCTCCCCGCGCGAGTCGATCGCGTACTGTGAGATGTCTGCACCCGGAATGCCCTGGAAGAGGTAATCCGGAGTCCGGTTCTCTTGAACGATGATCACGACGTGCTGAATCGGAGTCGGCTTCCCGCCCCCGAATTTCTCGGCTGGGCTCTGCTCGACCGTTCGCATGGCAGAGCCGGCGGACGGCAGCGACTGCATCGGCGAGCTCGTCGTGCACGAACCCAGCCCGACAAAGAGTAGCAGCGGGACGAGCCTTCGGGAGAAAGACATCGCAAGAACCTCAAAAGACCAGCGGGTCGCTGGAGAGCAGCGTACCGCTATGTTCGTCCGCTGGCCTAAAAGCTCTCTGAGAGACCCCTCAATGGCGCTGCGGGCCCTTCGCCGAACGAGGTCCCGTGCGGCTCGATAAGTTCATGAAGGTCTCGCGGCTGGCAAAACGTCGCAGCGAGGCGCACGAGGCGCTCGAGCACGGGCGGATCGCGAAGGACGGCAAGCCCCTCAAACCAGGCTACCAGGTGAAGCCGGGGGACGTTCTGGAGATCCATTACGCCACCAAGTTCGTCACCGTTTTAGTTCGCGAGGTGCCGTTGCGCGTGACCCCGGGGCTCAAGCCCGCCGAACTCTACGAGATCCTCGACTCGCGCAAGGACGAGGCCGAGTGGCTGTGATCTCGGCCGATACCAAAGACGCGCTCGCGAGAGAGACTCCGCCGGCGAGCCACTGCCGCGAAGCGCTGCTCGCGGGCCTCGCGCTCTACGGCAACGCGCGAGGCGAGTTCGTCACGCACCGCAACGCGGTGGCGCGACTCTTCTGGTCGCTGCTCGACGAACGCAAATCGCACCCGATCGAGAGCCGGGCTCCGACGCGCCTTCACCGCTTGCCGACCTTCGCAATCGCGCTGCCCGCACGGTTGCACGAGACCCCGCCGAAACCGGTCCACAAATGCGACCGTCTTATCGAAATTCGCGCGGCGTTTCTTGCCTGCGGGTCGGTCGCCGCCGGGAGCCACGGCTACCATCTCGAGTTCGTCCTGCGCGATGACGAGGTCGCGCAGCGACTGAAGTGGATGCTTCGCAGCGCCGGCGTGCCGGCGAAACAAGTGCGACGAAAGTCGCGCTACGTTCTCTACTTCAAGGATTTCGATGCGATCGCGGAGGTACTCACGCTCGTCGGCGCGTTCGCCGCGGTGCTGCAGCTCGAAGACGTCCGGGCTCTGCGCGAGACGAAGAATCGCATTCACCGGCTCGTCAACACCGAAGCCGCGAACCTCGAACGCAGCGCACAAGCCGCGGCGGCGCAGCGTCAGGTCATCGAATACCTCCGCAACGCGTACGGGTTGACGCGCCTGACGCCGGCGCTGCGCGAGGTCGCCGAGCTGCGGCTCAAGCATCCCGACGAGTCGCTCGCGGAGCTCGGCCGGCGCTGCAATCCGCCGATTCCCAAGCCGACCGTGAGCGGCCGGCTCGGCGCGCTCACCCGCCTCGCCGTCCATCTTCGCGGCGTGCAGGGGAGCGCGAAAGCCGCCCGGTAAACGCGCTCACATGCGTATCGGAATCAATGGCTTCGGCCGCATCGGACGGAATTTCACCAAGGCGCTCGTGGAACGCCATCCCGAGATCGAGATCGCCGCGGTCAACGATCTCACCGACGCGCAGCAATGCGCCCACCTCTTCAAATACGACAGCAACTACGGGATCTATGCGGGCAACGTCGGCGCGACAGACGGCAAACTGACGATCGATAATCAGACGATCCGCGTGTTCGCCGAACGCGATCCGGGAAAGCTCCCGTGGAAGGATCTCGGCGTCGACGTCGTGATCGAGTCGACCGGCCTCTTCACCGATGCTGCCAAGGCGCGTACGCACATCGACAGCGGCGGTGCGAAGAAAGTCATCATCTCGGCGCCCGCCAAGGGTGAAGATATCACGATCGTGCTCGGAGTCAACGACGCCCGGTACGACCCCGCCGCGCACAACGTGATCTCCAACGCCTCCTGCACCACGAACTGTCTGGCGACCGCCGTCAAGCCGGTCGTCGATACGCTCGGCTGGGTGAAAGGGTTCATGACGACGATTCACTCGTACACCAACGATCAAAACGTCCTCGATGGTCCCCACAAGGATCCGCGCCGCGCGCGCAATGCCGCGACGAATATCGTGCCGACGTCGACCGGCGCGGCCAAAGCGCTCTATCTCACGATTCCGCAAGTCGAGGGAACGTTCGACGGCTTCGCGCTGCGCGTTCCGACGCCGACCGTTTCGATGATCTATCTCGTGGCGCAGACGAAGAAGCCCGCGACGCGAGCCGAGCTCAACGAGATTCTACGCCGTGCCGCCGAAGGCGAGATGAGCAAGTACGTCGCGTACACCGAGAACGAGCTCGTCTCGAGCGACTTCAAGAAAGACCCGCATAGCTCGATCGTCGATGCAAAGCTGAACAACGCCAACGGCGACCTCGTACAAATTGCCGCCTGGTACGACAACGAATGGGGCTATTCGTGCCGGCTCGCCGAGTTGACGGCGATGGTTCTGGCCACGATTCCCGCGCGCGTCTAGCGCCGCGCCGCTTTCGAGTGCCTTTTCGGCGGTTGACCAGCCTCGAAGTTCGAGGAAAGCGCGTCTTGGTGCGCGAGGACCTCAACGTACCGATGGCGGACGGCAAGATTCTCGATTATGCGCGCGTCGACGCCGCGATCCCGACGCTGCGCTGGCTGCACGAGCACGGTGCGCAAACGATCGTGCTCTCCCACCTCGGACGTCCGGACGGCAAGCCCGACGCGCGCTCTTCGCTTCGGCCGCTCGCGCAAGCGCTTTCGGAACGGCTGCGCGTCGGCGTTGCGTTCGCCGGCGACTCCGTCGGCGACGAAGCCGAACGTGCCGTAGAGCAGCTGCACGATGGCGACGTACTGCTGCTCGAAAACCTGCGGTTTCATCCCGAGGAAGAACGCAACGACCCGGCTTTCGCGAAGCGGCTCGCGGCGCTCGGCGATCTCTACGTCAACGACGCCTTCGCCACCGCGCATCGCGCCCACGCCTCGACGGAGGGGCTCGCGCACCTGCTCCCAAACGCAGCCGGCCTCTTGATGGAGGCCGAGCTCTCGGCACTGGCGCGGCTCGTCGATGCACCGCGCAAACCCTTCGTCTGCGCGATCGGCGGCGCGAAGGTCAAGGACAAGATCGAACTCTTGGCGCGCCTCGCCGAGCTCGTCGACGCGTTCTGCATCGGCGGCGGAATGGCGAACACGCTGCTTGCAGCCTCCGGCGTCAACGTCGGCAAATCGTTGCGCGACGACGATCTCGATCCGGCGCGGCAAGTTCTCGCGCTGATTGCGCAACGCAACGTAAAGCTCGAGCTGCCCACCGACGCCGTCGTTGCGCCGAGCATCGACGCGGAGAACGCGGCACGCGAGGTTCCGATCGGCGAGGTGGGCGACGAGATGATCCTCGACATCGGGGCGCAGACCGCGCGGGCGTACGCGCGCGAAATCAAGTCGGCGAAGACGATCGTTTTCAACGGACCGATGGGCGTCTACGAACGCGCCGCATTTCAGAGCGGCACCCGAGTCGTCGGCGAAGCGATCGCGCGCGCG
>JBAUYZ010000081.1:0-25791 GCA_049585055.1 Candidatus Cybelea sp. | reverse complement strand
CGACAGCGCGGCGCGCGGCGCATCGCCGGCGGTTCGGCGCCTCGCGCGCGAGCACCGGGTCGACATCCGCACGATCAGAGGAACCGGCGCGAACGGGCGCGTTACCGCCGAAGATATTCTGATTGCGGCGCGCACCGTCGTCACCGCACGTGCTGCGTCGCCGGCTGCCGCCGCCCCCCTAGCGCCAACGCCCTCTGCTCCGACGCCGGTCGCCCCGGGCGCGGCACGCACCTCGACCTACGCACAGCCAATACCCGGCACGATGGTCCAGCTTTCGCAGGCACGCCGGATCATCGCCGAACGAATGGTCGAGAGCAAACAGACGGCGCCGCATGCCTGGTCGATGGTCGAAGTCGACGTCACCGACGTCTGGCAATGGCGCCTACGCGAGAAAGATCGCTTCGAGCGCGAAACCGGATACCGTCTGACACTGCTTCCCTTCTTCATTCGCGCCGTCGTTCAGTCGCTCGCCGCCTTCCCGCTGATGAACGCGAAGTTCGTGCCGGCAACCGGATCGAGTCAAGCCGGCATCTACGTGAACGACCAGGTCAACATCGGCATCGCGATCGGCCTGCCCGCGAATCTCGTGGTTCCGGTCGTACGGCAGGCGGATAAGCTATCGATCAAGGGAGTGGCGGTCGCAGCCGGCGAGCTGATCGAGAAGGCGCGAAAAGGCAAACTCGGCGTCGACGATCTCGCGGGCGGAACGTTCACGGTAAACAACAACGGCGCCAACGGTTCGTGGGCCTCCGCGCCGATCATCAACGGCGGTCAAGCCGGAATCGTCACGATGGAGGCGATCGTCAAGAAGCTGGTCGTCCGCGACGACGATACGATCGCGATCCGTCAGATGATGAATGCCTGCCTCTCGCTCGACCATCGGGTCGTCGACGGGTACGTCGCGAGCGGCTTCCTCGCCGACCTGAAGCGCCACCTCGAGGCGATGGGCCCGCAGGGAGAACTGTAAGTCCAGATTCGTAAGAAGTTCCGCTTTGAGGCCGCGCACGTGCTCCCGTACCATCCTGGGAAGTGCGCGCGGATGCACGGGCACTCGTATCGTCTCGAGGTTGCGGTCTGTGGACCGGTAAAGACGCGCGGACCGGCGCGCGGCATGATCGAAGACTTCGACCGCATCGAGCGCGCCGTGAACGAGCGCGTCGTCGACGTTCTCGACCACCAGCATCTCAACGACTTCATCGAGAACCCGACGGTCGAAAACATCGTGCTCTGGATTTGGAAACGCCTCGAGCGTTCGCTCGTCCAGCTCGACGAACTCGTCCTCTGGGAGACGCGGACCGCCTGCGCCGTCCTGCGCCGCTCCGATATCGTTTGAATGTGTCATCCTGAGCGAAGCATCGCGGAGCGACGCGTAGTCGAAGGACGAAGCGCGAGGAGCCGAACGGCGCGAGGATTCCGCGCTTGGCAGTGTTTGGCCCTCCTTGGTGTCGTAGCGAGTCTCCAAGCACAAG
This sequence comes from Candidatus Cybelea sp., assembly GCA_049585055.1. Taxonomy (GTDB): domain Bacteria; phylum Vulcanimicrobiota; class Vulcanimicrobiia; order Vulcanimicrobiales; family Vulcanimicrobiaceae; genus Cybelea. The sequence continues at coordinate 24,322 of JBAUYZ010000081.1, read as the reverse complement.
CTGGAGCGCCTGCTGATGACCGGAGCCACATTCACCTTACGTTTTTGGACTGTTCCGGCAAAGCTTCTGACGTCAATAGTCTGGTTCGCGAGGGCCGCAACCAAGACGCTCTGCTAATAGGCTTCAACGGTTTCACGCTGCGCGAGTCGGCGATGACGATTGCCGGCACTCTGCCCTTCAGCGGTTTTACCGCGAGTATCGTTTACTATCCACAGGACCAATCGGGAGTCGGTCCAAAGTCGCTGGTCGAGATTCCGGCGAGAGTTCAGGGCGACGCATACTACGCAACTGGCATTCCAAGAGGCACGGCTCGCTTGAGAATTAGTACGGATCCTCGCGGGGGCCGCTGGTTGGAATTTAGGATCGGCGCCATAGGCGTGGCACCCGCGCGGCGGGACGTCGTCTTTAACGTGTCAGCCGTAAAGGTCGAGAAGGCCATCACCGCGCCGATCGTGACTTGCCATCCTCAACGGAACGGCCCAGCCACATGCTCCAGTTGAGCGAGATCTTCTACAGCATTCAGGGCGAAGGTACGTGGACCGGAACGCCGGCGGTCTTCGTGCGGCTTGCAGGCTGCAATCTGGCATGCGATTTCTGCGACACCGATTACTCGACGAAGTTCTTCGCAAGCGTCGGCGAGGTCGTCGCGATGGTTCGCGAAGCCGGAGGCGATTGCCCGATGGTCGTGCTGACCGGCGGCGAGCCGCTCGCCCAAGCCGAGACACTTGAATTGATTGAGGCGCTGCGCGGGGACGGACGGTGCGTTCACGTCGAATCGAACGGTACGATCTTTACCGATTTGCCGGACGACGTCTGGCTCTGCGTCTCACCGAAGGAGCGCGTCGATCCGCGCATGGCCGAGCGCGCGAACGAGGCGAAGCTGATCGTCGACGCGCGCGTTCCCGAAGAGCATCTCGCGCTCTTTGCGCAGCCGACGATCCTGCTGCAGCCCGAAGGGAACAAGCCGGCGAACGTTGCGGTCGCCCTCGATTACGCCAAGGCGCACCCCGCACGCTTCCGGCTCTCGCTGCAGACGCACAAGTTCATCGGCGTGCCGTGATTTTGCTGGCAAGCGCGGTTGAAGCGGAGCTGCGGTTCTGGCAAGAGCGCGAAGGCGTGGAGCTTCTCGTGACCGGCGTCGGGCCGGTCGAGGCTTCGTGCACGCTCGCGACCGCGCTCGCGCGGGGCAGCTACCGGCTCGTCGTCAACGCCGGGATCGCGGGCGTCTTCAACGGCGCGGCTCAGATCGGCGACGGCGTGGTGGTCGCCGACGACACGATGGAACTCGCCCAGGAGGGCGGTGCGCCGCTCGCGCTCCCCGACGGAATCGAACTCGTCGAAACCGCTCGCTCCGACGGCCGGCTCGTCGCGCAACTGCGGGCACTGGGTTTTGCGACGCTGCGCGGCATCACCGTCGCGCACGTGACTTCGAGCGAAACGACGGCCCGGCGCTTGGCGAAACGAGGTGCACAAGTAGAATCGATGGAGGGATTTGCGGTTCTGCGCGCGGCCGAGCGCGCCGGCGTGCCCGCGATCGAGGTTCGCGGAATTTCGAACCGATGCGGCAATCGCGAAGCGAGCGGCTGGAATTTCGCGGCCGGCGTCGCGGGATTACAGCGAGTCGTCGAAGCGTTCTTCGAGCAGCATCGATGACGTATACGCTCGCGTATTCGCCCTGTCCGAATGACACGTACGTCTTCGCGGCGCTAACCAACGGACTGCTCGAAGGAGCGCCGGGCGTCCGAGTCCACCTCGCCGACATCGAAGAACTGAATAACTCTGCTGCGCGAGGAGAGTTCGAACTGACCAAGGTGAGTTACGGCGCGATTCCGTTCCTCATGGACCGGTATCGCATTCTCCCGTCCGGTGGAGCGCTTGGCCGAGGATGCGGTCCACTTCTCGTGGCGCTTCCCGGCGCAGCTCCGCCGCTCTTTGCGGACCTCGCGGGAAAGCGCATCGCAATTCCGGGCGAGCGTACGACCGCCTATCTTCTGCTTCAGCTTGCACTGGGAACGCGCCCAAAAACGGTGCAGATGCGCTTCGACCAGATCGCGGGCGCCGTGGCGCGCGGCGAGGTCGACGCGGGATTGATCATCCACGAGTCGCGCTTTACTTATCGCGAGGCCGGCCTGATCGCGATCGCTGATCTCGGCGAGTGGTGGCAGAACATGACGCTGCTCCCGACGCCGCTCGGTGCGATTCTCGTGCGCGACGATATCGGCGACGACGAAGCACGCGCCGTCAACGCCGCAATCCGGCGCAGCCTCGCGTTCGCTCGCGCGGACGAGGCGCCGGTGATGCCCTACGTTCGCGAACACGCCGTCGAGATGAACGATCAGGTTATGCGCGCGCACATCGAGCTCTACGTCAACGAATATACCGACGATCTCGGTGAGAACGGGCGCGACGCGGTGCGCGCGCTCTTCTCGCGCGCGCACGATGCCGGGATCCTCCGCCGGGAGGTCGAGCCACGCTTCGCCGCCGTTTCCTAGCCCGCAGCGCCGGATTGGCACTTGCGGCGACGGCGCGCGTCGCCGCGGAGCCCGTTCCTGCGGCGCGCATCGAGCTGGGTGACGAGGTCTTCCTTCGCGCCGCCTGGCGCGATTTGAACGGTCGCAGCGTCGGCGTTATCACCAACCCCAGCGGCGTCACCTCGCAGCTCGAGTCGGTCATCGACGCGATCCGGCGACACGGCGCGATCAAAATCAAGGCGATCTACGCACCCGAGCATGGCTTCCGCGGCGATCGCGGCGCCGGCGCATCGGTCGCGTCGTCGATCGATCCGCAGACGCATCTGCCCGTCTACAGCCTCTACGGCGCGTCGCGTCACCCGAGCGCCGCGATGCTCGCGGACATCGACGTCTTGCTCTTCGACATCCAGGACGTCGGCTCGCGCGCCTATACGTACATCTCGACGATGGCGTACGCCATGCAGAGCGCCCGGCAATTCGGAAAAGAGTTCTGGGTGCTCGACCGCCCTAATCCGATCGGTGGCACGATCGTCGAAGGCCCGGTGCTCGAGCCGGCCCACGAGTCGTTCATCGGGCTCTATCCGATTCCGATGCGCCACGCCATGACGATCGGCGAACTCGCGACGCTCTTCAACGAGCGCTTCGGCATCGGCGCGAAACTGCGCGTCGTCCGCATGAACGGCTGGCGCCGCTCGACTATCTGGCCAGATACCGGTTTGCAGTGGGTACCGACTTCGCCGAACGTCCCCACCTGGCAGACCACGTTCGTCTACGTCGGTACCGGGCTGCTCGACAATGCCGGCGTCAATAACGGCAGCGGTTTTACGATGCCCTTCTTCCTCGCGGGCGGCCCGGGCATTGACGGCGCGAAGCTCGCGGCGCGCCTGAACGCGCGCAATCTTGCGGGAGTCTGGTTTCGCCCGGCTGCGTGGTCGCCGCTGACCGGATTCTGGGAACATCGCGAGCTGACCGGCGTCGAGCTGATCGTCTTCGATCCGCGCCGATTCTATGCCGTTCGCACCGCGGTGGAGATCCTCGTCGCGGTCCGCGACCTCTTTCCGCACGCGATCGACGTCGCGAACGTCAACGGACTCGATCGCGATTGGGGCACCGACACGATTCGGACGGCGTTGCTCGCGGGAGCGACCCCCGAAGCGATTCTCGCGCAGTGGTCGAGTTCGGTATCGCAGTTCGAAGCGATGCGCCGCCGGTATCTGCTCTACGATTAGCATGTTGCGCGAGAGGCTGGTCGAGGCACTCGGGAAAGACGCGGTCAAGACTGCGCCCGAAGATCTCGCGGTCTATGCGTTCGATGCCTATACTGAAGCCGGATTGCCGTCGGCGGTCGTCTTGCCGAACTCGACGCGCGACGTTGGAGCGATCGTGAAGATCGCGCGCGATTGCGGCGAGCCGATCGTCGCGCGCGGAGCCGGTACGGGCCTCTGCGGCGGCGCCGTACCCACCGAGGGCGGCGTCATCGTTTCGTTTGCGCGAATGAATCGTTTGCTCGAGCTCGACGAACGGAACCGCCGGGCGCACGTTCAGTCCGGAGTGATCAATCTCGATCTCTCGCGCAACGCCGCCGCGGGCGGTCTCTTCTACGCACCCGATCCCTCGTCACAGCGGATTTCGACGATCGGGGGAAATATCGCAACGAATGCGGGCGGCGCGCACTGCCTCTCGTATGGGACGACCGTCAATCACGTGCTAGCGCTCGAAGTCGTCGACGCCTGCGGCGACGTCTTTACGACGAGCATCGACGATGCCGGATACGATCTCACCGCCGCACTGGTCGGCAGCGAAGGGACGCTGGGGATGGTCACCTCCGCCTGGGTACGGCTCTTGGCGCTTCCGGAATCGGTTCGCGTTTCGGTGGCGGCCTTCGACGACATCGATGCGGCATCGGAGGCCGTCTCCGCGATCATCGGGGCGGGAATTCTGCCGACCGCACTCGAGATGATGGATGCGGTCATTACGCAGGCGGTGGAAGCCGCCTTCCATGCCGGCTATCCGACGCAAGCCGCGGCGGTGCTGCTCATCGAAAACGCCGGCTTCGAGGAAGACGTAGCCGCTAGCGAAGCGGCGATTCATTCCATCGTGATGGAGCATGGGGCGCGCTCGTGGCGAAGCGCCCGAACGCAAGCCGAACGCGATATCCTCTGGGCGGGGCGCAAGGGTGCCGCGGGCGCGACCGGGCGAATTGCGCCGAACTACTATACGCAGGATGTCTGCGTTCCGCGAAGCCGGCTGCCCGACGCGCTTCGCGCGGTCGATTCCGCCTCGCGCGCCAACGGGATCACCGTCGGAAACGTCTTTCACGCCGGAGATGGGAACTTGCACCCGTTGTTGATGTACGACAAGCGCGACCGCAAGCAGGTCGCGGCCGTCGTCGAAACGGGCAATGCGATTCTTCAATCCGCGATCGACCTGGGTGGAACGATCAGCGGAGAGCACGGCATCGGGTGGGAGAAGCGCGAGGCGATGACTCGCGTCTACTCGACCGCCGATCTCGCAACGATGGCGCGCGTGCGCGACGTTTTCGATCCGGCGCGGATGCTCAATCCCGAGAAAATTTTTCCGAGCGGCCTTCGCTGTCCTGAGGTTACGCCGTGAGCACCGTGCAGGAACGCGTCGCGCCCAAAAATGCGCAATCGCTCGCAAAAGTACTCGCCCGGTGCGATCGCGACGGCCGCAAGGTGCGCGTCGCCGGCGGCGGGACGCTTGCCGGAATGGGATATCCGCCGGAGCGCGTCGACGTGACGCTCTCGACGGCGCAGCTGACCGGCGTCGCGGCAAACGAACGCGCCGATCTCGTCGTCGCGGTGCGCGCCGGAATGCCGATACAAGACGTTGCGACGCTGCTCGCCGCGCAGGGTCAGTTCATCCCGTTCGATGCGCCGAACCCGCAATACGCGACCCTCGGGGGAACGCTCGCTGCCGGTTGGCTCGGACCGCGTCGCCATGCCTACGGACGCCTCCGCGACTATCTGCTCGGCTCGACGATCGTGCTGGCCGATGGAACGATCGCGCGCGCCGGCGGAATGGTCGTCAAGAACGTCGCCGGGTACGACATGACTCGGCTCTACGTCGGGTCGTTCGGCACCCTCGGCGTGCTCGTGCAAGCGAATTTCAAGTCGATTCCGATGCCGCCCAGGGCGCGTCTCTTCCTTGCGCCGCTCCCGGAACGGACGCGCGAGCGCGCCTGCAGCCAACTCGCGGCGCTGCGCATTGCGCCGGCCGCAGCCTTCTGGATCGACGGATTCGATAATACGATCGACGGCGACGAGGGTCCTGAAGGGCGCGTGCTCGCGTTGCTCGAGGGAAGCGAGGCATTGGTAGAACGCGCGACGCTCGAGCTGCGGTCGGCGCTCGGCCGTGCCGGCGTTCCCGAGACGCGCGTCGTCGACGCCGGAGCTCGCGAAGCCTTCGAGCGCGTCGTCGACGGCTACATCGCATGCTTAGGCGAACGCTCGGTCACGTATCGCCTCTCCTCCCTCGGGCAGGAGTCGCTGCGCAGCGCGCTCGGCGCGCAAGAGCTTGCGCAGCGCGTCGACCTGCGCGCCGAAGCGATCGTCGACCTAATGAACGCCGACGTGTTGCTGCGCGTCAGCGATCTCGACCCCCACTCCTTCGGCGCGAAGATCGAAGGCTTCGATGAGGAGCTTCATCGCGCCGAACCGCACGCGCAAGTCATCGCGGGCGCGCACGCTCGCCGCGGTTCGCTGCAGGTTTGGGGCGCGGATCCGGCCGCGATCGAACAGATGCGCGCGCTCAAAGAACGTTTCGATCCCAATCGGACGTTAAACCCCGGCTGCTTCGTGGGTAGGATCTAGCGCGCATGCGAATTTTGCTGCTCGGCGCTTCCGGATTCGTCGGCAAACATCTCGTACCGGCATTGCAAGCCCGGGGCGACGAGGTGCTCTCCGCATCGCTGCGCGACCCGGACGCCGCCGCGACCTCGGCGGCGCGATGCGATGCGGCCGTCAATCTTGCCGGCGAGCCGCTCTCGCAGCGTTGGACCGCGAGCGTCAAACGCCGCATCGAAGAGAGCCGCGTCGATGCGCCGCGGCGTTTCCTCGAGGCACTATCGAAGATCGACCGGCGCTGCGCAGTTTACGTCAGCGCATCGGCCGTGGGTTACTACGGAACGAGCGAGACCGACGCGTTCGTGGAGACGAGTCCGCCGGGGGACGATTTTGTAGCAAGCGTCTGCACCGGCTGGGAGCGCGAAGCACGGCGTGCCGCCGAGCTTGGCATGCGCGTCGCGATCGTTCGCACCGGAATCGCGCTCGGTACCGACGGAGGGGCACTGGCAAAGATTCTTCCGCCATTTCGCGCGGGAATGGGCGGCGTCGTCGGCAACGGGCGGCAATGGCTCTCTTGGATCCACATCGAGGATCTCGTCGGCATCTACCTCATGGCGCTCGACGGTATCGACGGGCCCGTGAACGCGACCGCGCCCGTTCCGGTGACGAACGCAGACTTTACACGCGAGCTCGGTGATGCGCTCCACCGCCCGGCTCGCCTTGGGGTTCCAACGTTCGCCTTGCGCGCGATGCTTGGGGAAGGCGCCGAGATCGTCTTGCGCGGCCAGCGCGCGCTGCCCCAGCGAACGCAGCAGCTCGGTTACCGCTTCGAGTTCGAACGCCTCACAGACGCGCTAGCGAATCTACTCTAAACTCGAGCGCCTCGAGATACTTCTCGGCATCCATCGCGGCGCGACACCCCGCGCCCGCGGCCGTAATCGCTTGGCGGTAGCGGGCGTCGTTCACGTCACCGGCGACGAAGACGCCTTCCACGTTCGTCACGCTGCCGTCCGGCGAGACGATGTAGCCGCGTTCGTCGAGATCGAGCTGGCCCGCGAAGACGCCGGTGTTGGGCGTATGTCCGATCGCGACGAAGAGTGCGTCGGCTTCGAGTTCGTAGGAGCGCCCGTCCGAGAGATCGCGCAACGCAAGCCCCTCGACGTGCGTCTCGCCGTGGACCGCCTCGACGACGGTATCCCAGATGAAGTCGATCTTCGGATGCGATCGCGCGCGATCGGACATGATCTTGCTCGCACGAAGCCGATCGCGCCGATGAACGATCGTCACCTTGCTGCCGAAACGCGTTAAGAAGAGCGCCTCCTCGAGCGCGGAGTCGCCACCGCCGACCACCACGATCCGCTTATCCCGAAAGAAGGCGCCGTCGCAGGTCGCGCAGCTCGAGACACCGCGCCCGCGCAAGCGGTCCTCGCCCGGAATCTCCAGCCATCGGGCACTCGCACCGGTGGCGACGATCACCGTCGTGGCTTCGTGTTCGGCGTCGTCGGTCCGTACGAGGAGTGGGCGTTTCGCGAAGTCGACCGCGGTGACGTCGACGTTCTCGATGCGCGCGCCGAATCGCTCGGCCTGCTCGCGAAACTTGATCATCAGCTCCGGGCCCATGATGCCCTCGGGAAAACCCGGATAGTTCTCGACGTCGGTCGTAAGCATAAGTTGGCCGCCGTAGAGGCCCCCGGCAAGCACGAGCGGCTGCAGGTTCGCGCGCGCGGCATAAATTGCCGCGGTGAGGCCGGCCGGTCCGGAACCGACGATGATGAGGCGTTCCACTCCGCCACTCTTCGACTCCGACCGCGCCATCCCGGTTGCAGCCGCGGCGGCTCCAGCGTCGAAGTGGCCCGCATGAGCGAGGCACGATTACCTCTCGAGGATACCTTCGGCGACATTCTGCGCAAGGCAATGCGCGGAACCGCCATTGACGCGAGCCGGCTCGCCGCCGCGACGGGCATTGGGGGTGCGACGATCGATCGATGGCTCAAAGACGACGGCGCTGCCGATGATGCGCAGGCGCGAGCGGTCGCTCAAGTTCTGCATCTCGACGGCGGAAAGCTCGCCGACAGCGCCGCGCAACGCTGGTATCCGCCCGCGACCGAGCGCGCCAACGTTCGGCGCCACGCGCAAGAGCCGCAGCCCAGCAACGGCTACGTCTTCTTCCTCGAACAGGGGCGCAGGGCGGCGCTCGTCGATCCCGCCGGCGTTCCGGAGAATCTGCTGCGCATCTTACGCGACGGCGATTACCATCTACAGTACATCCTGATAACGCACAAGCATCTCGACCACTGCGATGCCACCGCACCGGTCGCGGGGGCCTTTCCCAACGCGACGATCGTCATGCACGAGCTCGACGTTCCGGCGATCGGTCCGCTCGCATCTAAGGCGACGCGCGTGCGCGACAGCGAGACGCTTTCCTTCGGCGACGCCTCCACGATCCGCATGCTGCACACGCCCGGTCATACCGACGGCTCATCGTGCTATATCTTCCAGGGTACGTTGTTCTCGGGTGATACGCTCTTCGCGGCGAGCGTCGGGGGTGCGTACGGCGACGCGAGCACCTACGACGACATTCTCAATAGCGTGCGCAGCAAGCTCTTCATGCTTCCCGACGACACCGCCGTGATGCCCGGGCACGGGCCGCCGACGACGATCGCCCTCGAGAAAGAGCACAACCCTTTCTTCTGAAGCTACTCCCGGTAGGCTTCGGGGACGCTGACCGAAGCGCCGTCGCTGCCGGTGATCGTCGCACCGCTTCGCTTTGGCGCGCCGGCGGCTTGGCGAATCAGCTCGAACTGAAAGACCGCCTGTCCGGAGCGCGGCAGCGCAACGTCGACTCGTTGCGGCGAGCAGAGCTTGGGCGTGCAGAATGCGGCCAGCCAGCCAGGGGCGACGCGGCGCGCGCTGAGCTGAATCGTATCGTTCGGCTTGCCGTTGACTTCGAGCCGGTATTTTGCGGCGGCACCGCTCGTCACTTGAAAATCCGAACCGGTCCACGGCTCGACGGCGAGATGGGTCGCGGTCTGCACGAGGGCGAGCAGTATGGCAAAGAGCATCATCAACTACGAAGTTTATAACCGATCGCCGTCATGCGCAAGACGATGCCGATGGCAATTGCGGCGAGCAGCCCGATCATCGCGATCGAAAATGTGAGCGGAAGGTCGCTCTGTCCCGTATAGCTGCGGCGAAATGCGTCGATCGTATAGAAAATTGGATTAAAAAGTTCGAAATTGCGCAGCGTCGGCGGAAGCATCTTCGCCGAAGTAAAGACTCCACCCACGAAGGTCAGGGGGGTTATCACAAAAGTCGTCAGGATCGCGATATGGTCGAACTTGTCGGCGAGCAGTCCGGAGATCAAGCCGAGCGCGGAGAACAGGATCGAGACCATCGCAATCACGCCGACGTACAGCAGCCAGTTCTGTGGCGTGCTGTGGACCAGAAAGACGCCCAAGAGAGTGATGAGGCCCGCGATGAGCAGCGAGCGCGCCAGACTCCCCAAAACGTACCCCGAGACGATCTCGACCGCCGACATGGGCGCGATCAGAAGCGCTTGGATCGAGTTCATGAAGCGCCCCTGAAAGATCGAGCTCGAGGACTCCCCGTACGACGAGTCGATGACTTGCAGCATGATCAGGCCCGGTATGAGAAACTGGGAGTAACTGACGCCTTGAACGCTTGGAATGCGGCTCCCCAGCGCGAGGCCGAAGACGAATACGTAGAGCAGTGTCGTGATGATCGGCGGCCAGATCACTTGATTGATGATCTTGAGACTGCGGATGATCTCGCGCTTGACCAGCGTCCAGAGGCCGTTCGGGTTAGAGAGCATTAGTTGCGTGTAACGCCCACTAGTTTCGCGTCAGCTCCAAAAAGACGTCTTGCAGCGACGATCCGTCGGCGATCAGCTCCTCGGTCGGCTTCTCCGCAACGATGCGGCCCTTTCGAATGATCGCGATCCGCCTGCAGAGCTGTTCGGCCTCCTCCAGATAGTGTGTCGTAAGGAAAATCGTGAGACCGCCGGCGTTAAGCGACCGCAGCCACTCCCACAGCTCCAAGCGCAACTCGACGTCGACGCCGGCCGTCGGCTCGTCGAGGATCAGCAGGCGCGGCTCGTGGATCAAGGCACGCGCGAGCGAGAGCCGGCGCTTCTGCCCACCCGAGATCTTCGTGTACTCGCGGTGCGCGTGCGCCGTAAGACCGAAACGCTCGAGCAGCATATCGGCCCGCTCCGCGACCGCTTTGCCGCGCAATCCGTAGTACCCCGCGGCAAAGATCAGCACGTCGCGAAGCGAGAGATACCGGTCGAAGTTATACTCTTGCGGCGAGAGGCCGACGAGCCGGCGCGCCTGCCGCCATTGGTGCTCGTTGTTGTAGCCGAAGATCCGAATTTCGCCAGCGCTCTTGCGGGCGAGCCCGGCGATCGCGTTGATCGTCGTCGTTTTCCCCGCACCGTTTGGCCCGAGGAAGCCGAAGAACTCGCCGGCTTCGACCCGAAACGATATGCCGTCGACGGCGGTAACGTCGCCATACCGCTTCACGAGGCGATCGACCTCGACGGCGGGAGCGGCTGAGATTATGGTATCGAATTCTTTAATTGCTTGTACCGGTGGCGGCGAAGGGTGGCGATTAGTTCTGCACTCTCCGGAATCCCGCAATCGGTCAATTGGGTTGCGACCTTCTTCACGTCGAATGCGACCCGGCGGTGCTTGACCTGCCAGCCGCCGTCGCGCTCGGTGAAGATCGCGTAGCCCGCGCGGGGATCGCCGTCCTTCGGAAGTCCGGCCGACGACACGTTCACGAGCAGCTTGCCGCGCCACGTTCGCGCGTACGGAATGTGCAGGTGGCCGAACGCGATCGTGGTCGCGCCGTCGCTTCCGATCAGGCGCTCCAACGCGCTGTCGTCGGCATCGGGCCAAATGTGCTCGTCGTCGCTCTGCACGTTGGCGTGCACGACGAGCAGCTGGTTGTTATCCTCCCCAATGCGCAGTGCGAACGGTAAATCCTTCAGCCACGAAAGCCAGCGTTCGCCGACCTCGCGCCGCGTCCAGGCGATCTGCGCCAACTCCGCCGGGTCGAACTTGTTGCCGGGAGTACTCTCCGAGAGATAGCGATCGGTATTTCCGCGAATGCATGCGGCGCCGATCTCCTCGATGCGCTGCAGCACCTTTTTCGGCTTCGGGCCGTCTAAACAGAGATCGCCCGCGACCACGATCGCGTCCGCTCCACCTTGCGACTCGAGGTCTGCAAGGCACGCATCGAGACCTAAGAGGTTACCGTGGATGTCCGAGAGGGCTGCGATGCGCATTCCGATGCGTCACTCGCGCCGCAGCGCGAGCGTCAGCATCGAAGGGCTGAGACCGAGCTTCGTGAACTCGTAGAGATCGAGGGCCTCGACGGTGACTCCGGCGCGACGCATCGACGCGAGCGCCGTACGAAAGCGAATCTCGGCAATCACGTGCCGCTCGTCGAGCGGGAGCACGCCGGCCGCTTGTCCTTCCCCGAGTTCCAGCAGGATCGTGCGAAAGCCGGCAAAGGCGCCGGGATCGATCTTGCCCTTAGCCGCGACGATCGTATCGCTGCTTACTGCGCCCGCGACGGAACGCAGTGACGTCACACCTGGCGCGAGCTCTACCTCGACGACACGGTAGCCGTGCGCGTTCGCTAGTCGCGCGAAACCGTCGCGGCCTAGCTGATTGCCGCGCGTTCCGATTCCGAGGAATGCCGTTTTGCCGGCAATCAAGACATCGCTACCATCGAGCAACGCGGGAGCGGCGATGTGTCCGGCCAGCGGCACGTCCATTCGCGCGAACTCCGTCTCCATGCGGTCAACTTCGGCGCGCCTGGAGAGCGGGGTCAGCCGCATCAGCGCGGCGCCGTCCTCAAAGACCACGGCCGCATCGGCGGCCGCCGCCTCATACGGATCGGCCGTGTGCGACTCCACGACCGTCGTTTCGACGCCGAATGATTCGAGCGTCTTTCGCAAGACCTCATGTTGCTCGCAGGCGCGCTCGTAGATGGCACCCGGCTCGCCGATGAGCGGCGCGCCGCGCTCGATTGCCGGTGATGGCCGAACCAAGACGGCCGCGCGCAAACGCCCGGTGGGCGTCGCCACCAGTCGCGGCCCGTAGTTCACGCCATGGTGTACGGTCATTGGGTACCTCGAGCTTGATAGGGTTCCGGTGAGGGTGCGCCGGTAAAGTAGTCGGCGAGATCCGTTGCAAGCAGGTCGCTCAACGCCAGCGGCGGGAGACCGAAGATCTCTTCCTCGGTCTTGAGAACGCTCGGCATGCTGAGATGCGCGTCACCGACGTAACCGCGGCGCGCGAGCGGGGAAACGACGAGTGCGTAGGTACGCAGCGCGTTGACGTGATCGCCCGCACTCGGAGAATCCTGCGGTACGATGAAGATCGCGGTGGAGCTCCAATGCGGCGTGTGCGAAACGAAATCGACGATCGACCCCACCGCACGATCGACGTCGGTGGCGCCGGCCGTCCCGCCCTCCGCCGGCAGCGAGACGTACGTAAAGGTCGGCACGCTGTCGTTGGCAACGAAGCGCTCCATATCGCGAGCGAACTCCGCCGCTCGCGCTTGCGCGGTGATCTTTGGATTCCAGCCGGCATAGTCGAGGTCGACGTTTCCGTTGAGCGCGCTCAATGCGGGAACGTCGAGATCGTAGTGTGCGCCGTCGTATCCGGAGAGCCGCAGAAGTCCGCCGTAATCGCGAAACGAGATGCCCGCGCGCGCAAGCGCGTTGAAGAGGTAACCGCTGCGGCCATAATCCTCCGGGTCGTCGCCGTGATCGGCCATCGGCGCGCGGGCCGAACCTGCCGGCGCGACGAGCTGCTGGTAGAGCGTCGGCTCGCCTTGGGTAGCGAACGCACCGGCGATATCCGCATTCGTATCGGAGGCATAGAAGTTCTCCGCGACCGCGTACGACCGTGCGAGCGCGTGCAGATTCGGCGTCACGCTCTCGGGATAGAGGCTCAGGCTCGGTTCGCCGTTTCCGTGCGCGTTGCCGCTATCGTCTTTGAGGTCGCCGAAGGTTGCATCGTAACCCTGGGTACCGATCGCGACATAGACGACGTGATCGATCGACTCGCTGCGCCGGTTCGAGCGCAGCGGCGGTATGACGGGATTGAAGCGCGCGATAGCGGGAGTTCGATTGAACCGCAGTGCGTCGAGCGTCGCGCGAACGAGGTAGGTGCGTTTGAGGTCGACGCGCTGCAAGATTCCCCAGCCGTTGACGCCCTTGGCGTTCAGAACGTAGAGATAGCGCCCCTCGTGCGAGAGGGCAAGCGCGATCGGATACCAGGCAGTTGGAATCAAGCCGTAGCGATAGCGCGTCGACCGCTGCGCGTCGAGCACGGCGACCGAGTTCAGGCCGGCAAGCGCGACATAGAGCCGTTTCCCGTTCGAGCTCAAAGCTTCGGCGCTCGGATCGGCGCCGTACGGCGCCCCGGGGTAGAGACGAAGGTCGAGTCCGCGAACGACGCGCGGCTCGCCCGCGAGCGAAACGACAGCGACCCGATCGACGTTTGCCAGCGCGACGAAGGCGAGGCCGCCGTTGCGCGAGAGCACCGTTGCTCCGGGAGCAGCTCCGCCGACGATTTGCATACCGTCGGGCGCCTGATCCATGCGAACGGTCGCGGGATCGCCGGTCTCTCCGCCGGTGGAACCGAGAACCGTGAGCGTCGAGGATTTCGAAGCATCGAAGGAAGGCTGCGCGAACTGCGGCTCGTCCGCGGGCGGGACGACTGCGGCATAGTTCGAAAGGCCCGTACCGGTGACAAGGACGTTGCGGCTGCCGGCTGCGACGTAGAGCGGAAAATCGCCAACGGGGAGAGAGTTCACAAGAGTGCGTGACGCAATGTCGATCGCCACGAGTGCGTTGCCGAGATTATCGGTGACGTACGCGGAGCGCCCGTTGGGTGCGACGGCGATCTGTGCCGGGAAGGCGCGACGGGTGCCTGCGGCGCTCAAACCGATCGGCGCACCGTTGGGCGTCAACGTTCCGCCGGCATCGAGTTGAAAGACACGCACGGATCCGGCCGCTCCGTCGGAGGCAAGCACCAGGGTCTGCGTGGGGTCGCTTGGATCGCGAACCGCCGCGACGCCCATGAAGAACGCGGCGTTGGGATCTTTATATTCGCTAGCGATCCGCATCGTCTTGGTCTCCACGACGGAGAGCGACGAGTTCGGAGGCGCGGCGTCGTTGGTGACGATCGCATACCGTCCGTCGGGCGTCAGCGCGAAGCCAAGCGGATTGCTTCCGACGAAAACGCTCGCACCAGCCGGTGCGGCGATTCTGCCGTTGGGAAGAATCGCGGTCGTGGGATGAATTTTATCGGCGCCGGTCGGCCGAGAGCCGGCCGGTGCCGAATAGACGATTAGGGGAGGCGGCCGGCTCCCCGCACCCAACAAAACGGCGGCCAATAGCGCCGCTGCGATAAGTCTAGACGACACGGGAGGTAAGCCATTATCATGCGGGCTGCGGAGCCCCTGCCGACTGAGGGAAACGTCGCTACGAGCCGCGATGCGCGCATCCTTGCCATTGCGACGGCCGTGCCCCCATTCGAGCTCGACCAAGCCGATGTTATGCGCCGCCTTGAGCTCGCGCTCGGCCCGAACTCGCGCGAAATCGTGCGTCTGCTCCCAATGTTCGGCAATACGGGCATCGACCGGCGCTATTCGTGCGTGCCGATCGAGTGGTACGAGCGACTCCACGAATGGCCGGAGCGCAACCAAGTCTATCTCGATTCGGCAATCGATTTGCTCGAAAAGGCAACGCGCCGGGTGCTCGATCGTGCGGGCCGCACACCCGAGGAGATCGACGCGATCGTCGTCGTCTCGACCACCGGCATAGCGACTCCGAGTCTCGATGCGGTGCTGATGGAGCGCATGGGGCTGCGACGAAATGTCGCGCGCCTGCCGATCTTCGGTCTGGGCTGCGCGGGCGGAGCGATCGGCTTGGCTCGCGCCGCCGCGATCGCACGCACACAGCCGGGCGGGCTCGTCCTCTTTCTCGTCGTCGAACTCTGCGCGCTCTGGTTCCGGCGCGACGATTTTTCGAAGAGCAACATTGTCGCGACCGCGCTCTTCGGCGATGGCGCCGCGGCGGCATTGATCTCGTCGGAGTGCGACGGTGCGAAGATCGTCGGCAGCGGCGAGTACACCTGGCCCGATTCGCTCGACGTGATGGGCTGGGAAGTAACCAGCGAAGGTCTCAAAGCGATCTTTTCGCGGGATATTCCGGAACTCGTAACCACGCAGCTCCGCGACGTCGCGGTTGAATTTCTGGCGCTCCGCGGCTTGACGCTGCGCGACGTTGACGCGTTCATCTGCCATCCCGGCGGCGCCAAAGTACTCGATGCGTTGGAGGTCGCGTTCGAGTTGGAACGCGGCGCGCTCGAGACGGCTCGCGAAGTGCTGCGCGATTACGGAAACATGTCGGCAGCGACCGTGATGTTCGTCCTCGAGCAGGCGATCGCCGATTCGAGGCCCTGGAAGCGCGCGCTGGTGAGCGCGCTCGGACCCGGATTCACCGTCGGATTCACGCTGCTCGAACGAT
The DNA here is from genome assembly GCA_049585055.1 of Candidatus Cybelea sp. Taxonomy (GTDB): domain Bacteria; phylum Vulcanimicrobiota; class Vulcanimicrobiia; order Vulcanimicrobiales; family Vulcanimicrobiaceae; genus Cybelea. The sequence continues at coordinate 8,474 of JBAUYZ010000081.1, read as the reverse complement.
GATGCGTGATCCCCAGCGCAATCGAGGATGATACTTTGGGTGGTGCTTGGGCTCGTCGCGCTGCAGCGCGTCGCCGAACTTCTCTACGCCGCACGCAACACGCGCAGACTCCTCACCGCCGGGGGAATCGAATCCGGCGCGATTCAGTATCCCTTCATCGTGCTCATGCACGCAGCGTGGCTCGCGAGCATGGCGCTCTTTATTCCGCCTGCAACCGTACCGAATTGGTGGCTTATTGGGCTCTACGCGCTGCTGCAGCCGCTGCGCGTCTGGACGATTGCGACGCTCGGACCCTATTGGACGACGCGCATCATCACCGTTCCCGGAGCGCCGCTCGTGCGTGGCGGGCCTTACCGTCTGCTACGGCATCCCAACTACGCCGTCGTCTGCGCCGAGATTGCGATCTTGCCGCTCGCCTTCGGTGCGGTCGAGATCGCAATCGTCTTCTCGATCCTCAACGCGTCGTTGCTCTCGTGGCGCATCCGCACCGAGGAGCGCGTGCTCCGGGAACGCCGCCGTCACACGGCATAGATTACTCGCGCGCGAGCCTTCCGAGCGCGCGTCCGAGCCGCGCTACGCCTTCCCGGGCCTGCGCGTCGTCGAGGTCCCCGAACGATAAGCGCAGCGCCGGCGGACCGCTGCGCGTAGGATAGAACGGCTCGGCCGGCATGACGAGAACGCCTTCGCGCGCGCACTCGTCGAAGGCCGCCTGGGTCGAGATGCGCGGCGGCAGCGGAAGCCACACGTTCACGCCCGCTCCGGGCGAACGCACCGTCGTCCAGCGCACGGCCTCCGAAAGCGCTTCGACGAATGCGTCCCGGCGCTTTCGATAGAGGGCGCGGGTCGAGCGAAAGTGGCGCGCCCACGCGGGGCTCTCCATGAACCGCCAGAGCGCGCGTTGCGTCAGCGTCGACGTGAAGACGTCGGCGCGGACCTTTGCCGCTTCGAGCGCTTCGGCGATTCCACCCTTTGCATAGAGATATCCGATTCGCAATGCCGGAAAGATGGACTTCGAAAGGCTCTCCATGACGATCACGCGTCCGTCGGTGTCGTGCGCGGCGAGCGGCGGCGGCGCCGCAGCATCGTAGGTGAGCTGCCAGCCGGTCTGATCCTCGAGCACGACGACGTCGTACCGTCGTGCCAGCGCGACGATCTGCTTCGCTCGCCGGGCCGGCAAAACTGCGCCGGTTGGATTCTGCGCGATCGGATTGACGTAAAAGAGCCGCGGCCGGTACTCGGCAAAGACGCGCTCGACGTCGTCGCTGCGAACGCCGTCTTCGTCGCCGCGCACTTCGACGTAGGTGACGCCGCGCGCGTCGAAGACGCCAAGGCTTCCCCAATAGGTCGGGCTCTCACTCGCGACCACGCTGCGTTCGTCGAGCAGGACCGTCGCCACGATGTCCGCAGCCTGCTGCGCTCCCGAACAGACGATGACGTCGTTCGCGCCGGCGCTGCAGCCGCGGCCGCGCAGCAGCGCGGCGAGCTTCGCGCAGAGATCGTGATCTCCGGTCGACGAGCGATACTGCATCAGCTCGGCAGAGTCGTCGAGCAGCGTCCGGTGAAAGGCGCGCGCAAAATCGTGCAGCGGAAACGTTTCGGGAGCGGGATGGCCGCTCGCAAGCGATATCGCGCCTGGCTCCGTCGCGCTCGTGAGCCGTTCCATCACGCCTTCGAGTCGAGCGCCGCGTGCAAAGCGCCCGACGTCGGGCTCCCAACGCCGCGCGAACGGCTCGCTGCGCTCCGGCGGCTCCGCGACGTAGGTTCCTTTGCCGGGGCGCGCGAACGCTCGGCCGCGAGCGCGCAGCAACTCGTACGCTTGCGACACGGTAACGAGCGCGCAGCGCAGCGACCGCGCGAGGTCGCGCATCGCGGGAAGCCGTTCTCCGGGCTGCAGATCGTCGTTTTCGATCGCCTCGACGAGGCGATCGGCGAGCTGAACGTAGAGCGGGCGCGGATCGCTCGGATCCAGCTTCAGGTCTGTCATCCTGAGCGTAGCCAGCGAAGTTGCGTCATCCTGAGCGTAGCCAGCGAAGTTGTGTCATCCTGAGCGTAGTGAGCGCAGCGAACGTAGTCGAAGGGCGAAGGACGAAGGGTCAGACGTTCGCGCTGAACCCCTCTCCTTCGTTGGCCGCCGGCGTCCGGCGGGCGACGCCCTCTTCGGCGGCCGCGTTCGCGACCGCCTTCGCGACCGCGTCGACGACGCGTGTGTCGAAGACGCTCGGGACGACGTACTCCGGGCTGAGCTCGTCGGCGGTGACGATCTGTGCGATCGCGAAGGCCGCGGCGAGCTTCATCCCCTCGGTGATGCGGCGCGCGCGCACGTCGAGCGCGCCGCGAAAGATACCCGGAAATGCAAGCAGGTTGTTGACCTGATTTGGAAAATCGGAGCGGCCCGTTGCGATGACGGCCGCAAAGGGTGCCGCGACGTCCGGCATGATTTCCGGGTTGGGATTCGCCATCGCGAAGACGATCGGATCGCGCCCCATGCGCGCGATGTCTCCGGCCTGCAAGATGCCGGGCGCCGAGACGCCGATGAAGACGTCGACGCCTTCGAGAACGTCGCGCAGTGATCCGCGGCGGTTCTCGCGATTGCAGTGTTCGGCCAGCCAGCGCCAATGCGGGTTGTCGTAGCGATCAGTGCGATTGAGCGCGCCGGCTCGATCGACCGGAATCACGTCGCGCACACCGGCGCCGAGCAGCATCTTGATGGTCGCCGTTCCCGCGGCGCCGCTCCCGGAGACGACGACCTGCAGGTCTTCCAACCGTTTGCCGACGACGCGCGCGGCGTTGACGAGCGCGGCCATGATGACGACCGCCGTGCCGTGCTGGTCGTCGTGCATCACCGGAATGTCGAGCGCTTCGATCAGCCGGTCCTCGACCTCGAAGCAGTGCGGCGCGCTGATGTCCTCTAAGTTGATACCGCCGAAGACCGGCGCGATCCGCACAACCGTCTCGACGATCTCGTCGACGTCTTTGGTGTCGAGGCAGATCGGAAACGCGTCGATGCCGGCGAACTGCTTGAAGAGCATCGCCTTGCCTTCCATCACGGGAAGCGCGCCGAGCGGCCCGATATCACCCAAGCCGAGCACGGCGGTTCCGTCGGTGACGACCGCGACGGTGTTGCGTTTTATGGTGAGCTGGAAGGCTTTGTTCGGATCGGCGGCGATCGCCATCGAAACGCGCGCGACGCCCGGGGTGTAGACCGTCGAGAGATCTTGCCGGCTCTTGATCGTGATCTTCGAATCGATGCTAATCTTCCCGCCGATGTGCGCGAGAAAAGTCGAGTCCGCCGAGAAGATGATGCGCGTGCCTTCGATCGCCTCGACTGCGCGGCGTACCTCGTTCGCGACGGTCTCCGACGGAGCGCCGATCGTCACGTCGCGCACGATGCGAGTTCGACCGACCGTATGCATGTCGACCGCGCCGATCGCGCCGCCGGCGTCGCCGATCGCGTTAGCGAGCGAACCAAACGCGCCTGGCTCGTTCGGCATGTCGATGCGCAGGACCACCGTCAAGCTGATCGCGGGCTGTGCCGTCATGCTCTAGTTCCCGCTTACCGTCATCTCGGCGACGCGGAAGGACGGCGAAACGACGGGGCCGTCAAAGCGCAAATCCTTCGCGACTGCGTCGATGCCCGCGAGCATTTCGGGGTACTGTCCGGCGATGGTGAACTCATCGATGGGATAAGCGAGTTCGCCGCCCTCGATGAAAAAACCGCGCGCCCCCCGGCTATACGTCCCCGACGCATGTTCGGTCGCGAAGCCGATCGTGTCCATCACGAGCACGCCCAGAGGCGTGGCGGCAATCAGCTCGTCGAGCGAGATCGCGCCCGCCTCCAGGTAAAAGTTCGTCGGGCCGATTCCCCCGCCGGTCGAGTTTCCGGTACTCGCCGCGCCCAGCTTACGCGCGTAGTACGTATCGTAGAGAAACGAGTTGAGAACGCCGCGCTCGAAAACGGGCGTCCGCCGCGTCGGAACGCCTTCGCCGTCGAAGGGCGACGAGCCAAGCCCGGCCGGTACGCGCCCATCGTCGACGACGTTGACGAGCTCGCTGCCGATCCGGCTTCCGATCCGGCCGCTCAGCCATGAGTTCCCAGTCGCGACGTTCGCCGCCGAGATCGCCGCGAAAAGGTCTTCGAGCAGCGAGGCGGCGACGTCGCGCTCGAAGATCACCGGGACGCGCATCGTCGGCGGCTTGCGGGCCCCGAAGAGATCGACCGCGCGGCGCACGGCCGTCTCGGCGACCGCGCCGGAAGCTTCGAGGTCGCCGAGATGGCGCGCCGCCGTTCCATACTGCGCGATGCGTTTGACGTCGCCGTCGAGCGCGACCGGACCGGTCGAGCGCCCTGCGCGCGTCCAGCCGTAGCCCGCGGCGAATCCCGACGAGTTGGCGAGCGCCGTTACGCCGACGGCGTCGGTATAGTGCGAGCCGCTCGAGTTTGTGACGCGCGGATCGGCCGCGCGAATCAAACGCTCGAGGTCGAGCGCCTCTTCGACTTTTTCGGCGCCGTCGCGTTGCGCGATTCGCGGGTCGCAGAGACGCAGGTCGGCATCGCCGCCGCTATCCGCGTCGGGCAATCCGGCGTATTCATCGGACGCGACCAGATCGGCGTGCGCGACCGCATGCGCGACGGCGTCGCGCAATCCGTCGCTGGTAAGATCCGAGGTCGAAAGCGTCGATTTTCGCCCGTCGCGGAAAACGCGCAGGAAGAGACTCTTGCCGGTCGACCCTTCGAGGCGCGCCACGACGTCCGCGCGCGCTTCGGCATGGAAGCGCCGCGCGATCGACACCGAGGCTTCAGCGCTCTCGGCGCCCGCGGCGCGGGCAAGCGCAAGCGCCTCCGAGGCAAGCTCGATGGCGGCCGATTCATTCATGCTGCGTTCCGCCCACCGTAATCGATGCGATCTTCACCGTCGGCATACCGACGCCGACCGGAATGTACTGACCGCCCTTGCCGCAGGTGTAATGGCGGCGCGCGAGACGCCCATCGTTCCCGACCGCCGTCACCTTCATCATCGCTTCGGGGCCGTTGCCGATAATCGTCGCGTTGCGAACCGGCGCGGTGATCTTACCGCCCTCTACCAGGTATCCTTCGCCGACCATGAAGACGAAATCGCCCTTCGCAATTTCAACCTGGCCTCCGGCGAACGACTTGGCGTAGATTCCGCGCTGCGTCGAGGCGAGGATCTCGTCGAAGCTCGAATCGCCGCTCGGCATATACGTGTTGCACATGCGCGGCTGCGGGACGAAACGAAACGATTGCCGCCGGCCGCTTCCGGTCGACTCGACGCCCATCAAACGTGCGTTCAGGCGGTCCTGCATGTAGCCGAGCAGTACGCCGTTCTCGACCAAGACCTTATGCTGTCCGGGGACGCCTTCGTCGTCGACGTTGAGGCTGCCGCGCTCTTCCTCGAGGTTGCCGTCGTCGTAGATCGTCACCAGCTCGCTCGCCACGCGTTCGCCGACTCGTCCGCTGTAGAGCGATGTGCCGCGACGGTTAAAGTCGCTCTCGAGCCCGTGCCCGACGGCCTCGTGGAGCAAGACGCCGCCGCCGCCGGCCCCGACGATCATTTCCATCTCACCGGCGGGTGCCGGGACCGCCTCGAGGTTCACCGTCGCAATCCGCGCCGCTTCGGCGGCAAGCGCCTCCGGCGTCTCGCGATCGAAGAACGCCAACGACGTTCGTCCGCCGTCGCCCACGTAACCCGAGCCGCGTTCCTTCTTGTCGCTCGCAACGGCCTGGACCCCGAACGTGATAAGCGGGCGGCAATCGTGGACGAGCCGCCCTTCACTCGTTGCAATCCATACTTCCTGAACCTCGTCGCTGAGGTGCGCGTTCACCGCGACGACGCGCGGATCGTAGCGCCGCGCCGCCGAGTCGGCCGCTTGGAGCATCGCGACGTAGCGACCGGCGTCGACGCCGTCGGTAAACGCGCCGTCGTAAAACGACGCGACCCGCTCGAAGGAGAGGTCGACACTCTGCAGTGTGCCCGCGGGCGCGGAGCGTGCGACCAACGATGCCGCATCCGCGGCTTCCGTCAGCGCGGCGTCACTCAAGTCATCGGAGCAGGCGTATCCGGCCGACTCTCCCACGACGACGCGAATGCCGATTCCCAGCGTCACGCCGTATGAAGCGTCGTGAATGCGGCCGTCTTGCAGCCGATAGGAGAGCGTCCGGCGCCGCTCGCAGAAGACGTCGGCGAAATCGCCGCCGTGCCGCAACGCGCGGGCGACGAGCCGCGCAAGCAACGCTTCGTCGAACATGAGCGCGCCGATCAAAACGTTGCCAGCCGATCGACCGCGCGCACGATCGCCGCGTCGGGATCCCCGGGAGAACCGCCGATAAGAAATGCGAAGGCAACGCGACCGTGTCTGCGTGTCGTCACGTAACCCGCAAGCGCGGAGACGCCGGAGAGGTGTCCGCTCTTTGCGCGAACGCGGCCGAGCGCCGTGGTGAAGTCGTAATCGTCGAGGGTTCCTTGCCGGCCGCCCAACGGCAGGAGCAGATAGAGCGACGGCTCTTGCGCGGCGAGCAGCCTTGCGAGGGTGATTCCGGCAATGCGATTTGCGGGTGAGAGACCGCTGCCGTCAAAGAGTTTGAGCCCCGGCGACGGGATACCGCGGCGTTCGAGAAACTCGCGTTCCGCGCCGATTCCGCCGGCGTCGTTCGGCACTTGTGCAGATTCCTTGCCGACGGTCCGCAGAAGCTGTTCGGCATAATGATTATCCGATACGTAGAGCATGTGGCTTTCCAGCGTTTGTAGCGGTGCGGAGCGGTGGTCCCACAGGACGACGCTTTCGAGCGGTGCGGCTCCAACGGCGGGCGGCATGGACGGACGAATTCCCTGGGCGACGAGCATCCCATTCAAACGTCCGGCGACGTACCGCGGAACGTCCTGCATCGGCGTGTACAGCCGCTGCTCGACGCCGCCGATCACCTGTTGCGACTCGATGGTATCGCCGTCGAGTGAGACCGCGCTCGTAGGAGCCGCGTAATCCTGGCCGTTGTCCTCGGCGGCCCAATGCGGATTGAGCTCGGGTCCTCTCAGCGTGGTATCGTCGACGACGACGCCGCCCGCAATCCGGTGTAATCCCGAACGCGCGAGCATACCGATGCCGTTGCGAAGATCGGAAGACTGCAGCGAGGGATCGCCCGATCCGATCAGCCAGAGGTTGCCGTCGAGCTCACCGTTATCGCCTATGCCGTCGTGTCCGGCAAGAACCGTGTGATAACGATACTGCGGCCCGAGCGCGTCGAGCGCCGTCGCCGCAACGATGAGCTTCTGCGTCGACGCGGGCGTCACCGCGCGCTGCGCACCGTCGTCGAATACCGTGCGCCCGTCGGCACCTACAACGGCGAGACTCCACGCACCCGCCCCTTGAAGAACGGGCGCGAACGCCCCATGCAACTCCCCCCCCAACCGATCGCGCTCGTCGTTACTCCAAACGACGGGGGTAGCCGGTTGCGTAATCGCCGTTGCGCACGGACGTTCGGCTGAGGGGTCTCTCAGTTTTCCGGCAACACAGGACGTGTTATTCAGAGCTTGCTCCCCGGAAAACTGAGCGAAGCGCGACGAGGACAGGACGTCCGAGGAGCGCGTCCCCGAAGCCGCACGTCCGTGCGCAACGACGATCGCCACATAAACGACGACTGCGAGAAGCGCGACGACCGCAAGCACACGTCTCTTACGTGCGCGCGATCGTCTCGATCTTCTCCTGAAGCCTACGGTGCTGTTCGCGTAGTTCATCGATATCGTCGCGCAGGGCCGTCACCTGCGCCGGGATTTTAGCGGATTTTCGGATGCGTATTGCGGCTTCGAGCGCGTTCCGCCGTAAGCGTCCGTCGAAGGCTTGCTGCCCGACCCGGTCGAGCTCGGGGAGGAGGCGGTCGTCCCCGAGAGCTTCGGCTGCCGCCGTCGCCTCGAGGGCCACCATGAACATCTCGTCGTCGAGGTGCTGGGCGACCGCGTCGACGCCCCGCGTCCGTTCGCTCTCGACTAGCGTTGCTAGACGCGCGATCGACGCAATCGCGGCTCGCCGCGCACCTTCGTTGCCTTCGGGGCGGCAGGCATCGACCAAGACCGGCATCGCTCGCGCGTCCGCCAGCTCGGCGAGTCCCCGCAACGCGCCCGCTTCGATGACTCCGTTCCAACTGCGTTCGCGCGTTGCCGCGACGAGCACGTCGAATGCGCGAGCGTCGCGGGTCTTTCCCAACGCCGTGAGGGCCGCCGCACGAACGAAGTACGAGGCGTGCCGCCCGGCGAGCGCGACGAGCGCCTCCGCGACCTCGGCGTCTCGGAAGTTGCCGAGCGCCTCGGCGGCCGCCCGAACGACCTTCGGATGCTCGTGCGAAAGCACGCCGATCAGCACCTCGCGAGCCCATGGTGCGCGCGTCGCGCCGGTCGCGTGCGCCGCCTCGACGAGCACGCCCCAGAACCGTTCGCGATCGAAGGCGGTCGCGATCGCCTCGCGTG
>JBAUYZ010000080.1:0-4756 GCA_049585055.1 Candidatus Cybelea sp. | reverse complement strand
GCATGTCAAGGCCCCTTTTGACGCGTCTTTTGTATTAAGCGGATCGCACGTTCTCGCGTAACAAGTGTTTCACGGCGCCCGAGTGATAACCGTAAACGCGGTGGAACAAGTGTTCCGCGTAACAAGTGTTCGCTTTTGCCGTACAGGCTTTCCGTTGGAGGACGCGGCGGCAGCACCGGCGCCGCCGATCCTCCATACCGATCGGGAAACGCATTTCATCGCCAAGGCTCGGCGTCGCCCGCGAAGATGAGGGCGTTCACGGAGCATTCGAGTAGCTGCTGCCAGTTGCGAGTACCCGGGCGTGAGCCCTGCTACGCGCTGATTGGGGGCTACCTCGTCGTCGGCGTGCTCGCGGTCGGAGCCGCACTGATTACGTGGACTCTCGGGACCGAACTGGAACCGGGTGCCACCGTCGAGCAGGACCCGTATCGTTTTCCCCGAGACCCGGACTTGCTAAGCATATTGGCCGAGCGCGCGGCGGCCGTCGGCCGGATACCCCTGAGTGCGAGGCAGCAAGCCATCGTAAATTCGCGGGTCGACGCGGTGCCGCACGCGGCTCTGGGTGCAAATCCACACATGATCGCAACCCTGGTCGATTACCAAAATACAAAACAACGCGCTGAGCGAGAAGAGTCCCCATGAGAGGCAGCGAGGCATGCTAACTTTTCCGGACAAGGCTGAATTGACGACGTCCGGCAATCCCCCGATACGGCGCAACGGCACGCTCAGAAGGCGCACTTATTCATAACGGACTCGAGTTGAAGGTGGGGCTCGCTAGCGCAGTAGTAGGTCGCGGTGAAGCAAAAAGTTGTGGCAGCCTCGCTGCCAAGCCACCCCCAAATCCGCGTCGTGCCACTCGTTGCGCTGAGGCCAGCCCCATATAATCCAAGGCGAATCGACCGTGCCGCGATGGCGGGGCTAACGAAGTCGATGGAGCGCTTCGGCGACGTGCAGCCCATCGTCTGGAACCAGCGCTCGGGCTATATCGTCGGCGGCCACCAACGCCTCAAAGTCTTGAAAAGAACGAAGGTCCAGGAGGCCGCGGTCGTGGTCGTGGACCTCGACGAGACCGAGGAAAAGGCGCTCAACGTTGCCTTGAACAGCCGGCACCTCGCCGGCGAGTTCACCGACGCGCTGCAGGCGCTGCTTGCCGAAATCCAGGCCGACGACGCCGCGCTATTTAGCGATCTGCGGTTTGATGCGCTGCTGGCAGAGGCGCAAGAGCCCGTCGGTCTAGTCGACCCGGATCTCGTTCCTCAACGTCCCAAAACGCCGGTCACCCAGTCCCGCGACCTCTGGGAGTTGGGTCGGCATCGCTTGCTCTGTGGCGATTGCCGCGATGCTCCGTCGCTGACACGACTCTTTGGAGGCGCCCGGGTCACGCTGGCGCTGACCTCGCCGCCGTACGCGCAGCAACGTACGTACGACCAAGCCTCCGGTTTCCAACCGATCCCGCCCGATCAATACGTCGACTGGTTTGCGGACGTCGCTGCCGGCGTTCGCGCGCACCTCGCCGACGACGGATCGTTCTGTCTCAACATTAAAGAGCACGCGGAGGCCGGGCAGCGCAGCTTGTACGTGAAGGACCTCACGATCGCGTTCGTCCGGCAGTGGGGTTGGCGCTTGGTCGACGAGTTCGTTTGGACGCACGGCGGAACGCCGCGTGATCCCAAGAACTCAACCCGGCTCAAGAACGGCTTTGAGCCGATCTTCCATTTCGCGCTGGGTGAATGCAAGTGGCGCCCCGATCAGGTGCGGCATCTCTGCGATCTTGCGGACATCCCGGCGTGGGGCGGCGCGCATCCGTCGCAATCGGACGGCATGGCTATGAAACGGTCGCCGCGCCGCAGTCGGATGCCGACCTCTGCGGCGCAGGGGCGCTCTTACAAAGAAACCGGCAACGATCAGCGCTTGGGGCCAGAATCGGGCCTGGCGTATCCCTCCAACGTCCTCTCACTCGGGAAGAATCGCGAGGCCCTCGGCCACGGCGCCGTCTTTCCCGTCGGCCTGCCGTCCTTCTTCATCCGCTTGCTGACCGATCGCAACGATTGCGTCTTTGATCCGTTCTGCGGCGCAGGCACAACGCTCATCGGCTGCGAGCAACTGCAACGGGTCGGCTACGGCTGCGAGATCTCCCCGGCGCATTGCGACGTTATCGTCGAGCGTTGGCAGAACTTTACCGGAAAGAAGGCTCGCCGTGCCGCGCCGTAAGGGAAAGCCGCGCACCCTCACCGCCGCGGTTGAAGAGGAAATCTGCGCGTCGCTGGAGATCGGCATGCCGGAAAAGCTTGCCGCCCAAGCCGCTGGCATTCCGGAGCGTACGTTCCACTACTGGTGCCAGCAAGGCAGAGATGACATCGAGCCCTACGCATCGTTCCTTACCGAGGTCGAGCGAGCACGCGCGATCGGGGCGAAAAACTTACTCACCCGGGTCCTCAAGGGAGAAAAAGGCAGCACAGCGGCCCAGTGGGTGCTTGAGCGGCGCTTTCCTCGGGAGTTTGGTCCGCGCGTGATGCTCGGCGGCATTCCCGACGGGGATCCGATTCAGCTCGATTCCATCGATCGGATTCGCGAGAGTCCCGAGGCCTCCGCACTGCTGCATCGAGCAATCGTCGCGGCGGCCGAGGCGCCGATGGACGCCGGTCACGCTCGCGATGGCGCAGTCGACGCGAGCGAGGAGCCGGAGTCGTGAAGCGCCGCGATATCGGGCCCGACGGTCCAGGGCGCTCGGCCTCAGCCGCGTCGCAGCTCGACCTCGCCTTCGTGCGGAACTCACCGGCCGGCTTTGCGATGGTTGCCACGCGTGATCACACCGAGCCCTACTTCCCGGCTGATTTCCACGCGTCGATCTCCGACTCGATCGTTGACGTTGAGCAGGGGCGGCTGGAGCTGCTGGTGATGCAGATCCCGGTGCAGCACGGCAAGTCCACGACGGCCTCGCAGTGGGGCATTGCGTGGATGCTGGGCCTCAATCCGACCTGGAACATCATCGCGGCCACCTACAATACCGACTTCGCCGAAGACAAGATCGGCGGCCCGACGCGGGACATCCTGGAACGCTACGGCCCCAAATACTTCGGTGTCGGCGTGAGCCCACGTTCGCACTCGATGAAGCGCTGGAGCACCACCCGAGGTGGCGGTCTTGTCGCGGTCGGCGTCGAGAAGTCGGTGGCGGGACGGCCGGCCGATGCGTTTGTCATCGACGACCCCTATCCCGGCGTCAAAGAAGCGATGCATCCGCAGTTCCGCGCCGACGTCTGGCAATGGTTTCAAGCCAATATCATGTCTCGGCGAAAACCGAAGCTCCGGATGATCGCCATCATGTCGCGCTGGCACGAAGACGACTTTATTGCCCAACTGATCGGACTCGCAAAAAGTTCGGGCTGGAACTACCGCGTGCTCGACTACCCAGCAATCGCGATCTGTCGCGTCGAGGACTGCGAGGCGCCCACAATCGGCTTCGAGCAAGACGAAACGACTGGCGTCACCCAGGTCAAGATCGACGTCTGCGATCACCAGGTTCGGGACGAGCTGGGGCGATTGCCGGGTGAGGCGCTCTGGCCGCGCGTCCGGCCAATCGAGCTATTAAAACGGCAAGTGCTCGAGGTTGGGGGACTACGCCGATTCATGGCCCTCTTTCAGGGCCGACCGCAGCGCGCCGGCGGCTCGGTCTTCCAGCAGAGTTGGTTCCGCTACTTCGACCGGAGCGGCGACATCATCCATCTGCTCAATGCCGCCGGTGAACCGATGCAAAGCTATCGGCTTGGGCAATGCCGCATCTTCGCAATCGTCGATCTAGCTTCGGGCGATACGCAAACCTTGCGCTCGGGGATTACCCGCACCAAAGCTAAGCCCGACTACACCGCCATCGGGATCTTCGCGCTGTGCCCACGCAATGAGCTGGCGGTGATGCACATCTACCGCGACAACAAAATCGAAGGTCCCGATCAGATCTCGCTCATCGCCCAACTCCGATCCAAATACAACGTGCGGCGCATTGGCATCGAAGCCGTGCAATACCAGTGGACGGCCGTACAGGCAGCGGTGAGAGCCGGACTGCCTGCGCTCGCCATTACGCGCGGTGGGGAAAGCAAAGAAACGCGAGCGTGGACAATCGCAGCGCGTTATGAGATGGGCCAGGTTTTCCACCTGCGCGACGCGCCGTGGGTCGATGCTCTGGAATCGGAGCTCGTGGCGTTCCCCAATGGTCCACATGACGATCAGGTCGACGTGCTCAGCGATGCCGGCGACATGGTAGCCCAAGCGATAGATCGGCCGCAATCTCAGGGCGTGTACATTCCATGACCGCAGGCTTTAAAACACCTCGAGATCCGAGGCGCCTAATGCCGGCTTGAAGCCGAGGATGCTCAACCGCTAAGAGCCCCGAGCGCGCATGCGGCGGTCAATACCCGCCGAAAAAAGATTGGAACCACGCCTGTCGAGGCCGTGATTTTTTCGCTGAGAGCCGCCGTATTGTAGCGGCGACCAACAGTGGACATGCGTCCCTTCTTCGCCCAGGCCCGCATCGTAGTGCCCGTGCATGGAGGCACGATCCTCAAAAGCAACTCGGAAAACGACCGCACCGGCGTCGCTGAGCACTGCCGATCCGCTGTGCTGTGTCGATGGAGAGCTGATCATCGTCGCGCTGACGCCGGCCGTGGCCGCCTTGGCGCGGATCGCCCGGGCCATTCGCAACGCCGCACCTTCCCCGCAAGCAGGCCGTTGCGACGCGTCCCCCTGTCCCGAGACGACCGCT
>JBAUYZ010000079.1:0-26465 GCA_049585055.1 Candidatus Cybelea sp. | reverse complement strand
GAGCCGATTCCGCGCGTGGTGCCGGTGTTGAGTCCGGCGCCGGCGGCGCTGCCGCGCCCACCTCGTCGATCACTGCGATCGGAGTTCCGGTTGCGACCGTTTCGCCTTCCTTCACGAGCAGTTCGCGAATCGTACCGGTCACGGGTGAGGGAACGCCCGCGTTGACCTTGTCGGTCGAGACTTCGACGAAATCTTCGTACTTGTCGACCGCATCTCCGACGTTCTTGAGCCATTGCGCGACGGTGCCTTCGGTGACCGTCTCGCCGAGTTGCGGCATCGTAATAGTCGTCGCCATTAGAACTTCACCATCTCCCGCATCGCCTCTGCCATCTCGGCCGGCGACGACATAAACTCTTCCTCGAGCGGCATTGCGTACCCCATCGCGGGTACGTCCGGGCCGCAGAGGCGCCGAATCGGTGCGTCGAGCGCAAAGAGCGCCTCCTCGGCAACCATGGCGCTAATCTCGGCGCCGATTCCGCCGAACTTATTGTCCTCGTGAATGATCAGCAGCTTGTGCGTCTTTTCGAGGCTGCCGAGAATCGTCGTCTTGTCCATCGGACGAATCGAGCGCAGGTCGATCACTTCGACCGAGAGGCCCTCGTCTTCCAACCGGCGCGCGGCCTCGAGCGCCCAATGGACGTAGAGTCCGTACGAGACGACCGTGAGCTGCGTGCCCTCTCTCAAAACGTTGGCCTTCCCGAGCGGAATCGTGTAATGCCCGTTCGGCACTTCACCTTTGATCAGGCGATAGGTCTTCTTGTGTTCGAGGAAGAGAACCGGATCGGGATCGTCGATCGCGGTATTCAGCAACCCTTTGACGTCGGCCGGGAAAGATGGCGCGACGATCTTGAGCCCAGGCACGTGGTAGAAGAGCGCTTCGATCGAAACCGAGTGTGAGAGCGCACCGCGCACGCCGCCGCCGTAGGGCGTCCGAATCACCATCGGACAGGTGTACTCGCCGTTGGAGCGATAGCGCGTCTTCGCGGCCTCGCCGACGATCTGGTTGAACGAGGGATAGATGAAGTCGGCGAACTGGATCTCGGCGATCGGCCGCAAGCCTTCCATCGCCATGCCGATGGCAATCCCGACGATCGACGCCTCGGCGATCGGCGTGTCGATGATACGGTGCTCGCCGAACTCTTTGACGAAATCCTTGGTGATGAGGAAGACGTTGCCGCGCGCGCCGACGTCCTCACCGATGATCAGGGTGCGGTCGTCCGCTTTTAGCGCTTCGTAAAGCGTCGCGCGGACGGCTTCGACGTTATTCATCACGGTCGAGTTAGCGGTCACGACTGCCACGGCTGCCAGGCTCCTTCGTAGACGTGGGTATAGAGTTCGGACGGCTCGGGGTAGGGCTGCGCTTCGGCGGTGTCGGTCGCTTCGTTCGTCTCGCGCAGGACGGATTGGCGCATCTCGTTCACGTCGGCGCTGTTAAGGATTCCGTGCTCGAGCAGCACTGCTTCGAACGCCGGCACCGGATCTTGCTTGCGCCGTTCCGTCACGACCTCGCGCGTACGGTAGGTCATGTCGTTGTCGTCGGTCGAGTGCGCGAGGTAGCGATAGCAGGTGCCCTCGACCAGCGTCGGGCCGCCCCCACTGCGGGCGCGATCCATCGCCTCTTTCACGGCGGCGTACGTCTCGACCGGATCGAATCCGTTGAAGCGCCGGCCCGGCATGCCGTAGCCTGCCGCACGCTTCCAGATCTGCGGCTCGGCCATCTGTTTATCGAGCGGGGTCGAGATCGCCCATTCATTGTTTTCGACGAGCATCACGAACGGAAGCTTGTGAACCGAGACGAAGTTCATCGACTCGTGCCACTCGCCTTCGCTCGTCGTTCCGTCGCCGCAGGTGGCGAGCACGGCGCGTCCACTCTCACCGCGGTACTTGATCGCGTAGGCGGCGCCGACCGCGTGCGGAAGATGCGCCGCGAGGATCGACGAGAACGACATCAGCCCGGCTGCTTTCGAGGAGTAGTGATTCGGGAACTGACGCCCGCCGTTGTGATCGGCGGCCCGTGCAAAGATCGAGAGCAAGATCTCGTACGGCGAAAGGCCGATCCCTAAACAGAGACCGAGATCGCGATAGTACGGCGCGAGAATGTCGCGCCCGCGATTGAACGCCATTGCAGCCCCCGCCTGCAAGGCTTCGTGTCCCTCGCTCCCTAGTGCAAAAGGAACTTTCCCTTGCCGGTTGAGCTGAAATCCGCGATTGTCGAGTTGGCGCTGCAGCAGCATGTTGCGAAAGATCGCGCGCAACTGCTCGTCGCTCAGCCCATGGCGTTGGAGCGTTCCGGTACTGGTGTCGGTGCTAGCCATCGTTCATCTCGTCTCGTCCGTTTTAGAGCCACGGGTCCCAGCGCTCCGCGTAGACCCGTTCGTAGAGGTCTTGCGCCGCGGGATAGGCCATCGCTTCGGCCCGGTCCGTGGCGTCGTTGGCTTCTTCGAGGACGGAACGCTTCAACGCTTCTGCCGCCTCCGCGGTCAATACGCCGTGCTCGGCCAGGAATCGCTCGAAGCACGGGACGGGATCGTCCTTACGGCGGGCGGCAACCTCGTCACGCGAGCGGTAGCTTCGATCGTCGTCGTCGGTCGTGTGCGAGAGGAAGCGATAGCACTTTGCCTCCACCAAGGCCGGTCCGCCGCCGGAGCGCGCGCGAGCGAGCGCCTCGCCGACCGCAGCGTAGCATGCGACCGGGTCCATCCCGTCCACGACGGCCCCGGGCATGCCGTAGCCGGCGGCGCGCTTATACACGTCGGGCTGGCCCATCTGTTTTGAGAGCGGCGTCGAAATCGCCCACTCGTTGTTCTCACAGAGGAAGACGATCGGGAGTGCGTGGACCGCGGCGAAGTTCAGAGACTCGTGCCACTCGCCTTCGCTCGTGGCGCCGTCGCCGAAGGTCGTCAGCACCGCCCGGTCGTGCTCGTTGCGATATTGCAGCGTGTAGGCCGCGCCGACGGCGTGAGGGAGTTGGGCCGCGATGACCGAGCTGATCGTGTGCAAGCCGAGCCGCCGGCTAGCGTAGTGGTGCGGAAACTGCCGTCCCGCCGAGTGATCGGCGGCTCGCGCGAAGAGCGAGAGCAGCACCTCCAACGGCGTGAGCCCGATGCCGAGTTCGAGGCCGAGGTCGCGGTAGTACGGCACCAGGATATCCTTGCCGCGCGCGAATGCCATCGCGGCTCCGGCCTGCACGCCCTCGTGCCCTTCGCTCGCCGATGCAAACGGGATCTTCCCCTGACGGTTGAGCTGAAACCCCCGGTTCTCGAGCGTGCGCTGCATGACCATCGTCCGCAGCATCGCAACGAGTTGCTCGTCGGTGAGGCCGTGGCGTTCGAAGGGCGGCAGTTCGGTCTTGCGAGCGGTCACGAAGCGTAGTCGCTCGCAGCCGGTGCCGAATCCTGCGGCGAAGGTAGGAAGGAGGCATGCCCAAAAAGACGCGCCATGCTGCCGAGAGCCGCGGCGTTTCTAGTGGCGCTGGCATGTTCGTGTATTCCGGCGCGAGCTGACGACGCGCCGGTGGTCGTTTCGCTGCTCGTTGCGGCTACGGCGCACGAATACGCGCCGGCCGGCATTTCGGTCGCGCAGCTCTTCGAGCGCAATCGGCATGCCGCAGGCACCTACGCCGCCGGCGCATTCCAGATGGTCACCCGGTCCGTTTCTCGCCAGGGCGACGTCTGGAAATCCGAGACGTATTGGAACGGCGACGATTACCGCACGACGATTCGAGAGGCCGGATTCGCGTGGTCGTACGGGGAGTATCGCGGTCAGGAGTGGCACGGCGATGCTAATGGGCTGGTGCTGCCCTCGTCGAATTTCTCACAAGAGAACGACCCATTTGCCGCAGCCATCCAACAGGCCCAGCAACCGACGAGCGGCGTAACCCTCCTCGGCGTAACCAGTGGTTCGTCACCGGCGTTCGTGGTCGACGTCACGCCAAGCCGCGGCTTGCGCGAGCGACGCTATTACGACGCACAAACGTATCTCTTGGCTCGGGTGGAAATGATCGACTACGACGGTCACAAACGCGCATGGGAGTACCGCGACTACCGGCCCGCATTTGGGCGAGTGCTCGCGCATGCGGTCGCCTACGAGGGCGACGACGGCACGGTGACGCAGCGAACAACGGTCGACGTCGTCGAGCGCGTCGACGCGGCGACGCTCGATCTCTCGATACCTGCGTCAAAGCCGCTCTTCGACCTTGGCGGCCGCGACGCCGTCGCGATTCCAGCTCGCTTTACCCGCCACGGAATCATCGTGCCGGTTTCGATCGGCGGGCGGGGCCTCGATTTTCTGCTGGATTCCGGATCTTCGGACTTGCTCATCGATCCCGGTATTGCGCGCGAACTCGGCATGACGCTTACCGGTGCCGAGCGCGCGAGCTTTGCGGGCGACTTCATTATCGCGAATGCTCGAGCCACGGATTTCTCCGTTGCCGACCTGAGCGCCAAAGACGTCGCCTTCTCTACCGCTAAATTCTCAGAATGGCTCCCGGGGCAGCGCGTCGTCGGATTGCTGGGGTGCGATCTCATCGCGGCCGGCGCCTTGGAAGTGGATTTCGAAAAGAAGGTACTGACGCTTTTTCGAACGCTGCCGCCGGACCTGGTCGCGCAAGGCTGGTCCGCTCTGCCGATTCGCCTCGATTACGGCACTCCGCTGCTCAGCGCCGCCTACAGCGGCCGTCCCGGCCATTTCGTCGCCGATCTCGGGGCGGTCTACTCCATGCTCTACCCGCATTACTTCGATCGATTTCAGATCAACGTTCCACGAGGCACACCGGATCAGGGCGAACTGGTCACGCTTGGAGATAGACCCTTCGGGATTAGGCACTTTACAATGAACCGGCTCGTCCTCGGAGATTGGATCTTCGGCGACGTGCAGGTGGTCGTCCCAACCGTCGATTATGCACAGGAGCGGGAGTACGATGGTTTGATCGGCCGCGATACGCTCAGCAACTTCGATTTGATCTTCGATTACAAGGACGGCAAGCTGTGGTTCAAACCGATTGACTTCAAGTAACGGCGCGACCGTGGCCGACGAGCTCGTCTCGTACCGGCGCCATTTTCACGCGCATCCGGAGCTCTCGCTCGAAGAACACGAGACCGCGTCGTTCATCGAGCGAGAACTGCGCGGATTCGGTTTCGATCAGATCCGCACGGGCGTCGGCAAGACCGGCATCCTGGCGACGCTGCGCGGAGCCAGACCCGGCCCGGTCACGCTGCTGCGCGCCGATATGGACGCATTGCCGGTCGCGGAGCTCAACGACGCGCCGTACCGCTCGTGCAACGAGGGCATCATGCACGCCTGCGGACACGACGGGCACATGGCGATTCTGCTCGCGGCGGCGCGCGAACTCCACCGGCGACGCGCGGAGGTTGCGGGCACGCTCGTTTTCTGCTTTCAGCCCGGTGAAGAGGGATACTCCGGCAACAAACTCATGATCGACGATGGAGCACTGGAGAACCCGCACGTCGATCGGACGTTCGCGCTCCATCTCTACAGCGGTCTCGAGGCGGGGAAGATCGGCGTCCGCGACGGCGCCTTCTTTTCGTCGTCGGATCGCTTCGACATCGAGGTGATCGGCAAGGGCGGCCACGGCGCGATGCCGGAGAAGGCCGTCGATCCGATCGTGGGCGCGGCCGAACTCGTCTCGCTGCTTCAAACCATCGCGAGCCGCGAGATCGCACCCACGCAGCCCGTCGTCTTGACCGTCGGTTCGCTCCACGCCGGTACGACGTTCAACGTGATCCCCGAGCGTGCAACGCTCCAGGGGACGGTGCGGGCCTTCGACGACGCAGTCCGCAAGGCGCTCCCCGAGCGCATCGAACGCCTCCTCGGCGGTCTCTGCAGCGCGATGCGCCTCGAGAGCACGTTCGTCTACCACTGGGTCTACCCGCCGACGGTCAACGATCCGGCGATGAACGATGTGGTTCGCGAAGTCGCGCGCGAGGTAGTGGGAGCGGCGAATCTCGTCGATCCGCACCCGCTGGTGACGTGGTCGGAAGACATGGCATTCATGCAGCAGCAGCGCCCGGGCGCGTACTTTCTGCTCGGAGCGCGAGGCCCGCACGCCCAGGAGCCGCATCACAGCGCGCGCTTCGACATCGACGAGCGCGCGCTCGAGACGGGCTTAGAAATGATGGTAGCGCTGGGGTTGCATGGATAGCGCCGTGAGCGTCGACGTTCGCCGCTACGTCATCATCGGAAACGGCTTTGCCGGAACGACCGCCGCGGAACAGCTTCGCAAGCACGATCCCGCCTGCGAGATCGCGCTCTTCGGCGACGAGCCGTACACGCTCTACAACCGCATCTCGCTCCCGCCGATGCTGCGAAAGCAGATTCCCGAAGCCAAGGTGATGATTCGCAATCTCGAGTGGCACGAGCAGCACCGAATCGCGCTGCACCTGCGAACTCGAGTCGATCGAATCATTCCGCAGGAGCGAATCGTCGAAGCCGGCGGCAGGTCGTATCCGTACGACGCACTTCTCATCGCAACCGGCGGCCGCCCGAATCCGACCGGAAAGCCGGGCTCCGAAGAAGCCGCGAATCTCTTCCCGTTTCAATACCTCGACGATACGCGTGCGATCTCCGAACAGATCGATCGCAGCAAGACGGCGGTCGCGATCGGAGGCTCCTTCATCGCCTACGAGCTCGCCGAAGCGTTCGCGTCACGCGGGCTGGAGACGCACTGGATCATGCGTGGGCCTCGGGGTCTGCACCGGATCATCGACGAGGAGGCCGGCGCGCTGCTTCACGAAGCGGCGGCGGCCGACGGCGTGCACATGCATTATGGCGAGGAAGTCGACGAATTCGTCCGGTCGAACGGCGCGATAACGAAAGTGCGCACCAATGCCGGCGAGATCGCGGCGGAGTGCTACGCCTACGGCTTCGGTCTGGCGATGAACACCGAGCTATGCGAAGGCTCGGGTATCGCGACGAGCAAGAACGGAATTCTCTGCGACGACCATCTCGAGACGAACGTGAAGGGCATCTACGCGGCCGGCGACGTCGCCGATTTCTACGATCCGATCCTCGAGATTCGCTACCGCATGGGCACGTGGAACAATGCCGGCGCGCACGGCAAAGTCGTGGCGCTCAATATGATGGGCGGCAGCGAGAAGTATCACGACGTCCCGGAGTACTCGTCGCTGCTCTTCAAAGGGCAGACGATCACCCAGTTCGGGCTCGGAACCGATTTACGTCCGGATCTCGAGATCGCGCGCAAGATCGACCGCGAGAAAAAGTGGTATCGCGCGCTCTTCTTTTGGGAAGAGCGTCTCGTCGGTGGCCTCATGCTCGGCAAAGGCAACCGTGCCGGAAAGCGCAAGTACGTCGAAGCGATCAAGTCGAAGCAGCGCTTCCCGAAACCCGATTGGGAGGCGATGCTCGACTGGACCGCTTAGACGGATGCGCGTTCTAGGCGGAGCGTAATCTAAAGGCGAGCGACGTGAACGCGATCCCTTCGAAGAAGAAGCTCAAGCCGACCGCAAATCCAATGAACCAGATGGCGGAGAACGGCCACTGGACCCAGAGAAGGATGCCCAAGATGACGCTCACGATGCCGCTGACCGCGATCCAGCCGTATTGCGGCATCTGGAGCCACAGGGCAGAGACGAAGCGAAAAATTCCGCGGAAGACGAGCAGTGCCGCGATGAAGAGCGTGATCGTCAAGGCTCCCAGGGCCGGGTGCTCCATCAGCATCAAGCCGATGATGATCTCGAGAGCGCCGCCTAGCAGCATAAGGATCATGTGGCCGGCACCGCGGGTCATAAAGGCGCCGATGATCTGCGAGATGCCGGCGACGAAAAGAATCGCTCCCAACAAAATGACCGAGAAGACGGTCGAGAGACCCTCGGACCAGATGCAGTAGAGGCCGATCAGCATCAAGACGACCCCGAGGGCGAGGTACCAGATCCAATGCTTGCGCGCTTCGCCGACCGCTTCGGCGGCATTTGCGACAACCGATTTCATCCCACTCCTCCTCGTTCGGTTCTAGCGAACTCCGGCTGAGGCATCCTAGGCCTCGCTTGACTTCTTCCCCACCACCCCGCTCGTCGCCCTTGCCACGCACTCGGCAAATTCATCGACGTCCTCAGGGGTGGTTGCCCAGTGCGTCATCCAGCGCACCTCCGGCAGCCGCTCGTCGAAGACGTAGAAGAAGAACTCGCGCCGGATCCGCTCGATCGCGTCGCGGTCGAGCGTTGCGAAGACGGCGTTGCAGCGAACCGGACGGGTGACTCGAACGCCAGGAATCGCTCGAATGTGCTCGTGCAGACGCGCCGCCATGGCGTTTGCGTGTGACGCGTAGCGCGACCAGCGATCGCCGGTGAGAAGGGCGGCGAACTGTGCGGCGAGATAGCGCATCTTCGAGGCGAGCTGCATCGATTGTTTCTGGACGAAGGGCGCCGCGCCGGCGTGAAGATCGGGATTGAAGAAACAGATCGCCTCGCCGAGCATCAGCCCGTTCTTCGTGCCGCCGAAGGTGAGTATGTCGGCGCCGAGGTCGACGCTCGTACCGCGCGGCGTCGTGCCGAGCGCCACCGCGGCGTTGGCGATCCGGGCGCCGTCGACGTGAACGATCAGATCGCGCTCGTGCGCGAAGGCGCAGAGCGCCCGCAGCTCTTCGATTTCGTAGAGCCCGCCAAACTCGGTCGCTTGAGAGATCGAAAGGGCGCGCGGCTGCGGGAAGTGGACGTCGTGCCCGGCGTGCAGGTACGGCTCGAGATCGCCCGGGCGCACTTTTCCGTCGGCGGTCGCTATCGGGATCACCTTCGAGCCGCTGAAACGCTCGAAGGCTCCGCATTCGTCGGTGTGAAGATGGGCGCTCGCCGGCGCGAGCACGGCCTCCCAGGGGCGCAGAACCGAACTCAGCGCCGCGACGTTCGCGCCGGTGCCGTTGAAGGTGAAATAGACCTCCGTCCGAGCGCCGAAGTGTTCTTTAAAGCATGCGACCGCGCGCGACGTCCATTCGTCCTCGCCGTAGCCGACGGCATCGCCGGTGTTGGCATCCGCGATCGCTTGTAGGATCTCGGGCGCGACTGGCGCGTTGTTATCGCTGCCGAAGCTGCGACGCACTGGGTGCTGCATGCGCCGTACCTTGCGGCGAGGATTGCGGCGCTCCTTGAGGAGTCCGATTCGGCGCCGTGTAACTAGGCGCAGATGCCGCAACGCGATCGCCTCGAAGTCGACGTCCTCTTTGTCGGCGCGGGACCGGCGAGCCTCGCCGGCGCGATTCGCCTGGGTCAGCTCGCGCAGGCCGCCGGCCGGGCGCTCGAGGTGCTGGTGATCGAGAAGGGCGGAGACGTCGGCCACCACGGCATCTCCGGTGCGGTGATGGATCCGCGGGCGCTCGACGAGCTGCTTCCGAATTGGCGCGAGAGCGCACCGGTCGAATCGCCGGTGACGAGCGACCAGCTCTGGTTTCTCACTTCGCGCGGCAAGATCAAGGCGCCCTTTACCCCGCCGCCGCTGCGAAACGACGGCAAGTACGTGACGTCGCTGCAGAAGCTCTGCAAATGGCTCGCCGACGTCGCCGAAGAGCACGCCGCGCAAGTCTTTCCCGCGTTTCCCGGACAAGAGCTGCTCTGGCACGAGAATCGGGTCATCGGCGTGCGTACCGGCGACAAGGGGCGCGATCATAACGGCGAGCCAAAGTCCAACTACGAGCCGGGCGCGGATATCATCGCGAAGATCGTCGTGCTCGGCGAAGGGCCGCGCGGCACGCTGACACAGCAGGCGGCGGCGCGTCTGAATCTGTACGAGGGGCGCGAACCGCAGGTTTACGCCGCCGGCGTAAAGGAGCTCTGGCAGATGCCGGACGACCGGTTCAAGGCCGGTGCGGTGATTCACACGCTCGGCTACCCGCTCTCCGCGCAAACCTTCGGCGGCGGATTCATCTACGGAATGGCGGAGAACATCCTAGATATCGGGATGGTCACGGGTTTGGATTACAAGAACCCAACGACCGATCCCCATAACGAGCTTCAACGCATGAAGACGCATCCGGTCATCGCAAAGATGCTCGAAGGCGGGAAGATGATCCGATACGGTGCGAAGGCGATTCCCGAAGGCGGACTCTTCGCGATGCCGCGCGCGTATGCCGACGGTCTGCTCGTAATCGGCGATTCCGCCGGCTTCTTGAACGGCATGCGTCTCAAGGGCATTCATCTCGGGATGAAATCGGGGATGCTCGCCGCGGAGACGATCTGGGAGGCGCTCCAAGGCGACCGCTGCGACAGCGCGACGCTCGCCACGTTCGACCGCCGCTTCGAAGAATCGTGGGCGTACGCCGAGCTTCGCACGGCTCGCAACTTCCACCAAGGATTCCACAACGGACTGATCCCCGGATTGATCAACGCCGGGCTTTCGACGATTACCGGCGGTGCCGGCTTTGGTTTCATCGAGAAGCTTGCGGGTGTAGCCGGCTACGCGCGCATGGAGAAGATGGGCTTCGATCCGCCGGAGACGCCGCGTGCAGCAATCGATAACGTGCTGACCTTCGATAAGCTCACCGATGTGTACAGCAGCGGAACGATGCATGAGGAGGACCAGCCCTGCCACCTCATCGTCTCCGACACGAACATCTGCCGTGACCGCTGCACGCGCGAGTACGGAAATCCGTGCCGCCACTTCTGTCCGGCGGCCGTTTACGAGCCGATGTTCGAAGCCGCCGGCGGCGGCGAGTTCACCGGGCGTCTGCAGATCAACTTCACAAACTGCGTTCACTGCAAGACTTGCGACATCGCCGATCCGTATCAGATCATCACCTGGGTCCCACCGCAGGGGGGCGAAGGTCCGGTCTACTTAGGCATGTAGCTTCGATGGGCGCAGCGGGAGGAGACGTCGTCGTCGTCGGTGCGGGCTTGATCGGCCTTTCGATCGCGTTCGAGTTGGCGGAGCGCGGCGCGAGCGTTCGAGTCTACGATCGCGGCGAGCCGGCGCGCGCGGCTTCGTGGGCCGGCGCGGGATTACTGGCCCCGTATACGGAGCGCATCGCCGACCAGGCGTTGCTCGCGCTCTGCACGTCTTCGCTTGCCGAGTATCCGGCGTTCGTACAACGCGTCCTCGCGGCGAGCGGGATCGACGCGCACCTTCGGCTCGACGGCGTGTTTTACGCCGCATTTGGCGAGAGCGGGGTCGAGGCGCTCCGGGGGCAGGCTCAGGCTCTGCGCGTGCTCGGTGTGGGGTGCGAAACGTGCGATCGCGCGGGCTCGCTTGCCGCCGAGCCCTGGCTGAGCGGCCGAGTCGCCGGCGGACTGCTCAATAAGGCGGAGGGATACGTCGACAACCGGCGTCTTGGGCGGGCCCTTGCGGCGGCCTGCGGCGAGCGCGGCGCTCGAATCGAGCAGTCGGCGGGCATCGCAGTAGAGTCGGACGCGCGGCGCGTTCTCGGCGTACGCACCGATCGAGGATTCGTCTCCGCGCGAGCGGTCGTCAACGCCTGCGGCGCCTGGGCGTCGCAGCTCGGGGGAGTGCCGCAATCGTGCATACCGCGGGTAGAACCGATCAAGGGAGAGATGATCGCCCTCGCGGTTCCGGCCGGATTCGTTCGGCGCGCAACCTGGGTCCCCGGAGTCTATCTGGTGCCGCGCGAGGATGGCCGGCTGCTGGTCGGCGCGACGGTCGAATCGGCCGGCTTTGACGAGCGCGTCACGACGCGCGGACTTCACGAGCTGCTCCACGGTGCGCTCGCCGCGGCGCCCGCGCTCGCGGGATTCTCAGTTACCGAGAGCTGGGCAGGCTTGCGCCCGGGAACTCCGGACGGGCTTCCCTATCTCGGGACGACGCCGATCGAGGGCTTCTATCTGGCGACGGGTCACTATCGCAACGGGATCCTGCTCGCTCCGGCGACCGCGCGGTCGATTGCCGACGCGATCGAAACCGGAGCGGCGGCCGCGTTGGAACCCTTTTCGATCGGTCGCTTCGGCACGGAAGCGGCGTAGCCGGACCGAATGACTCACGCGTGAAGGCGACCGTCAACGGACATCTGCGCGATCTTCCCGAGGAGTTAACCATCGGCGCATTGCTCGAATTGCTCGGATCGGCGCGCAGCGGAATCGCCGTGGCGCGCAACGACCAGATCGTTCGCCAAGCCGAATACGACCGGCAGTGCGTCCGCGAGGGCGACCGCGTCGAGATCATCGAAGCGGTCGCGGGAGGGTGACTTTCGCATGACCGGCGACCGCTTGAGAATAGGCGCCCACGAGTTCGGATCGCGGTTGATCGTCGGGACCGGAAAGTATCCGTCGCCGGAGGTCATGCGCGAGGCGCACGCCGCCAGCGGGGCGGCGATGGTAACCGTTGCGATCCGCCGCATCAATCTCGACAACGCCGACGGAAAAACGCTCCTCGACTACATCGACCGCGAGCGCTACACGATTCTTCCGAACACCGCCGGATGCTATACCGCGAAGGAGGCGGTGTTGACGGCGCAGCTCGCCCGCGAACTGCTCGAAACCGATCTCATCAAGCTCGAAGTCATCGGCGACTCGGAGACGCTTCACCCCGACACGCGCGAGACACTCGTTGCCGCCGAGCAGCTCGTCAAAGAGGGTTTCACCGTATTGCCGTACATCGGAGACGATCCGATCGCGTGCCGTCAACTCGAGGAGCTTGGTTGTGCGGCGGTGATGCCGCTGGCCGCGCCGATCGGGAGCGGGCTCGGCGTCTGCAATCCGTACTCGATTCGCATCATCAAAGAGCGCGCGAGCGTTCCGGTGATCGTCGATGCCGGGGTCGGCACCGCCTCGGATGCCACGATCGCGATGGAGCTCGGCGTCGACGCGCTGCTGATGAATACCGGCATCGCGCGTGCACGCGATCCGGTGCTTATGGCCCAGGCGATGAAGCATGCGGTCATGGCCGGAAGAGAAGCGTATCTGGCGGGGCGCATGGAGAAGCGGCTCTATGCGACGGCGTCGAGCCCGATGCAGGATTTGATCTCGACGTAGCTTGGAGCTGGACGATCGGCTCCTGACGCAATGCCTCAGAGACGCTCGTCGCGCCACTTCCTGTGGCGCTCCTGCTGCCGGCCCTTCGACTGCGCATCGCTTCGCGATGCTTCGCTCAGGATGACACCGCACGTTAGGGACCGATCGTCCAGCTCCATGCGTTCCAAAAGGTTGAACCCGCAGGTGACGGCGCGACTCCGTGGACGTAGGAGCGGAACGCATTTGGGATTTGCACCTGCCATAGCGTGAAGACCGGGAGCTGCGTGGCGATCGCGTGCTGGACGACGGCGTAGTCGGCTCGCCGGTGGTAGCGGCCGACGGTGTTCATCGCATCGCGCATCGCCGCATCCGCACGCACATCGCACCACATCGAGTAGTTCAGCCCCACGGGCGGGAGCTGCGCGCAGCCGAAGTTCCACGAGTCGTCCGGGTCGTTGCCGAGTACCCACCAGGCATCGTAGGCGAGTTGGAAACGGCCGCCGGCGAGTACGCCACCTAACGCCGGCGTCGCGTAGAACATCCCGCTCGGATATTGCTTGACGGTCACGCGAACACCGACTCGCTGCAGATTCTCCTGTAGAATTGCCGCGACGAGTTGCGAGCCATTGATAATTTGCGGTGCAACCGCAAGGGTGAGGTCGAGCGAACGGCCGTGCAGCAACCTGCGGGCGCCGGCGGGATCGTAGGGAATCGCCGGCGTCGCAGCATCGTAGGCCCAACCGTTGTTCGGCTGGTCGGCATCGACGATGATGCCGCTGCCGTGGGTTGCCGCCGCGATGAGCCTCTGCCGGTCGATTGCCATCGCTATCGCTCGGCGTACGTTGACGTCTTGGAGCGCCGGATCGCGCAGATTGAAGCGCAGCACATGCAGATCGTTCACCGGCGTGAGCGTGACGCGGACGTCCGACAGCGAGCGAACCTGCGGCAATAGCTGCGGATCGACGTCGAAGTAGGCATCGGCTTCGCCCGTACGCAGCGCTTCGAGCCGCGTATTGGGGTCGGCGATGATGCGATAGACGAGCCGGTCGATCCGAGGCTTTCCCCGCCAGTATGAGGGATTGGCTACCAGCGTAATGCTGTCGCCGCGCCGCCAACTCAGCACGCGAAACGGGCCGGATCCAAGCGGGCGTTCGTTGTACGCCGCGTGATTGAGATCGGCGATGCCGCTCAGGAGATGCGCGGGCATGATCGCACCGACGCCTTGCGGTCCGAAGAAGTACTGCACGAAGGGCGAAAACCGCCGGCGCAAGCGAACGACGACGGTGTAGGGATCGGGTGCGTGAATCCGTTGCACCTCCTCGTATCCGACGCGCGTGGGAACGTTGTTGCGTGGATCGGCGATTGCGCGATACGAGAAGAGGACGTCACGGGCGGTCAGCGGCTGCCCATCTTGCCAGCGAACGTTGCGGCGAAGGCGGTAGGTTACAGTGCGCTCGTCGCTCGAAATGCCCCCGTTCTCGAGACTCGGCACCTGCGAAGCGATCTCTGCAACGGCGTTGCCGCGGTCGTCGTTCTCGATGAGGTACGACATATAGAGATGGCTGAAGTTCAACTCGTCGGCTTCGTTCGAAAGCATCGGATTGAGGGAATCGGGCTCGCCCGCGAGGCCGCTGAAGACGAGCCTCGAGCCGGAGGTGTGCCGGCTGCCTGCGTGCGTGCAGCCTGCAGCGACGAGCGTAGCCAGAGCGGCGGCGAGCGTTGCGCGCATCAACGTTTTTGGGCTACCGCAAACCAATGCGCGGCGCCTTCGAGCGGACGTTGCCGGTGTGCCCACGCTCCCACGACGCCATCGACCCCGCGTTCCTCGATCGATTCAACCTCGAACGCCGGCTCGAGCAGCGCGCGCACTTGTGCCCGGTCAAAAAACGCGTGCGCGACGCCCCGTTCGTCGCCCTCGACCGGCGCGAAGGTCGAATCGTCGATCCGTTCTCCTCGGCCGTAGCGCGCGTCCCGCGTCGATCCGAACGTTGCAAAGAGCCAACCGCCGCGTTCGATACGCCGCGCAACCATCCGCACGCGCGCGGCGACGCTCGATGCCGTCCCGTGGAGGAAACCGTGGGTGCAGAGAACGGCATCGAATCGACCCGCGTGCCCTTCGAACGGACGCTCGGAGGCCGCGCCGGCGTCGGAGATCGCCACCACCGCTAAACCGCCGAGACGGAGCGCCTCGGCGTTGCGGCCGATGCCGGTCGCAAAATCGAGAACTCGGCTTGAGGGACGCGACTGCAGGCGTTCGATAAGGCGTTGCGCCAAAGGGTGCGTTGAAGACACTACACCCTCCGTTTCTAGAAAGGCCGAAGAATGCTTGGCGAAGGCGATCGACTCCCGGCAGTAACGCTGCTCGACGATCGAGGAGACTCCGTAACGACGACCGACTTGCTGGGCGGTCCGCTCGTTCTCTACTTCTACCCGAAGGACGACACGCCCGGCTGTACGAGCGAGGCTTCGCAGTTTCGCGATATCTACAATCGCTTCGAGGAGAAGAACGCGCGCATCGTCGGCGTGAGCCGCGACTCGGTCGAATCGCATCAGCGATTCAAGCAAAAGTACTCGATTCCGTTCACGCTGCTCGCCGATACGGAATCGAAGCTCTACAAGGCGCTCGACGTAAACGCCCGCTCGACGTTTCTCATCGACGGGGAGGGCCGTATCCTGAAAGTTTGGCCGAAGGTCAACGTGAACGAGCATGCGGAAGACGTGCTTGCGTCGCTGCCTTGAGGCTGAACGTGATCGGATCGAGTCCCGCGCTGCCACGACCCGGCGGGGCTTGCAGTTGCTATCTGGTGCGTACCGACGAGGCGGCGGTCGTGCTCGATCTCGGCGTCGGTGCGTTTTCGAAACTCCAGCTTGCGATCGAGTACGCGCGCCTCGATGCGATCGTCATCTCGCATATGCACGCCGATCACTACTTCGACGTCGTACCGGCGTACTATACGCTGAAGTACGGGCACGTGCGGCTCGATCGCCGCTTGCCCCTCTGGCTGCCGCCGGGCGGAGGAGCGGCGCTCGAAGCGCTTCGCCGGGCCGCCTCGGCCGACGAGTACGAAGATTTCTTCGAGAGCGCTTTCACGGTCCGCGAATACGATCCGGCGAAGCCGCTGGCCGTCAAAGATTTGCGCCTGCACTTTGCGCGAACGCGGCATTTCATCGAAGCCTACGCGATCCGTGCCGAATCCGGCACCGCGAGCGTTACGTACTCGGCCGACACCGCGCCGTGTGAAAGCGTGGTGGAACTCGCGCGGGAGAGCGGGCTCTTTCTCTGTGAAACGGCCCTTGGACTGGCCCTCGAGAAGGGCGAACGAGGCCACTGCTCGGCGGCCGAAGCGGGTGAGATGGCGGCGCAAGCGCAGGCCGGACGCTTGCTGCTGACACACTACCCCGCCGCCTACGCGGCGGCGCAACTCGTCGATGCGGCGAAAGCGCGTTTCGACGGGCCGGTCGAAGCGGCCGAGGACGGGCTGGCGGCAGCCGTTTAGTTTTCGGTCCTCGGGTCGTCGGAGGGCAACGAGAACTGGATCAAAGCGCGCACCGGCGCGAGCCCGCGGCTGACTACGGCATACGGCGTCACGTGCAAGCCGAGCTCGCGCAAGCGTGACGCGGCCAGAAGCAGATCGTGGCCATTCGTAACGACGTCCTCGAGCAGCAACACGTTCTGGCCCGCTTCATAGGGTCCCTCGACGTAGTCGTTCGCAAACGCCCCGTACGCTTTTGGGTTCTTGCGCACCGCGAGCATCGGAAGGCTCGACATCTGGGCGACCGCCGTTGCGACGACGACGCCTCCAAGCTCGGTGCCGCCGATGATGTCGGGGTTGAGCGCGGCAATGACCGGCGAAAAGAGCCGCGCGATGCGGCGGAGCACGTGCGGATCGGAGAAGAGCCGAAACTTGTCGATGTAGTAATCGCTGCGCGCTCCGCCCGCCAGAACGTAATCGCCGCGCGTGAGCGCGCGCTCCGCGATGATCTTGCGAAGCCAGGTGAGCTCGGAAAGGCCTAGATGCTCCATTGCCACGCGTTCCACGATTCTAGGACCGGATTGGGATCGAAGCCCCGGAAGTCGACGCTGATCGGTTCCATCTGACGCCGCCACCAGAAGAAGATCTCCGGATTCTCGCGCGCCAGAATTCGCTGCACCTGGAAGTACGCGGCCATGCGTTCGCCGCGCGAGTAATGGGTGAGCGCGGCGTTCTGGGCCTCCTCCATTTCGCGGTTGCAGAAGCGCGAGTAGTTATAACCGCCGGGCGGAACGTTCTGGCACGTGTACTGAGCACTATCGTCCGGATCGATGCCGGCGTACCATCCGTTGAGGGCGAGATCGAACTTTCCGAGCTGGAGAATGCCGCCCATGCCGGCCGGGGCGAACATGACGTCGCCCGGATAGTACTTGATTTCCACGCCGATACCGGCCTCGTGCAGCATCTCTTGGAGCTGCAAGGCCGCTTGACGCCGCGTCGCGTTCGAGTTGTTCGTTACCAGTACCAGGTTGAGCGCATCTCCGCTCTTGGCCATGATGCCGTCGGGACCGCGGCGCCATCCCGCCTCGCGCAGCTGTTCGCGCGCCATCGCGGCGTCATGGGGATAGCTGTGAACGGTGGGGTTGAACGCCCACATCCAATCCGGAATGTCTTCGGTCGCTTCGGTCATCTGGCCGAAGGTCAGCGTGTCGACGAGGCGCCGTTTATCGATTGCATAGGCAATTGCGAGCCGCACGTGTGGGTCGGCGAGGACGGGGTGCGAGTTGTTCAACTGCACGCGTTCGTAGCCGTTGACGTTGACGAAGACGAGGTCGAGATCCGGAACCGATTTCAGGGCCGGGTAGGTCTGGGGCGAAGCCTGGAACATGAAGTCGATCGCGTGCGTCTTGAGCAGATTGATCGTCGTGTTCTCGTCCGGGATCATCTTGATCTCGATCCGGCTCAAGTGCGGCCTCCCCATGAAGAAGCGGTCGTTACGGAGCAGCGTGATGTGGTCGTTGCGCGCCCACTCACCGAATCGGAACGGACCGTCCGAGACGGTCGGAGCCTCGTCGAACGGAACCTGGTTGAAGTCGGGGTACTTCGAGAGCACGTGCGCCGGTGCGACCGGCATCGGCTGGTCGCTCATCGCGAAGAAGGAGTTGACGAAGGGTGAGAACTTCGCTTTGAGATGAACGACGACGGTATAGTCGTTCGGCGTCTCGACATATTTGACGTAATCGTATCCGTGCCGCGACACGATGTTGTTGCGCGGATTCATGATCGCCGCCCACGACCACTTGACGTCGCCGGCGGTCACCGGCACGCCGTCGGTCCACTTCGCATTCTTTCGAAGGTGATAGGTAACCGTCAATCCGTCGCGACTAACGCCCCCGTTCTCGGGTGTCGGAACGCTCGTAGCGAGCATTGGAACCGGGTTGCCCTTCCGGTCGGCCGAGAGCAGCGGCTCGAACATCAGGAAGGCGACGAAACCGTCTTCGGTGTTCGAGTTGAGCAGCGGATTAAGGCTCTTTACGTCGCCTTGAACCGCCACCCGCAAAACGCCGGGCTGCGTCCACGAGTGGCGCTGACCGCCCTCCGCCTGGTTCGAAATCTTCGAGCACGCGGCAAGCACGAACAACGCGAGAAATACTGAAAATGATTTCAAGCCCGCGGCTCACACCGCCGCTTTGGGAGCGGCTCGGCCGCCGGGCACCGAGTCGTAGCGTTCGTGGCGCCATCCGTAGGTACCGAGCCCCTGCGTTGCGGTGCGAAGTTCGGTGATGTAGCGCGAGAGCTCGACTGCCGGAACGTACGCTTCGACCACGTCGTGGCCGCTCTTCTCCGCCGGATTCATGCCGAGAATCTGACCGCGTTTGCCGGTGAGCTGCTGAATGACCGTCGAGGTGTGCGTCGTGGGCACCGTTACCGTTACGTAGGCGATCGGCTCGAGCACGACCGGGTTGCACTTTGGAAGCGCCTCGCGCACGCCCATCCCGGCGGCGGTCTTGAACGACATCTCGCTCGAGTCGACGTCGTGGTACTGGCCGTCGAAGAGCGTCACGTGGAGATCGGTGACGGGATATCCGCTCGAGCCGTGGAGCAGCGCTTCGCGTACGCCTTTCTCGACTGCTGGAATAAACTGGCGCGGAACCACGCCGCCGACGATCTTCTCTTCGAACGTGACGCCGGCACCGCGCTCGCGCGGCTCGAATCGGAGCCAAACGTCGCCGAACTGGCCGTGGCCTCCGGTTTGGTGCTTGTAGCGGGAGTGTATCTCCGTGCCGGCGGTAATCGTCTCGAGATACGGAATCGTCGGCGCGGCCGTCTCGACTTCAACCTTATACTTGCGGGCCAGCCGCTCGACCGCGATTGCGACGTGCTGCTCGCCGCTGCCGAGCAGGAGCATCTCGTGCGTGACGTCGGCACGGTCGAGCCGAAGCGCAGGATCTTCGTCGACGATGCGAGCGAGCATCTGCGAGATCTTCGCCTCGTCGATGCGTTCCTTCGGTTTGATGGCGACCGCGAAGACGGGCTCGGCAACCGTCACGCGCGGCAGGAGCACTTTGTGCCCCGGCGAGGTCAGCGTATCGCCGGTCGCTACGGTATCGAGACGCGCGAGCGCGACGATCGCTCCGGGACCGGCCTCGGGAATCGCTTCTTGCTTCTTGCCCTGAAGCCGGTAGAGTCCGCCGAGGCGGACCTTCTCGTCGCGCTTCGTGATATTCGTGAGAGTGGCGTCGGCTTTGATCGTTCCCGAAAGCACGCGCGCGATCGAGAGTTTGCCGCTCTGTGGATGGATCGCGGTCTTGATGACGCGGGCGATGACCGGACCGCTCGGATCCGGCTCGATCGGGCGTCCCTCGGCATCGACGTGCGGCGCCTGCGCCGGCGAAGGGAACCATTTCTCGATCGCTCGTACGAGCGCGGCGACGCCCGCACCCGATCCGCCCGCCGCGACCAAAACGGGCACGATCTGATCGTGCGAACACTCATTACAGAGATCCCGTTCGATCTCTTCGATCGGAGGCTCGACGCCCTCGAGCAACTCCTCCATTAGATGGTCGTCGAAATCGGCGATCGCTTCCAGCAGCTCGAGGTGCAATCGTTGCGCGGCCTCGGCGGATTGCGCCGGAATGGCTTCCTGCGTTTCGCCCGCCGGATCCGTTGCGAAGCGATAGCCCGTCATTTGCGCGAGATCGACGTAACCGTTGAATTGCTCGGCATTTCCGAGCGGCACTTGTTCGGCGACGACGTGCCGGCCGTAAGCGCTCTGCAATGCCGCCAGCGTAGCGGCGAAATCGGCGCCGGGCCGGTCCATCTTGTTGATCACGAAGATGTGGGGCATGCGCATCGACTCGAGATGATCGACGATCGCGTGCGTCTGCACGATGCGACCCGGATCCGCCTCGACCACGACGACGGCAGCGTCGACGCCGGCCAGTGCTTGCTTTGTCTCTTCGAAGAAATCGATGAAGCCCGGAGCGTCGACGATCGTGATGTCGATCCCGTCGTCGGCGGTATGCGCGAGGCCGACGGTGGTCGATTGCAAGTGGGCCGTATCTTCGGGCTCGTGGTCCGTCACCGTCGTACCGTCGGCGATCGAGCCGCGCCGTCCAATCGCTCCGGTATGAGCGAGGATCGCCTCGACAAGGGTCGTCTTACCCGCATGATGCGGTCCGACGAAAGCGATATTCCGGAGGCGCTCAATGTCCGCCAATGCCGTTGTCCCCCATAGAAAAATGTTGCTAGCGGCGCTTCGCCGCGGATTTCTTCTTTTTGACGCTCTTCTTTGTGGACCCGGTTTTAGGCCGAATCGGCGTTGGAGCCTTGCGCGAAGCCGGCTTCTTGGCAGCGGCTTTCTTTGCCGCCGGCTTCTTCCCGACTACCGGTTTCTTGGCCGCGGCTTTCTTCGGTGCGGGTTTCTTGGCGGCGAGTTTCCTCGGCGGCGGCTTTTTCTCGGGCGATTTCTTCTTGAGCGGCGGCTCTCGGCGCGGTGAGGCCTTCTTCGCAACGGCGGAGCGTTTGGGCGCCGGCTTTGGGGCTGTCTTCTGTTTCTTCGGCGGCGCCGGCTTGCCGATGCGCGCCGCCTTCGCTTTCGAGGCCGAGGAGGACGAATCGGGGCTGCGACGCGACGTGCTCGCACTCGGTGGCGTTGCTGCCGCCGGCCGCTTCGAGGTGCGCGACGAATCGCTGACGCGCTTCTTTGGGCCAATCTCGCGGGCCGAGCGTCCGCCGGCGCGTGTCGCTTCGGCCTCTTCCGGAAGTCCCAGCTCGGCGCGGCTGTATCCCGTGATGCTGCTCCCGGGCGCGCTCGGCTGCCGGTGCGCTTGCTCTTGAGCTTCGAGATGTTCGCGCGTGGCGCGCAACGCTACGCGAGCCAGCCGTCCCCCGACCGGAAAGACGACCTCGTTGATCTTCGCATCGTCGAGCAATCTGAGTACGACGTCGAACGCGTTGCCCTGATCCTTCGGACTGTGCGCGTCGGAACCGATCGCGATGCCGACGCCACGTGCCCTCGCTTTGCGCACGAGGCGCGCACTCGCCTCGAGATATTTTTTCGTGCGGTCCTCCGGATGGTCGCGATAGAGAAAGCGCGTGTTCAGCTCGACCGCCAAGCCGCGGCGGTGAGCCACGTCGAGCATCCGGTCCTCGTATTCTTCGAGCTTCTTCTGTACCGGCCAGCGGCCAAAGATGGCCGGAGCGTAGAAGTTTCCGACGACGTGCGTCGGCAATTTTTCGAGATCGTCGAGCAGCCGGGCGATGTAGAGCTCCCAAAGCTTATCGGCGCCCACGACCTCGAAAAGCCCGCTAAATTCTTCGTTGTCGAACGGCCAGAGCCAGTCGGCGCCCTTCTCCGGGTGCTGGATCGGGACGAAGTGGACGGAGCGGATGATCCCGTCGGGGCGCATCGCCTCGACGATATTCTGCGCGTCGGGGCGTGCCCGGGGATCGTTGTCGATCTCGGCGCCGATCGAAAAGCGCATCCCTCGCCGCAGCCCTTCCGAGACGATCGCCGCATGCGCGATGTCGACGCCGGCGGTCTCGGCGGCGCCGAGGAGGTCTCCGGCCTGCGCGAGTTTCAACGCGCGGCGTACGGTGTTTACCGCCCCGGGATCCTCGAAAGTCAGATAGTTCGCATGGTCGGCGACCATGAGGAAGCGCGGCGACTCACGCCGGGCCGCGTGATAGAACCACAGAAAGAGCATGCGGGCCGAATACGCAATCGGACGCTCCTCGCCGTACGGCCGGTGTTCGCCCTTTGCGTGGCCGTGCACATCTGGAATCGCCGCGATTCTAGGATCCGGACTCGCCACCTTCGCTAAGGTTGGCTTCTAGCCCCGGTAGCCCTCCATCTGGAGAATACGAGCTTTCATATCGAGTCCGTAATAATAATTGTGCAGATCGCCCGATGAATCGACGACGCGATGGCACGGAAAGAGCAGCGGGAGCGGGTTGCGGGCCATAACGCGGCCAACCGCGCGAGCGGCTTTGGGCCGGCCGATTTGCATCGCAACCCACGCATACGAGCGAACTTCGCCCGGCGGAATGCGCGCCGCCGCGCGCAGCGCTGCTTGCTCGAACGGCGTCAAATCGCTGATGTCGACGAGCGCATCGTCGAGGGTCCAGGTGTTGAAGAAACGGTCGAGCGCGTGCATGAGCCAACCCGGAGCTTCACCCTCCACGACGCGCCGATGAAGCCGGCGCTCGGCCCGGGCGACGATCTCTTGCGCCGGGTCGCCGGTGTCGAGGCTCACGTACGCGATGCGCTCGCACTTGAAACCGACGTAGAGCCGCCCGACCGGCGTCGTGACCGCCGCGAGTACGATCGGCGGATAGGCGCTGCCCTTGATCGCGGCGATATGCTGAACGACCTTTTTAGCCAAATCGCACGACGGCTCGGGGCGCGGCAAGCACGAGAGGCAGTATGCCACGCCTTCGTACTGCTCGTACATTGCTTGACAAGATGGGCACGCTCGCAAGTGGCTATGAACGGTCTCCTTCAGCGAGGCTTGGCACTCGCCGCGGAGCTCGTCCCACAGCGCCTCGACGTCACGACAACGCATGTAAAGGGACTCCTTCGGTTGCAAAACGTCCAATTTGCGGACCGAGAATGCGCCGTAGAATGCGCACGGCCCGATGGACGTGAGACTTAACCGTACCGATTGGTTGATTGAGGATCTCAGCGATCTCCGGATGGCTGCGCCCTTCGATGAATCGCAGCGTCGCCGCGGCACGAAGATGCATCGGGAGCTGTAAGAGGGCGCGCTCGACGAGCGCGATCTCGGTATTCTGCTCGACGATCGCCTCGGGTTGGGGCGGCCCCTCGTGCGACTCGCGGAGGATCGCGTCGGGGTCGGCGAGGGCATCGAGCGCGACGTTAGAGGGCCGCTTGCTGCGCAAACGGTTCCGCGTCACGTTCAAGGTAATCGTATAAAGCCAGGGCTGGAGACGCAGGTCGCCCCGCTGCTCCGGCGACATCTTTCCGAGCGCACGATAGGCTCGAACGAAGGCGTCTTGGACGATCTCCTCGGCATCCTCGCGATTTCCGGTCATCCGGAGCGCAAAGCCGTACAGGCGGCGCTGGTAATCGTCGACGATGCGCTCGAAGTTCGCCACGCTCGGCGTGGAATCGGCCGGGTGACGAGTCACCGCGGTTCGCCCGGACGTCGCTGTTGGCACGTGTACTCCCGTAAGGAGTGGTGCGAGCGCGCTCATACAGTGCCCCGGACCACCACTGCTAGGGCCGAGGTTTCACACTCGCCCCAAAAACTCCTGACGCCCTTCGACTCCGCGCCCTTCGTCAGGCTCAGGGCGCTACGCTCAGGACTGCGCTCGCTTCGCGAGCTTGCCAATTTTGAGTCCGCGCCTTCGGCGCTGCGGTCAGGGTGACAAAGTGGGAGGGCCCTTCGACTTCGCGCCTCCGGCGCTGCGCTCAGGGTGACGCGAAGGACCCTTCGACTCCGCATCGCTCCGCGATGCTGCGCTCAGGGTGACACGAAGGAAGTTAAAAGGCGGTTTCTAAAGCATCGCCATGCCGCTTTCGTTGAGGGCTTCGGAGCCCCGGCAATACCATAAGACCGCTTCGCTCGTAAGGAGCCAAGCGGTTTTTCTTTGCGCGACGCTGACGACGTGAAAGGTGCGATCTATGCAGCAAGCCATCGATCCCACGGAAATCTCATTGGATGCATACACGATGTGCAGCTTTCTGCCCGACATCAACTCGACACGAGCGATTCCGCTCGTGCTGATCGGTTACCGGCAGAGTGAAGATCCGTGGTTCGTATGGCTCGTTCCCAAAGAGGGCGTCGATCCTACCGGGCTCACGCACGACCCGTACTACGCGAAAGTGCTGCGCGATCCGCGCGCGTACTTCAAGAAGAAGCTAACGAAGTACGTTGAGGAGACCGGGTGCGTCAAGCGAGGCATCGAGATGCTGATCGACTGCCACCAGAACCACCTCGCCTTTACGCCTCTCACGGAGTTGCGGGAGCAGCCGTTCCGGCATCCTTTGCAAGTGGAGCTGGTGGGAGCGTTTTAGCGCTAATCGCTCTGATCGTGCGGCGGTAGACGATCCGCACCGGTACCGAGACCGACGGCCGGCTCTGCGCGAGCCGAGCGTCGAGCGTGAGCGCGACGTTGAGCCCCAACAGCGTCGCATCGTCGAGCGAGTAGTAGGCGGTTCCGTCCATGCGCATCGTCCCGGAGACGAGCATCGCGGCGAAGCCTGGGAGCGGTCCGGTCATTTCACCATCGGCTTCGAAGCGCACGGCAACGGTCGGACGGCCGCCGATCGGGCCGCCGGTCGCGGGGCGCAAGAATCCGTGGAGCACGGCCTCGGCACCGAGTGGCGACGTCGCCGAGAATGGAACCGAGCCATGCAACGTCCGCAAATCGCGGAGCGTCGGCGCGTCGAGCCGAACCGCGAATGGTTGGTTCAAAATCGTGAGAAAATCGGGGTCATTGTCGACGCGATCTTCAAACGCTCCGTCGGCCCGCAGAATCT
The DNA here is from genome assembly GCA_049585055.1 of Candidatus Cybelea sp. Taxonomy (GTDB): domain Bacteria; phylum Vulcanimicrobiota; class Vulcanimicrobiia; order Vulcanimicrobiales; family Vulcanimicrobiaceae; genus Cybelea. The sequence continues at coordinate 1,563 of JBAUYZ010000079.1, read as the reverse complement.
GAACGAAGCGCGCTTCTTCGGGACCCTTGCCGTCGGGGCCGTCGCGCGTGTATCGCGCGCGCGCTTCGAAGCGCCAGGCCTTACCTTCTCGGCGAACGGTCAGCCGCTCGGTACCCACGTAGGACACCTTCGAAGACGTCTCTGCCGATTGAATGCGATAGAGATCTTCGCCGGACGTGCCGTATTGCACGTCGGCGCAAGCCGGACCGGTCACCGACGATAGCACGGCAACCAGGGCGACGGCAAACTTGATTGTGAGCTCCGTTTCTAGCGGGAATCTTTTCTACTACAGTATCATCCGCTGCAAGAGCCGGCGACGGAGCGTCCCGCGCCTACCGGCGATGAAGTGCCCTTCGGCGACGCGACGCCAAAAAGAAACGAATGTCGGCGGTCCCCTCACAGACCACGACCGTCTCGGCGTCGGAGAACCCTCGGCCGTTAACGTCGACGATGAAATCGCCGGCGGCAAGCCCCGCCAGCGTGCGGTGCATGCTTCGCGAGAACTTATCGTGCGGCGCTCGCAAGCCGATCGCTTCGCGAACCGCGAAGGTGAGCAGGTCGCGGATTCGCAACGGCGTTGCGAGCGCGAAGGCGCCCGAGCCGCCGGTTGAGACGGCATGGAGGTCGAGCGGGACCTTCACGCGGATCATCAGACGAACATTTTCTGCCGCATCGAGGAGCTGCCTGCCGGCGGGGATAAATGGTTCGCCCAATGTCCTTCGGGAACGTGCCGCCCGACATGTTGGCCGGTGCAGTCGAGAAGCTTCTCGCGAAGATGGACGAGACCGATCTCGCCGCCTTCTACGAGCGCGAGCTGTCGGCGATGCAGCCGGAGATTGTCGACGCATTTGTCGGCGCGCTCTTCGCCGCGTTCCGCGATCGCGGCGAGTCGTCGGAGGACGCCGCCGAAGGCGCCGGTACGACCATCGAAGGAATCGCGCAGCGCGAACCCGCTGCGCTGAGCGCGCTGCTTTCCTACGCGCGAACGAGCCCCGACCTGTTCAAGGAAGCGACGGCGATCTTCGTCGGGCAGCGTCCCGATTTCGTTGCAACGCTGCCGCCCGTGCTTCGCGACGGTCTGGCCGAGCGGCTGACCCGGAGTCTGCCGTAGCGGTGTTCTCCTGAGCGATCAACGACGCCGCCGTCGATCCGATGACGACTCTCGCGGCGGTCTTCCCTTGGTTCCGCTCGTCATCGTCGTCATCTTGGCCGGGCTGCTCCTCGGCGGCGCACTCGCGCACTTCTTCGGCGGCGCGAACGCTCCGCAGCCGGCGCCGTCGCCGATTGCCGCGTTACCCTCACCGATTGTGAGACCGTCGACGAATTTCACGTCGAGGCCCGCGGATCTCCGGACACCCTCCGCAGCGCCAACGGCCTCCTCATCGCCGACGGCCCCAAGTCCCGCTCCGACCGTCTCGGCTTCGCCGAGGGTATCGGCCTCGCCGAGGGTATCGGCCTCGCCGGCGCTGCGTCCGACGACGCGTCCCTCGTCCCACGTCGGCACCGCCCCACCGGCCGTCGTTACCCCGACGCGGACCCCCGCTCCGACGCGGACCCCCGCTC
>JBAUYZ010000078.1:0-6947 GCA_049585055.1 Candidatus Cybelea sp. | reverse complement strand
TACGAATATCGCGCGCCATCAGTTCGTGCAATGGCAGGCGGGGGTGGTGAACAAGAGTCTCTATACCCCCCAGGTGCTCGCGCAACTCACCGATGCGAAGATCGCCGACACGTCGCACGCGTTGGGTCAACTCGGTGCGCTGACGGATATGGTCTACATGGGGCGCTGGGTAAATCCGGACTTCCCCGCGGGCTCGAATGGCTACATCTATCAGATGCGCTGCGCGCAGGGGAACGTCTACCTCTGGCTTGCCATCGACGCCGACGGCAAAATCGCGACGATCTACTTCAGGAACCGGCTCGACGTCGAAACGGTGACCCCCGCTCCGTCGGCAACGCCTAGTCCTCCCGAAAAGACGTTATAATACCGGGATACCGATGACCATCGAGCAGCTCATCGAGCGAGTCCGGCGCTACGAACCCTCCGCCGACGCGGAGCGGCTGATGCGCGTCTACCAGCTCGCCGACGCCGCCCACCAAGGGCAGCGCCGTGCCTCGGGTGAGTCCTACATCGAGCATCCGCTCGCCGTGGCCGGCATTCTTGCCGAGCTCGAGGTCGATCACCAGACGATCGCCGCGGCGCTACTGCACGACGTGGTCGAAGACACGTCGATCACGAGCGAACAGGTCACGCAGCAATTCGGCGAGGAGGTCGCGCGCCTGGTCGAGGGCGTTACGAAGCTTACCCGGATTCCCTACCAATCGAAAGAGGACGCGCAGGTCGAGAACCTACGCAAGATGTTCCTGGCGATGGCCAAAGACATCCGCGTCATCATCATCAAGCTGGCGGATCGTCTGCACAATATGCGTACGCTGGCCTGCCTTCCCGACGCGAAGCGACAGGCGATCGCGCGCGAGACGCTCGACATCTACGCCCCGATCGCGCATCGCTTGGGAATCTGGAAGATCAAGTGGGAGATCGAGGACGAGTGCCTGCGCTATCTCGACCCGGTCTCGTTCGGCGATATCGTCGAGCGAGTGGCGAAGACCCGGCGCGAGCGGGAAGCCGACGTCGACCAGGCGATCGCACGGCTCCGCGACGAGTTCAAAGAGCTGAAGGTCAATGCGGAGATTCAAGGCCGTCCGAAGCACTTCTACTCGATCTACTCCAAGATCAGCAAGGGCCGCGACTTCTCGACCATTTACGACCTTACGGCAATTCGCATCATCGTCGACTCGGTGAAGGATTGCTACGCCGCGCTCGGTGCGGTCCACGCGATGTGGACGCCGCTGCCCGGCCGATTCAAAGATTACATCGCGATGCCCAAGCCGAACATGTACCAGTCGCTCCATACCACGGTGGTCGGGCCGAGCGGCGATCCGCTGGAAATCCAGATCCGCACTTGGGAGATGCACCGGACGAGCGAGTACGGCATCGCCGCGCACTGGCGATACAAGGAGGGCGGCAAGGCCGATCAGTTCGAGAACAAACTCTCGTGGCTGCGCGCGCTGCTCGAATGGCAGAAGGATATGCGCGACTCGCGGGTCTTCATGGAGAATCTGAAGCTCGATCTCTTCGATTCGCAGGTCTTCGTGTTCTCGCCGCGCGGCGACGTCTACTCGATTCCAGCCGGCGGTACGCCGCTCGATTTCGCCTATCAAGTGCACACCGACGTCGGCAATCACTGCGTGGGCGCCAAGATCAACGGCCGCATCGTGCCGCTCGACTACGCGATGCAGAACGGCGACATTTGCGAGATTTTGGTCAATAAGTCGAGCGGGCGCCCGTCGCTCGACTGGCTCTCGATCGTCCAAACCTCGAGCGCGAAGCACAAAATCAAACAATGGTTTCGCAAGGAGCGCCGCGAGGAGAACGTGCTTGCAGGCCAGGAGTCGCTCGAACAAGAGCTGGCCCGCGCGGGCCTGCGTACCGACGTCGCGCGCGGCGCGCTTCTCGAGCGGATCGCGTCGCGACTGAACTACGCCACACCGACCGATCTCTACGCCGCGATCGGATTCGGCGATGCCTCGGCGCAGTCGGTCGTTAACCGGATTCGCGATGAGCTCAAACACGACAACGTCGTCGACCTCACCAAGATCGGCCGCAAGGCGCCGGCGCGCAAGGCCGTGCGCCGGACGAGCGGCGTGCGCATCGCCGGCGTCGACGACGTGCTCGTCCGTCTCTCGAAGTGCTGCTCGCCCGTTCCCGGCGATCCGATCATCGGTTACGTTACGATCGGCCGTGGAGTGAGCGTCCATCGCGCGGACTGCCCGAACGTCGCATTCATGAACGCGACCCCGGAGCGCATCCTTCAAGCCCAGTGGATTGACGACGCGGGCCTCACGCATGGCGTCGACGTTGAAGTCGAAGCCGACGACCGGACGCAGCTGCTCCAGGATATTATGAGCGTCTTCTCCGAGCTCAAGACGCAGGTCAGCTCGGTCAACGCGCGGGTCCGCAAGGACGGCGTCGCCGTCGCGAGTCTGACCGTACAAATTCGCGATCTCGATCATCTTCACAAGCTGCTGACCAAGCTCGAAACGCTCAAGAACGTCCGCCGAGTCTACCGCGTCACCAAGCGCGAGCGAACGGCCCTGTAGGAGGCGTGTCGAGCGCCCATTTTCTCGTACCCGCCCTGGCGGCGCTCGTGGCGGGCGCAATGAACAGCGTGGCGGGCGGCGGGAGCTTTCTCACCTTTCCGGCGCTGCTCTTCGCGGGCATTCCGCCGATCTCGGCTAACGCGACGAACAACGCCGCGATGTGGGTCGGCACGCTCGGCAGCGCGCACGGCTATCGCGAGGAGGTCTCCGCGCACCGCGCGCTGCTCTTGCCGGTCGTTATCGCCAGCGTTGCCGGCGCGCTGATCGGCTCGTGTCTCTTGCTGGTGACGCCGCAGGCGCTCTTCGCGCGGATGATACCCTGGCTGCTGCTCTTCGCGACGCTCGTTTTTGCGGCGAGTCCACTCTTGTCGCGCCGCTCCCGGGCCACCCCGCGCCACGCGCCGTGGCAGATCGTCGTGCAGTTCGCCGTAGCGATTTACGGAGGCTACTTCGGCGCAGGCATGGGAATCTTGATGCTCGCGGTGCTCGCCTTTTCGGGATTGCCGAACTTCAACGCCCAGAACGCGATCAAGAACGTGCTCTCCGCTTCGATCAACGGCGTCGCGCTCATCCCGTTCGTCCTTGCGCGCATCATCGACTGGAGATTTGCGATTCCGATGGCGCTCATCGCGCTGCTCGGTGGATATTTCGGCGCGCGCTTCTTTCGGCGCGTGCCGCAACCATTGGCCCGCGCGATCGTCGTGACGATCGGAACCGCGATGACTATAGTATTTTTTGTCAAAACTTTCGTTTGAAAGATAACGACGGTCGCTTGTCCTTGCAGGGTGACAAAAAAAGCGATTCGAAGGCCGCAAACGTACAGTACTACGTTTATCTAGCGAGGTTTTAGAATGACGTTTACCAAAATGCGATCGGCGCTGCTTGCTGCAATAGTGCTGGCGGCGGCAGCGGCTTGCGGTGGAAACAATGCGGTTCCCTCTACACCGCAAGGCGCGGCAAATGCTGCATCGTCGCAGGTCGCCGCTGGAATCGAATCGCTCGGTATTGCGCCCGACGACACGACGTCGATTCTCAAGAAGCTGAAGAAGGACGTCGTAATCGGCTCGACCGTCGATGTCAAGAACGGCGACCGGGGCCCGCGCGGAATCTCGGTCGTCGGCAGTGGTTTCGGCAAGCTGAAGAAAGGCCAGATCGTAGTCTGCAATTTTGAGGACAAGGGTGGCACGGCCGGCAACGGCACGACCGTCGAACTTCTCGCTTCAGCGCCGGGCTCAAAGCCCGCGCGCTTCGTCCAGAATACCAAGATCAAAGGCTGCGCGGACGCGGCGGTGAGTCCCGCGAGCGACTATGTCTACGTCAGCGGTTTCTCGAGCCACCTCGCGGTGCAGTTTACTCCCACCGGCGCGCTGAAGAAAACCTGGGGCAAGCCGCTGGCGGCGCCGATCGGCGACGTCGACGGCGCCTGCCCGGGCGGCCCATCCTGTCTGTACTCCTCGGAATACGTGTACGTTGCAGACGCCAATATCGGCGGAATCGTGAGTTTCAGCGTGAACAACTACGGCAACAAGAAAGCAACGGAAGTGATTTCCGGATTCGCGGTTAACAAGAAGTCCGGATGGACCGCGCTCGGTCCGACCGCCCTGGCTTATGATGCCGGGAAGAGCGGGACGCTCTACGCGATTGACGGCGTCGACAACACCGTCGTGTCGTTCAACAATGCCAGCGAGCTGCTCGTAGCCGACGAGATCGCCGTGCTCAAGGGCGGCAAAACCTTTAAATGCAAGTATCCAAAGTCGACGTGCGGCTCGCTCATTTTTGCAGGCTCACCGCTTAATGCTCCTGTCGCGATGACGCGGTTGCCGAACGGTAATCTGATCGTCGCGAACAGCGGGGGCAGTTCTCCGGATACGCTCGTCGAGCTGACCAAGGCCGGAAAAGTCTTGGCCACAAAGGTGGTGGACACGAGCAAGACGGCCGGCATCTTCGGCATATATGCAATCGGAACGAACGACGCCAACACCGCGCTCTATTACACCGACGCAATCGACAGCAGTCTGCACGAGCTCGAGCAGTAGACTACTCGGTGTCGACGGGATCGTTCGACGGCGGCTCGTTCAAGAAGCGCGAGAGCGGATACTTCGATTTGATCGCTGAGAACTTGCGGGGCTTTTGACTGAAGTCGAACGCGTCGTCGAGGCTGGTAGCGCGTCCGTCGGTATACCCGTCTGCCGTCGTGCCGACGCTCCCGGCCGGTAGACCGTTAACCTCCTCGACGAACCTCAGGATGCTGCCGAACTCGTACTGCACGTGCGAGACGTAGCCTCTCTTGGCGTACGGTGAGATAATCAAGCACGGAACGCGGATGCCGAGGCCGCGGTAGTCGAGCTGGGGCGGAGCGGCGTTATCGAAGAACCCGCCCCAGTCGTCCCAGACTACGATGATCGCACTCGTCGACCAGTAGGAGCTCTTGCCGATCGCGTTGACGACGGACGATACCCACGACGGCCCTTCGTCGCTGTGGTAGCTGGGATGATCGGATTGCGGCCCCGTCGGCGTCACCCAGCTTACCGAAGCGAGTTGACCGTATTTCGCGTCGGTCAACACTTTCGTTTGCGGCGTGATGATGTTCGTTTTCCAGTCGGTGCCGTAGCGCACGTATTTAATCGCTTCAAACGGCTCCCAGAAGCCGGCATCCAACAATCGAGTCGCATAAAACTTCCACGAGATGCCGGCGTTATCGAGCACCTGTGCCATCGTATTGAACTGATCGAAGCACGGGAAACCCGCTTCCCAGTGATGCAGCTTTCGGTAGGGTTTAGCCGCGACGTACGAGCTCTTGGTTCCAGGGGGTGAGTCGCAGTCGTCGGGCGCCGCATTCGGAAAGTCGACCTCAGCCCGTCCCGGCAGCTTGACGTCATCGGTGCCGGCGACGAGCGTCAGGTGCGCGGTGAAGCTGCCGCCGAACTCGGTCGGGAACATCTCGTCGGCGAGGACGTACTGCTTGGCCATCGTCCAATAGGGTGTCGTTTGGCGGCGCTCGACGTAGGCATAGGCTTTGTATTTTCCCTCCACCGTGCCCCACTGCGAGAAGCCGTCCATCTGACCGTTATTCCAATCGATCATCGACGACTTCCAGTTGTGCTTCAGATCGGAATTGTTCTGGAACGTCACTTTATGCAGCGGTTCCAACGTGTCACCCGCGGGGCACGGCGAACTCGACGTCGTGGGACGCAAGCTTCCGCTCGGTGCGGGCGAGGCGCAACCGGTCATTGGTGCGTTTGCGTTCGGGTATCCCGCGAAGAGGCTCTCGAAGCTGCGGTTCTCTTGAATGATGACGATGACGTGCGAGATTTTGCTGCCCGTAGTATGGCCCGCTGCCGGCCGGACGGCGCTTGCGGGCGTGGCCGAAAGAGTCGTGCCGTTCTGCCCGCAGGCGGCAGAGCAAACGAGCGCGGCGAGTGCGAGGCCAGGCCTTACTTTTGAGATCATCTGAAAGCGCCTGGTTCAAAAGGGCCGCGCCGGGCTCCTACGGATGGGGATTTCGGGTTTCTACCCGAAGTAGGCGGCTTTGCCTACTGCCCACTCGGCTACGGGTGGGCCGCCCGCGACTTGCGGGCGTCCATAGTACGGGGATACGAATGAGCGTTTACGAGGTTACGTATATTTTGCGCCCTTCGCTCGAAGATGGCGAGGTCGACGAGCGCGCCAACGCAATCGCCGAGATCGTTAAGAGCCGAGGCGGCGAAGTGAGCGGCACCGAGCGGCTCGGCAAGAAGCGACTCGCCTACGAGATCAACGACGTGCGCGAGGGTCACTACGTCGTCATGCAGTTCAACAGCGACGCTTCGGTCTCCAAAGAGCTCGAGCGCCAGCTCAAGCTCCATGAGGACGTGCTGCGAGCGCTGATCGTCCGGCTCGACGCCAAGATGCTGACGCATATGGCCGCGCTTGCCGCGGCTGCTCCGCCTCCGCCGGCGCCGCTGCCCTAGGCCGCGGTAGCGTTTCGATAACATCTGTGCCATACAGTTGACACTCCGGGGCGATAACTTCGAACCAACGAAAGCGGCGAAAAGAGGGTAACCAATGGCAGGTTCTTACAATCGCATCATCCTGGTCGGCAACCTGACCCGCGATCCGGAGATACGGTACACGCAGTCGGGCAAGGGCGTGACGAAGTTCACACTCGCGGTGAACAATCCGCGCAACAAGGAAGAGACGACCTTCGTCGACATCGTTGCGTGGGACCGGCTCGGCGAAACGTGCAACACGTATCTGAAGAAAGGTTCGAACTGCCTGGTCGAAGGCCGTTTGGTGATCCGGAGCTACGACGATAAAGACGGCAACAAACGCAAAGCGACCGAGGTCGTGATCGACAACATGCAGATGCTTGGGTCGCCCCGCGATCGCAGCGGCGGCGACGACGGCGGCGGGGGCGCAGCCCTCAAC
>JBAUYZ010000077.1:0-3435 GCA_049585055.1 Candidatus Cybelea sp. | reverse complement strand
GAGCCGCTCTGGCGTCTCCTCTCCGGCGAGGCCGCGTTGAGAATCGAAGGCTACGCTCACGGCGATCCGAAAGTACGGCTATCCGATGAATCGACACGCTAATAGCTTCGGAGCGCTCGACACTCTGCGCGCCGGAGATCGCTCCTACGAATACTTTCGTCTCGACGCCATCGAGCGATCCGGCATCGCGGCGCTGGCGCGGATGCCGTTTTCGCTGAAGATCCTGCTCGAGAACCTCCTGCGCTTCGAGGACGGACGCATCGTCAAGCGCGACGACATCGAAGCGCTCGCTCGCGGCGGCCGCGGACGCCACGAACGCGAGATCGCGTTCACGCCGGCTCGCGTGCTCTTGCAAGACTTCACCGGCGTTCCGTGCGTCGTCGATCTGGCGGCGATGAGAGACGCGATGGCCGCGATGGGCGGCAATCCGAAAGCGATCAATCCGCTGCAGCCGGTCGAGCTAGTCATCGACCATTCCGTGCAGGCCGATTACTTTGGCACCGACGACGCGCTGGCAAAGAATACCGATCTCGAGTTCGAACGCAACCGCGAGCGATACGCATTTTTAAAGTGGGGCCAATCGGCGCTCTCGGGCTTCCGCGTCGTTCCGCCGGGAACGGGCATCGTCCATCAGGTCAACATCGAATATCTCGCGCGCGTCGTCTTCGGTGCGGGCGACGCGTCGCAAACGAGTATGGCCCATCCCGATACCGCGGTCGGTACCGATTCACATACCACGATGGTCAACGGACTCGGCGTTTTAGCGTGGGGGGTCGGCGGCATCGAGGCGGAAGCGGCGATGCTCGGCCAACCGGTAACGATGCTCATTCCCGAAGTGGTCGGCTTCCGTTTGGACGGCGCGTTGCGCGAAGGAGTCACCGCGACCGATCTCGTGCTCACCGTCGCCGAGATGCTGCGGCGCAAAGGCGTCGTCGGAAAGTTCGTCGAGTTCTACGGCGTGGGGCTCTCCGCGTTGCCGGTCGTCGATCGCACGACGATCAGCAATATGTCGCCGGAGTTCGGATCGACCGTCGCGATCTTCCCGATCGACGACCGCACGCTGGAATATCTCCGGCTGACGGGGCGTCCGGCCGAGCAAGTCGCGCTCGTCGAAGCCTACGCGAAAGCGCAGGGTCTCTTCCGCACCGATGCGACACCCGATCCCGAGTTCGCCGATTCGCTGGCGCTCGATCTCGGCGACGTCGAGCCGAGCCTCGCCGGTCCGCGCCGCCCGCAAGATCGCGTGCCGCTCGCGCGGGTGAAAGATTCCTTCGAGAGCGCGCTGCGGCAATGGGTTGCCGCGCGCGACCGTCCGAACGGCGCGATCTCGCGTTTCGAGGACGAGGGCGGCGGCGGAACGGCGACGATGGTCCAGACGCTCGACGAGGTCGACGACGGGTCGGTCGTCATCGCCGCGATTACGAGCTGCACGAATACGTCGAACCCCTCGGTTCTAATCGGCGCGGGTCTGCTCGCACGAAACGCCGTCGAGCGCGGGCTCGAAACGAAGTCGTGGGTTAAGACGTCGCTCGCTCCCGGATCGAAAGTCGTCACCGATTACTTGGCGAAGGCCGGCCTTCAAACGTACCTCGACCGGCTCGGCTTCCATTTGATCGGGTACGGCTGCACGACGTGCATCGGAAACTCCGGGCCGCTGCCCAGCGACGTAGCGGAAGCGGTCGCCGACGGAGACCTCATCGTCGCCGCGGTGCTCTCGGGGAATCGCAACTTCGAAGGGCGCATTCATCCGCAGGTTCGGGCGAACTATCTCGCGTCGCCGCCGCTCGTAGTCGCGTATGCCCTCGCCGGACGTATGGACGTGGACTTGACGACCGAACCGATCGGCACGGGGAGCGACGGCAAGCCGGTCTTTCTGCGCGAAATCTGGCCGAGCAACGACGCCATCGCCGCAACGATGGCGCAGTGCATCAGCGTCGAGATGTTCGAACGTGAGTACGCCGACGTTTTCAAAGGCGACGTGAACTGGAACGAGCTGAGCGTCGCCGCGAGCGAGCGCTATGCTTGGGATCCCTTCTCGGAGTACGTCAAACGGCCGCCGTACTTCGATGGAATGCCGGCGCAGCCGGGCCCGCTGCACGACGTTCTCGGCGCGCGCGCGATCGCCGTGCTCGGCGACTCGGTGACGACCGATCACATCTCGCCGGCGGGCAGCATCGCACGGCAGAGTCCGGCCGGGAAGTACCTTACGGATCGAGGCATCGAGCCGCGCGATTTCAACTCATACGGCGCGCGCCGCGGCAATCACGAGGTGATGGTCCGGGGCACGTTTGCGAACGTGCGCTTGCGAAACGCTCTCGTTCCCGGCGTCGAGGGTGGTTTCACGCGCTATCTGCCGAGCAATGAGGAGCTGTCGATCTTCGACGCTTCGCGAAAGTACGCAGCCGACGGTACGCCGCTGATCGTGCTGGCCGGCAAAGAGTATGGTTCGGGTTCGTCGCGCGATTGGGCGGCGAAAGGGCCATATCTGCTCGGAATCAAGGCGGTGATCGCCGAGTCGTTCGAGCGAATCCACCGCAGCAATCTGATCGGGATGGGAGTGCTCCCGCTCGAGTATCTCGACGGCGCCGACCGCTCGACCTACGGCCTCGACGGCGAAGAGATCTACGACATTACGGGATTAGCCGGGGGCCTCGAGCCGCGCATGCGCCTGTACGTGAAAGCGAAGGATCCGCGCAGCGGGCGGGCGATTGAGTTCGAGGCTCGCCTTCGCATCGACACGCCCAACGAGGCCGAGTACTACCGCAACGGCGGCATCCTGCAGTACGTGCTGCGCAACCTAGCCCGAACCCCGACGTCATCCTAGAATCGCGCTATGGATGCAACGCTTTTCCTTGCCGACTCGGCGCAGACGTCGCCCGACGGCAAGCTGCACGCGCTTGGCATCGGGTGGGCGCAGACCAGCAGTCCGGTGACGGCCCCGTCGGCGGTCGCCTTCATTTTGCACGTCCCCTGGAACGAGACCAACCGAAGGGTGACGTGGACGCTCGACCTCTTGGATGCCGACGGCCAGGCTGTAGTGGTCCAAACCGGCCCCGAAAGCTTTGCCAGCGTTCATATCGAGAACGAGATCGAAGTCGGCCGCCCGCCGGGTACGAAACCCGGGACCGCCATCAACGTCCCGTTCGCGGTGAATATGTCGCCGATGCCACTGTCGCCCGATCGGACCTTCGTCTGGGTATTGAAGATCGGCGAACGCGAGTGGCGCGCGCCGTTTGCAACGCGCCCTCTGCAGCAAGAGTAAGACCGCATCTAACCGCTCGGCCCTTACGGGCAATCTTGACAGAAGGTGGGGGCCAATATACTTGGCTCATAGGACGGTCCCCTTGCTTGGCGAACGGAAAGCGGAATGGAAAAATGGGATTGGTGTAAGTGGTGGCACGCCTACTCGGTCCAAATCAGCGTCGTGGCGACCGT
>JBAUYZ010000076.1:0-21955 GCA_049585055.1 Candidatus Cybelea sp. | reverse complement strand
GCCGGGGGCCTGCGGCCGCCACTCGCTGACGCGCAACGGCATCGAAATGCCGTTGCCGGCGAAGGTGAGCTTGGCGTTCGAACCGGGCGACGTGCTGACGATTCAAACGCCGGGCGGCGGCGGCTACGGCACGCCGCGGGATTAGAGCGGCGTATTGCTGCGAGCGCGCCCGGGGCGCTCGAGCCCGAAGCGCGACGCGCAGAGGAGATCGACGACGCGGATCGCGCTGCGGCGCGGCGAGAATCTCCGCCGCGAATCGGCGGCAACGAGCGCGCCGAAGCGAAGACGGAGTCCCGGATCTTCGACGAAACTGCAAACCGCAGCGACGATGTCGGCTCCCTCACGGATCATCGCGACGTCGGGGGCAAAGAGTGCACGCAACTGGGTGGTCGCGTGGACGACGGCCGGGAGACCGGCTTGCGCGAGCAGGACGTTTCCGAACGCGGCGTCATCGGTAAGCCCGGCGTGCACGACGCACGCTAGTTCGGCCTGGGCGCCGCCGAGCAGCATCTCCGGCGTGAGGCGCACCGTCGGATAGCCGAGCGCCTCGACGCGCGAAACGAATTCGTCGCGCGCGTCGCCCGCGATTCCGACCCGAACGCAGGACGGATCGGCGGAGCACCTCACATTCAAAGATTCGAGGCGTGCAGCCGACGCGCACGGCAGCCACGGAACCTCGAGTTCAACGGCGCCGCGCGTGCGAATCGTCGTTGCGCCGGCGACGCCGCGACCGATTGCGATGCCCGGCAGCCCGGCGCCGTTCGTAAACCACTCAACGGTTGCGCCCTGCCGAAAGCGCCGATCGATACGCCGCCACGCGGCGATCCGGCCGTGCACGACCGGGTGACCGAAGGAGCGCAGCGCGCCTTCGAGATCGGCTCGCGCAGCCGCAATCAAGGCGCCTTCATTGCGACCGGCGTGCATTGCGATCGCGCCGACGCCGCCGCGCTCCGTACGCGGTAAGGACGCCATCGCGTGCGACCAGCGTGTGAAGAAGCGCCGCTCGTTCTCCATTTCGCGATCGAACCGGCCTGCGGAGGCTGCCTCATAGTGCACGAAGATCGCGTCGGCGACGAACGCCACGGCGAGTCCGCTCATCCGCGCACGCATGCAGAGATCGACGTCTTCAAACCCGTTGACGAACGACTCGTCGAACGCGCCGTTCTCTACAAACCACTGCGTGCGAAATGCCATCGCGGCGCCGGAGACGCCGAGCGCCTCGCGCGACCGGCCGACCGCATCGAGTGCCGGCGGCAGATTCCGGCAAAAATAATGCCAGTGCGCGTTCGGCAACACGACGAGTCCGGCGGCCTGCGTGACGCCGTCCTCGAAGAAGAGCGCGCCGCCGGCGATTGCGACCTCGGGACGATCGAAGGCCCGGACGAGCGGCGCGAAGGCGTCGCCGATCGGATAGGCGTCGTTGTTCAGCAGCAGCGTGAGCGGCGCGCTCGCGAGGCGCGCACCGGCGTTGCAGGCGCCGGCGAAGTTGCGGTTCGTCTCGTGTCGCAGGTAGCGCACCCAGGGAAACTCCGCGATCGCCTCGGGCGTTTCGTCGCGCGACGCGTTGTCGACGACGATCGTCTCGAACGAGACGGAGCTCGCGCCGCGCAGCCGGTCGAGCTCGCGCAGGCATCGCGCGGTGAGCCACCAGTTGTCGTAAACGGGGATGACGACGCTGAGCTGCGGGCGCTGCACGAGCTACGCGCCGACGCGAACCTGCTCGAGCAGCTCTTGCTTCGTTTCGGGGACCATCGACCGGACGAAGAGTATCGTGACGATGCAGAGCAGCGCGTAGATCCAAAACGTTACGGGACGGCCGAGCCGCTCGACCATCGCGAGAAAGAACTGCGAAACCAGGAAGTTCCCGACCCAGTTCGCGAGCGTCGAGAGCGACATGCCCAGACCGCGAGCCTGCAGCGGAAAGATCTCCGAGATCAAGAGCCAGACGATTGGGCCGAGGCTAAAGGCGAAGCACCCGACGTAGACCATCATGCTCACCAGTGCAATCGTGCCGAGCGAGCCGGAGAGATGAGACGACGCGAAGGCAGTCGCCAGCGCGGCGAGCGCCACGAACATTCCGGCCAGGCCCGCATAGAGCAGCGGCTTGCGCCCGATGCGATCGACCAAGAAGATCGCGACCAGCGTCATGACGCAGTTGACGGTGCCGACGAGCGCTTGCGCCAAGATCGACGTGGAGGCCGAGCTAATGCCAGCCATCTGAAAGATTTGCGGTCCGTAGTAGATGACCGTGTTGATTCCGGTGATCTGCTGCAAAACGGCCAGCGAAACGCCGATGAAGAGCGCGAGCCGCACCGCCGGCTGCCTGAAGGCTTCGATCCCCGCGCCCTTCGTGCGCAGGCTCTCGAGAATCGACCGCTCCTCTCGATCGATCTCGGCGGGATCCTCGTAGATCCGCTGGAGTTCGGCGCGCGCCTTCTCCCCAACGGCGATCTTGAAGAGATACCGCGGACTCTCCGGCATCACCAGCATTCCGCCGATCAGCACGAACGAAGGAATGATCGCCAGGCCGAGCATCCAACGCCATGCTCCTCCGCCGGCGAGCGCGTAATCGATGAGATACGCCGCTAAAATGCCGACCGTGATCGCGAACTGGTAGAGGGAGACGAGCGCACCGCGCGAGGAGGCCGGCGCGACTTCGGAGATGTAGAGCGGCGCGACGACCGAACTGAACCCGATGCCGATGCCGACGACGAACCGGCCGATCAGGAGAACCGGTTCGTTGGGCGTCAGCGCCGATACGATCGCGCCGGCGAGAAAGATCAGCCCGGCGGCGAGCAGCGTCCAACGTCTTCCGATCCGGTCCGCGACGCCGCCCGCGACGGCCGCGCCGGCCATGCAGCCGATCAGAACGACGCTGATCGTAAAGGCCTGCAGCCGCGTTTCGAGAGCGAAGTCCTTGGTGATAAAGAGAATCGCGCCGGAGATGACGCCGGTATCGTAGCCGAAGAGCAAGCCCCCGAGCGCGGCGACCGAGGCAACCAACAAAACGTACGCCCGCATGAAGGCGCTTTTGCAAGCCGCGAACGAACGCTCCTCCCAATGGAGCATGCACTCAACGCGCCGGCCGCGCTCGAGTACGCGCGTAAGCACGCCTTAGACGCGCTCGTGATCTCGTGCGGCGATCTGTTGCTGCAAGAGTTCGGCGCCGGCTTCGGACCCGACGTGCCCCACCCGCTCTACAGCGGGACGAAGAGTTTTTGGGGAGTTCTCGCGCTCTACGCCAGCGCCGACGAGGTGCTCGCGCTCGACGAACCGGTCGCCGAAACGATCGCGTCCTGGCGAGAGGATCCATGGAAACGACGCGTTACGCTTCGCATGCTGCTCTCGCTGACGGCGGGTTTTAGTTTCGGCGGCTTGGGCGCAAGCGTTCCGACCTACGATCGCGCGCTCGCGACGGCGTTGCGAGACGAGCCGGGAACGCGCTTCGTCTACGGCGGCATCCCGTTGCAGGTTTTCGGTGCGGTGCTCGGTCGCAAACTCGCTGCCCGAAAGGCGACGCCGCACGAGTATCTGTGCGAACGGGTTCTCGATCGCGCGGGCGTTCGCGTCGCGAAGTGGCGCACTCTCGCCGACGGAACCCATCCGCTGCCGACGGGCGCATCGCTTACTCCGGGCGACTGGCTGGCGTACGGCCGCTTTGTGCTCGCTCATCGCGACGAGCTCACGCCGTGCTTCGAAGGTTCGGCTGCCAACGCGCGCTACGGACTGGGGTGGTGGCTGCGCGCGCGCGAAGCGCCGGACGATCTGGTCTACGCCAGCGGTTCGGCGGGGCAGGCGCTCTATCTCGTACCCTCGCTCGATCTGGCGGTCGTGCACTTCGGCAAGAGCTCGTCCTATCGCCACGAGAGCTTTCTGAAACGCCTCTTCGCCTAGATCGGATTGCGGAAGGAAGCCGCCTCGGGCGCGGCATAGTGCGGCCCAATGAAGCGCTTTTTGGCTTTGCCGTTTGCGGCATTTGCATCCCTCGCGCTCGCCGGTTGTTCGATCGGTGCGCAATCATCCTTACCGTACATGCGCAATGGGGCGCCGCTCCACTTGCTCAATGGCACCGGAGCGGGGAAGATCCAACACATCGTCTACATCGTTCAAGAGAATCGCAGCTTCGACAATATGTTCCAAGGGTATCCGGGCGCCGATACCGTTTCGAGCGGCAAGAACTCGAAAGGACAGACGATCCAGCTGCGACCCGAGACGCTCTCGGCTTGGTACGTGATCGATCACTCGGCGCAAGCGATGTTCGCAGCTTGCAACGGAACGGCAAAGATGCCGGGAACGCATTGCCGCATGGACGGGTTCGACAAGGAAGGGTCGGGCGGGGGTCCCTCAAACCCCGAGTACGTCTACGTGCCGCACGATGAGTCGAAGCCGTACTTCGACATGGCGCACGAGGGAGTGCTGGCCGACCGGATGTTCCAGTCGCAACTCGACGAGAGCTTCGTCGCGCATCAATATGTCATCGCGGCGCAGGCCGCTTGGAGCGTCGACCTCCCCGGCGGCACTTGGGGCTGCGGCGAAGGCAGCTACGATAAGGTCGAAACGGTCACGCCGACCCGCAACCTCTACGGACCGAGAATCGCGCCGTGCTACGACTATCAAACGCTGGGCGACGAGCTCGACAAAGCGAAGCTCTCGTGGCGTTTCTATGCCGCGACGTACGGCAGTCCCTCGAGCGATGCCGGGGCCGAATGGTCCGGATACATGGCCGTCAAGCACATTCGATACGGCCCGGATTGGAAGAACGACGTGATCTCGCCGAACTGGAAGTTCATCAAGGACGTGCGCGCCGGTAAACTCGCGAACTTCACCTGGATCACGCCGGTCTGCGACGATTCGGATCACGTTAACTGTCCGGGCGGATATGGGCCGTCGTGGGTCGCCGCACTCGTCAACACGGTCGGCAAGAGCAAGTTCTGGAACTCGACCGCGATCTTCGTGCAGTGGGACGATTGGGGCGGCCTTTACGATCACGTTCCGCCGCCGTATCTCGACCGTGACAGCCTCGGTTTTCGAGTTCCGCTGCTCGTGATTTCGCCGTACGCAAAGAAAGACTACGTTTCGCACGTTCAGTACGAGACGGCGAGCGTGCTGCGCTTTGCGGAAGATCTCTATGGCCTGCCGCAGCTCGCCAAGGCCGACAAGCGCGCCGCCTCTCCGGCGATAGACTGCTTCGATTTTACGCAGCAGCCGCGTCCGTTCGTAAAGATCGCCGCGCCCCATCCGCCGAGTTTCTTCATGCATCCATTCCCCAACGATTACTTCGCACCGGACTACGAGTAAGAATGCGGTGAGCCGCGCACGACGGATTCCCGCGTGCGCGGCCGCGTTACTTCTAAGCGCCTGCGCGCTCCCACAAACTCGGGGTGACGATGCGGGGTTGTACATGCAAAACGGCTCGCCGTTGCGCTCGCTGCGGTCGACCGGAGCCGGAAAGATCTCACACGTGATCTACATCGTGCAGGAGAACCGCAGCTTCGACAACCTTTTCCAAGGCTATCCGGGCGCCGATACGGTTTCGAGCGGAAAGATCTCCTCGGGAAAGACCGTCGAGCTCGTGCCCGCGAGCCTCGCCGACGATTACACCATCGACCATTCGGCGCAATCGATGTTTGCCGCGTGCCACGGAACGGGAAGCCTGCCGGGAACGAACTGCCGGATGGACGCGTTCGACAGAGAGCCGATCCAAGACGCTCCGCGTGGAATCAAGCACCCGCAGTACGTCTACGTTCCGCACAGAGAATCAAAACCGTACTTCGATATGGCGCGCGAGTGGGTCGTCGGCGATCGCGCGTTCCCTTCGCAGCTCGACGAAAGCTTCGTCGCCCATCAGTACGTCATCGCCGCGCAGGCCGCCTCGGCCGCCGATCTGCCCAACGAGCTCTGGGGTTGCGAAGGCGGACCCGGTGACATGGTTGCGACCATCAACCAGCAGCGCCACGTGGGAGCTCCGGCGGAGCGGGCCTGTTTCGATTACCAAACGCTTGGCGACGAGCTCGACGCCGCGAAACTCTCCTGGCGCTTCTATGCGAGCGGCTTCGGCAGCCGTTCGAGTGGAACCGGCGCGGTCTGGTCCGCCTATCAAGCGGTCAAGCATATCTACAACGGACCCGATTGGAAGACCGACGTCATCTCGCCGAACTGGAAGTTCATCACGGACGTGCGCGCCGGCAAGCTCGCAAACTTTACCTGGATCACTCCCATTTGCGACGATTCCGATCACGTCAACTGCGGCGGCGGATTCGGTCCGTCGTGGGTCGCGGCGCTCGTCAACACGGTCGGCAGAAGCAAGTTCTGGAACTCCACCGCGATTTTCGTTCTGTGGGACGACTGGGGCGGTCTCTACGATCACGTCGCGCCGCCGTACGCCGATTACGACGGTCTCGGTTTCCGCGTCCCGCTTCTCGTGATCTCGCCCTACGCGAAGCAGAACTACGTCTCGCACGTGCAGTACGAAACGGCGAGCGTGCTGCGTTTCGCCGAAGATCTCTTCGGGCTCGCCCAGCTCGGCGCCGCGGATGGGCGCGCGGCCTCACCTGCGGGCGACTGCTTCGACTTCTCCGGGGGCCCGCGCCCGTTCGTGAAGATCGCGGCGCCGCTGCCGCCGAAGTTCTTCATGCATTATCAGCGCAACGACTTCGCGCCGGATTACGAATAGCCGAACTACGGCGCCAGCGCGTTCGCTCCGTCGAGCGGCTTGATGCCGGCCTTTTTGAGCGAAGCCTGCAGGGGCGCGAGCGAACTCACGTAGGCGTTGTAGCCGTCCATCGCGGCGGCATATGCGGCGTCGAAGCGTTTCGCGTAATCGAGCTGCGCCGCGGTCGGCGGCAGCTGCGGACCGCCCAATCCGGTTCGCGGCACCGACTCGCGGAGCGAGCCCGGTCGCTGGATCGAATCTTCGTCGTTCTTGTAATCGGCTGTGAACGCGTCGAAGACCGGCTGCCGGCGCGCTTGCGCCGATGAGATCCGCTGCGCGAGGGCAGGATCGCTCTTCGCGGCCGTGCTGGCGGCGGTCAACGACTTCGCGATCGAATCGAGGTTGTTGAGCGCTACGTCGATCTTGCCGTAGATCGCCGAATACTTCTGCGCGTACGCGTAGCCCGCCTGATACTGTGCCTGCGTCCATTCGTCGCGCGGATCGGGCTTCACGACGAC
Organism: Candidatus Cybelea sp.; assembly: GCA_049585055.1. Taxonomy (GTDB): domain Bacteria; phylum Vulcanimicrobiota; class Vulcanimicrobiia; order Vulcanimicrobiales; family Vulcanimicrobiaceae; genus Cybelea. The sequence continues at coordinate 14,785 of JBAUYZ010000076.1, read as the reverse complement.
CGATTGCTCGAGCATTTCTCCGCCGAGCGCGAGACGAATCGTATACGTGCCGGGCACCACGACCGGTCCGGTCTTCGGGCCCTGATAATCCTCCTTGGCCGCTCCGTACCACTTCGCAGGCGGGTCTTCGGTGAAATCCCAGACGTAGCGATTGATACCCGCCTTGTTCGGCAGGTAGGGTTCGCTCTTGCCCTTCACTTTGTGCGTGCCCTTGACGGTGCGGATCACCCGGCCGCCGGCGTCGAGAACCGTCAGCGTAGGCCCGTCTTTCTGCGGCGCAACTTGATAGTAATCGAGGATCGCTCCCTTGGGCGGATTCTCCCCGGCGAATCGCGTGTAGATTCCGAGGTCGTTGGAATGGTAGTGATACTCATACGCCGCGCGTGGCGCAAAGAGCGTCGCGCCGTGGGCGTTTCCGAGCTGCTGAATCGAGCCGAGGTCGTCGAGAATCCACGCGTCGCGGCCGTGCGTCGCGATGACGAGGTCGTCGAACTGCGGCTGAATTCGAATGTCGCGAACCGAGACCGCGGGCAGGTTGAGGCGAAAGTCTTGCCAATGAGCCCCGCCGTCGAGCGATGCCCAGATGCCGCTCTCCGTTCCGGCATAGAGCAGGTACGGATTGCGCGTATCGGGCCGGATCGTACGCACGTATGTGTTGGCGGGCAGGCCGGCGACGATCTTTGTCCAGGTCGCCCCGTAATCGCGCGTCACAAAGATGTACGGCGCGTAATCTCCCATTCGATGGTTGTCGGCGATCACGTAGGTGGTACCGGCGGTCAGCGGCGAGGGCGCCGTCGTCTCGATGCGTGCATACTGCGGCGTACCGGGCGGCGTGACGTTGCTCCAGTGAGCGCCGCCGTCGCGCGTCACTTGCGCGTAACCATCGTCGGTCCCAACCCAAATCTCGCCGCGGTCGATCGGCGAGCCTTCGATATAGAGAATGGTATCGGAGTACTCGGCCCCCGAGACGTCCTTCGCCAGCGGACCGCCGGAGGGCGCTTGATGCGCCTTGATGTCGCGCGTCAAGTCGGGGCTAATCGCGTTCCAGGTCTCACCGCGATCGCTCGATTGAAAAACGACATTCCCTCCAAACCATGCAATGCTTTTGTCATCCTCAGCGGAGCGGCCCTGAGCTTGTCGAAGGGCCGCGGAGTCGAAGGGCCACGGAGCGAACGCAATCGGCGCATCCCAGTTGAAGCGATAGGGAACGGTGCGCAGATCGAACGGCCCGAGAAAGCTTCCGGGGAAAGCGTCGTAGGGACGGATGAAGCGGCTCAGCTCGGTCTTTCGATCGAAGATCGTCAGCGCGCCGTCCTCTAAATCGGTCCAGATGTAGCGAGGATCGACCGGGTCGGGCACGATCCACATGCCGTCGCCTCCGATGACGTCGATCCAATGGCGATCGAGAATCCCCTCGTTGTCGAGCGAGTTCTCCGGACCGCAGAATCCGCCGTTATCTTGAAACGGGGCGCAGACCAAATACGGATTCTCGTCCGAGAGTCCGATGTGATAGATCTGTCCGATCGTCAGGTTCCGTGAGAACGACCAGTGCTCGAGATCGTTGGTGAGCGCGTACCCTCCGTCTTCACCGACGATGATCCGCCTGGGATTCTTCGGATCGACCCAGATGGCGTGGTAATCGACGTGCACGCCCTTGGCGATCTCGGTGAACTTCTTGCCGCCATCCTTGCTCTCGGAGAGCATCTCGGAGACGGCGTAAACGTGGTTGGGATTACGCGGGTCGACCGCGACGTGCGTAAAGTAGAACGGACGCTGATCCGCGAGCGTATCGTTGCTGGTCATCGTCCAGTGCGCGCCGGCGTCGTCGGAGCGCCATAGAATGCCGCCCTTCGCCTCGATCAGCGCAAAGATGCGATCCGGCCGGCTCGGTGCGACCGCCAATCCGATTCGCCCGGTGTAGCCTGCCGGGAGTCCGTTGCCGGTGAGCTTCTTCCAGGTCCGTCCGCCGTCAGTCGACTTGTAGAGTCCGTCGTCGGGACCGCCGCTAGTGAAGGTCCACGGCACGCGGCGAAAGTGCCACATACCCGCATAGACGACGTTGGGATTCGCCGGATTCATTGCGACGTCGCTCGCGCCGCTCGACGAGCTCAGGTAGAGCGATTTGCTCCAGCTTTGACCGCCGTCGAACGTCACGTAGACACCGCGATCGGGCGAGTCCTTGAACGAATCGCCGAAGGCGCCCACGACGACGTGACGCGGATCGCGCGGATCGATCGCAATCCGTGAGATGCTCCAAACGCCGGCGAGTCCGACCCGCCTCCACGTCTTGGCACCGTCGGTCGATTTGTAAAGACCGTCGCCGAAGCTGACGTCGTTGCGCGGATTCGCTTCGCCGGTTCCAGCCCAGACGATGCTTTCGTTCCTGGGATCGATCGCCACCGCGCCGATCGCCGCAACGTCCTGCTTGGTAAAGACGGGCTCCCAGGTCGCGCCGCCATTCGCCGATTTCCAAACCCCGCCGCCGGCGGTACCGAGATAGTAGAGCTGATCGTCCTGCGGCGTCCCCGCGACCGAGGCGACCCGGCCGCCGGCGACCGCTGGGCCGATCGAGCGCCACGTCAGATTCGCGTAGGCCGCGGCCGCAAAGAGGATCGTCGAGAGTATCATCCCTTAACGGGTTTGACGGCCGGCAGCGCCTTCATTCCAGCCTGCTGCAGCGCCGTGTCGACGCCGGGCAGCACGCCGGTCACGAAGGCATTGTAGCGCGCGATGCCGTCACGATATTCGACCTCGACGCGCGCGAGCAGATCCTCGACGGCCGGCGTGATCAGACCCTGCGCGGTAAAGTACGCACCGATTTGATCTTCGTGCAGCTTGCCTTCGTCCTCGGTGCCTTCGCCCCGGATGTTCACCGCAAGCGAATCGAAGAGCGTCTGGCGGGCGGTCGAGGCATCCTGCAGCTTCGCCGTCAGCGCCGCGTTGTTCGATTTTTTCGCCGACGCAAGCGCCGTATCGAACGACTTCTGCAAGTCGTCGAGCGTGTTGAGCATCGTACCGACCTGCGAAAGATGACCCATCTGCCGCATCGCGGTGTCGAAGCTTCGCTGGTAATCGGCCTGCATGAAGCGCGAACGCGTGTCGGGCAGGACTTTGAAGTGCTGCACGTAGGTGTGTCCGCCCAGCGTCATGCGCACCGAATAATCGCCCGGCACGACGGCGGGACCGTTCTGGGGTCCTTTCGAGAAGTCGTTGCCGCCGTTCCAGCGCACCGGGCCGTTCACGCTGAAATCCCAGGTGTAGCGGTTCAAACCGACTTTGTTGGTGACGTACGGGATGTCCTTATCGCCGACTTTATGGGTTCCGGAGACGCTGCGAATCACGCGTCCGTGCGCGTCGAGGATATCGAGGGCCGGCGTGTTTTTCTGCTTCTGGCTCTGGTAGAACGTGATCGTCACGCCGTTGGGTGGATTATCGGCGGCATAGTTCGTGTACGTTCCCTCGTCGTTCTCGGTCAGCGACCACTCGTAGGCGAGCCGGGGTGTAAAGAGCCACTCTCCGCGGGCAACCGCTTGCGCGAGCTGCTGGACCGGCGTCATGTCGTCCATGATGTAGGCGGAGCGCCCGTGTGTAGCGATCACGAGGTCGTCGTACTGCGGCTGCATTCGGATGTCCCGGACCGAGACCGGCGGCAGATCGTTCTTGAACGACTGCCACGTCGAGCCGCCATCAAACGAGATCCAGATGCCCTCTTCCGTACCGAGATAGACGAGACCGCGATTGCGAATGTCGGGGCGGATGGAGCGCGCCCACTGATCGGCGGGGAGGCCGTTTACGATCTTCGTCCAGTGCTTCCCGAAGTCGTGCGTGACGAAAACGTACGGCGCGTTGTCGCCGGTGTAATGGCCGTCCGCAGTAGCATAGGCCGTTCCGCTCGTCAACGTCGACGGAGCGACGGTTGCGAAACGCCCGAACTCGGGCGCCCCTGCCGGCGTGACGTTCGTCCAATGCTTTCCGCCGTCGCGCGTGAGCTGCACGAGGCCGTCGTCGGTTCCGACCCAGATCTCGCCGCGCGCAACCGGTGAGCCTTCGATGTCGAGAATCGTATCGTTGTACTCGGCGCCCGAAACGTCGTTGGTGATCGGGCCCCCCGCCGTCTGCTGATGCGCCTTGATGTTGCGCGACAGATCCGGACTGATTACCGTCCACGACCGGCCGCGGTCGGTCGTCTGAAAGACGACGTTCCCGCCGTACCAGCCGATTAGGCTTCCGTTGGCCGAGCGCCACGGCGCGAACCCGATCGGCGACTCCCAGTTGAATCGATACTTGGCCGTCGCCGTCACCCAGGATTCTTTCGAAGTCTGCGAATAGGGCGCCGCAGACCAGCCGTCTCTCGTCACACGGTTGAAGACCCCTAGACTCCCGTCTTGGGAGTCCGACCAAATCCAGTTCGGATCGTCCGGCTCGGGAAGGCCCCATTGTCCGTCGCCGCCGGTGTCGGCAATCCAATATTTATTCTGAATGCCGGACGGGTCGAGTGAGTTCGACGGACCGCACCATCCGTTGTTATCTTGCAATCCGACGCAGACCGTGTACGGATTGTCGGTTCCGAGGCCGACGCGGTAGACCTGACCGATCGGGAGATTCGCCGAGAAGAACCAGTTCTCGCCGCCGTCAAGCGTGAGCGCGTAACCGCCATCCTCACCCAAGATGATGCGCGTCGGATCGTTCGGCGCGATCCAGATCGAGTGAAAATCCGAGTGCACGCTGTCGGCAATCGATTTGAAGCTCTTTCCGCCGTCCTTGCTGAGCATGACTTGAAAGGAAACCGCATAGACGCGATCGGGGTTCTTCGGATCGACTTCGACGTGCGAAAAGTAAAACGGGCGCGCGTCGATGAGCGTATCCTTGCTGACCATCGTCCAGTTGGCGCCGCCGTCGTCGGACCGCCAGAGCAGCCCTGCGCCCGACTCGATCAGCGCGTAGACGCGATTTCCGTCGCTCGGGGCGACCGCCACGCCGATGCGGCCGGTCGGCGCGGCGGGCAGACCATGACCCTCCAGCTTCGTCCAGCTCGCTCCGCCGTCGGTCGATTTGTAGAGTCCATCCTCGGCGCCGCCGCTGGTAAAGGTCCACGGCCGGCGCTGAAATTTCCAGATGCCGGCATAGATGACGCTCGGATTCTGCGCGTCCATGGCCAGGTCCGAGGCGCCGCTCTCCGGGCCGACGGAAAGCGTCTGCTTCCACGTTTTGCCGCCATCGTCGGTGACGTAGACGCCGCGCTCCGAGCTATCCGAGAAGACGTCGCCGAGTGCGCCGACGACGACGTGGTTATGATTGCGCGGGTCGACGAGAATGCGCGAGATGTACCGCGTCGATTTCAACCCGACGTTCTCCCAGGTGTCGCCCCCGTTGGTGCTCTTATACACGCCGTCGCCGTAGCTCACGTCGTTGCGGGGATTCGACTCGCCCGTTCCGACCCAGACCGTATCGTTGTTCGTTGGATCGATGGTCACCGCACCGATCGCAGCGACGCCCTCTTTCTCGAAGACCGGATCCCAGGTTTGGCCGGCGTTGCCCGATTTCCAGACTCCACCGCCGGCAGCGCCGACGTAATAGAGTTTGGGGTCGGTCGCCGATCCGGCGACCGACGCGACGCGTCCACCGGCAGTCGCAGGCCCGATGGCGCGCCAGCTCATGTTACCGAAGGCTGGTCCCGGGCTTGGCGTCGGTGATGGCGATGGGGTGGTCACCGGCTTGGGCGGCGACGGCGAGGGCGCTAGCGGCGACGCGGTCGGCGCTGCAGCGACAAGAGTAAGTATAAGTGCGTACGCGATCAACTCCAAAAACCTCCTCGATCTGCTCTAGCGCCGGGCGCGCGGCGACTCCTTCGCAGCCTCACTCAAAGAACTATCAAAAGCGGCGCGTCAATGCGCCGCATCGATTGCGTGCTGCGCTTGATACCTCGGAACGTTGACGTGAATTGCATACCACTGCGACCACGCAATCGCCGCACACATCGCGACCAATACCGCGACGACGATCGCAAGCGCTCGCCAGCGATACCGAGTTGCTCGGGGCGGGGCTGCCCCGGAAGGCGGCTCTGAATGATGGCGCGAACCCACCGGCCCCATATGCGTAGGAGCATCGCCAGCTTCCTGGCGGGAGCCTCGTTCGTTTGCGGCTCGCTGGCGCTCACTTCAACCCCTGCGCTTGCCTACCACCGTCCCGTTCCGGCTACTCCCGCGGCAGTTGCCGTTTATGCAACCGTCCTACGGCATATCAATCCGCAGCTGCCGGGCTGGGAGAGCCGCGATCTTGCCCGCCGCGTGCTCGTCAATGCGGAACGGTGGCGGATCGACGCAAATATGCTCGTGGCCATCGTCACGGTCGAATCGCAGTGGCACACCCACGCGGTCTCGTCGGCGGGTGCGATCGGGCTGGGGCAGCTCATGCCCGCAACGGCAGCGCTGCTTGGCGTCAATCCGCGCGATCCCAAGCAGAATCTCTCGGGCGCGGCGCGTTATCTGCGCGGACTGATCCAACGTTTCGGCCGGACGCACCCGAGCCTCGTCTTCGCGGCCTATAACGCCGGACCCAAAGCGGTCAGCGAGTACGGCGGCATCCCGCCATACGACGAAACCCAAAACTACGTCGTCCGCGTGCTCTCCACGTGGGAGCGGCTCACGCGAAGCGTCCACCTTCCAGCATCCGTCTTTGCCGCCGTGCTTCCGGCGCACGGGCTCGACGTCGACTACTGGCTCGACGCCGACATTCCGCAGTAGCCCCTTCGTCCTTCGCCCTTCGTCCTTCGACTCCGCATCGCTTCGCGATGCTGCGCTCAGGATGACAGGGTGGTGGCGATGCTGCGCTCAGGATGACAGAGTGGTGGCAACCCGTCGCTCAGGACTGCGCTCGGCGCAGCCGCTAAGGAATTTGGAATTGTTGAAGGATGGCTTCGACGGCCGCCTCTAACCCGTTGGGGCCGTCCACTTTGAGCGGAATCGCTCCGGCGTTGCGCGCGGCTTCAACGTCGCTCTCGCGGTCGCCCACGACGACGCAGCAGGCCGGATCGACGCCGAGTGCGCGCGCCGCATCGAGGATCAGCTTCGGCTTGGGCTTGCGGCACTCACAGCCGTCTTGCGCCGCGTGCGGACAGATGAAGAACCCGGCGAAGGGCCCGAGTAGCTCGTCAACGCGCCGGTTGACCGCCTCAACTGCTTGCGCGGTGATGAGTCCACGGCCGATTCCGCTCTGATTGCTCACGACGGCGATCGGCAAACCGGCCGCGCGGAGCCGGTCGAGCAGGGCGCGCGCGTTTGGCGCCGGCTCGACGAGCTCCGGATCTCCATTGAAGGGGACGTCCACGACGATCGTTTCGTCGCGATCGAAGAGCACGGCGCACGGCCTGCTTCGCGTCACGGCGCGGGCGCTCGCGAAAGTTGCCGCGTCAGCCACGAGGCGAGTAACATGAAGTAGCTCGGAGCATCCGGGATGTCGCGCTGCAGCGCCGCCGGGCTGACGTCCATCGTCTCCCGCGCCACGAAACGCATGTCGTGATCGGCGCCTGCGACGACTGCGTACTCGACGTTCGATTTCGTTTGCGCCAGCGGACGAAGTCGATCGACCGTCGCGGCGACCGGAATCCACGGATCGCTGCCACCGTAAACGAAGAGCACCGGGACGCGCACGCGCTCGAGCGCCGCGAGCGGATCGTCGTCGAGCTGCTTGCGCACCGACGAGTCCGTTGGATTCGCCGCCAGGTCCTTGGCCGAGGGCAAGTACATTAGATCGAACCATGGCTTCGTGTCGATCTTCGACAGCGCCGCAATCGCGGAGGCGCGCGACAGGTCGCCATGCAGATATCCGGTCCACGCCTTGCGGGCCGCCAACATCGCCGCGACGTCGGCGTCGGAGTATCCGTTGACGCGCAAACGATTGGACATGGCGAACTCCATCTGCACTTCGGGCGTCACGAGCGGCGCCGAAACCGAGACCGCGAACGCGGCGTGCGGATCACGCTGTGCCGCGAATACGGCGAGCCAGCCGCCTTGGCTCAGACCCCAATAGCCGATTCGGTTCGGATCGATTGCCATCAGCCGCGCGATCGCGCGGGCGCCGGCAATTCCGTCGTCGGCAAGCGTCTCATAGCTAACGTTGAGTTTTCCAGTCGACCGTCCGGTGCCGCGGCGATCGTACACGAGCACGGCGACGCCGATCGACGGCAACCCCTGACGCAAATGGGCGTAGAGCGCCGCGTCGGCGGCGCCGACCTCGGCGGCATGGAACGCGACGACCGCCGGAACGCGCCCAGGCACCGCGGGTCGATAGAGCGTACCGCGCAGCACCGCGCCGGCGTTTTCGAAGACGACCGACTGCGACAATACTGCGGGCGTTCCCGGGGTTTGCCACGGCTGCCCCGCACGCGAGGCGGCTGCGCCGAAGCCGACCGCCAGCAGAACGGCCGCTACGGCCGCACGCGCGACGCGCCCTCGCTCAGGACGCGGAGACGTAGACTTCCGCGCCTTGCTCGAGGAACTCGCGCGACTTTTCGGCCATCCCGCGCTCGGCGTATTCACGAACTTCCTGCGTGATCTTCATCGAGCAAAAATGTGGGCCGCACATCGAGCAGAAGTGCGCGATCTTCGCGCCGGGTGCCGGCAGCGTCTCGTCGTGGAACTCGCGCGCTGTCTCGGGATCGAGCGAGAGATTGAACTGATCCTCCCAGCGGAACTCAAAGCGCGCCTTCGAGAGCACGTCGTCCCAATGCGCCGCGCCAGGGTGCCCTTTCGCGAGATCCGCCGCGTGCGCGGCAATCTTATACGCGATGACGCCGTCTTTGACGTCCTTCTTGTTCGGCAGCCCGAGGTGCTCTTTCGGCGTTACGTAGCAGAGCATCGCGGTGCCGAACCATCCGATCATCGCCGCGCCGATCGCGCTGGTGATGTGATCGTAGCCGGGTGCGACGTCGGTAACGAGTGGGCCGAGGGTGTAGAACGGCGCTTCTTTGCAGATCTCGAGCTGCTTGCGCACGTTCTCTTCGATCATGTGCATCGGCACGTGACCCGGCCCTTCGATCATTACCTGGACGTCGTGCTTCCAAGCAACGCCGGTAAGCTCGCCGAGCGTCTCGAGTTCGGCGAACTGGGCCGCATCGTTGGCATCGGCCGTGCAGCCGGGGCGCAGACCGTCGCCGAGTGAGAATGCGACGTCGTACGCCTTCATGATCTCACAGATTTCTTCGAAGTGTTCGTAGAGGAAGTTCTCGCGATGGTGGGCGAGGCACCACTTCGCCAAGATCGAGCCGCCGCGCGAGACGATTCCGGTGATGCGATCGGCGGTGAGCGGAACGTAGCGCAGCAGCACGCCGGCATGGATCGTGAAATAGTCGACGCCCTGCTCGGCCTGCTCGACGAGCGTGTCGCGGAAGAGTTCCCAGGTGAGATCTTCGGCCTTGCCGCCGACCTTCTCGAGCGCCTGATAGATCGGTACCGTCCCGATCGGGACCGGCGAGTTGCGCAGAATCCACTCGCGCGTTTCGTGAATGTTCGCACCGGTCGAGAGATCCATCACCGTGTCGGCGCCCCACTGCGTTGCCCAGGTCATCTTCTCGACCTCCTCGTCGATCGAAGAGCTCACCGCCGAGTTGCCGATGTTCGCATTGATCTTCACGAGGAACGTGCGGCCGATGATCATCGGCTCGCTCTCGGGATGGTTGACGTTCGAAGGAAGAATCGCGCGACCGCGCGCGATTTCGTCGCGAACGAGCTGCGGCTCGACGCCCTCGCGCAGTGCGGCGAACTCCATCTCGCGCGTGATCTCGCCGCGCCGCGCGTAATGCATCTGCGTCACGTTCGCGCCGGGCTTGGCGCGTCGAGGCCGGCGCGGCGCGGGAAAGCGCAGCTCGTCGAGCTCGCTCATCGCATCGCGCCCTCGCCGGTAGATCGAAGATGGCCGGTCGAGTTCGACGGTATCGCCTCGCGCAGCCACCCAGGCTTCGCGCAGCGGCGGCAATCCGCGGCGAATCTCGGGTACGTACTGCGAGTCGCCGTACGGGCCGCTCGTATCGTAAAGCGTGTGAACCGTGCCGTCCGTTAGCGTTACGGCGCGACGCGGCACGCGAATCGCGGGGTCGGATCCCCCGACGTAAACCTTCATTGCATCCTCCCTACGCCGGCATTATCCGGATCAGGTCTTGCGGTCGGCTCGCCGCCTCGCGCGACTCGCCCTCTCAGCACGTGGCTCCCGCTCTAGCGGTCTTACCCCGTCCTGCGACTCCGCGCCTTCGCGGCGGGGTTGGAACCAGCCAGCCTGCCGATTGGATCAGGCCATTTGGGAAGAAATGGGCTGCGGCGGCTCAAATGAGCGTTTAAGCAATGTCGATTTTTGATTCCGACCCCGATCCGCAAGAGACCCGGGAGTGGCTGGATGCGATGCGCGGCGTTCTGACCGTCGAAGGACACGAGCGCGCGCGCCAGCTCATCGCACATCTCGTCGACGAGGCGCAGCGCGGCGGCGCGCACGTCTCGCTCGGCGTCACGACGCCGTACGTGAACACCATTGCGGCCGACCGGCAGCCGCCGATGCCGGGAGATCGAGAGCTTGAGGCGCGCCTGCGCCACTACGTCCGGTGGAACGCGCTCGCGATGGTGGTGCGTGCGAATAAGGTGAGCTCCGAGCTCGGCGGACACGTCGCGAGCTTTGCATCGGCCGCGACGCTGTACGACGTCGGCTTCAATCACTTCTTTCGCGCGCCGGCCGAACCGTTCGGGGGCGATCTCGTCTTCTTTCAGGGCCACTCCTCGCCGGGCATCTACGCGCGCGCCTTTCTCGAAGGGCGCATCACCGAGGAGCAGCTCGAATACTTCCGCCAAGAAGTTGACGGCAAGGGTCTCTCGTCATATCCGCATCCGTGGCTGATGCCCGGATTCTGGCAGTTTCCGACGGTCTCGATGGGATTGGGACCGATCATGTCGATCTATCAAGCGCGCTTCATGCGCTACCTGCACGACCGCGGATTGCTCGACGCGACCGGACGCAAGGTCTGGGCTTTCGTCGGCGACGGCGAAATGGACGAGCCCGAATCGCTCGGCGCGGTCTCGCTCGCGGGACGTGAGAAACTCGACGATCTCATCTGGGTCGTCAACTGCAACTTGCAGCGCCTCGACGGACCCGTGCGTGGAAACGGCAAGATCATCCAAGAGCTCGAGGGCGTCTTCAAAGGCGCGGGCTGGAACGTGATCAAGGTGATTTGGGGAAGCCGCTGGGATCCGCTCCTGGCCTCCGATGCAGGCACGCGGCTCGTCCAGCTCATGAACGAGTGCGTCGACGGCGACTATCAAACGTTCAAGTCGCGCGACGGCAAGTACGTGCGCGACGAGTTCTTCGGCCGCTACCCCGAGACGAAGGCGCTCGTCGAGGGCTGGAGCGACGACGACATCTGGGCACTGCAGCGAGGCGGCCACGATTCCCTCAAGGTCTACGCCGCGTACAAAGCCGCCTTCGAGCATCGCGGCCAGCCGACGGTCGTGCTCGCCAAAACGATCAAAGGATACGGCATGGGCGAGGCCGGTGAGGGGCAGAACATCGCGCATCAAGCCAAGAAAATGGAGGTCGAAGCGATGCGCGTCTTTCGCGACCGCTTCTCGCTTCCGATTCCCGACGCGGCGCTCGCGGGCGAAAAAATTCCGTTCTTTAAGCCGCCCGATGATGCGCCGGAGATGCGCTACTTGCGCGAACGGCTCGCCACGCTCGGGAGCGTTCCGCAACGGCGCAAGAAGTCGGCCGCGCTGACCGTTCCCGAGCTCTCCGTTTTCGACGCGCAGCTGCAGAGCACCGGAGAACGCCAGATCTCCACGACTATGGCCTTCGTTCGCATCCTCAACGCGATCGCGCGCGACCGCGAGATCGGGCCGCGCGTCGTGCCGATCGTCGCCGACGAATCGCGCACGTTCGGCATGGAGGGCATGTTCCGCCAGCTCGGTATCTACTCGTCGGTCGGACAGCTCTACCATCCGCAAGATGCCGAACAGCTGATGTGGTATCGCGAGGATAAGCTCGGGCAAATTCTGCAGGAAGGAATCAACGAAGCCGGGGCACTCTCATCGTGGATCTCCGCCGGTACGTCGTATACGAACCACGACTTGCCGATGATTCCGTTCTACATCTTCTACTCGATGTTCGGGTTTCAGCGTGTGGGCGACCTCACGTGGGCGGCCGGCGACAGCCGCACGCGCGGTTTTCTCCTCGGCGCGACGTCGGGGCGCACGACCCTCAACGGCGAGGGCCTGCAACACGAAGACGGGAGCAGTCAAGTCGCCGCCTCGTTCGTACCGAACTGCGTGAGTTTCGATCCGACCTACGGGTACGAGCTGGCCGTCATCATCCAAGACGGGTTGCGCCGGATGCTCGCGGAGCAAGAGGACGTCTATTACTACATCACGCTGATGAACGAGAATTACCACCATCCGGCGATGCCGCCGGATGCGCGCGACGGCATTCTGCGCGGCATGTACCTGCTGCGCGACGCCGGCGCCCCCGACGACAAAACGCCGCGCGTGCAGCTCTTTGGGTCCGGGGCGATCCTTCGCGAAGTCGAAGCCGCCGCGGATCTTCTCGCCGACGAATGGAAGGTGCGCGCCGACGTCTGGAGCGTGACGAGTTTCAACGAACTTCAGCGCGACGGCGTCGCCGCTGCGCGGTGGAACCTGTTGCATCCACAGGAACCGCCGCGCCTGTCGCACGTCGAGACGTGCCTGCAAGGAAGGTTGGGCCCCGGCATCGCCGCGACCGATTACATCCGCACCTTTGCCGAGCAGATCCGGCCGTTTGTGGGGCGCCGCTACGTCGCGCTCGGCACCGATGGCTTCGGCCGAAGCGATTTCCGGCGCAAGCTCCGCCGGTTTTTCGAGGTAGACCGGCACTTCGTCACCCTCGCGGCATTGCGCGCGCTCGCCGACGAAGGGAGCCTTCCGGCGGCGACGGTACAGAAGGCAATCGAGAAGTATCAGATCGATCCGAATAAGCCCAATCCGATCACGGTATAGGCGAACTCTATGAGCGAAACGATCGAGGTCCGAGTTCCAGACATCGGCGACTTCAAAGACGTTCCCGTGATCGAGGTCTTGGTCAAACCCGGCGATCGCGTCAAGAAGAACGACTCGCTCATCACGCTCGAGAGCGAGAAAGCCTCGATGGAAGTGCCGGCCGAAGCCGACGGCGTCGTTGTGGACGTCAAAGTCAAAGTCGGCGACAAAGTTTCGCGGGGATCGCCGATAATGGTGCTTGGCGCGGAGACGGCGCAGGTAAAAGCGCCGGCCGAAGTGCCGAAAGCGCCGGCAGAAGCGCCGAAAGTGCCGGCCGAAGCGCCGAAGGCACCCGCCGACGCGGCGAGCGGCGTCGCGGTCGAGGTGCGCGTTCCCGACATCGGCGACTTCAAAGACGTTCCCGTGATCGAGGTCTTGGTCAAACCCGGCGATCGCGTCAAGAAGAACGATTCGCTCATCACGCTCGAGAGCGAGAAAGCCTCGATGGAAGTGCCAGCCGAGGCCGACGGCGTCGTTACGGACGTCAAGGTCAAAGTCGGCGATAAGGTCTCGCAGGGCACGCCGATAGCGGTGCTCAGCCCGACAGGCGCGCCGCAGAAGAGCGCCGCGCCTGCAACGAGTCCGGTCGCGGCCTCGCAACCCGACGCACCGTCGACGCCGCAACCCCAAGCCGCCACTGCGAGCGCCGCCGACGGTATGGTGCACGCCGGACCCGCCGTGCGTCGTTTCGCACGCGAGCTCGGCGTCGAGCTTCGCGGGTTGCGCGGCAGCGGACCGAACGGACGCGTCACTCGGGAAGACGTGCAAGGCTTCGTCAAGAGCGCGTTGCAGAGCCGCGGCACCGCGGGCGGATCACCCTTCCCGGGCTTGCCGCCGTGGCCGAAGCTCGATTTCGCCCAGTACGGCGAGGTCGAGCGGAGACCGCTCTCGCGCATCAAGAAGCTCTCGGGTCCAAACCTCCATCGCAACTGGGTTCTGGTTCCCCACATCACCAATTACGACGAGGCCGACGTCACCTCGATCGAAGAGCTTCGTCACGAAGTCAACGCCGAACAATCCAAGTCCGGCGGACCGAAGCTCACGATGCTCGCGTTTCTCATTCGCGCATCGGTAGCGGCGTTGCAGCGGTTTCCGGAGTTCAACTCATCGCTCGACGGCGACGAGTTGATTCTCAAGCAGTATTACAACATCGGGTTCGCCGCCGATACGCCGGGCGGACTGATCGTACCCGTGATCAAGAACGCCGATTCGAAGGGCCTGATCGAAATTGCGCGTGAGGCCCAGGAGCTTGCCGGTAAGGCGCGTGAGGGCAAGCTGACCCTCCCACAGATGCAGGGCGGTACCTTCACGATCTCCTCGATCGGCGGCATCGGCGGCACGGCTTTTACGCAGATCGTCAACGCGCCGGAGGTAGCGATCCTCGGCGCGACGCGCACGGCGACCAAGCCGTTCTGGGACGGCAAGGCCTTCGTGCCCCGCTTGATGCTTCCGATCAGCATCAGCTACGACCACCGCGTGATCGATGGCGCCGGCGCCGCGCGCTTCCTGGTCTACATCGCCGAACTCCTCGCCGATTTCCGCCGCGTGATGCTCTAGGAGCCTGTAGGGCTCCTAGCAGCCGCGAATGGGGCCCTCTGGGACATACATGACAGCTTGGGGGCCAATATACTTGGCTCATAGGACGGTCCCCTTGCTTGGCGAACGGAAAGCGGAATGGAAAAATGGGATTGGTGTAAGTGGTGGCACGCCTACTCGGTCCAAATCAGCGTCGTGGCGACCGT
>JBAUYZ010000075.1:0-2637 GCA_049585055.1 Candidatus Cybelea sp. | reverse complement strand
AGCTCACGCCGATCTCGTCGCCGCGCATCGCGACGACCGCGTTGCCGCCCTCCCCGAGCGCGAGCAGCTCGCCGGCCAGACGCGCGAACTCCGGAGGATCGACCGCGGGCACGTAACTCCGGTAAGTGCCTTCCAGCTTCGCGCTCGTTTCGAAGAGCGGTAGATCGGAAGGCGGCTGCAGCTTCGCCAGCAGCGTCTTGAACTCGAGCTCGGAGTAAAGCTGGTAGAGATCGCGATCCGAGGGCACGCCGTACCGGCTGCTCTCCCAATCGATCGTCAGCGGGAGGTCGCGGCGCACGATCGAGACCGCGCGGCAGAGGCAGGCCTGCTGCCCGTACCGCTCGATCAATGCTTGGAGTTTCGGATTGCCCGCGAGCGATGGATCGGCGACGAGCGCGTCGAGCGATCCCGCCGACTGCAAAAGTTTAGTCGCCGTTTTTTCGCCGACGCCTGGGATTCCGGGAAGATTGTCGGACGGGTCGCCCTTGAGACCACGATAATCCGGAAGCTGCGCCGGTTCCAGCCCGAATCGTTCGCGCACCGCGACAGGATCGTAACGCCCTAGCTCGGTGATACCTCGCCGGGTCGTCAGCACGGTCGTTCGCTCGTCGACGATCTGCAAGAGATCGAGATCGCCCGTTACGACGATCGTTTCTTCGCTCGCCTCTTCGGCTTGTCGTGCGAGCGTCGCGATGACGTCGTCGGCCTCTTGACCCTCGACCTCGACGATCGGTATGCGATAGGTCTCGAGAACGCGCCGCACGAGCCCAAACTGGCCGCGCAGTTCGTCGGGCATCTCGCGCCGCTGAGCTTTGTACTCGGCGAAGAGCGCGACGCGCTCGGCCGGCATGCCTTTGTCGAACGCGGCGAGGATGTGGGTCGGTCTCTCGTCGGCGATCAGCTTGTTCAGCATCATCGTGAAGCCGTAGACGGCGTTGATCGGCATGCCCTTACTGGTCGTCAATCCGGGGAGCGCAAAGAACGCGCGGTAGACGAGGCCGTAGGTATCGAGCAGCATGAGCGCCATCGCGTTAGGCTTCCGCGTTCATCGAACGACGACGGTCGACGAACCGGCGATCACGCTTCCGTCGTCGGCGATTCCGAGCACCGAGAGATCGTAGCGGCCGCTCCGAGTTGGAAGCTCGACCGCGATCGTGCCGCGCGCGGCACGCGCGACCTCCCAGGAGACCGCTTCGGTCTCGGCTTGCGCGAGCGAGGCCTCCGGCGGGGGCTGCGTACGGCGTACGAATCCGAGCGCTTGCGCGCGATCGCCGGTCGAGCGTACCCACGGATGCCACGTCGTCGTCTCCGGCGCGCTGTTCTGCGTCGTACTCACGCCGATGGCGAGCAACGACGGAGCCGATCGAAAGAGCGCACTGCCCGAGGGTGCGCCGCGACTGATCCGCACGACGAACGTCCCCGGGCCGGCCGGCGTGCCGTCGAATGAAACGTTCGTTGCCGCCCCCGGCGCGAACGCGCCGCTTTCAATCGAGAGCTGCGCGGAGTGGGGCCGGCCGGGCGCCGTGAGCGCGACCGGCGCGGTGTTCCATTCGATTGCGCCGTCGCGCACGAAGGCGGCGCCGACCCTCAGCTCGCCGGCGGCATCGCTGGCTCGCAGGCGCGCGACGGCATGTCCTTGCACGACCCTGGCGACGCGAAGGTCCACACCGAGCGCGCTTTCGAAAGTAATTAACGCAACGCCCTGCGATCCTGGAGCCTCGGCGTCGACGGCAATCTCGTCGCCGGGCCGATAGACGTCGCGGTCGAACCGGATGCGAACGTTCGCGCTGCCGCCTTCCGCGGCGGGCGCCACGGCTTGCGGATCGATTCGCACCTGCGCCGCATCGATTGCCCGTCCGCCCCGATCGATCCAGGCGATCAAAAAATTCGTTCCGAGATCGGGCGCGCTGAACGTGCCGCGCGCGTGCCCGGCCGCATCGAGCGTGAGGCTCTGCTGCGCGCGCGAAGCACCGTGCGCGAGCGCGACCGTTACCGCTGCGCCCGAAAGCGGCTTTCCGTCGAGCGTGTCGGCATAGACGTCGAAATCCAGCGGCGTGCCGATGCTCTGTTCGATTCGATCCACCTCTAAGCGAATCGCCGCGTCGGCCGTCGGCACGCTCACGCGCGTCGCGGCGGTCGCACCGCCGGATTCGACCCGCACGCCGTACGTAGAACCGAACTCGTCGTTCGGATGCGGAATCTGCACGGTTGCATTGCCCTCTGCGTCGGTCGCGACGGCGCCGTCGAACCACGGACTCGTCGCCCACGGTACGTTCTCCGAAGTCTCACCGGCGTAGACGTGCGGCGAGCGCACGACGGTCACGCGCACGGTCACGCCGCCGCGAGAAGAATGGACGAGAAGCGGTACGTCCCGCGTGGGATCGCACGAACCGCCGCACGCAGCATTGACCTCCAGCGACACTCCGCCCGCGTTTGCATCGACCTCCGCGGTCGCACCGCCGATGCCGCCGGCGGCTTGCGCGAGCACCGCGTACTCCCCGGCGGCCGCGTTCTCCGGCAGGACGAACGAAGTGGTAAACGCGCCCGCGGCATCGAGCGGCACGCGCTGCTCCGCAACCGCCGTCGCGCCGTCGCGCAGTGAGACGACCGCGCTGCCGGTGCTCGCGCGCAGAATAC
>JBAUYZ010000074.1:0-38422 GCA_049585055.1 Candidatus Cybelea sp. | reverse complement strand
CTACGGAGCCGTTTGCGCCGCCTGCGGCGTGGAGACGACGGTGCCGTTCCGCCCGCGCGGCGACCGGCCCGTTTACTGCCGCACCTGCTATGCGACGAAGGTTCCGGTGGGCGTCTAACCCGTCATTACAATAATCGAGTGGGATGGCGACGCGGTACGCTATCTCGATCAGCGTTTGCTTCCGCACGAGGTTCGCTACGTTCGCGCGCAAACCGTCGATGAGATCGTCGGCGCGATCAAGAGCCTTGCGGTGCGCGGCGCACCCTGCATCGGCGTCTTCGCTGCATACGGCGTCGCGCTACTCCGGAATGCGATCCGTGCCGACGATGAGTTCGAGGCGGCAGTGCGGCGCGTGCGCGAAGCGCGCCCCACGGCGGTAAATCTCGCCTGGGCCGTCGATCAGGTGCTCGCGGCGAAAGATCCCTTACACGAAGCACGGCGAATTCACGACGAGCAGATCGCGATCGACGCGGCGATCGCGACCAACGGGCTCGAGCTCGTTCGGAAAGGTGCGCGCGTACTGACGCACTGCAATACCGGGCCGCTCGCGACTGCGGGCGGCGGCACGGCGCTCGGCGTCATTATCGCCGCGCACCGCGGCGGGAAGAAACCGCGCGTCTTCGTCGACGAAACGCGCCCGCTGCTTCAAGGTGCGCGCTTGAACTACTTGGAGCTGCGCGACGCCGGCGTCGATGCGGTGCTGATGGTCGACTCCGCCGCGGCTCTAGCAATGAAAGAGCAGCGAATCGATTTGGCGATCGTCGGCGCCGATCGGATCGTGCGCAACGGCGACGTCGCCAATAAAATCGGTACGTACGGAATAGCAATCCTCGCAGCGCATCACGGAATTCCGTTTTACGTGGCCGCGCCGCGCTCGACGTTCGACCTGCGCACCGAGAACGGCGCCGCGATCCCGATCGAGGAGCGCGCCGCCGATGAGGTCGCCGCTTTCGGCGGCAACCGAACCGCGCCCGAAGGCGCCGCCGTCTACAACCCGGCCTTCGATGTCACGCCGGGGCATCTCGTGACCGCTTTCATCACCGAATACGGCATACTCCGCCCGCCCTACATCGAATCGATTCCCACCCTTGAGTTCCGCCCCGCATTATCTGTGTCGTTTTCCGGCTTGCCCTGAGCCTGTCGAAGGGTCGAAGGATGAAGTTTTACGATTTTCTCGACAAGCAACCCGCGATCGGCAAGCTCGTTGTGATCGAGGGCACCGAACGCGTGCTCGCGGAGCGGGCGCTCGAGGTTCTGCTCGACCGCCTGCTGCCCGCGGAAGTCCGCGACCTCAATCTCGAACGCTTCTCCGCCGAGGAGGCGGGCGACGCCGGACGCGTCGCGGAGGCGTTGCAAGCAATGCCGTTCTTGGCCGATCGGCGCGTCGTCGTCGCTTCCGAGACGCAGACGATGCGCGCGGCCGCGCGGCGCGATCTGTGGGACGTCGCTCAAAACGTTCCGGAGGGAAGCACCCTCGTGCTCGTCGATCTCCTCGCGCCGCGCGGAAAGGGTCCCGAGTCGTTCGGTGTCAAGGCCGGGCGCGCGGCGCTGCGCGTCGATACGACCGCCGGCGAGGATAGCCGCACGCGATTCGTCGAGGAAACGTTGAAGCGACTGAACGCCAAGGCCGAGCCCCGAGCGATCGACGAGCTGGCGCGCAGCAATGCCGAGCTCGCCGCGGTTCGTAACGATCTCGAGAAGCTCGCGCTGGGCGGGAAGAAGATCACGCTGCAGGATCTCGAGCGCGAAGCGATCTCAATCGAAGATCCAAAAGCCTATCGTTATGCAAGTGCGCTGGCCGAAGGACGAATCGGCGAGGCGCTCGCGATCGCGCACGAATTCTTTGCCAACGAACCGCGCAACGCCGCGATTCCGCTGCTCTCGGCGCTCGCCAGTGAATGCATGAATCTCTGGGAGCTGGCACGGCCGGGGGGCGAACTGCCGCCGCGCGCTCGCTGGCGTGAACGCATGCTCCGCCCGGTCGCGCAACGCGTCGGGGAACGGCGCGCGCGCGTCGCGTACGAGCGCGCGATTCGTGGAATCGAGGCGATCGTGACGGGGCGCGCCGGAAATGACCCCGACGACCATCGTACCCTCGTCGACCGGATCACCGCCGAACTCGCCGGTCTCTCGCGCCGATAGCTCCGGTGGGCAGCGCGGCCGGTGCGCCGAGCGTCTTCGCATCGTCGGCCTTTCGGCGCTACTTTGCCGGGCAGTCGCTCAGCTTCGTCGGCGACGGCCTACGCCTACTCTCCGTTCCGTTGCTGGCCTACCATCTCACGCACTCGGCACTCTCCACCGGTACGGCGTTGATCTGCGAGATCGCACCCTTCTCGATCTTCTCGCTCGTTGGCGGTTCGCTCGCCGATCGCATCGATCGCCGGCGGTTGATGATAGGCTGCGATGCGGTGCGCTTTACGATTATGGCGCTCTTCGCAGTCGGCTATGCGTTCCACGTGCTGACGCTTCCGATGATCTACGGGGGATTAGTGATCGTCTCGATCTGCGCGGCCGGGTTCCTCGGCGGACAAGCCTCGAGCATACCGTATCTGCTGGGAAGCGAACGAGCCACCAAAGCCGTCGCCGTGCTGATCGCTGCGGAGAATGCGTCGAACCTCATCACGCCGGCGATCGGCGGCGCGATTTTTGCCTATTTCGGTCCGCTTCCGGCGTTGACGATCAACGCCTGCACCTACTTGGCGTCGCAGATTTCGCTCGCGACGATACCGACGCTCGGGCCCGATCGCCCCGCCGGATTGCCGACGCTGCGTCACTTGCTCGCCGACGCTGCGCTCGGCTATCGGCAGCTCTGGGCCGATCTCGGAATGCGCGCCCAGACCACGAGTGCATTCGTCTTCAACGTCTTCGGATTTGGCGGGTACTCGATTCTCATTCCGTTTCTGAAGAAAACCTTCGCTGCATCCGATCAGCAGGTCGGAATTTTCTTCGGAATCTCGGCTGCCGGAGCGCTTGCCGGCGCCGTTTTGGCCGCACGCTTCCCGGAACGCTGGCCGTTCGGACGCGTTCTAGTAATCAGCTATCTGCTTGACGCGTTGATCTTCGTACCGGTGGTCTTCGTCAAGAGTATGTGGGCGGCGGCGTTCTTTTGGGCAACGTCGAACGCGCTGGCCAACTTCGAAATCGCTCAAGTCATCGGCTTTCGCATCCGCGTGACGCCCGAGCACATGGTGGGGCGGGTGATGGGAGCGGTGCGTCTTTTCGTGCTAGCCGGCATCGCGCCGGCGGTCCTGCTCTTCGGTTGGGTCGCGGACCACCGTTCACCGCACGATGCGATGTTCGTTGCCGCGTTCGGGTTCCTCGTCGTCGCGGCCGGCGCGGCATTGACGCCCGCTATCCGCAACGAAACGCGTTAGATGCTCCACTGCCAGGCGTTCCACGATTCCATCACCGGGTTGGGGGCGAATCCGTGGAAATCGACCGAGATCGCCTCTAACTGGCGCTGCCACCAGAAGACGACGATGGGATTGTCGCGCGCGAGCAGACTCTCGATCCTCGAGTAGGCGCGCGTGCGCGTCGGACGATCGTAATGGACGAGCGCGGCCGATTGCGCCGCTTCCATCGCAGCGTTGCAGTAACGTGTATCGTTGTAACCGTTCGGCGGACGATTTGCGCACGTAAACTGCGACGAGTTGTCGGGGTCGCTTCCCGAGTACCATCCTAAGGCGAGAAGGTCGAACTTACCGCCGTGCTGGATGCCGCCCATCTCTGCCGGTCCGTAGAGAATATCGGGCGGGTAGTATTTCACGTCGACCGAAATGCCGATACGCCGCAAGGCCGCCTGAATAAGCAAGCTCCCGGAGCGTTCGGTCGCCGATGAGGAATTGGTCGCCAGGAAAAGTTCCATCGGGCGTCCCTGCTTATGCACCACGCCGTCGGAGCCGGCGATCCAGCCGGCGCTCGCGAGCAGCGCCGTCGCCGCGGTCGGACTGAACGGCGCGGACTTCACCGCAGGATCGAAGGCCCACAGCCAATCGGGAAGATCTTCGGTCGCAGTCCGCTCCTGCCCGAAAGTGAGTTGCCGGGTTAGTGCGTCCTTGTCGATCGCGGCTGCGATCGCGGCGCGTACGCGCGGATCCGCAAGGACCGTGTGCGAGGTGTTAAGCTCCATTCCCTCGTAGCCGTTCACGTTAACCTTGACGATTCGCGCATCGGGGAGCGAGCGCAGCAACGGAAACGTTTGAATCGTCGGTTGGAAGATGTAATCGACGGAGTGCGAGCGTAACAGGCTGATCGCCGAATTCTCATCGGGAATGAATTCCAGTACGACGCGACTAAGGCCGGGCCGGCCTTTAAAGAAGGCCGGATTCGCGTCGAACAGGATTCGGTCGCCGCGCTGCCAGCGTCCGAAGCGGAACGGACCGTCGGAGACCGTGGGAGCAGCATTGAACGGAATGCTATTGATATCGTGATAGCGGGCAAGGACGTGAGCCGGCACGATGTCGTATGGTTGATCGCTCTCGGCGAAAAACGTGTTCACGAAGGGCGCGAAGGGCCGTTTGAGGTGAACGACGACGTTCTGCGGGTCGGGCGCATCGATCGCTCTAACGTCGTCGTAGCCGTGACGTGAAATAATGTTGTTGTTGGCGTTCTCGATCGCTTGCCAGGAGAAGAGTACGTCGCGAGCCGACACCGGGACGCCATCGGTCCAGCGCGCGTCGTGCCGCAGATGATAGCGAATGGTCAGGCCGTCAGAACTGATTCCGCCGTTTGTCTGCGAGGGCACGCTCTCGGCGAGCATCGGGACGGCGTTGCCGTGCGGATCGGCCGAGATCAACGGCTCGAACATCAGCCGGTCGATGAAGATCTCGTAGGTAGTGCCGACAAGGAGCGGATTGAGGTTCTTCGGCTCCTCGCCGATCGCGATGCGCAGCACGCCGGGTCGCGTCCACGGATGGCGCGCACCAGTTTCGTATCCCGTTTTCGTACAACCCGAAACTGCGACCGCAAGAAGGATCGGCAGCGCGGCGGCGGGCTTCATTCACGCTGCTCTACGCTGACGAGGCGGCGGCTTCCCGCGGGGCGAAGGCCAACGTTCTGCATGGATTATGAAACCTACGCGTCGCCGTTCTCGTGGAGATACGGCCGCGCGCCGCTGCGCTCGCTCTTTTCGGAGAAGATGCGCCGGCGGCTATGGCGGGCAGTTTGGGTCGCGCTCGCCGAAGCGCAATCGGCGCACGGTCTGATCGAGGAGGCCGAGCTTGCCGATCTTCGCGAGCACGCGGGCGAGATCGACGTCGAGGCGGCGATCGAGCTCGAACGCGAAATCCACCACGATCTCATGGCCGAGATCCGCATCTTTGCGCAGCAAGCGCAGAGGGGCGGTGGGAAGCTGCATCTCGGCGCCACGTCGATGGATGTCGAGGATACCGTCGAGACCTACCGGCTGCGCCTCGCGCTCTCGTACGTCGGCGAGAACCTCGGTGAACTGCTCGCGGCCTTCGGTGAGAAGATTCGAGCGTACGCGGACCTCGTCTGCATGGCCTATACGCACTTGCAGCCGGCGGAGCCGACGACCCTGGGCTATCGACTCGCCGCCTACGGGCAGGACCTGCTCGTCGACGACGCGACGCTGCGGTTCGTCTTCGAGAACTTGACGACGAAGGGGCTACGTGGCGCGGTCGGCACGGCCGCATCGTACGAGAGGCTCCTTCGGCACAGCGGTCGTTCGGGCGAGATCGAAGCCTTCGTCCTCGAGCGCTTCGGGCTGCTCGCGCGTGAGATCAGCACGCAAACCTATCCGCGCAAGCTCGACTACCTGCTGCTCTCGGCGCTCGCCGGGCTAGGAGCCTCGCTCTCGAAGTTTGCCGCCGACTTGCGCATCCTCGCTAGCCCAGGCTTCGGCGAAATCTCGGAGCCGTTCGGCAAAGATCAGGTTGGAAGCTCGGTGATGCCTTTCAAGCGGAACCCGATTCTAAGCGAACGCATCGGCTCGCTCGCGCGCTTGCTCCCCGCCTATGCCGACGTGACGTGGCAGAACGCGGCGACGAACTTGCTCGAACGCACCTTGGACGATAGCGCGAACCGGCGAATCGTTCTTCCAGAGGCCCTGCTCTGCGTCGACGAAATCATCACGCTCGCACGGACGGTCGTCGAGGGCATGCAGGTCGACGAGCGGCGCATTAACGCAAATCTTCGCACCTACGCTCCGTTCACCGGGACGCAAGGCGTGATGCTCGAAGCGGTCCGCGCCGGCGGAGACCGCCAGCATCTGCACGAAAGACTGCGCAGTGCATCGATGGAGGCGTGGGCCGCGGTTGGGCGTGGTGAGGACAATCCGCTCTCACGCCTCCTTACTGAAGAACGCGATTTGACGGCGTTGCTCGATCCGGCCGAGATCAGGCGCTTGCTCGATCCGAGCACGCACGTCGGGACCGCGCCGCAGCGCGCGCGACTGCTTGCCGGGCGAATCGAAAACCTTGCGCCGTTTCCGCGCCAAATCGAGGTACGCGTGTGAACAAGGGCATCGAGATCACGCGCGGCAAGACCAAGGTTCTCTACGAAAACCCCGGACAGCCGCACCAGCTCGTCGTCGCGCAGATGGACGGCATCTCCGCGGGCGACGGCGCGCGGCGCAACGAGATTGCCGGCAAAGGGCGCCTCGCCGCTCAGACGACCGCGCGAGTATTTCGCCTGCTCAACCTCTGCGGTTTGCCGACCCACTATCTCAACGGCGGCGAGGACGACGACGAGAACGAGATGGTCGTACGCCGGTGCAACATGATTCCGCTCGAGGTCGTCACGCGGGGCGTCGCGGCCGGCTCCTTCGTCAAAAGAAATCCCAGCCTGCAGCGGGGCGCGCTGCTCGTTCCGCGCGTCATCGAGTTCTTTTTCAAAGACGATGCCGCACACGATCCGCTCATCACGCCCGACCAAATCGTGGCTCGCAACATCGCGGCCCCGCAGGAGATCGGCGTGATGACCGAGCTCGCGCGCTTGACCTTCGACATCCTCTCGCACGCGTGGCGCAAGCGCGACGTGCTGCTCGTCGATCTGAAGATCGAGTTTGGGCGCCTGGCCGGCGGTGAGAATCAGGGGCAGCTCGTTATCGCCGACGTCATCGACAACGATTCGTGGCGCATCTGGCCGCAAGGGCGCGAAGAACTGATGCTCGACAAGCAGATCTATCGGAACCTCGAAAGCGTCGACGATGCGGCGCTGGAGAACGTCAAACGCGCGTACGAGCGCGTCGCGGATTTCGTCGGAACCTTTCCGGTGATGCGTCCCGGAATGGCCGCCGTGATCGCCGATTCGCCCTCGCAAGTCGAGCGCGCGAACGAGGTCGTCAAGATGCTGGGGCAACTCGGCCTGCCGACCGTTCGCCACGTGGCGAGTCCCTCGTCGACGCCGGGCTACGTCTTGCAACTCGCGCAGCAGCTCGAGGCAAGTTTCGCCCGTTTGATTCTGATTGCGGTCGGCGAGAACGATTTGCTGCGCTCGATGCTCGACGAGACCTCCTCGGCCCCCGTACTCGACGGCACGCTCGGGCCGCCGCAGCTTGCGATGCAGTGCGCGAAGCTGTTGGGGCTGGAGGACGCCGTGCTCTACGGACGGACGCTCTTGATGCAGGCAAACGCGCGATCGAACGTGCTCCACGCCGACGCCTCGTTGCAACAGCAGGCGCCGATGACCCAAGGAAACGCCCTTGGTTGAGCGGTCTGTTGCAGGCCGCTAACGGACTCTCCGGAGCTCCGAACGTCGCATTGCGCGACGACGAGTTGCAGCGCATCAGACAGCGGCTCGGCCGCGAACCTACGATCGTCGAGCTGCATGCCTTCGACGCACAATGGAGCGAGCATTGCAGTTATAAGTCGAGCCGCCATCACCTCAAGGGGCTCCCGACGGATGGCGGCAGCGTCGTTTTAGGGCCCGGCGAGGACGCCGGCGCGCTCCACCTCGGCGTGCATGAGGGCGAGCGTTACGCCATCGTCGTCGCCCACGAATCGCATAACCATCCGTCACAGATCGTACCGTTCGAGGGCGCCGCGACCGGGATCGGCGGGATCGTGCGCGACGTGCTCTGCATGGGAGCGGAGGTGATCGGGGTTGCCGATCCGCTGCGTTTTGGGCGCGTGGAAGATGCGCGCGGCCATGCGCGTCACGTCGCGAAGGGCGTGGTCGACGGGATCGCGTCGTACGGCAACGCGATCGGCGTTCCGAATCTCGCGGGCGACGTGTATTTTGACGAAGGCTTCGACGACAACGTGCTCGTCAACGTCGTCGCGCTCGGCATCGTCAAGGAGTCCGAGATTATCCATTCGTACGCGCCCAAGGGAGGGGCGGATTGGGCGATCGTGCTGGTCGGCAAGGCGACCGACCCAAGCGGCTTCGGCGGCGCCTCGTTTTCATCGCTGACGCTCGACGCGGGCGAGGCGGAGCTCAACAAGGGCGCGGTCCAAGTCCCCGATCCGTTCTTGAAGAACGTTCTCATGCGTGCCAGCTATCGCATCTTTGAGCTGCTGCGCTCCAAGAACGTCGCGGCGGCCTTCAAAGATCTCGGCGCCGGCGGTCTGGTCGGCTGTTCGGCAGAGATTACCGCACAAGGAGGCTACGGCGCGGAGATCGATCTCGACGACGTCAACGTGGCAATCGAAGGTATGCCGCCCGAAGTCATCGCTATCGGCGAGACCCAGGAGCGTCTGCTCTGGGTTCTTCCGGCCGATCTCGCGCGCGAGGCGGTTCGCATCTACAACGAAGAGTTCACCCTGCCGGAGATTGCCTTCAATGCCCGAGCGACCATCGTCGGTCGCGTGACGACCCAACGGCGGTACGTTCTGCGGTATCGCGGTGAAATCGTCATGGACGTCGAGAGCGAATTTCTTACCGGCTCGATCCGCGACGAGCTGCCGTATACCGAAGTCATCCGCCACGAAGGGCCGGCCGAGGAGATTGCGGCGGTCGACGTCGAGCAGCTCTTTCCGCGCGTGCTCGCGCATCGCGACGTTGCTTCACGCGAGCCGCTCTATCGCAACTACGATGCGGTGGTGCGCGGCTGTACCGTCATTCCTCGCGGCGCTGCCGATGCCGGCGTTCTCGCGCCGATTCCCGGTTCGCGGCTCGGCGTGGCGCTCGCCGTTGCCGGAAATCCGCGCTACGGGCGCATCGATCCGGCGTATGCAGCGGAACGTGCCGTGATCGAAGCGATGCGTAACGTTGCGGCCGTCGGCGCGCGTCCGGTCGGACTCACCGATTGCCTGAACTTTGGGAATCCGCGCAAGCCCGATCAGTACGGCGAGTTCGCCGCCGGCGTCGACGGACTGACGCGCGCGGCGACCGAGCTCGACCTTCCGTTCGTCTCCGGCAACGTGAGCTTTTACAACGAATCGGGAGACGAACGGCCGATACCCGCATCGGCGATCGTCGCGTGCGTCGGCGTGCTCGACGACGTTGGCGACGTCGTGACGCCCGGTTTGAAATCCGCGGAATCGGCGCTGCTCTGGATCGGAAGCCGCGAACTTGCAGTCGGCGGATCGGTGCTCGCCGAGGTGCTCGGCGTCGAAGGCACGCTCCCGTCGATATCGTACGCCGGCGAGCGCGCGGCCCTGGGAATCCTCCACGACGCAAACGTCCGCGGCATCTTGCGCTCGTGCCGGGCGATCGGGGCCGGCGGAATGCTCACCGCGCTCGCGCGTCTCGCGTTCGATGCAATGCTGGGAGGCCGAAGGCTCGGCGCCGAGATCGATTTCGGCAATCCGCTCTGCGAGGCAGGCGGGTACATCTGCGAGGTGAGCGACGAGCGCGAGATCGATCTTACCGGGGCGCTTCGAATCGGCCGAACCGTTACCGGTACGCAGCTTGTGGTCAACGGCATTCGTTTCGAAATCCCGCACTTGTACGCGACTTGGTCGCAGCCGCTTGCGGAGGTCTATCCGTGAGCGCGCGCATCGCCGTCCTCGTCTTTCCCGGGACGAACTCCGAAGACGAGACGCTGCGTCTGCTTCGCGATTGCGGCGGCGATGCCGATCTCGTCCATTGGACTGCCGCCGAGCGCTTGCGCGAGTACGATGCCTACGTACTCTCAGGAGGCTTCGCCTACGAGGATCGCGTGCGCGCCGGCGCGATCGCCGCGCACGACCGGATGATGGACTTCGTGATCGACGGCGCCGAACGCGGAAAGCTCGTCTTTGGAATCTGCAACGGTGCCCAGATTCTGCTCGAAGCGGGACTCGTGCCGGGTACCGGCGCAGTTCGCAAGCCGACCGCGGCCTTCGCGCGCAACGGGCCGGCGCCGCACTTCGTCTGCCGGCACATCTATATGAAGCTCGCGACCGAACCCTCGCGTTGCGCGATCACCGCCGGACTACCGGAGAACGCGCTCGTGCCGGCATGGGCGGCACATGCCGAGGGGCGCCTCGCGGCTACACCGGAACGTCTCGACGAGATCGTTGCCGGCCGCCACCTGCTCTTCGTCTACGCGCACGCAGATGGGAGCGTCGATGCGGCTGCCGTTCCCAACGAATCGGCGCTCGGCTGCGCCGGCTTGGTGAATCGTGCGGGCAACGTGCTGGCGATCATGCCGCATCCGGAGCGCGACGGCTGGAACTTCAACCACCTCGATCGCAGCGACGGCGACGCGCTCGCGCCGTCGGGCGGCGCGATCCTGTTCCGCAGCTTCGTGCAGGCGGTCTCGTCCTGATGCAAGCCGTCTCAATCGCGCTCAAAATACCGGACAACACCGCCTATACGGCGCTCGTCACGCTGCGACGGCTCTGCGTCGACGTAGAGCGCGTCGAGCGCGGCGAGATCCGCTTTTACGAAGACGGCGACGTCGCCGCATTGACGGCTCGCATTCTTGCCGACGAAACGATCTTCAATCCGAACAAGCACCGCCTCACCGTTCTCGACGAGTGCACGCCCCGCGCGGGCGAAGTCTGGATCGTACCATTGTGTCATCCGGAGCGTAGCCGGGAAGCGGCGGTGTCGAAGGGGGGTGCGGTCAGCTGGCGTCTCTTCGACGCGAAGGGCGCGCCGGTTGACCGCGCGGTGCTCGATTCGGCGATCGAGCGTCTATTGTGCAATCCCGCGATCGATCGTGCCATAACGCCGGAGCTTGCACGTGACCGGGACATTCCCGGCGGGAGCGAGTAAGTAGCGCGACATGGACCGGCCGTATACGATCGCGACGCTCGGCTCGCACTCCGCACTGCAAATTCTCAAAGGAGCGCACGACGAGGGTTTTCGAACCCTCGCTTTACCAAACCGCGATACGGAGAGGCTCTATAAGTCATTTGCCTTCGTCGACGAAGTGATCGCGTTAGAACGTTACTCGGAGTTCATGACGCAGATTGAGGACCTTCAGAAGCGCAAGGTCATCATCGTGCCCCACGGGTCGTTTGTTGCCTACCTCTCGCTCGACGAACACAAGAAGATGACGATTCCCTACTTTGGGAATAAGGCGGTCCTCGACTGGGAGGCGAGCCGCGAGCTGCAGCGCGAGTGGCTCTCGCGGGCGGGGCTCAAGCTTCCGCGGCAGTTCCGCAGCGGCGCGGAAATCGACCGGCCGGTCATCGTCAAGCTCTACGGGGCAGCGGGCGGCAAGGGTTACATGTTCATTAGGGATGCCCACGACTTCGAGGCCCGGGCGGCGCACCTGAAAGAAGCCTACACGATCCAAGAGTACATTATCGGCGTACCGCTCTACATTCATTACTTCTACTCGCCGCTTCAGCGCAAGCTCGAGATCATGTCGATGGACCGCCGCTACGAAACGAACGTCGATTCGCTCGGCCGCATCCCCGCCGCGGCGCAGGAGGGCATGGACGTCAGCCCCTCTTACGTCGTCGTCGGAAACCAGCCGGTCTCGCTGCGCGAATCGATGCTCGCCGAGGCGCTGCGAATGGGCGACGACGTGGTGCGGGTGAGCCAGGAGATCTGCGGCCCGAAGGGACTCTTCGGGGCGTTCTGCATCGAGACGATCATCACGCCCGACATCCAGTTCTACGTCATGGAGATCTCCGCGCGCATCGTTGCGGGAACGAATCTGTTCATCGACGGGTCGCCCTATTCGTATCTCAACTACTCCGAACCGATGTCGACCGGCCGGCGAATCGCGCGCGAGATCAAGAACGCGCTGCTGACGAACAATCTGCACTTGGTGCTGGATGACTCGAGCATTCTGTAGCGCACTAGCGCTCGTGCTCGCCTTGCTCGTTCCGATCGTCGCGCCGCCGCCCGCGCGCGCCACGCTCGAGGTCGATCCGGCGGTTCTCTACGCGCAAATGAAGGACGCGTACGCGAAGGGGGCCGCGGTGGGTTGGGATTTTCGCTCGCAAGAGATCTATCTCTCGACGATCTTCAATGCGGGCCGAGCTTACTCGCTGCAATATCCCGACGACCCGAATTACGGCGAGCTCGCGATTCTCACGGTTCGCATCGGCACGGGCCTTCACTACAATCCGCTGACGAACCACGATGCGGCCGTCTGGTGGGTGCGCGAAGCGGCCGACTGGGTCTCGAAGCACTCCGAGGATTTGGAGCTGCTCGGGCAAGCGCAGGGATTGCTGCGGCGCGTGAACTCAGAAAACGATCCCGAGCAGTTGGTGCGCCTCGCCGACGCCGATGCGAGCGCGAACGTAAAAGCCTATCCCGGCGACATCGACGCAATGCTGATTGTCGTCGAGGCAGATTGGCGGGGCTGGCTCTTGACGCACGATCCCGCGTGGCGATCGCTCGCGCTCTCGCGCGCGGCCGCCGCGAACTTTCCCGTCGCGCACCTGCCGACGACCTGGGGAAACGAACTGGTCAATGCCGCCAACGGTGCTTCGACCGACCGCGGCTTCAGTAGAGGCGACCTGTCGAACGCGCAGCGCTTTCTCGCCCACCTCAAGGCGGTCGATCCGATTCGCGTGATCGTCACGGTCAACGCCATGCCGCACGACGCCTACCTTTCGACGCTGGCGCCGGCCGACGAGTACTTCGGCCCGATGGACATGTCGATACTCGAGATCGAGAATCGCCTCAAGCACATCAACTTCATGCTCGACTATAACTACGGCAACGAGGAGAGCGATCCGGCGTTCGACGTTGCGAAGGCAATCGTCGCGATGCAGCGAGTCTACCCGCGGGATCGCGACCTTCCAATGCTTCTCTATTGGTGCTATACGACGCTCCAGCGCATGACCGACCGGCAGTCGCACCTCGTCGCCGAGCAGATCAAAGCGATTCTCACGGTCGAGTATCAGGACAGCGCCCAAGCGCGAAAGCTGCTCGGGACCTAAGCGACGCGGTCTCGAAGTGGACTCGGTTCTCGCCGATCGCCTGCAGTTCGCGTTCACCGTCATGTTCCATTACCTCTTTCCGATTGGAACGATGGGGCTGGCGCCATTCGTCGCGGCGTATACTTGGAAAGCGGCGCGAACCGGCGACCCGGAGGCGGAGCGCATTGCCGGGTTCTGGACGCGAATCTTTGCAATAAACTTCGCAG
Source organism: Candidatus Cybelea sp. (assembly GCA_049585055.1). Lineage (GTDB taxonomy): Bacteria > Vulcanimicrobiota > Vulcanimicrobiia > Vulcanimicrobiales > Vulcanimicrobiaceae > Cybelea. Next base: position 24,981 of record JBAUYZ010000074.1, on the reverse strand, counting down.
CCGGCGTCGTCACCGGAATTCCCCTGGAGTTTCAGTTTGGCACGAACTGGGCTGCCTTTGCGAAGCACAGCGGGGCGGTCGTCGGTCAGCCGCTCGCGATGGAGAGCATGTTCGCGTTCTTTCTTGAATCGATCTTTCTCGGCGTCGTGCTCTATCGCCGCAGCGGGTCGCCGACGATGTTCGCCGCTTGGGCCGCGGTCTTGGTCTGCGCGGGTTCGTGGCTGTCAGGCTATTTCGTCATCGCGACCGAAGCGTGGATGCAGCACCCGGTCGGTTACGTGCTGCGCTCCGATGGCGTCATCGAGCTGCAGAACGTCTGGCTGATGCTCTCATCATCGTTCTTGTTCTGGCAGTTCGCCCACGTCCTCGCGGGGGCGATTCTCTCCGGCGCATTTATCGTTGCGGGCGTTGGTGCGTATTACGTGCTTTGCGGGCGTGAAGGTGCGATCGGTCGCCGATTCGTGCGCGCCGGGGTGGTCGTCGGGCTACTCTTTGCCGTGCTCACGATCTTTCCGACGGGGGACGGCAACAGCAAGAGCATCACGAGCTTTCAACCGGTGAAGCTGGCGGCGATGGAAGGACTCTTCGCGACGACCCGCGGTGCGCCGCTGGCAATCATCGGTATGCCTGACGTCGCGCGGCGGCGCCTCATCGATCCGATTTTCGTACCGGAGTTCCTCAGCTTCTTAGCCTACGGCAACGTCAACGCCAACGTCGGAGGGCTCAGCGCCTACGCGCGCGAGCTTTGGCCTCCAGTCGAGCTCACCTACTATGCGTATCACATCATGGTCGGCCTCGGCACGATTTTTGTGGCGGCGTCGAGCCTCGCGGCACTCTTGCTGCTCGTTGGGCGTCTCTGGCGCGCCTCGGGGATGTTGTGGTGTTTGATGCTCTTGATGCCGTTTCCGTACGTCGCCAACGAGGCCGGCTGGGTGGTAAGCGAAGTTGGCCGTCAGCCGTGGATTATCTACGGACTCATGAAGACCGCGCAAGGGAACTCGCCGACGGTGGCGGCGGGGGAGACGATCTTCACGCTGATCGGTTTCCTGGGGATGTATTTTTTGATCGGCTTGGTTTTCATTTACCTGGTGCTGCGTGAGATCGGCGAGGGTCCGTCAAAGGGCCCGGCTACGACGGCATGAGCGTCGCAGGTTTTGTGGTGATCGCGTTCATGCTGACGGCGTACGTGGTACTCGATGGGTACGATCTCGGCGTCGGCGCGATCGCGCCGTTGATTGCGCGCGACGAGCGGGAGCGCGCCGCGACGATGGCGAGCATCGGCCCATTTTGGAACGGCAACGAAGTTTGGCTTATTGCCGCCGGAGCCGCGCTCTTCGCGCTCTTTCCTGCGGCCTACGCTTCCTCATTCTCCGGGTTTTATCTACCGTTTATCGTGGTGCTGTGGCTGCTGATGGTTCGCGGTCTGGCAATGGAGCTGCGATCGCACTTTGCCTCACCGCTCTGGCATCAGGCCTGGGATACCGCCTTCGCGCTTTCGAGCGCGCTCTTGATTTTCGTCTTCGGCCTGGCGCTTGGGAACTTGCTGCGCGGCGTTCCGCTCGATTCGTCGGGATACTTTCGCGGAACGTTTGCCTTTCTGCTCAACCCCTACGCTCTGCTCGTGGCGCTCCTCGCCCTGGCGGCTCTGGCCGTTCACGGCGTGGCGTTCGCCGCCATGCGCATCGACGGGAGACCCGCCGTTCGCGCGGCGCGTCTGCTCGGAACCGGTCCCTGGGTCGTTGCGGCGCTCTACGTCGTCGTTACCGCAATGACCCTGGCGATGCGGATGCCGATTCGAGCGCCGTGGCTCGTCGCGATGCCGGCGATTTCCTTGCCGCTATTGATTTTGTCGTGGTGGAGTGCGCGCATCGGCCGGCCGGTTCGCGCCTTCGCTGCGACGTCGTGTTTCCTCGTATCCTTGTTGGTAGCGTTTGCCGGGACGATCTTCCCCTACCTACTGCCGGCATTTCCGGGAGGGCGCGCCGGAATTTCGATCTTTGAAGCGGCTCCGTCGACGATCGCGTTGACCTGTGCGCTGGTCGTGAACGGGCTGGGCATCCTCCTCGTCGCGATCTACGCTCCGATCGTATGGCGGCGCATGGGCGATAAGGTTCGCGTCGAATGACGCGGCGGTGAGTACGGAGCAGGTCGCCGCTGCGCTGGCGGGCTACGACCGATCTCGCCTAACTTTATGCTCGATCGGGAGCCACTCGGCGCTCGAAGTTGCGTACGGCGCGCGCGCACAAGGGCTGAGCAATCTCGTCGTGACCGCGAAGGGGCGCGACCGGACCTACGCCCGGTATTTCGCGGTTTTGGAGAAGCCCGTGCCGCGCGGCTGCGTCGATGCGGTCGTGGAACTCGATTCCTTTGCAGAGATCCTGCGCGAGGACGTACAGCGCCGGCTGCTCGACGCCAACGCGATCTTCGTTCCGAACCGGTCGTTCGAAGTTTATCTGCGCCAGAAGTACGAGTACGAGGAGATCGAGCGACGGATGCTCGTGCCGTTCTTCGGCAATCGCGGACTGCTAAAGGCCGAAGAGCGGGAAGGCCACGCAAACCAGTACGCACTGCTGCAATGTGCCGGAATTCGCCACCCGCGCAAGTTTCCGACGCCGGAGGAGATCGACCGCCTCGTCATGGTGAAGGCATCGCACGCACGCGTCGGTTTCGAGCGCGCGTTCTTTCTGGCGTCGTCGGCGCAGGAGTATCGAGAGACCGGCCGGCGATTGATTGAAGCGGGCTCGCTTACGGCCGAAGGTCTCGCGTCGGCCCGGATCGAGGAGTACGCACTCGGCCCGTCGGTCAACTTCAACTTCTTCTACTCGCCGCTGCTCGGGGAGCTCGAGCTGAGCGGCACCGATACGCGACGCCAAACGAATCTCGAGGGCTTTCGCAACCTGCCGCCAAGCGCGCTCGAAGCCGTGCGCGACGTGCCGATGCGGCTCGAGGAGGCCGGGCACGTCGCCGCGACCGTGCTGGAGTCGATGCTCGAACCGGCCTTTGCGATGGGCGAGCGCTTCCTGCAGGCGGCGCGCGACATGTGGCATCCGGGCGTGATCGGCCCGTTCGCGCTGCAGTGCGTCGTCGCCGCGGGGCCGCCCAAGGAACTCGTTTGCTACGATGTTTCGTTGCGGATCCCCGGCTCGCCGGGGACGCGATACACGCCGTACTCGGCGTACCGCTGGGGACGCGACGTCTCGGTCGGAGAGCGGATCGCGATGGAGATCGTCATGTCACGCGACACCAATCGTCTCGAAGATGTGTTGACATAAAGTCAAACTGCTGTTGGAGGTACTTATGACCGTCGACCAGGTGCAAAAGCGCACCGGCGCGCTGCTATTTAAAGGAAAGCCGGTAACGCTGCTCGGCCCGGAGCTCAACGCCGGCGACCCGGCGCCGGCGTTTACGCTGACGTCCGGCGATCTCTCGACCCTCACCCCTGAGATCTTGCTCGACGGAGGCAAGAACGCGGCGCTGCTGATCGTCGTGCCCTCGCTCGATACGAGCGTCTGTGCGCTCGAATCGCAGAAATTCAATTCACGGCTTGGCGAGTTGCCGCCGAGCGTGCGCGCCGCCGTCGTGAGCATGGACCTCCCCTTCGCGCAGTCGCGCTGGTGCGGCGCGCAGGGCGATATCAAACTCGAGATGCTCTCCGACTATCGCAATCACAGCTTCGGATTGAACTACGGCCTGCTGATCGAAGAGCTCGGTTTTCTCGCCCGGGCGATCGTCGTGATCGGGAAGGACCGCACCGTGAAGTACGTGCAGATCGTCCCCGACGTCGCGAGCGAGCCCGACTACGACGCAGCGCTGAAAGCGGCCGCCGCGGCGGGATAGGGCCGATGCCCGAAACCGTCTTCGTTCTCGACTTTGGCGCGCAGTACGGCCAGCTCATCGCGCGGCGCATCCGCGAGCTCGGCGTCTACTGCGAAATCGTTCCGTACGACACGCCGTGGAGCGAACTTTGCGCGCGCGATCCGGCCGCTTTGGTGCTCTCGGGCGGACCCGAGAGCGCGATGGTCGACGGCGCGCCCGAGATGGATCCGGCCATCGTCGAGTCGGGAGTTCCGATGCTGGGCATCTGCTACGGAATGCAGCTCGTTGCTCGCGACGTAGGCGCCGAGTTGGTGAAGCTCGATCACGCGGAGTATGGCCCCGCGCGGCTCGTTATTTTGGATCGCGAGACGCCGCTCTTCAACGGCGTGCCTGATGAGTCGCGGGTCTGGATGTCGCATGGCGATTCGGTCGTCGCGCTTGCGGAGGGCTATCGGGCGCTGGCATCGACCGCGCGCTGTCGCGTTGCCGCGATGGGCAACGCGAAGCGGAAGATCTACTGCGTACAGTTTCATCCTGAGGTCGTCCACACCGAGCACGGACGGACGATTCTCGACAACTTCCTGGGGGAGATCGCCGGACTGCGCCGGGAGTGGAAGATGGACTCTTTCGTCGAGCAGTCGATCGAAGAAATCCGCGCGCGGGCGGGTAGCGATAAGGTCATTTGCGCGCTCTCCGGCGGCGTCGATTCGGCGGTCGCGGCGACGCTCGTCGCCCGCGCCATCGGCGAACAGCTGACCTGCATCTTCGTCGATCACGGGCTGCTGCGCCAAGGCGAGGCAGAAGAAGTGGTCGCGGCGTTCCGGGAGTTGCTTCACCTCAACGTCATTGCGGTCGATGCGCGCGAACGCTTCCTGCAAAAACTGCGAGGGGTCGAAGATCCCGAGCGCAAGCGGGTGATCATCGGCCACGAGTTCATCGACGTTTTCGAGGGCGAGGCGGCGAAGATTCCCGGCGTAAAATTTCTGGTGCAGGGGACGCTCTATCCCGACGTCATCGAGTCGAAGACACCTGCGAGCAAGGCCGGCGAGAAGATCAAATCGCACCATAACGTCGGTGGATTACCGGAGAAGATGGGCCTCTCGCTCATCGAGCCCCTCCGAACGCTCTTCAAAGACGAAGTGCGTGAAGTCGGACGAGCGCTCGGTCTCCCCGAGCGAATCGTGAACCGTCAACCCTTCCCCGGTCCCGGACTCGCGGTGAGAATCATCGGCGACGTCACCGACGATCGGCTCGCGATCGTGCGTGCGGCCGATGCGATCGTGCGCGAGGAGATCGACGGCGCGGTTTTGGATCCGCGTCCGTGGCAGTATTTTGCCGTGCTCACGCCGGTCAAGAGCGTCGGCGTCATGGGTGATGGACGAACCTACGCGAACCTCGTCGCGATCCGCGCGATCACCAGCGAAGACGGCATGACGGCCGATTGGGCGCGGTTACCTCACGAGCTGCTCGAGCGCATCTCGGCGCGTATCGTCAACGAAGTGCGCGGCGTCAACCGCATCGCGTACGACGTCACGACGAAGCCGCCCGCCACCGTCGAGTGGGAGTAGCCGGTGCGCATACTCGTCGTCGGTAACGGCGCGCGCGAAGACGCGCTCTCGTGGCGGCTCGCGGAGTCGCCGTCGTGCGACGCGATTTTTGCGGCCCCCGGCAACGCCGGCACCGCCGCGCGCGGCGAGAATTGGGAGATCGCGGCGACCGACGGCAAAACGCTGGCACACCGCTGCATCGACGAGCGCATCGATCTCGCCGTGCTCGGGCCGGAAACGGCGATCGCGGCCGGCGTCGGCGACCGGTTGCGCGATGCGGGCATTGCGGTCTTCGGCCCCAACCGCTCGGGAGGGCGGCTCGAGTCGAGCAAGATTTTTGCAAAGCGCTTCATGGAACGTCACGGAATCCCGACCGCGCGCGCGAGCGTCGCACACTCGCTCGAGGGCGCGCAGAAGGCGCTCGACGAGTGGAAGGGCGCCGTCGTCGTGAAAGCCGACGGTCTTGCGGCGGGCAAGGGCGTCGTCGTGACGCCGGACGCCGAATCCGCGCGCACGCTGCTTCACGAGTGGTACGAGGGCGCGCACATCCCCGGCGGCGGTTCCGACATCGTGCTCGAAGAGCGTTTGGACGGGCGTGAAGTGAGCCTCTTCGCGCTCTGCGACGGCCGGGCGATCGTTCCGATCGGCGGGGCATGCGATTATAAGCGCGCCGGCGACGGGAACACCGGGCCGAACACCGGCGGCATGGGCGCGTTTTCCCCGCCCGTCGATTTTCCCGACGATCTCGAGGATCGCGTGCGCGAGCGAATTCTCGGACCGCTGCTGCGCGGGCTGCTCGCCGAGGGTGAGACGTATATCGGCGTGATCTACTGCGGCCTGATGTGGAACGACGCGGGCCCGCACGTGATCGAGTTCAACGCGCGCTTTGGCGACCCGGAGACGCAGGTCTTGGTGCCGCGCATCGGCGGCGACTTCGCGGCGTTGCTTCACTCGGTGGCGCTGGGCGCGATGGACCTCTCGCTCGCGACGACCTCGTCGCAACATTGTGTCGGCGTCGTTCTGGCGACGGCCGATTATCCGCGCAGCAATACCCCGCTCCAGGGGCTGAGCCCTGACGTTACGCTCGATGACGGATGCCGAGCGTTCTGGGGAGCCTCAAAACGCGTCGACGGAAGCGTGAGCACCGGCGGCGGGCGCGTGCTGACCGTGACCGCGCTCGGCGACTCACTCGCGCAGGCTCGGTCGAGAGCCTACGGCGGCGTAAAGCAGCTAGCCGGCCGTCTCGGAACCGAGGCGCTAACGTATCGAACCGATATTGCTTCACTAGGCTAGCAGCGGGAGCGGAATCGGGCAAAACGTCGCCCGTTGGCCGGAAAGCCGGCTTGGCCGGTGTAACCTCTCGCCGGGAGGGAGGTTACTAGAGAACGTCATGGCTTTTCGCTTTCAACCGCAGAACCAATACGGCGCACCGGTAGCGCCGGCCATTCCGACGAATTCGCTGCTCGCGCAGGTACTCGGCATTACCGCTCTCGGCTTGTGCGTCACGGCGATGGCGGCATGGTTCTTTCAAGGATTAGCCCCGGGCGTCGGACTCATCGCGATGATTGCCGGGTTCGTCCTATTGCTCTGTATCAACGCGACGCGGCGCAACGAGGCGGTCTCCCTGCTGCTCTTCTACGCGTTCACATTCTGCGAGGGAGTCGGCATCGCTCCGGTCATCGGACAGTACGTTCGCGCCTTCGGTCCCGACGTCGTTGTGAACGCGGCGCTCACGACCGGGCTCGGAATGTTCGCGCTAGGCGCCATCGTCTACGCGACGGGCCTCGACCTGCGGCGCTTCCAAGGCCTCTTCATGATCGCCCTGCTCGGCTTGGTCGTGGTCGGGGTGATCTCGATCTTCGTGCGCTTCATTCACCCTGAAACGTACGCGTGGATTACGCTGGTCATCTTTTCCGGGCTGGTGCTAGTCGATTTCGCGCGGCTGAGAGCCGGCGGCGACGGCCTGACGCCGGTCATGATGGCGACGAGCATCTACCTCGACGCGATCAATATCTTCCTTGCTTTGCTGCAGATCTTTGGCGGCAGGCGGTCCTCGAATTAGGCCGCTCGCCGCTGGTCCTTCGTCCTTGGTCCTTCGACTACGCGCCTACGGCGCTACGCTCAGGATGACACACTGCGGCGCTTCGCTCAGGATGACACGGCTGCGCGCCTACGCTCAGGATGACACGGGTCTGGTATAATAACGTAGGATGTGCGGGATAACGGGGGTCTTCGCACCCGAGCGCGACGCCGCCCGCCTCGCGTTCTTTTCGCTCTACGCGCTGCAGCACCGCGGACAGGAATCCGCCGGGATCGCCGCCGCCGACGGCGGAACGATCCGTTCGCACCGGGAGATGGGGCTGCTCGGCGCCATCTTCGACGAAGATATACTCAGCGATCTGAGCGGCCATATCGCGATCGGCCACACTCGCTACTCGACGACCGGCTCGTCGATCGTCGTCAACGCGCAGCCGCTGCTCGAGCGCACCGAACTCGGCGACTTCGCTTTCGCGCATAACGGCAACTTGACCAACACCGACGAGCTGCGCGAGTCGCTCGCGCCGACAACGGTTTTACAGGCCTCGTCCGACTCGGAGGTCATGGCGAAGCTGATCGTCGAGTCGAAGGGAACGATGCTCGACCGCATCAAGGCAGTTCTCGCGAAGGCGCGCGGAGCGTACTCGATCGTCCTCTGCACCCAGAACGAGCTCTACGCGTTTCGCGATCCGTGGGGCGTGCGTCCGCTCTGCCTCGGCCGTTTGGGCGAGAACGGGTACGTCGTTGCTTCGGAATCGTGCGCGCTCGGAACCGTCGGCGCGCGGTACGTGCGCGAGATCGAGCGTGGCGAGATCGTTCGCATCGGGCCAGACGGCATGGAGTCGTATCGGACCGACGTCGAACGAGCGCAGCCGGCGCTCTGCATGTTCGAATACATCTACTTCGCACGTCCCGACTCGAAGTTCAGCGAACGCTCCGTCTATATGGCGCGCTACGCGATGGGCCGGCAGCTTGCAAAGGAGCATCCCGCCGACGCCGATGTCGTGATGGCCGTCCCCGACTCGGCGGTCGCCGGCGGCATCGGCTACGCGACCGAGAGCGGCTTACCGTACATCGAAGGCTTGATCAAGAACCGGTATATCGGGCGGACGTTCATCAGCCCCGACCAGCGCATGCGCTCGCGCGGCGTGCATCTCAAGTTCAACCCGATCGTCGAGAACCTGCAGGGCCAGCGCGTGATCGTCGTCGACGACTCGATCGTCCGAGGAACCACGACGCCGCGAATCGTCGCGCTGCTGCGCGAGGCCGGAGCCAGCGAGGTGCACCTTCGAATCACGTCGCCTCCGATCAAGCATCCATGCTACCTGGGGGTCGACATGGCGACCTACGACGAGCTCATCGCGGCGAACTATTCGGTAGAAGAGATCCGTCAAAAGACCGGCGCCGATTCGCTCGGATACCTCAGCCTCGACGGATTGATCTCCGCGGTCGGGCGCAAGCGCGAGGAGATGTGCCTCGGATGCCTGATCGGCGAATATCCGAACGTCCCAGCCGCGCACCAAATCCACGCCGCCCCGGCCTAGCTTCCAACGCGCTGACTAAAGCCGGGTTGACAGAAGGCGTAACCAGGCGTCAAGACCGTCTGGTTCAAGGGCCTTCGCGTCCGCTCGCTACAGTCCAGATGCGTGACGTTGGGAAAGAGAATCGCCGCGCGCCGGCTCGCGTTGGGCTGGTCGCAGAACGAGCTGGCTCGCCGTGCCGAAGTAAATCACCCGACGCTCTACAAGATCGAAGCCGGCCAACGGCTCAACCCCTCGGTCAGCGTCATCGTTCGCCTCGCGCGCGCTCTGGGGACGAGCGCCGAGGCGCTCTACGGCTTCGAGCGCGAGCAGACGCGGCTCTTCGTTGAGGCAAACAAGGCCGCGATGATCGTTGAAGTCCGCCCCCTCGGCCGCAAGCTCAGCGAGGCGGCGCGGTCGCGAGCGCAGGCCTTTGTGACGGCCGCGCTCGAGCGAGCCGGCGCAAAGGTTCGGGATGCCTCGCCTAGCGCGGACGAAGACGAAGCGGAATTACATTCGACTGCGGAGGCGGGTCATTTGGCCGCCGGCGGCCTTGCCTTGATCGACGAGATGCAGGCGGTGCGGCGCCGTCTGGAAGTTCTCGAGGCGTGGCGTCGCACGCAAGAAGGACGCGCTCGAAAGCGCGCATCGCGATAAGCAGCGGGTCGGAGGAATCGCTCGTTTCGAACATGCCGCCAGCCTAAGGCGGTAGAGTGCCAACTGGTAGGCACGGAACGCGCCTACCAGGCGCGGCAATCTAGTTCAGGCCTTATCGTAGAGTTTCAGCGCGAGCAAGCCGTGCGTCAAAGCGGCGCCCGCGCGTAACGCAGCGGCGATGTGGACCGTCTCGGCGAGCTCTTCGCGCGTAGCGCCGGCCTTCTTGGCGTTCGTGGTGTGAACGTCGAGACAGTACGGGCACTGCGTCGTCATCGCAACGCCGAGTGCGATCAGCTCGCGGTACTTTTGAGGGATCGCGCCGTCGGTACGGCCGACGGTCTTATCGAGTGCGACGAAGCCTTCGAATCCGGGGCCGTCGAGTTTTCGCAGTTCGGGCAATAGCGAGAGATCGGCGTGCTGATGGTAGTCGCTCATAATATCCTTTCGGAGGGTTAGGCAGGGAAAGTTCGGTCGCGCACCTCGCGCGCGTAGGCCTCGAGCGCTTCTGTCGCGACCTTGCCGATTTCCGCATACCGCTTTGCAAAGCTCGGTGAATGCGGATACATGCCGAGAATGTCGTGAAGAACGAGCACCTGCGAATCGCAGTGCGGACCCGAGCCGATGCCGATCGTCGGAATCGAGAGCAGCTCGGTAATTTCGCGCGAAATTTCGTAATCGACGACTTCCAAAACGATCGCATACGCGCCCGCGGCTTCGACCGCCCGCGCATCGTCGATCAGCCGGTCGCGGTGCGTACGCATCTTGAATCCCGGGCCGAGACCCGCCGTCTGCGGGGTGACGCCGATGTGGCCGACGACCGGAACGCCGGCGCCGGTGATGGCGCGAATCCGCTCGGCTTGGTCGCGGCCGCCCTCGAGCTTCACCGAACACGCGCCGCCCTCTTTGACCAGGCGAATCGCGCTGCGCAGCGCGTCCTCGTTGCTGATCTGGTACGAGCCGAACGGCATGTCGGCCATGATGTGCGAGCGCATCGTTCCCCGCGCGACCGCCTGGCTGTGATAAATCATGTTGTCGAGCGTTACCGGCGTCGTTTCGTCGAAGCCGAGCACGACGTTGCCGACACTATCCCCGACCAAAATGACGTCGATACCGGCCGATTCGACGAACTGCCCGAAAGGTGCGTCGTAGGCCGTCGCTATCGGAAAGAGCGTCTTGCCCTTACGGCGTTTGATCGCGCCCGCCGTAACGCGGCGGATCGCAGGATTCTTCTCGGGTTCGTACGGCCGAGCGCTCTCGACGCCGTTGCGCCGGTGACCCTGAGCCTGTCCGGTGTCACCCTGAGCTTGTCGGGCATCGCCCTGAGCCTGTCGAAGGGTCAAACGCGCAGCTCTTCGGTTCGCGCGCCGTTCCCGGGCGCGTCCTTCGACTCCGTGCGCTCGGAATGTGACAACGCTTCCACCAAGGAGAGGAAGGCGCGTACCGGCGTTCCGGTCGGACCCTTCGCTTGCCACGGAAACTCGGTATCGAGATAGGCCGTGCCGGCGATGTCGAGATGGATCCACGGCGTGCTTCCGACGAACTCGCGCAAGAAGGCCGCGGCGGTCAGCGTTCCGGCGGCGCGGCCGCCGGTATTTTTGAGGTCGGCGATGTCGCTCTTCATCTGCGTCGTGTAATCGTCGTAGTAAGGCATTTGCCAGTAGCGCTCGCCGGTCGGCTTCGCAGCAGCGAGGAACTGTGCGCCGAAGGCATCGTCGTTCGTCACGGCGGCCGACGACGCGTGGCCGAGCGCGATGACGCAGGCCCCGGTGAGGGTCGCTGCGTCGACGATCTTCGTTGCGCCGAGTTTGTTGGCGTAACAGAGCGCGTCGGCGAGGATCAAGCGCCCCTCGGCATCGGTGTTGATTACCTCGATCGTCTTGCCGTTCATCGCCCTGACGATATCGCCGGGTTTCGTCGCTTTTCCGCCCGGCATGTTCTCGGTGGCGGGAACGATGCCGACCACGTTGAGCTTCGGCTTGCGCATTCCGATCGCGCTCATCGCCGCAAGTACGCCCGCTCCACCCGACATGTCGTACTTCATCTCTTCCATTCTCTCGGCCGGCTTGATCGAGATGCCGCCGGTATCGAAGGTGATCCCTTTGCCGACGAGCGCGAGCAGTTCTTTGCTCGACGGATCGCCGTTATAACGCAAGACGATGAACTTCGGCGGCTGGATGCTGCCCGCGGCCACCGATAGAAAGGAGCCCATGCCTTCGCTGCGCGCGCGCGCTTCGTCGAGGACATCGATCTCCAGGCCGGTCGCCTTCGCGATCTTCGATGCCTCCTCGGCCATCCGGGTCGGCGTCATGTCGTTCGCGGGCGTCACTGCCAAGCGCCGCGCCAAATTGACAGCTTCGCCGAGCGCCGAGCCGCGCGCGATGCCGCGATCGACTTCGGCGGCGTCGAATCCCTTTCCGAGGATTGCGACTTCGCTCACCGCGAGACGGCGTTCCGGTTTCTCTTGGTAAATCGTGGTGTCGAAGCTGCCCGTAATCGCGCCTTCCGCAACGAACGAGGCGCAGATCGCTTCGCGGCCTCTGGCCTGCGGGGGAAGAGCGATCGCGATCTTTTCGACGTTCCGCCGGCCGAGATGGCGCACGGCGCTCCCCGCGAAGCGGCCGAGAAGATATGGTTCGAAGGTCGCGCGATCGCCGAGCGAGATCGCGAGAACGCGCCGGTAGGGTCGGTCCTTGGCGTAGGCGAGCACGTGATCGCCGAGCTTTCCCCGGATCTCGCCCGATGCGAGGGCTTCGGCGATGACGCCGCCATTTGCCGCGTCGATCTCTTTGGTGATGCCCTCGAGCGGGCTCTCGGAGAAGAACGGGACGACGAGGGCAGCGGCGCTGACGTCGCTGGGTTCGTCAGCGGAGCGATAGACTTGCATGGTGGACCTTTCGAACGGTGAAGTACTGCCAGCCTATGGCGGGAAGCTGGGAGAATCCTCGTTCGGGCGTCAAAGCGGCCGTTTCCGACCGTTATGCCGACGCCGGGGTCGACGTTGCGGCAGGCAATGAGGCCGTTGCGCGTTATCGTAGCCTGCTCACAGAGTGGCGCCATCCCGAACAACTCGACGCGATCGGCGGCTTCGCCGGGCTCTTTCGCTTACCGGGCGACGGCAGCCGCGCGCTCGTCGCCTCGACCGACGGGGTCGGCACCAAGATCTTAATCGCCGCCGAGCTCGAGCGTTTCGACGGTGTCGGTCGCGACCTCGTCAATCACTGCGTCAACGACATCTTGGTCTGTAACGCGACGCCGCTCTTCTTTTTGGATTACCTGGCTGTCGGCAAGCTCGATCCCGCGATTGCTGCCGAGATTGTCGGCGGCTGCGCACGAGCATGCCGGGCGCACGATTGCGCGCTCCTCGGTGGCGAGACCGCCGAGATGCCCGGCCTCTACGCCCGCGGGCACTTCGATTTGGCCGGGACCATCGTCGGCGTCGTGCCGGTCGAGAAGATTCCCGACGTTGCGAGCGTGGTACCGGGCGACGCGATCGTCGGACTCCCCGCGATTGGATTACACACCAACGGGTACTCGCTCGCACGCGCGCTGATACCGACGGGCGAATGGAAGGAACCGTTCGCCGGAACGACCTATGGTGAGGCGCTGCTCGCGGAGCATCCCTCGTACTATCGCGAAGTGCGCGCCATCGAAGCCGTTGCGACGGTCAAGACGATGGCGCATATCACCGGGGGCGGTCTGCTCGAAAACGTTCCGCGCACGCTGCCGGACAACTGCAAGGCGGTCTTCGAACAGCAGCGCTGGAGCGTTCCGCCGATCGAGCGCGAGCTGGTCCGGCGCGGAAACCTCGGCCACGAAGAGCGCTATCGCGTTCTCAACATGGGCGTTGGATTCAACCTCGTAATGGCAGTGACCGATGCTCCGGCCGCGCTAGCCGCCGTCCCGAGTGCCAAGGTCGTCGGCTGGGTCGAGTCGAGGGGCGAGGGCGAACCGCAGGTCGTCGTCCATCCCGCGCGCGACGATCGATGAGCGAGGTCGTGCGCGGCCTCGCACGCGCAGCGGATTCGGAATCGCCGCGTGACGAGCGCGCTGCGGCCGCTGCGGAGATCGTCCGCGATGCGGGCGCCTATCGCTGGGTTGGAATCTACGACGTCGGCGACGAGGAGGTCGCTCTGATCGCGCAGACCGGCGCGGCGGCCGGCGACGAAGTGGTGCGCACGCGGACGACGGTCGCGAGCAGCACCGTGGTCGTGCCGATCCTTGGCGCGGAGAGCGGCATCGTCATCGGCACGTTAAATGTCGAGAGCGATTCTACGGGCGTATTCTCCGGCGAGAAGGTGGACTTCTTGGAGGAGTGTGCGGCCGTTCTGCGCCCGCTCTACGATTGACGGGCGTGACCGAGCTCCTCAACCTCGTCGTCGAGCTCGACCGTCCTTTTCCAACGGATCCGCTCCCGGGAATCGAGATCGCGCCGGCCGCACGTGCCGACGAACAAACGCTGGCGTGGATCGACGACGTCTTTGGCGGGAGCTGGAGTTCGGAGGCCGATGCTGGCGACGCGATCGTTGCTCGCCGTGACCGCAATCCGATTGGGTTTGCTGCGCTCGATCCAAAGGGATTTCGGTTCGCGTGGCTCGACCGACTCGGGCGCGAACCCGGCACCGGCATCTTCGGACCGTTCGGCGTTGCCCCTGAGGAGCGCAATCGCGGATTGGGCCGGTTGCTATTGCGGGGCGCGCTCGATGCGATGCGCGCACGAGGATTCGCGCGCACGCTGATTCCGGCGGTGACCGACGAACGATTGGTGCGCTACTACGCCGATGCGGCAGGTGCGCGGGTTGCGGAGCGCTTCGAGCGGACGGCGCTCTATCGCCCCGCTCGACGGGCGTTGGTCATGGCTTCCGGAAACGGCAGCAACTTTCAAGCCGTGCTCGATGCGTCCCGAAGCGGCGCGCTGCCGATCGAGGTTGCCGGGCTCATCAGCAACGACCCCCACGCCTATGCGGTAGAGCGCGCACGGAATGCCGGCATCGAATCGGTGCAAATCGTCTCCTGGAATCGAGCAGAAGAAGATCGCGCGGCATACGACGCGCGGCTGCTCGAAGCGGCTCGATCGCAAGCTCCCGACCTCGCGCTGCTCCTGGGGTGGATGCATCTGCTCGGCGAGTCGTTCGTCCGGGCCTTTCCGGAGATGCTCAACCTGCACCCGTCCTTTCTCCCGCTCGATCCGCGGCGCGACGACGTCGTGATGCCCGACGGCCAAACGATCGCGGCATTTCGGGGGCCGCGGGCCGTCCGCGACGCGCTTGCAGCTTCGAGCCCCTGGGTCGGTGCGACCATCCATCGCGTGACCGGCGCGACGGATCGCGGGCCGGTCTTTGCACGCAGGCCGCTGCGTGTCGAGCCGGGAGAAGATGAAGAGCGCCTCATGGTCCGCGTGCACGAACTGGAGCGCGGCGTCGTTCGCGCCGGCGTCATGCGCTGGGTCTACGAGCGTTAATCGCTTTTTTACCCCTCGGCCGAGGAGACGGTTTTTCGTAAGCGAACCAGCCGAGCGCTGTGCTCCGCATTGCTGCCGCGCTCGTCTTTGCCCTGTCGCTGCTCGCGCCGACGCCGGCAGCGACTCGAACGCAGACGGTGATCTTCATGCCATGGACGCGCGACGGGCTCGGCCATCACTTCGGCGTAGCGGCGAAGGTCAAAGGAGCGTGCTTCGCTCATTCCCGCGCCACGAGCCGTCCGGATGCGTGGCGTTGCTCGGCCCGCGACGACGTCTACGATCCGTGCTTTGAAGGACTTGCGGACACCGGCGAAGTTGCGTGCGTAGAAACGCCCTTCTCGACGAGCATCGTTCTCATTCGTCTCGGCAAGCCGCTCGCCGCAAGCTCGAAGTCCTTTGCTCGGTGGCTGGAGCACAAAGGCGTGCCGTGGGGGCTGCGCCTCGCCGGCGGCGACAAGTGTGTGTATGTTACCGGTGCGTCGTACCTGATTGCGGGAAAACGATTGAACTACGCGTGCGAACGATCGGGCTGGGTCGCCGGAGTACCGGATCGAGCGGTTGATCTCTGGACGGTGCAGACGGTTTCCGCGCCGGGAGAGAAGCATCTCGTAACACTGCCGATCTCAACGGCGGTTTTTTGATTCGCGTGATCGGGCGCGTTCTCGTGACGACGTGCGCGCTCGCGACGGCTCTCGCGACGCCGATTGCGGCCGCGCAGCGAACCAGCGTCGAGATCTACTCCCCCTGGGTGTCGGGTACGCTCGCGCGTGGCTTTACCGTGTCGGCGCGAGTGAAAGGTTTGTGCGGACTTCACTCTCTCGCGTCGGAGCGCGCGGATGCGTGGCGGTGCTCGTCGGACGATGACATGTACGATCCGTGTTTTACCGGCTCGGTTCACAAGGATACGCTTGCGTGCGCGCAGAGCCCGTTCTCGAAGCGCGTAACCTTGTTGACGCTGACGAAGCCGCTCACCGACATGAAGCTCACTGGCGAGCTTTGGGGTCTCCGGCTGCGTGGTGCGCCCTGGGGAGTGCGTCTCGTAAGCGGGGGGACGTGCGTTGTCGTCCAGGGTGCGACCGACGTCTTCGAAGGCGAGCGCTTAAACTACGCTTGCACCCTAAGGGGATGGATATTCGGCGTTCCCGATCATTCCACCGCGGTTTGGACGGCACAGACCGTCGACTGGCCACATCATCGCGTCACGACCGTGCGCATCGCAACGGCGACCTTCTAAAGAAAGCTCGTAAAACCGAGCGTTCCTTGGCACGCGTGCCGCCGGATGGCGAGGACGACGCGTACCGATCGCATTACAGCATGGCTATCTGGATTGCGCACCGCAGTGCCAAGGTCGCACTAACGGTTGTGTTTAACGAGATGTTTTGACTGAAAAAGTGTCAATGCTCCATTCCAGGAGGCTGATATGATCGAACGTCGGAGCTTTTTGCTTGCAATCGGAGCTTCAGCATTAGCGCTGCCGCTGCTCGGCGTATCCGCCTCTGACGCGACGGACGAAGCGTTTGACCGCGCCCTCGTTCTGAGCGGCGGAGGCGCGCGTGGCGCTTATGAGGCGGGGATCGTTGGCGCGCTCGCGGCCGTCGGCGGCCTAAGCGATGGCTCGCCGCTGCTACCCTACGAAATCGTCTCCGGAACTTCGATCGGGGCGCTCAATGGCTGGTTCGTTGCAACCGGCCAATATACGAAACTACGCGAACTCTGGTACGGCATCAGCGGTCAGAACCTCATTCGCGTGAAACGAAAGTATGCCGCCCTCCACGATCCCGAAAGCGGGTTACTAAATCGGGCCGCAGCAGCAGTCAGTTTAATGGGGCTGACGAAAGACGAGACCGCACTCTTGGAGAGCGAACCGGTCAGCGACTGGATCTCACGTAACATCGATCCCACGACCCCCCTTGTGATGCCGCTGGTATTTGCAGTTACTAATCTCACGCTCCAACGGCCCGAATATTTTTACGTGCGCCCGCAGAATCAAGGCGGAGACTTACCGGAAAGGGTCGTCCACGCGCTGCAGCTGACTCTGGGACCTCACACCGTGGTGCGTGAGGCAACGCCGGACCTGTTGCACCGCGCGATCTTTGCTTCAGCAGCGCTTCCCCTGGTCTTCGACCCGGTGCTAATTCCGAATCCCGACGGCACGGTCAATGAGTATTGCGATGGCGGAGTCGCGAGCAACTCGCCGGTCGGCATCGCGCACGCAGTTTCAAAAGGAGCCGATGTGATTCTATTGGACCCGCCGTTCGAGCCGGAGACCGGCTACGCCGATGCCGTCGAAGTCCTCTTCGGCGCGTACGGCACGATGCAGCGAAAGATCCTCGAAACCGAGATGCGTAACGCCTACTTTCAATCTATCGGCAAGCGCGCGTTTATGGGCCTCGCACCGCAAGAGCTCGCCCGTGCGGCGCAGACCAATCCTACGCTGGCCAAACTGATGCGTACGATTCCGGTGACCGACTTGCGCTACATCAGACCTGAGAAAGTGCTGCCGCTGAGCGTTGTCGGATTCAATGACGCGGTCGGCATCTACAAGGCCTATCGGGTTGGCTGGGAGGACGTCGGCCGCGGATTCACGCCATACGACTGGGAAACGTTCGAACTCTGAAGAGCACTCCCTTATTGGCGACCGTCACGTCGATCACAGAGAAAAACGCCCGTAAATCAGGCGTTCTTTGGTGGAGGCAAGGAGACTCGAACTCCTGACCCTTACGCTGCCAGCGTAATGCTCTACCAGCTGAGCTATGCCCCCAATGGCAACCCGCCCGTATTCATTCCGGGGGCAGTGACTCCTCCGCTACGAAGGGCGCAGCGCAACGCGAGAGCAAGGTACGAGGCGCGGGGATGTAGCTCAGCTGGTAGAGCACCTGCTTTGCAAGCAGGGGGTCAGGGGTTCGAGCCCCCTCATCTCCAAAACGCATGCTCTTACAGCGTAAGAGAGTTTTCGGTTGGCCCCGCGGCGTGATGAGAGTGCGTGCGACCTTCAACGTAGCGATGGGTGATCGAATGCGCGGGAGGTTTCGGTTGTCGGCTGAAAAGTGAGTCTTACCGTGGATGACGCAAAAAGACTGGCTGCCGCGCTCAACGCGCTTGTCAAAGAGCGACAGTTCTCAAATTCGAAGGCGCGTGGGGCTGCGCGCCAAAATCCCGCCGTCAATTGGCCTGCGACCAAGCAGCTCAATGAAGACTTCAATCCCGAGGTCGATGGATTCGAATCCTTTGCCATGAACGACGGCAGCATCTGTGCATGGCAGCCCGGGCAGTTCCGGTACACTGCCCAGCGGTAAGAACGTTAGTTGCCGGAGCTGACTACGACACCCAGCGGCGCGTAGAGACCGCCGATCGTCTTGACCGGCGTACCGCCGGCTGGATAACTCCAGATGCCGGCATCACCACCCAAGGCATCGGCGCCGATCACCTTCGAGCCGTCGATCCAGAACTGAAAGATCTCCGAAGCACCGCCGAGTGTCGTCGAGCCGGCTTTCGTCGCCTTCTTGCCCTTGACGTTGAACTGATAGATGACGTTCGTGGACTGATCGCCGACCGCGACGTATTTGCCGTCCCACGCGACGCCGCCGGCGTTCCCGATACTCTGATCGACCGAAATGTTCACCAGTGCCTTGCCGCCGTGACGAAGCTCGGCGAGAACGAACGCACTCCCTTGGCCCAAGCCGTCGATGAAGAGATTGCCTGCGGCGTCGTAGCCGCACAGGAGCATGTTGTTCATCTTGGCATCGGTGTAATGGCCGGTCGGCCGCCCCTTGGCGTGCTTGTAGATGACGACGTCGCCAGCGCCGCTGCTGCTGCTGGAGAAGTTCGAGACGGCGAGATTTCCGGAAACAGGATCGACCGAACAGCCGATTGGGAACCAACCTGCATCCTTGAGCATCGCGATCGGAGCGCTGCCGCCGTGACCGTATTCGACGATGTTGCTGCCGCCGGTATTTGTGATGAACACGTTGCCGTTGGCGTCCACGCACTCGCCGCCTGGGTCTTGGAAGCCGGTGAGGCTGTTGAGCAACTGCCCTTTTGGATAGGAGAAGACGTAGACTTCGCTCGTTGAAGTGTCGGACACGTACAGGAGCGCGCCGCGCGCAGCAGCTCCTTGAGATGGCGAATATTCCGTCGCGACGGTCGGGAGCGCCGGCTGCGCTGCGATACCGCCGCAGGCGGCAACCAGCGCGGATAGCGCGTATAGGGCGAAGGCACGAATCCAAGAAGGCAATCGGTTCATGCTGGGTACTGCGTGGAGGCCCTTGCGATACCTTCCTCCGCGAAGGGTCGGTAGCGAAGTGCCGCGTACTCCTTGCGCGAGGTACGCAACACGATGATTACCGGCATGCACGTTATCCTGTTCAGCCGCCACGCCGAGGAAGTGCGCAAGTTTCTCGGCGACGTGCTCGAGCTACGTTCGATCGACGCCGGCGGGGGCTGGCCGATCTTCGCCGCGCCGCCGGCCGAGATCGCCGTGCATCCGGCCGACGATCGCGCCGAGCACGAAGTCTATCTCATGTGCGACGACGTGAAAGCGGCTGTCGCTAAATTCGCCGAACGAGGCGTCGAGACCGATGGACCGATTGCCGACCGAGGCTGGGGCTTGCTCACCACGCTCGTCTTGCCGGGCGGCGAACGCATCGGACTCTACGAGCCCCGTCACCCATCGCCGCTGACACCGGCATGAGCTCCGTACGAGTTCTCGTCGGCACGCGCAAGGGCGCCTTCGTCCTCGACTCGGACGCAAAGCGCGAAGCCTGGAAGGTTACGGGGCCGTATTTCGCGGGCTGGGAGATCTACCACGTGAAGGGCTCCCCGGCGAATCCGAACCGACTTTATGCTTCGCAATCGTCGGGCTGGTTTGGGCAGATTGTCCAGCGTTCCGATGACGGCGGCCGAACGTGGACGCCGGTCGGCAACCGCTTCGGTTACGAAGGAACGCCCGGTACGCATTTGTGGTACGACGGTACGCCGCATCCGTGGGAATTTGCGCGCGTCTGGCACTTCGAGCCGTCTCCGAACGATCCGGATCTCGTGTATGCGGGTGTCGAAGACGCCGCGCTTTTTCGCTCGACCGACGGAGGTCAGAACTGGGAAGAGCTCTCGGCGTTGCGGACGCATCCGTCGGCCGGCTCGTGGCAACCCGGCGCCGGCGGCATGTGCCTTCACACGATCATTCTCGATCCGAAGGATCCGAATCGGATCGTTACTGCGATCTCGGCCGCCGGCGCGTTTCGCAGCGACGATGCCGGCGCGAGTTGGCGGCCGATCAACCGAGGCCTCAAGTCGAACAGCATCCCGCAACAGGAGGCCGAGGTCGGTCATTGCGTCCACCGCATCGCGATGCACCCCTCGAATCCGGACGTGCTCTTCATGCAGAAGCATTGGGACGTCATGCGCAGCGACGATGCCGGCGATTCGTGGAGGGAGGTTAGCGGAAATCTGCCGACCGATTTTGGCTTTCCGATCGACGTCCACGCGCACGAACCCGAGACGATTTACGTGGTGCCCATCAAAAGCGATTCGGAGCATTTCCCCATCGACGGACAGTTGCGGGTCTATCGCAGCCGAACCGGCGGCAACGAGTGGGAAGCGCTGACGAACGGACTGCCGCAGCAAAACTGCTACGTCAACGTTCTGCGCGACGCCATGGCGGTCGACGCACTCGACTCGTGCGGCGTCTATTTTGGGACGACCGGCGGCCAAGTCTACGTTTCCCCCGATGCGGGTGATACGTGGAGTGCGATCGTTCACGACCTGCCCGCGGTGCTCTCCGTCGAAGTGCAGACGTTCGCGTGATTCGCGTGGTCCTACCCGCCCACTTGCGCACGCTCGCCCGCATCGACGGTGAAGTGAAGCTCGAGGTCGACGGCGCGCCGACCCAGGGCTCGTTGCTCGACGCGCTCGAATCGCGCTATCCGGTGCTCAAAGGCACCGTTCGCGACCACGTGACGAAGAAACGCCGGGCCTACGTGCGGTTCTTCGCCTGCGAGCAAGACTTGTCGCACGAGCGGCCCGATGCGCCGCTGCCGCGCGCCGTCGCCGACGGCGCCGAGCCGTTCCTCGTCGTCGGCGCAATGGCCGGAGGTTGATGCGCAGATGAAGCGCCCCTTGTACCTCGCGGTGCCGCTTATCGCGTTCGCGCTTTCGGTCTGCGGCGTAACCAAGGCGATGGGCGCGCCCTCGATGCGGGATGTACTAACGGCGACCTATCGCGTGCGCGATCTCAGAAACGTTGAACTGACTCCCGACGGCCGCACGGTCGCGTGGGAGGAAGACTTTCACGATCCGAGTCGCCTCCTGCAGTCACCGGTCTACAGCTCGGTCTACGTCCGGCGCGTCGATGGCACCTCGCCGGCAATGCGCGTGACCGCCGGTGCACGCGACGGCTACTATAAGGAAGAGAATCCGGTCTGGTCGCCCGACGGACGCCGGATCGCCTTTTTCTCCGACGCGCGGTCGAAGGGGCAGCTGCAGCTCTTCATCGCCGATGCCGGCGGCGAGAACGTACGCGAGGTCGCCCGATTTACCGGCGACGTTCAGCGGCTGACCTGGGCGCCAAACGGCAAGGCGCTCGCGATGCTGTACATCGCGGCCGCACATCGCCTCGCCGGGGCGCTGGCACCCGGCGCGCGCGACGTCGGAGTGATCGGCAGTACGGTCGACGAACAGCGGCTGGCAACGATCGATCCGATCGCCGGCGCAGTGCGTTTCGTTACGCCCGCCAACGTCTACGTTTACGAATACGGGTGGTCGCCCGACAGCCGCGAGATTGCCGCGACCTACGCTAAGGGAAACGGCGATAACAATTGGTGGATCGCGCGCCTCGCGCGTATCGATGTTGCAACCGGTGCGATGCACGATCTGCTCGCGCCCGCGTATCAACTCGACGATCCGCAATGGTCGCCCGACGGAAGCCGCATCGCCGTGATCGGCGGGATCATGAGCGACTTCGGCGCGACCGGCGGCGACGTCTACGTAGTCGACGCGCGCAACGGTGAGTCGCGCGACGTGACCGATGGCGCTCCGGTGTCGGTGCAATCGATTCGTTGGAACGATGCGTCGAGTCTCGATCTTGTCGCGCATGCGTCCGGATCGATGCGCCTCATGCGCCTCGACGTTACCGGCGGTACGAGCGCGCTCACGTCCTTGACCGATCGCGAGGAGGCGCTCTGGAGCTGGTCGAGTGCCGAAGGCGGCTCCGCCGTCGCGCTGGTGCGCGCGTCATTCAGCGATCCGCCGGAAGTTTGGGCCGGTCCGGCCGCTTCGCTTCGGCGAATCTCGTCGAGCAACGCCGGCGCGACGCGCCTCTACGGTAAAGCGGTATCGCTGCAATGGCAAAACGACGGTTTGACGTCTCAAGGGTGGCTTATCTATCCATTGAAGTTCGACCCTACCGCGCGATACCCGATGATCATGATCGTTCACGGCGGGCCGTCCTCGGCGACGGTACCGTCGTTCGGCAGTCGTAACCTCAGCGGACTCGCCTCCCAAGGTTACTTCGTCTTCATGCCCAATCCGCGCGGGAGCTACGGAAAAGGCGAAGCATTTACGCGCGCCAATGTCAAGGACTTCGGCTACGGCGACTGGCGGGACGATCTGGCGGGCGTCGACGCGGCGCTCAAGGCCGCGCCCATCGATCCGAACCGGCTCGGCCTGATGGGCTGGAGTTACGGCGGCTATATGGGAATGTGGGCGGAGACGCAAACGGCGCGCTTCAAAGCGATCGTCGCCGGTGCCGGGATCGTCAACTGGCAATCGTATTATGGGCAAAACAAGATCGATCAATGGATGATCCCGTTCTTCGGGGCTTCGGTCTATCAAGATCCGGCGGTTTACGCGCGAAGCTCGCCGATTACGTTCATCGCCCAATCGAAGACCCCCGTGCTCATCCTTCAGGGCGAGCGCGACGAAGAGGTTCCGGCGCCCCAGGCGTTCGAATTCTGGCACGCGATGGTGACGCTCGGCGTACCGACGAAGCTGATCGTTTACGCCGACGAAGGCCACGGACCGCGCAAGATCGTCAATCAGATCGATATTCTGACCCAGACGTTAGCGTGGTTCGACCGGTTTCTCGGTTTGTCGGGTCCTTAGCCTGACCTCATTCCGGAGCCTGACCTCGTTCCGGCTGACGCCCGCGCTTAAACGACGGTAAAGAAATCTTAACGTTCGGCTCGGGTTCCGCGATTTGAAAAACGTTTGATGCATTTTTATCCATACGTGCGGCGGAAACGTGACGGAACTCTCGAATCGCCGGGGCATGAAAGGCGCGGCTACTCTTCTCGTCATCGTCCTTGCGACGATCATCATACTTTTGGGAAATCCAAGCCAAACGGTGAGCGTGCTTTTGCAACGCGCCTGCGAGCTAACGCATTGGAGCGACTCTTGCCAGTTTGCTCCCGGGAGCGGGAGCACGAGCTCGAGTACGAGCACGAGCACAAGCACTAGTCTGAAGTAGAGCGCCACGGGCGGGAAGCCCGGGCGGCCATCGAATCTTGAACCCCGGGCTCCGAGTGCCTGACCAAACAGAAAAGCCCACGATGCGCGGTCGCAGGCTTCTCACCCCGTGGAAGGGGGATCGGCTAGGTTACGTTTGCGACCGGCAAACCCTGCACGCTCTGCAGGCGTTCTGGGATCGGACCAGGGAACGGCCCGCAACCTCTGCTACAATAGCGCCGTGCCTACAACGCTAAAGACTTCAGGGAAGCGACTCCCGTTAGCCGGCGCTTAGCGATGCATCCGTTCCGCATCGCTGTTCTAATATTTCTGTTCGGCGCGAGCGTTGCAAACTTTTTTGAGTATGCGCGCGCGATCGCTACCATCAGTCCCTACAACACCGAGATGTTTACGAGCCATGCTAACGCTGAGGTGCTCGACTCCGCCTTAATGCGAGAGGCGATCATCATTACGATCGCGGGCGTGGCATGGTTCCTGGTTCGACCAAAGAGAACAGACGAAAGTTAATCGCGGAGCGGCCCTTCAAACAAAGGGCTTCCGCTGGTGGGCCGTCCTGGGATCGAACCAGGGACCTCATGCTTATCAAGCATGCGCTCTAACCAGCTGAGCTAACGGCCCGAAACAAGGGAAGCAGTATACGAGGCCGTTTTGGTTCGCGCCTGCCAGGGCGCCGGCGCTCAAATCAGCGCTATCCACTTCTTCGTGATTTCGTCCTCGTTCTTGAGATGTGCCATGAGCATCGCTTGCAGAACCTCGTGTTCGCGGAGGATCTCGGCGCGCTCGGCCGCTTCGTAATCGAAGGCTTGGTGCTGGGCTGCGATCTTGGCTTGTGGCTCCCCGTCGACATCGGGAGCGGCGGCGGTAGCGCCGCCGCGGGGCGCGGCTGGGTTGCCGCGCGCCGCGGTCGTGCGTTCGCTGCGGAGCGGTGATATTGGGCAGCTCGTCATTCGGTGATCGATTGGATGAACTTCTTGGTGATGGAGTCATCTGCTTTAAGCTGCTTTGCGACAGGACGAAACGTCAGCTTTCCCCGGCAGGCCGGGTCGGCGAAAAGGCCCCCGAACTGCGGGCTCTCGGCGAGCACGGCCTCAAAGGCGCGTGCCAGCTCCTGTTGCAACTCGACGGTGGTCTGCATCCACAGTTCGGGGAGTTCCTCAAGGAGCTTGGCAAACGAACACGCCAGGTGTTGATACTTGTCGTCGCGTGGGCGCGCCGCTTGCGCGGCATTGCGCGCCTGTTCGGCGCTGTGGCGTTGCGCCTGCAGTTCAGTCAGTCGCGCGCGCAGTTGGCTGGGATCGACATGGGCATCCTCAGCCAGTTTCCATGCCCGCTGAATCCGTTTGTCGGCGTCGTCGATGCGTCGGTCGGCATCTCGTTCGATGGCTTCCCATTGGTCAGCTGGCTGGTCATCCTGCGGCGGTTCGATCAGCGTGGGATCAGTTCTGAGTGAGCGTAGGAGTCGCAGAAACTCGGCCTCCAACTCGTC
>JBAUYZ010000073.1:0-13801 GCA_049585055.1 Candidatus Cybelea sp. | reverse complement strand
CCCTGAGATTGTGGCCGTGTTTATGGACGTCGGAAAAGTCGGATCTTTGATCTTGTTACACCTCCGCGGTACAATCGTTCCAAAAAAGCCTTCAGCAGGATGACTGCGCGTAACAAGCGTTCGGATTTCTCGGCTTAGGATCAAAGTAAGGTCGCCATCATCGATTTGGTATCGATCCGTTGAGCATAACAAGTGTTCGCTTCTGCTGTATATGCGCTGCTGTCGCATTTTGCGTCGAAAAAGACTGCGTCTAAAGCTGCCTCTAAGGTACACGCGCGCGCGTGTGCGCGTTGGGACTCCGGAAAATCGCCGCGGGAGCACGCTTTTTGGGAAGCGAGTCATCCCGAAAAGCTGCAGGGTGATCAACGAGCGCGATCAAATCGTCGGCGAATCGTGCGATGCGAGTTTCAGCCGCCGCGCATTTATTTGGCGAGACGGAGCGATGAGCGCATCAATAACAATGGCGAGTTCACCGGAATAGCGGACGACGAGAGCGCCGGCGGCATTCCTGCATATGTCGCGATTCCCGGGCAACTTCCCCACTTCGTCGCATCTGAGTCTTATGGGCACGAATCCGATGAGGAGCACAACTCATGAAACATCCAAACTATCTAGTGTAGAAGACGGGGGCGTCCAATGGGGGTGCGACGCAGACAAAGAGGGGAATCGGCGGGAAACGAATCGGTCTTCCGTATTCGACCGATCTTCACCCGACGCGTCACAACGATAGATGGAAAGACACAGCGACCTCCACACTCGTGGAAACGGGGGGGACGCTAGGAGAACCTCCTACACGCTCCGCCAGAACCGTGACACGAAGAGTCAAGCCGGGGTCTAACTCGACGACTAAAGGTGGTAATTCTACCCATCGACCCTAAGAGCCATCGGAGGCATCCTTTGAGAGACGCACTCTACCAAAGGAGCTTTCGCTATGAATTCAGGTTCCAAACTACTCGCGCTCGGCTGCGCCATCGCGGTCACCGGATGCGCGCAGGGCGGCTTCGGCAATGCGCCGGGCGCACTTGGGCAAGGCGGGTCATCGATGTTGCCGGCCTCGGGACGAGCCGGTGCCGCGGCCGGGCGAGCCCATCGGAATTCCGGATCGAGCGGCCCGGAGATCTATGTTTTCGGAGGGACACCGGATGCGTACAAGCCGCTGACGGGTCTGGCCAACGTCGGCAACACGCTCTACGGCACCACCTATCAGGGTGGCGCTACGAACGAGGGCGCGCTCTACTCGGTAACGACGAGCGGCTCGGAGTCGGTCATGCACAGTTTTCCAACCGGATCGAATGACGGCTACTATCCTCAGGGCCCGCTTACCGCCGCCAACGGCACGCTATATGGGACCACATATTATGGTGGCGCGAACGGGGAAGGCGTGCTTTTTTCGATCACGCCGTCGAACTCGTATCAGGTTCTCTACAACTTCGGACAGACGTCGAGCGACTGTGCCTCGCCGGACACGGCCCTCGAGTACGTCCCGAGTAAGAAGGCCCTGTACGGGGTAGCGTACCACGGCGGTACGAACGGAGAAGGCTGCATCTTCAAGTATAGCCTCGGTAAGAATCCGGGCGAAAGCGTCGTATATAGCTTGACCGGCGCACCGAGCAGCTCGACCGGGGCGAGCGCGCCGGTCTTTTATAAGAACGCGCTCTACGTCACGACGCCGGGAGGCGGCACGAAGAACCATGGCGCCATCTTAAAGGTGACGCTCGCCGGTAGCGAGCGCCTCATCTACTCGTTCAAGAACGATCCCGACGGCCAGAGCCCCGAAGCGCCGCTCGTCGTCATGGGCAACGCGCTCTACGGCACAACGCAGGCGGGCGGTCAAGGTGCCTGCGAGGGCTATGCCGGTTGCGGCACGGTCTTCAAAGTGACACCCAGCGGCAAGGAGACGGTAATTTACCGCTTCAAAGACAACGCATCCATCATCGACGGGCAGGGCCCGCAAGCGGCTTTGATCGCTGTGGCTGGCACGCTCTATGGCACCACACCGTCGTGTACCGGAAACGGATGCGGCGCAGGGACCGTCTTCGCAATGACACCGTCGGGCAGTGAGACGATCCTCTTTCACTTCACCGTCCCGCCCTCCAATCCGTCGGGCTTTCCGCAGAATCCGTATAGCCCCGTTTTGAGCCTTAACGGAACGCTCTACGGAACGACTGACGTATCGGATCGTATTGGATACGGCACGGTCTACGCCGTGGCGCAATAGCGCCTACTGCTGAAGATTCTGCGAGCGCGCAAGCAGCGTTCCCAGCTGTGCGCGCGATCGCAAATTCAGCTTCCTCAATGCCGATGCAACGTGCTTCTCAGCGGTGCGAGAACTGATGTGTAAAATCTGCGCGATCTCCTCGTTCGAATGGCCTGAGGATGCCAACTCCGCGACTTCGAGCTCGCGTGAAGAGAGCACTGAAACGTTGGCGTCGGACCTTCCAGCTTCAATCCGGCGCACATCGCGCAGCGATCCCAACGATCGGTACGTTTCCCAGGCGCGCCGTGATTTGCCGCCAAGTTCGTAAGCGCGCGCCGCGAGCCACGGCCAGCCGATCACATCGAATCCAGAAGCGCCCGCGAGCGCGCAAGCGCCCAAGTCGGCATCGATGATTCCGCGCTGCGACGCGAACGCATCGAAGAGTCCCAACGCGGCTTTGTTGACGCGGTCCTGTGGACGCGCGGCCGCCGTCGCGAGTTGCTGCCGCATAGCGTGCACGTCGCCGGGACGGCCAAACTGGGCCGCCGCCAGGTAAGCGAAGAAGAAGCGGTGCGGCGCGGGCAGAGTCTTTGCGATTTGCTCGATCCAGGCGGCAGCCTCATCCGACTCGCCGCGCAAACCTAGCGCCCACGCATACGGACCTCCAAGGAGGCCGATTGCAACCTTCATGCCGCGATCGAGGCCATACCGAAGAAACGACTCGGAATCGTCCCGCCGTAAGCGGGCATCGTCGCCCGAGCAGATGCCGAGTGCGAAGTTTGCTGTCTTGACGTGCACGCGCAGCGTGTAACTTTGCTCGGCGGCGCCGCCCTCGTCGGCCAGCAACGCCGTCGCCGTTGCGAAGTCGCCACGCAACGTGTGCTCGAAGGCGGAGGTGACCGATTGCAGCGACCTTCGCACGGATTGCCGTTCGCTCTCGGGCGGCAGGGCAGCGCGTAGATGTTCGCGAGCTGCTTCACTCTCGCCAGACCGATCGCATCGAGTGCAACCTGGCAATCAATGAATCGCAACCACGAGCCCGAACCGTCGTACCGCCGAGCCGCGTCGAGCGCCCGCGCGGATAAAACGCGCCAGCTATCGATCTCCCCGCGCATTGCCGCGACTCTGGACCGAGACCAGATTGCATGCATCTCGATTTTCGGGTCCGTAATCGGCTCCGAGATCTCGTCCAAGAACGCCGATGCCGATTCGTCGTCGAGCGACGCAAGCGAGTGGAAAGCCAGGCGAGCGCGAAATAGATCGAGTTCCTCCCTCGGTAATCGCGCACGTAGAGCCGCGATCGTTTCGTGGCAGAGCGCCGTGGCTGCGCCCGGCTCGCCCTTGTTGTAGAGGTGCGCTGCGAGCGCCGAAGCATTCTCCGAAAAACCTTTGAAATCGCCGGCGCTCCAGTACAGCTCGCCTGCGTGACGCAGCCGCTCGATTCCGGCGTTGAGCTCCTGCGACGATCCAAGGACCACCCCGAGCTTATGTTCCAGTTCCGCCGAGCCGGATTTGCGTGCAACGCGAGCGCGCTCGTAATAGAGAATTGCGTCGGCGAATGCTCCGATTGCGGCGGCGCGGTCGCCGGCCGTCTCGTCGTAGGCGGCAGCTCGCTCCAAATCGCCGGCGCGCCGCCAGTGGTGCGCGAGTTCGACGCTCGCCGCCTCGGGATTTGGCTGCCGCTCGAGCTCGCCCGCAATGGCTTCGTGCAACGGCCGCACGCGTTCGGCCAGCAGCTCGCCGTAAAGCACTTCTTGCGTCAACGCGTGCCGAAAGGCAACTTCCCCCGGTGCTGCCGGTTCGTCGTAAACGAGATGCAGCGCGCGAGCCCGCTCGAGCGCGCGCAGAACCGCTTCGCGGTCGCCCTGCATTAGAGCGACGAGCTGATCGACGGAGAAACGCTCGCCTAAGACCGCGGCGAGCGATATGATGTGGCGATCCTCATCGGAAAGGCGCGAGGCCAGCGCCAAGACGGCTCCGCGAATGGAGAGCGGCAGGTCCGGAACCTGCGGCGTATGATGCGATTCGAGCGAAGTTTTTAGAAGCTCTTCGGCGAAGAACGCATTGCCTTGGCTGCGCCGCACGATGTCTCCAACGACTGCAGAAGAGAGCGCGTGTGGGGCGGCGGCCCGCTCGAGGAGTTCCCGAGTAGAACGCGGGTCCAGCGGCGGAAGCAAAACGTTGTATGACGAGCGCTTACCGAGCAGCGCGGCGAACTCGGAAAGCTGCGGATGTTGCGAGCCGACCTCGTCTGAACGGTACGTCGCGACGACCAGAATCCGTCGCTTCTCCATCGTATCGGCGAGGTAGTTTAGAAACGCAAGCGTCGACCGGTCGGCCCAGTGAATATCCTCGACGAGCAGCACAACCGTGCCGCGCAGCGCATAACGCGCGAAGGCGGCGTCGATCGAGTCGAAGAGGGGTCCGCCCGGCAGAGACGTTCCTGACGGATCGGCGCTGCGGTCGAAGGCAAGCCCCTCGACGAGCGATTGCGTTGTCACATCGCGCGGTGCACTTTCGCGGCGCTCCAACTGCGATAGCAGCTCGCGCAACGGTGAGAGCGGTCGCTGCATGAACTCGACGCAACGCGATGATACGACCATCGCGCGTCCGCTCGCGACGCTCGCCGCAAAGTGGCGCAGCAGTTGCGATTTGCCGATTCCGGCTTCGCCGCCGATGAGGACGATGCGGCCGTGGCCGTCCGCGGCAGCGCGGCGATGTGCCGCGAGCTCTTTGATCTCACGCTCACGTCCGATAAGATCGGCGCGAGAAGATCGCGCGGGAACGAACGCCACGACGCCGCCGCTTTCTTGAAACCCGGGATCCGGCCCTTGAAATGGGGTCAGTTGGCTGGAGCGTTACAGCGCACAGGCGCGGACGAGGATCTGGATCGCTCAGGCCGGGCGCAAGTCGTGGCAGGCCCGCGCGTGGATGCTCGAGCGGATGTTCCCCGATCGGTATGGCCGGCGCCTGATGCTTTCGAGCTGCTTCGGGAAAAGATTCGAGCGAGCGTAACAAGTGTTCCCAAGGGAGTCTCGCCACCAGGTTGGGCTGAAGTGACTGACTCGCGTGGACGCGATCGCGCGTAACAAGTGTTCGGGGATTGTCAACATGCAGTATAGCCACCATTTACGTCAAATAGTTGAGCGCGTGAGGCCCGCGCGCGCTGACGGTGCAATGCGGCGACGCGTTTTCCTTAATGCGCTTTAGGGTGGCTGATCACGGCGGCAGCCGGCAACGAAATGCCGTCCGTCGTCGTGAACAGCAGCGTTCCTTGCGGATAGGAGTACGTCTGCAAGCGGCTGCCGCTGTAGTCGGGTATAATGACGACTTCCGTCGATCCCGAGCCGTACGTGATGAACTGCCCGATCGAATAGAGATTGCTCAGCGGTAGCGTTGCGACGAGCGTCGCAGTCGAGCCGGCAATCTTTAACTGATCGATGTCCACGTCGCCCGTGTCTCCCCATATCATGACTGGGCCGGCGGGCTCCAATCCGCTCGGCTCGTACAGCTTCCGCGGGTCCAAGCCGCTCAACGTGAGCGTCTTGAGCTCCGTACCGGCCTTCCGCAGTTCGGTAATGACGGGATGGGACGAGCTGTCGTATGCGTCGACGATCAAGTTGCCTTTGCGGTCGAACGTGCAGAACACCGGCTCGTTCATCTGCGGATCGGAATATTCAACCGGCGTGCGGGTCGGCGAAGGGTACACGAGAACGTTGCCGGGTTCGCCGCCGCTCGGATCCGTGAGATTCGTGACGGCGAGACGGCCGCTTGCGGTGTCGATCGCGCACGCGTATGGCTCGCCGAGGGTATCGGTGATGACGTTCTTCGCCACGATGCTTCCGTATGCGTACTCGTCCACGACGCGCGCCGGCCCGTCGGCGACGAAGACGTCTCCTTGCGCGTCGGTACATTCGCCGACCGGCCCTTGGAAGCCGAAAATCTCGCCCACGAGCGTCAACGCGGATCCGCCCAGGCCGGAGTACATCGTGACGCTACTAGAGTTCGTCACGTAGAGGAGCGGCTGGTTATTGAGGTCGCGGCGCATCCACGAGGCGCGAGGCGCCGCTTTCGCTGGGGCGTTGGGCCGCCGAAGGACAGGGACGGACGAAGTCGACGGATTGATCGCCGCCGATTGAGAACAGGCAGAAATCGCTAGTGAGAGGCCGATGATCGCAGCAAAGCGAGATGTCACGGGAAGAGCCCTCCAATCTAGCCCCCATCATAACCGACCCTCGTACGGCCGGCGTGCCGACATGTCGGTTCGGGCGCCGGGCTGCCGGCCGTTTCCGTCGCGCTCGCTAGCGGCGTGCCGATTTTGCCCGTAACGCGTACTGCTCCTTGACCGCTTCACCGTCGCCCCGATATGATATGTGCGTTTGCTTCCCAAATGAAGGATAAAACAATGCCAAGAAGAGACGACTTCGAGCAGTTGAGCAGCTTTTAGCTCCAGCAGCAAGCGCAGACGCGGCTATCCGTCAGAGGCGCAAGTAAAGCGCCGACGTCGATGTCGGCCTGTTTCACCCAGTTCCGAACGGTCTGCACCGAGAGCTTGAACTCTGCGGCCAGCTCGTCGACTCGGCGACCCGCCCGCGCAAGCTCAATGACGTTAAGCCGAAACTCCAGCGGGTAGGATCGGGGATGTTTTCGTGCCATGGGTGGACCCTTCTCCGCCAATGCGGAAGTGTCCACGAGACCCGGTCAACTCCAACTCCATGCCCGAGCCCGTAGACCTCAGCCGGCATCACATCAATCAGTACGTCAAAGCCACTTGGGTCAGAGTAGGTTAACGGGTTGCCTGCGTTCCAGATAAAGGGCTTTTGAGAGATTGGATTATGAATATCGCCTGCATAGGCGTCTGGGGTAAGCCATTGCTGTGATGTGCTATCATACGTGCGGACGCCCTGTATTGCAAAGCTGGCGTACGTGTAGCCATCGGCGCGATCGATGCCGAGTGGCAGAATGGGCACCCATTGCGCGTACGATCCGGCATTGTAATAGGACCCCCAGTTCGTTGACGACCAAAGGCTGAGGCCCAAGCGTCCCCCGCTTCCAACCATGTTGAAGCTAAAACCATTCCACGGACCAAATGCCGTTTGGGAATGCCAGGCTTCTTGGATTCCGTTCTGGTTGCGATCGACAACGGTAAAGCCACCGCCATTGTTCAACGACGGCTCCGCGATGGTAGAAGCCGGTTCGGGTGGATTGTATCGGATCGACGCACAGAACCGCGCCGCGGTTCTCTGGGTTCCAAATGATTCGAACTGGTACAGTGATCCGATCGAACTAGCGCAAGCAGAGCCGAGACGAGCGTCGCCCGCCGCGCCGTCCAAATGCCGTCCATCAAGGTAGGTGTTCGTGGCGCTCGCTCTCCCTCCCATGCGCCGTGGTAGGGTCTGCCGCGACTGAGGGTAAATATCCATGCACTGCCGACCGATTGTCGCTCCGACATGCGGTAGGCCACCGTGCCATCAAGGAGGACGCACATGCGTTGTAATGGAGTTTCAATCTTTGCGGGCTTTGCTCTCTGCCTTTCGGCCTGCAATGGCGCCAACAGCGGACTGTCTGCCGCGCCGGGCTCGCAACTCGGTTTCCAGCCTCCGCGTCCGGGCGTGCTAGCGCCGCTGCACGGGCGCCGGCCTTCATCGAACGGCAAAATCCAGCACGTCGTCATCATCATTCAAGAGAATCGTTCTTTGAACAATCTCTTCTACGGCTTTCCCGGGGCGAAGACCGTAAAATACGGCTACAATACGCGAAACGAGCAGATCACGCTCCAACCGGTTCCGCTTGAGGATACCTGGGATGTTCAGCACGACTCGTATGGGTTCTTTGCGGCGTGCAACGGCACGGGCAGCATTCCCGGTACGAACTGTCAGATGAACGGCTTCAACAACGAGGGCTACACCTGCGGCGGCAGCGGCGAGCCCCGGTGTCCGAACGACAATCCGCCGTACGGCTACGTGCCGCACAGCGAAACGAAGCCGTACTTTGCAATGGGCAAACAGTACGTCTTGGCCGACCAAATGTACGCTTCGAACCTTGATGCGAGCAGCTTCGTCTCGCATCAGTACATCATTGCGGCCCAGGCTGAATCTTCGGCGAACTATCCCGCGGGCTATTGGGGCTGCCCCGGCGGCTCGGGCGACTCAGTACCCACCATCGGGCCGCAACGGCAGTTTCCGTATGGCTCTGAGGTCCCATGCTGG
Organism: Candidatus Cybelea sp.; assembly: GCA_049585055.1. Classification (GTDB taxonomy): domain Bacteria; phylum Vulcanimicrobiota; class Vulcanimicrobiia; order Vulcanimicrobiales; family Vulcanimicrobiaceae; genus Cybelea. The sequence continues at coordinate 5,395 of JBAUYZ010000073.1, read as the reverse complement.
GATCCGACGACGCTGGGCGACGAGCTCGACAACGCCGGCCTCTCATGGGGGTACTATACGGCGACGGTCCACGGCGACGAGGGCATTTGGAATGCCTACCAAGCCATCCAGCACGTCTACTATGGTTACGACTGGGGCGCCGACATCATCACGCCGCAGACGCAGTTCTTCAGCGACGTCTCCAACGGCAACTTGCGCGCCGTGAGCTGGATCACGCCGACCTTGGCGAACTCCGACCACGCCGGCTCGGGTTCGAACACTGGACCGCAATGGGTAGCGTCGCTGGTCAATGCGATCGGTCAATCGCAATACTGGAATTCCACAGCCATCTTCATCTTTTGGGACGACTACGGCGGCTGGTACGATCCCGAGCCGCCCGCGTACGTGGATTATGACGGACTGGGCATTCGGATACCCATGCTGATCGTGTCGGCCTACGCGAGAAAAGGGCACGTCTCGCACGTCCACTACGAACACGGCAGCATCCTGAAATTCGTCGAGGATCTGTTCGGCCTGGGACGGCTCTCGGCCAGCGATGCGCGGGCGAACTCGCCCAAGAAAGATTGCTTCAACTTCAAGAAACCACCGCGCCCCTTCACCGTGATCCCGACCGTGCTCGGCAAAGAGTACTTCATGCACCAGCCGAGCGATCATCGCGCACCCGACCCAGAGAACGCCGCAGCGACCCGGTCTATGTGGTAGGGGTTCCTGGTGGCCCTCCGATACTCGAATGCAAGACGCGATCCGACCGCGGCGATTTTCCGGAGTCCCAACGCCGCGCGCGCACGCGCGCGTACCTTAGAGCGCGACGAGGAGCGTCTAGCGGCCGAGATCGACCCAATGAATCGCCGCGGGCGCAGGGCGGCGGAGCTCACCGCACGCGAGAGCGAGATTGCCGATTTGATTGCCGAGGGCAACTCGAACCGCGTTATCGCCGAGAGGCTGGTCCTGAGTCAGCGAACCGTCGAGACCCATGTCGCTTCAATCTTCAGTAAGCTAGATGTCTCGGCGAGAGACGAGGTCGCGGATCAGGTGGCGCAGCACCGTTAAGCGCCTCGACGGTGTCCGGCCAGCCCCACGGGTATTCTAGGTACGGCGCACGGATGCGCCGGCAGCAGCTAGCCGGCTATCGTTGAGTCATGCTACTCACCTCGTCCCTTTGCGCCGTCGTGCCGGGCACAATCTTGGCGTCCAGGCCCGAGCGGAACAAGGGACCCATCCTGGAGTTAGTTGCTCCTAAGGAGACCAAACGTTATGCGATCTTTACGGATCTCTCTGCCAACCCTAGCGTCCGCACTTGTGCTGGGCGCGTGTAGCGCAGGCAGCGGCACCGCGTCGGCCCCAGCCCTGCCCGCCGCGGCGGGCGGGCCACAGCAAATTGCCGCGCTACAGCGGGTCGGCGCCGCGTTTCAGACATATCCAGAACGCGCGAACAATGCACGCAGAATAAAGAAACTCTACGTCACGAACTATTATGACAATGACGTGACGACCTATAAGAAAGATGGGAGGAAGACCACGCCAACAATCACAGGGCTGGCGGGCGTCTGGGGGTTAGCGGTCGATGTGAACGGCAAGATCTACGTCGCCAGCCGGGGCAACAATACAATAACAACCTACAAGGCCGATGGAACGCAGACCACTCCGACGATCACCGGACTGCGAGGGCCTTGGGGCATCGCGGTCGATGCGAACGGCAAGATCTACGTCTGCAACGGGAACAACTGGATGATAACAACCTACAAGGCCGATGGAACGCAGACCACGCCGACGATCGCCGTGCAAGCGCCTGTCAGCATCGCCGTCGACGCGAACGGCAAGATCTACGTCGGCAGCGAAGAGGGCAACGGCAAACCCGGGTTTCTGAGTACGTACAATGCGGATGGAACCCAGACCACGCCGACGATCACCGGCGTCGTCAACCCGGACGGCGTGGCGGTCGACGCCAACGGCAAGATCTACGTCACCAACTATGGCAACTACGATCATGTAACTACGTACAATGCGGATGGAACCCAGACCACGCCGACAATCATTGCAGGGCTGCACGCTCCCACGGGCGTGGCGGTCGACGACGCGAACGGCAAGATCTACGTCTCCAACTATGCCAACAGTACCGTGACGACATACAATAAAGATGGAACGCAGACCCCTTCGACGATCAAGAAGGGGCTGAACGAACCAATCGCTCTGGTGCTCCACTGAAGAGTTCATCTACGCCGCAGCCTGCGTAAGTCGCAGGCGAGGATTCAAGCGCCGTCGGAAGATGTTCGCAAACCAAACCCTCGTCGAGAACTCTTCCGCCGACGTTCTTGCGTCGGTTACCTCGCTGAGGGCAACTCGAACCGCGTTATTGCCGAGAGGTTGGTCCTCAGCCAGCGGACCGCGGCGACCTCTTCGCCTCCATCTTCAGTAGGTTAGCAGTTTCGGCGAGAGCGGAGGTTGCGGATCACGTGGCGCAGCCCCGTTGAGCTTGCTTGCCAGCACCCGGCACGCCCCCCGATTCTAGGTACGGCACACGTGCGCTAGTATCGAACACTTGTTACGCGATTGCAAGATCAGCTGGTCGCCAGGCGTGACAGGTGTTCGCCGATACAAGTGTTCGGGCGTTCGAGAGGAATCAAATTGTGTGCGTTTCGTACGGGGGAAGCCGCTAACTGGGCTTGACAGATATGATACATGCGCGCGCGTTGCGACTCCGGAAATGGCAGCCAGCCGCGCATGAACGTGCTGATCGTGGCCTTCTTGACGGAGCCGTCCACTGCACGCTCGCTCGAAATTATGGCTCCCGATCCGATGTCGCATTCCTGCACGAGCATGCACATTTGCAGATGGGGCCGAACGTATCAGAAGTCATTGCGCAGATCGAGACGGTAGTTGCGCGAAGGAGTCTTGATTGACCCTCGGCAAAGTGCACCGCTGCGTAGCCGCGCCGGGCCGCCCGCGTGGAGGACGGCCCGGCTGCGTAATCGCGAAGGCGTTAGATGTCGAGGGTCTCGCTATTGGGCTGCGATGCCGTACGGGGCGCCCAATTGCGTATTGCCGCCGGAGACGTACCTGAACGGCGCGATGTTGTTATTGCCGGCCCCAAGACCGCTATACGCACTGTAAAGATTGACGCTCGGGCCTCGGACGTTTGCGACGTAGATTCTGTTCATCGGGCCGACCGTGATGCCGACGGGACTCTGGAGCTGTGTCAACGGTCCGGAGATGCTTCTTGTTGGCGCGACGTTGCCGTTTGAGAGCGCCGGAAAGATCCCTATTTGCCCGCCGGGCGACGTGCCTGAAGTTACGAATATCCGGTTGTTCTTCCAGGCGACGCCCCAGACGCCGTTGGCGAACCCGGTGAGCGGACCACCGATCGTTCGAATCGGCGCGACATTACCGTTTGCGCCCGCGCTATACGTAGTGACGAAGCCGTTAAGCGACGGCGTATTTACGTTGCCGACGAAAATGCGACCCAACGCATCTACGACGATGCCGGAGGGATCCGCGAGACCCGTCAGCGGGCCGGCGATCGTCGCAAGCGGTGAGACGTTGCCGTTCGATCCGGCAGCGTACACCGTAACGCTTGGTGTCGTGGTATTGAGACCGTTGGCGACGTAAATCCTGCCGCCGCTATCGAGCGCAATACCGAAGGGATTCAAGAGCCCCGTATTGGTGCCGCTGATGGTTGCGATCGGCGCGACGTTGCCGGACGAGCCCGCGGAGTAAACGGTTACGCTCGAGTTGCCCATGTTCGTGACGTAAATATTGCCCGTGGAATCGAGCGCAATGCCGGCTGGGCTCTGAAGTCCGGTGTTCGAACCGATGATGACGTTCGTGCCGGGATTATAGTTGCCGTTTGCCGTTATCGGAAAGACGACCACCTCACCGGGATTGATCGAGGTTCCTTTGATGTCTGCGACATATTCGCAAGGGCACGCGAAGGTGTACGCCCGCCGCACGATTTGACTCGAGTCGCCTGAAGGAGCCTGCGGGTTTGTCCCCGCTGCCGGCCCCGACAGGCCCGCTCCACAGGCACTGAGAGTCAGCAGCAACGTCGGGACGAGAGCCGTTAGGCCTCGGAAATGACTGTCAAACACGAAGCTCTCCTTTCATAAGGAGCAGAAGTAGTCGAGGGACCCGAACGATTCGACGGTTGTTTGTTTCTCTCCCGGGCGTGTCGGAAGAGTGCGTTGAGGCAGCGAACGTCCGCAGTATGAGCAATAGCCTTCTGTTTCATGAAGAGAGCCAAAGGGATGTTCTTGCTGCCCTCACTCGTCTGCATCGTTCCCACCGGCCACCAAAACCCACTCGCTGTAAGCCGGTGTCGTCTTAGAGGGCTTGAAATGCTGGGGCGGTGGAATGTCTGCACTAGAACCAGCAGCGCTCAAAAGTAGAATCGCCAACGAAGCGCAGTTCCCCACAACCGCCTTCATGCCCGATTCTTCCCTAGCATTGCCCGCATTACTTTTCGGAGATCACCCATGCCACGAAAGGGAAAGCCGCGTGTACTGCTGGTTGCTATTTTTCGCGACCGTTGAAGAGGCGCGATTGCAGCCCCGACACGCGCGCGCGTACCACGCATGTCAAGCGCCCGCTTCGGCGCTTCCTTTTCCGTTAAGGGAATCAGGCATATGGCGTGGCAAGTGTTTCAGGACGTTAGAACGGCGCGGCGCAGCTTCGACGGCAGCCGTTACCAGTGTTCCGCTCGAACAATGCTCGGTAGCGCAGTCGGCCATCGGGCGCGGTGCAACAAGTGTTACGCGTAACAAGTGTTGCACATAACAAGCGTTCCGCGTGAAAGTGTTCCCTGTTTTACGCCTCGAAACCACTTGACGAAGAACGGATTGGCCGCGACCTTGAGCGGCTTCGGAATCCCGGTCCGCTGCCTTCGGACGAAGAACTGAAGTGGTGGGCTCGGTATCAGGTGGGGTCGGAGCAGCTTCTGGAGCTTCAAGCGGGGCTGCTGCATCCCAATTCAACTGCCGACCGGCAAGCAGAAATAATCGCGAGACTTCCAGCTTTAAGAAAAGAATTTATCGGATTTAGAGGCTGAGGGGCCGCCAGAATCCCGTCAATCTCCCGACAACTAGCCGCGATATACTACTTCAGTAACTGCGACTTGTCGGCGATAGGTGGCTCCTCACAAGCGAAGGTTCTTCCGCCGCCGAGTCTTGCAAGAGCCGGGGCCTTTCGGCCCCCTAGCCGCTCAGCGCCTCGCTGCGGTTCCCCCGCTCTTCGTGAAACTGACCCACTACCGCCCGCCAGTGGTAGAATGATGGCCCGGCGAGCTGCCCTGGAGGCCCACGTTGAAGAAGACGATCATTCTCGATGAGTGCCACCCGTTCTTTAAGGGATACGACGTTAGGGAGTCGATGCAAATGGGTGGCCCGATTACTGTGAAGGTTGA
>JBAUYZ010000072.1:0-5440 GCA_049585055.1 Candidatus Cybelea sp. | reverse complement strand
GGCGAACGAGCGGCGTTCGGACGGGAATCGCGGTCAGCCCGGCCGGTGCTTCCAGCCGCGTTACAAGCAGACTGCGCGTTGCAAGGCTCACGGGCGCAACTCTTCGACGATTTCTTCCAGCTTGTATTTACGCGAGCCCTTCAAGAGCACGACGTCGTCGGCACCGGCGTGCTCGCGCAGCCATCGCGCCGCTTGAGCGTTCGTCGCGATCTGAACGATCTGCCCGTCGGTAAGGCCGCCACGATAGGCGCCACGTGTGAGATCGGCGGCGTACTCTCCGCTGACCAAGAGCATGTCGACGCGCCGGGCCGCGTGGGCGCCGACGCGCTCGTGGAGCGCGCGCGATTCCTCTCCCAGCTCGGCCATCGAAGCAAGCACTGCGATGTGGCGCGCCGCCGACTCCGCGGCGAAGGCGTCGAGCGCGGCTATCATCCCGTTCGCGTTGGCGTTGTAGGCGTCGTAGATGAGTCGTAGGCCGCCGCTAAGCGCTATTCGATCGTATCGTCCCTCGGGCAGGCGCAGCACCGGAATCGCGGGCGCGATGTGCTCGAGCGGCACGCCGAGTTCGAGTGCGCCGGCGATGGCCGCCGCAAGGTTTGCGCGGTTATGTAATCCCGGCACGCGCACCTCGATCGCGAGCTCGGTGCGGTGTCCGCCGGAGCGGTGAACGAGGACGCGATCACCCTCGAATGCGGTCAGCGGATCGAGGCCTTCGTCGCCGCTAACGCAGTCCCAATCGGCGGCAAACCAATGCGGCTTGCGATCGAGCGCGCCGGCGCGCCGCCGCGAGACGGAGTCGCCGGAGTTCAGGATTGCCCCGGCGCCGCGCTCGAAGAGCGCCCACTTCGTCTCCTCGAGCCGTTCGCGCGATCCCACGATCTCGAGGTGCGCGTCGCCAACGTTGGTCAAGATTCCGACCTGCGGTCGCGCGATCTCGACGAGCGCCGCGATATCGCCGTAGCGGCGCGCGCCCATCTCGACGACGAGCACGTCGTGCGCTTCGTTCGACGCACTCAGCAGCAGTTTGCTGACACCGATCTCGTTGTTCTCGTTTCCCGGGGCGGCGAGGATACGCGCCCCGTAGCGTGCCGCCAGAAGCTGTGCCAAGAAGGCTTTGGTCGTCGTCTTGCCGGCGCTGCCGGTCACGGCGACGACTCGACCGCCAAAGAGTGCGCGCGACGCGCCGGCGAGCATCATGTACGCGGCTTTCGTATCCGCGACGAGCATCGCTGCGACTCCGGGCACGCGAGCCCGCTGCCGATCGAGAACGAGCATCGCGGCACCGCGCCGCACCGCATCGTCGACGAAATCGTGACCGTCGTGGTTCTCGCCGTGCAACGCGACGAACGTATCGCCCCGCTGCAGCGTTCGCGTGTCGGTAGTAACGCGTAGCGACGCCGGCGCCGCCGCCGCATCGAGGAGCTTCGCCGAGGTTGCCGCGACCGCCGCGTCGAGCGGAAGATTCATTGCAGCACACCTCGCGCGGCGAGCGCTTCGCGCGCGACCGCCGCGTCGTCGAACGGCAGCACGCGGTCGCCGAGAATCTGATAAGTCTCGTGTCCCTTTCCCGCGACGAGCACGACGTCGCCGGGGCGCGCTTGCGCAATTGCTCTTTCGATCGCGTGCCGGCGGTCGAGCTCGACGACGTACTCGCGGTTGCCGATTCCGGCGGCGATCGCGTCGGCAATTGACTGCGGGTCTTCCGAGCGGGGGTTATCGTTCGTCAGGTAGAGGTGATCGGCGAGCCGCGCCGCGACCGCACCCATCTCGGGGCGTTTTCCGCGATCGCGATCCCCTCCGCATCCGAAGACGACCGCCAACGTGCCGTTGCTCGTTTCGCGCAGCGATTGCAGGGCGGATTCGAGCGCGTCGGGAGTGTGCGCGTAGTCGATCACGACGGCGATATCGCCGGAGACGATTCGCTCCATGCGGCCCGCAATGCCCTCGATGCGCGCCAGCGCTTGCGCGCACGTCGCGTCGGGGATGCCGAAGAAGCGAGCAACGCCGATCGCCGCTAAGGCGTTCCAGACGTTGAACCGGCCCGGTAACGGAAGCTCGAAGTGCTCTCCGTCGACGACGAACCGGCTTCCCGCGGCGTCGACGGCGACCTCCTCGGGGACGAGCGTCGCTTCGCGTTCCAAGCCGTACGCAACGATCTCTCGCGCCTCGTACTTCAGCTCGGCGGCCCATCGCCGGCCGTAGGCGTCGTCGACGTTGAGGACGCAGCGCTGCGCCAGCTCGAAGAGCCGCCGCTTCGCCGCGGCATAGGCTTCGACGGTCTCGTGAAAATCGAGATGATCGCGCGCGACGTTCGTCATCGCCGCGACGCGAAAGCGTACGTCGTCGATCCGGTCGAGCGCGAGCGCGTGCGAGCTGACCTCCATCGCGACGGCCTCGGCACCTTCGTCGCGCATCTCCGCCAGCGTTCGATGGAGTTCGGGTGGAAGCGGCGTCGTGTTCTCCAAGCGCCATCGCCGCGAACCGAACTCGGCGCCGACCGTTCCCGCAACGCCGCACGGCGTGCCTGCCGCGTCGAGAATCGTCGCGATCATGTGGGTTACCGTCGTCTTTCCGTTCGTTCCGGTGACGCCGATCACGGCCAGTTCGTGCGATGGATCGCCGTAAAACGCCGCGGCAAGCGACGAGAGCGCGCGCCGGGTGTCGCGGACGCGCACGACGGTGACGTCCGCAGGAAGACCGACCGGCGCTGCGTCCTGCACCACGACCGCTCGCGCACCATTGGCCACCGCCTCGGCGACGTACCGATGACCGTCGGAACGACTGCCGTAGAGCGCGACGAAGAGTGCGCCGGGCCGCACTTCGCGCGAGTCGATCGCAATCGCGGACACGGTCGCGTCGCGTTCGCCGGCGATCTCCGTCCAGGCAACCCGGCTCAGCAGCGACGCGAGCGCGGCGCCGCGTTCAGTGACCACGAAGGGCGACGGAAGCGCTCGGTAAGACTCCAGCGTGCAGCATCGCGTCGCGCGCGATCTCGGCGAAAGCGGGAGCGGCGACGACGCTTCCGTAGTACGCGCCGATCGGCCGTTCGACTTTGACGTAGATCACGTAGCGTGCGTGCGGGTACGGCACCATTCCGATGAACGAAGCGGCGTAGAACCCGGCCCGATACGCGCCGTCGATGACCATCTGCGCCGTGCCGGTCTTGCCTGCCGTTGCATAGCCCGGTATTTGCGCGCTCGGGTTCCCGGTGCCGTGCAGGACGACCGTGCGAAGAAACGAGCGAAGCTCGGCGGCCGTGCGTTGCGAGAAGACGCGCCGGGTGACTGCGGGCGAGTATCGGCGGAGAACGGTACCCTGCGGATCGTAGACGGCGTGCACGATGCGCGGCTGCATCAGCCGACCGCCGTTGGCGATTGCGGCGTAATAGCGCACCATCGCTAGCGGCGTAACGGAGACGCCTTGACCGAAGGACATCGTTGCGAGCGAAGATCCGCTCCACTGCGACGGCGGCGGCACGATCCCGGGATTCTCGCCGGGCAGACCGATACCGGTCGGTTCGCCGAATCCGGCTCGGCGCTCCATCGCATAGAGCGTCTTGCCGCCGATCGAAAGCCCGACTTCCGCCGCTCCCACGTTGTGCGAGAGCGCGACGATCTGCTCGAGCGTTTCACTCCCTCCGGCGCCCATGAGACCGTCTTCCGCATTGTGAATCGTCTGACCGCCTACTTCGAGGGCGTTTCGCGCGGGAAAGCGGGTCGTCAGCGTCACTTTGTGAGATTCGAGCGCGGCGGCCGCGGTAACGAGCTTATAGGTCGAGCCGGGTTCGTAGGCGTCCATCACTGCACGGTCGCGACGCTGCGCGTCGCCAAACTTCCAGAAGCGATTAGGATCGAAGTCCGGCACGTTCGCGAGCGCGAGAATCTCGCCCGTCCATGGGTCCATCACGATCGCGGTGCCGTCGAGCGCGTGATAGGCGCTCACTTGTTTCGCAAGCGCCCGCTCGGCAACGAATTGAAGGTACGGATCGACCGTTAGCCCGATGTCCAAGCCGGGCTGCGCCGAAGCGATCACACGTTCGCGGCCGAACGGGATCGGCCGCCCGAATTCGTCGGCTTCGAGGGTGACGCGCCCGGATTGACCGCGCAGCACGTCATCGTACGCGTACTCGACTCCGTCGAGCCCGTTCTCGTCGGTGCCGACGAAACCGATCACCGTTGATGCCAGACGCCCCGCCGTGTCGACGCGCAGGCCCGTCTGCTCTTCCTTGAGAGCGACGCCGATCAAGCCGAGGGTGCGTATGCGCGCCGCCTGATCGTGCGGCACCTTTCGCGCGATCCAGGCAAACCAGAGGTGGCGGTCGTGGAGCGCCGCAATCGTCGCCGCGTCGAGCTTGCCGAAGACGCGCTCGAGCTTCGCGACGGTCGCATTGGGGTCGACGATCTCGCGCGGCACCGCGTAGACGCTCTCCGAGGGCAACGAACGGACGAGCACGTTTCCGCTGCGATCGAGAATACTGCCGCGGCGCGCAAAGACTTCGACCGTATCGGAGCGCTGCGCGAGCGCTTCCCTCGCATAGAGTGCGCCCTTGAGGGCCTGCACGTCGTAGAGCCGCCACGCGAGAAAGAGCGCGATGGCCAAGCACGCATAGAATGAGAGCCGCGCGCGCATCGGAGCGACGCGCGCGAAGGTCCGCTGATGCATCCCTTCGACCGCCCTAGCGACCGGTAACGCTCACTGCCGGCGTGCGACCGCCGGAGCGAAGAGTCCCGCCAGCGAGGAGAGCACCGGGAACCGCGGTCGCTCGCGCGCGAGCCGCGGCGCCTCGATTCTGACCACGGCGAGCGCCTGCGGCTCGTGCATACCCAAGCGCGCTGCGATCGCCGAGAGCCGATCGTCGGAACGAAGCGCCGCAATACGATCGTCGAGGCGCATCGTCTCCTCTTGCAGGGCTTCGCGGTCGGCGCGCGCCGTCGCGACCGCGTAGCTGAGCCCGGTCAAACTTGACGTCAGCAGGACGTAACTCATAAGCAAGGCGAGCACGCCCGTCAGCACGGCGACGATGCGCACGACGCCGGTATAACGAGCGCGCGACTTGCGGACGATACGCCGCTGGGTCGCGGCGCGAACGGTACGCGGATTTCGGATTCGCTGCGAGCACTCGATGAAACGCGGCGCTACCACGTCAACTCGCCTTCCGCTGCGCGGCGCGCAGTTTGGCGCTTCGCGCGCGACGGTTCTCGGCGATCTCGAGGGGGCCGGGAAGGACCGGGCGTTTCGTGAGCACCTCGAGACGCTCGTCTTCGCGGAAGCTCTGTTTCACGATGCGGTCCTCGAGCGAGTGGAAGCTAATTGCGACGATACGTCCCGCGCCGCGCAGTCGCCCGACGGCGCCGTGCAAGCCCTCGCGCAGCGCGTCGAGCTCGTGGTTGACCGCGATGCGCAGTGCCTGAAAGGCTCGCGTCGCCGGATGGACGCGCTC
>JBAUYZ010000071.1:0-2057 GCA_049585055.1 Candidatus Cybelea sp. | reverse complement strand
GCGCCGCACCGAGCGAAGTCGTTACGTTGGCGAGCTGCTCGAGGTGTCGTCGTCGATTCTCCGCAAACTTGAGCACCTTTGCGTTGTCGAAGAACGCATTGAGCGCGATCATCTCGATGCCGAGGTTGCTCAAAATGCGCGGTAGGATTAGCGAAGCGTTGCCGTACGCGTAGTCGATGACGACGCGCATGCTCGCATCCGAGATGGCCTGAGGCGCCAACGCTTGTAAGAATCCGCTGCTGTACGCTTCGACGACGCGCTCCGGAAAGTCGAGCCGGCCGACGGCCTCCATCGGCGTTCGCCGGAAGTCCTCGCGGAAGAAGATGTTCTCCAGCTTACGCTCGGTGCTCTTGTCGACGTTGACGCCGTGCGAGTCGAAGAACTCGAGCAAGAACTGATCCGGATAGTAGGGCGAGATGCCGGTGTGCACGCCGGCGTCGCCCGACATGCGCACCGCATAGCGCGAGACCGGCATCGGCGTCTCGCGCAGATCGTGGACGTTCACGCCGACCGAGAGCAAACCCGCGATCACGCAGCGGTTCGTTAAGCGCGAGGCCGGATGCGCGTCGCGGCTCGTCATCACGTTTTGTGCGGGCCCGAGCACCGAACCCAGCGCCTGGCCTAGCTTGAGCGCGAACTCCGGCGTGATCTCGATGTTCGCCAACCCGCTTACGCCGTCGGCGCCGAAGAGCGAGCCAGGCCATTTGATGCCGTAGATGAGCGACATCGAGACGATCGATCCCGACGCGACCGATTTATCGGGCCAAAGTTTGATGTTCGCGGGAACGGTCGAGCCGCTCCCGAGCGTGCTGCCGCGCCCGACGACGGCGCCCTCCATGATCGTCACGCGGTCTTTGACGATCACCCGGTCGGCCAGCGTGCATCCGGTGAGCGACGAACCCTCGCCGATGTAGACGTCCTCCCACGTGACCGTACGGTGCAAGCGTGCGCCCGTGGCGACGATCGAGGATGCGCCCAGCGAGCTGAGCTCTTCGACGACCGCGCCGCGCTCGATCGTCACGTTGCGGCCAATGCAGGCCGGCCCGGGCACGTGCGCATCCGGTGAAATCACTGCGTTCTCCCCGACCCAGACGCCGGGGCGGATCTCGAGGCCGGGTATTTCCAAGCGCACGGCGCGGCGCAACGCGTCGTAGTTTGCCTGCAAATACTGCTGCAGGTTGCCGATGTCGCTCCAGTAGCCGGCGGCCACGTGTCCGTGCACTTTTCGCCCGTCACGTAACAAGAGCGGAAAGATATCCTTTGCGAAGTCGTAGCTCTTGCCGGTCTCCATATACTCGAAGACCTCGGGTTCGAGCACATAGATGCCGGTGTTGATGGTGTCGGAGAAGATCTCGCCCCAGGACGGCTTCTCCAAGAAGCGGGTGATGCGGCCGTCCCCCTCGGTAACCACGACGCCGAACTCCAGTGGGTTGGCGACGCGCTGCAGCGCGATCGTCGCGACCGCGCCGCTGCGTTCGTGGGCCGCGATCAATTCGCTCACGTCGATGTCGGTGAGCGCGTCTCCGGAAACGACGATGAAACGTTCGCCGCCCAAAAGCTGCTGCGCGAGCTTGACGGCGCCGGCCGTTCCCATCGGCGTGTCCTCGACGACGTACCCCATCGAAACGCCGAGCTGCGAGCCATCGCCGAAGTAGTTCTCGATCTCGTCGGCGAGGTAGTGGAGCGTCGCGACGACGTCGCCGATGCCGTGCCGGCGCAGCAGATCCACGATGTGATGCATCACCGGCTTGTTCGCAACCGGGACGAGCGGCTTGGGGCGGCTCGACGTCAGCGGTCGAAGGCGCGAGCCCTCGCCGCCGGCCATGACCACGGCTTTCATCGCTTCACGAATAACTTACCGGTTTGGCAAAGACGTCCGTCGGCTTCAATTCTTTCGAGTGAGAGCGAGCGCTTACGCCGCCAGTTCGGGTGCTCGTCGAACGTTCCTGGCACGTTCACCGCGCCGGACTCATGCAGGACGTCTTCGATTGCCACGACCGCGAGCGTCGAGGGCGTGGCGGCCAAGAAGCGATGGACCGCGGCCACGAGCTCGGGCA
>JBAUYZ010000070.1:0-10338 GCA_049585055.1 Candidatus Cybelea sp. | reverse complement strand
GGCGAAGAACTGCTGCTCTTTCTCGGAAAAGACGAACTCGTTCGCGCAGTCTTTACAGGTAAGAATCTTGTCTTCCAACGCTCTACTCCCCGTGCAGCTCGAACTGCGCTACATGCGACCAAGGGTACTCAGTTCCTGCGAAACCCCGCACGGGGAGTGCCGGCCGAAACTGCGACGAGCGTGGCGGCCGCGATCGCCGCCGAATATCCCTTGTCGCCGCCCTTGCGACCGGCGCGCTCCTGCGCTTGCGCGAGATTTTCGGTGGTCAGCACGCCAAAGCCGATCGGCGTGCCGGTCGCGAGCTGCACGTCCATGATCCCGCGGGCACATTCGCCGGCGACGTATTCAAAATGCGGCGTCTCGCCGCGAATTACGACCCCGAGCGCGACGAGGGCGTCGAAGCGATCGCGCTCGATGAGATTGCGGCACGCCAGCGGCAGCTCGAAGCAGCCGGGAACGTCGAAGAACTCGGTATTTTCGTCGCCGACGTTGCAATCGCGCAACGCGCGCCTCGCTCCGTCGACGAGCATCTCGGCGAGATCCGCGTAGAACCGTGCCGCGACGATCGCGAATCGCCGTCCGCTGCAATCGAGAGCCGAACGCGCCGCGCGCTCGCGTTTCACGACGCGGCGACTTCGTCGAGGATGTGACCCAGCTTCGAGCGCTTCGTGTTGATGTAGTCTTTATTGTGCGCCGTTGGAGTCGTCTGAAGCGGCACGCGCCCAACGATCTTGAGGCCGTACCCTTCCAGGCCGAAAATCTTCCGCGGATTGTTGGTGATGAGGCGCATCTCTCTAACGCCAAGATCGGCGAGAATCTGCGAGCCGATTCCGTAGTCGCGCTTATCGATCGGTAGACCGAGCGCAATATTCGCCTCGACCGTGTCGGCGCCGCGGTCCTGCAGTTCGTACGCGCGCAGCTTATCGGCGAGGCCGATGCCGCGACCCTCCTGCCGCAGATAGAGTAGGACGCCGCGACCCTCTTGCGCGATCATTTGCATCGCGCCGTCACGTTGCGCCGCACAGTCGCAGCGGATCGAGTGGAGTGCGTCGCCGGTCATGCACTCGGAATGAACGCGAACGAGCAACTCCTTGCCGCTGCCGATGTCGCCCATGACCAGCGCGACGTGGGTATTTTCGTCGATGGTCGTCGTGTACGCAACGCCCTGCCACGTTCCCATCGTAGTGGGAAGCTCGAACTGCGCAATTCGCTTGACGAGTTTCTCGGTGCGCATCCGGTACGCGATCAAATCCTTGACGGTGATCAGCTTGAGCGAATGACGATCGGCGTAACTGCGCAAACCTTCGAGCCGCTCCATCGTGCCGTCGTCGGCCATGATCTCGCAGATGACGCCCGCCGGATAGAGTCCAGCAAGGCGGGCGAGATCGATCGCCGCTTCGGTCTGTCCAGCGCGCACGAGCACGCCGCCTTCGCGCGCGCGCAGCGGAAAGGTGTGGCCGGGCCGCAAGAAATCGGACGCGCCGGCCTCGGGATCGAGCAGCCTCTTGATCGTCGCCGAGCGATCGTACGCAGAGATGCCGGTCGTCGTAAGACCGCGCGCTTCCACCGAGACGGTGAAGGCCGTTTCGTGCACCGCCGTGTTGTCACGCACCATTTGCGGAATGTGCAGCTCGTCGAGCCGTGCCCCGACCAGCGGTACGCAGATAAGACCGCCGGCGTGCTTGCGCATGAAGTTGATCGCATCGGGCGTGACCATCTGGGCCGCCATGACCAAATCGCCTTCGTTCTCGCGGTCCTCGTCGTCGAGCACAACGACCATCTTGCCGGAACGCACGTCGGCGATCGCCGCCTCGATAGAATCGAACGGCCCCCCGCCTTCGGCGAGTTGCTCGCCAAGCGCTGGAAAAAGCTGGGTCAACCGCTGAAGCGTCCGGTAGGAAGGCTCCCGCCGTCCGGCGCGCAGCAGCGAGATCGCGGACTCGGTGAGTCCGGCGCCCTCAGCGACCTCGGCGGCGTTAAGCCCCGCCTCCTCCATCGCCGAGTTGAGCAGATCGGCAAAAGCACTCACCCCTCCAGCGTAGGCGCGCAACTTAACAAATGTCAAGGTGAGAAGTCGCCCGGCGTTTGGCCGATTCCGCTGCGCTTCTAAGCGCAGGAACGATGACTTAACGCATTAAAAAAAGTCATCTTTCCCCCAAGAAAGCCGGGTTCCCGTGCGCGCTTTTCCCCTAATCTTCCGGATGTCGCCCGCGATCGCGACGCTCCTTTTCGGCACGAGCTGCGGTGGAGGAACGAGCTCGACTCCGGCCGCGCCGGCGACCTCGCAGCAAGCGGCACACGCACTGCCCTCCAAGCTTCAAGAACCCGCGCTGATCGCGTTTAACACTCAAAACGGAACGCTCGAGTACTGGCCGATCAAACACGGCGGCGGGAAAACGCTGCAGCCGCTTTCGGGTCCGCTCGGGATCTACGACGGATACGCCCTGGCCTCCGCCGACAAGACGGTGGTCATCGCAAACTATTCGCCGCCCGAAGTCGTGACGTATGATCTCAAGACGAAGGCCGAAAAAACAATGGCCGATCCGTTCGGGCAGCCGTACGACATTGCCGTCGACACAACGGGAAATTTCTACGCGCTCTCTTCGGCAAACGTTGCCGTCTACAAAGTCGGATCGTCGCAGCCGACGGAGTTGACGTGCTCGAAGATTACCACCGCGGAAGGGATCGCCGTCGATCGGGAAAGCGACGTTTTCGTCGCCGGCTACGGTCCGAACTTCTTCGGCATCGTGGAGTTTCGTGAGAACACAAAGCAGTGCATCGTGCCGCATTTGCGCGCGCTGCGCGGGTACATCGGCGGAATCGGCGTCGATCCGACGACCGATGATCTCATCGTCGTCGACGATCCCGATTTTTGCGCCGGCGGCATCGAGGGCCGAATGATCATCTATCCGAAGCCGTACGAGCAGCGCACCTCTGTCCGACGGGTTCTCTATACAAACTATTGCTCCGGAACAATCCGTCTTGACGGAGGCGCCTCGCACATCTTCTACTCCGACGCGACCGTTAGCGACGGCATCCCGCTCATCGAGGAAGCTCGATATCCCTCGGGCAAGTGGGAGGGCACGTACCAGAACGGTTACTATTCCGGCGGCAACTTTGCCGGCTTTACAGTGATGCCAAACGGCGTGCCCAACTAAGCCCAAATTACTTTCCCCCAAGAAAGTCCGGGTTCGAATGCGCACATTCTCCCCAATCCTCCGGGCGGCGCTCACGGGCGCCGCGCTCCTGCTTTCCGCTAGTTGCAGTGCCGGAACGACGCCTCTAGTCGCGACTCCGGCCGCGCCGCAGCAGGCCGCCTTTCGGCCGCCCACGTCCTTTAAGGAGCCGGCGATCATCGCGTTTAACACGCAGAACGGCTCGCTCGAGTTCTGGCCAATGCAGCACAATGGCGACCGAACGCTTCAGCCGCTCTCCGGTCCGCTTGGAATCAACCAAGGGTACTCGCTGGCGGCGGACGGCAACGTGGTGGTGATCGCCAATTATTCACCGCCCGAGGTAGTTACGTACGACATCAAAACCAAGGCCGAGAAGACGATGGCCGATCCGTACGGCTCGCCGTACGATATCGCAGTCGACAAAAAAGGCGATTTCTACGCCCTCAACGCTGCAAGCGTGGCCGTCTATAAACACGGATCGTCCCAGCCGTCGGAGCTGACGTGCCCGCAGGTCACCATTGGCGAGGGGATCGCCGTCGATAACGAAGGCGACGTCTATGTCAACGGCTACGGAAAGAGCTTCATGGGTGTCGTCGAGTATCGAGCCGGCTCGACGAAGTGCAGCGCGCTGCATCTGCGGACTGAGCGCGGATACATCGGCGGCATCGGCGTCGATCCCAAAACGGACGATCTCATCGTCATCGACGATCCTGACAGTTGCGCGGGAGGTATCGAAGGACGAATGGTCATCTATCCCAAGCCATACGAGCAACGCACCTCGGTTCGCCGCGTCTTGAACGCGAGTTACTGCTCGGGCCAGTTACGACTCGACGCGAACTCGTCCCACGTCCTCTACGCCGACGCGACGGTCAGCGCGGGATTCCCGCTGGTCGATCAGGCACGCTATCCCTCCGGCAAATACGAGGACAATACTCAAACGGCTACTACTCCAACGGGAACTTCGCCGGCTTCACGACGATGCCGAACTCGCTCCCGAACTAAAACGCCCCTCAAATCGAGCACCTAGCATACTTGAAACGTTCGTTTCAAGTATGCTAGGATAGGTCGTGTCGAGAACCGCGGACGAGGCGCGGCGCGCCGAATTGCTCGACCGCGCCGTCGACTACGTCTGCCGCCACGGCTTGGCCGAACTGTCGTTGCGGCCACTCGCCAAGGCGGTCGGCTCGAGTCCGCGCGTCTTGCTCTACTATTTTGGATCGAAGGAGGCGTTGGTTGTCGAGATCGTCCGGCGCGGCCGCGACCGCCAGCGCGCGATGATGATGGAGCTCAAGATCGCGGAGCGTTCGCCGCGCGAAGTGGCGCGCGCGCTCTGGAGGGAGTGGAGTAAGCCGGAGTGGGAGCCGCTCACGCGGCTCGCGTTTGAAGTCTACGCGCTCGCCTTGCAAGATCCCAAACGCTTTCCTGGATTCCTCGAGGGCTCCGTAAACGAGTGGCTTGGCGCGCTCAAGGGGTGCACGACGACGCAAGGGACGCTCTTGATCGCGGGCTTCCGGGGTTTTCTGCTAGATCTTCTCGCGACGCACGATCGCACCCGAATAAATCGCGCCGTCGATCGTTGGCTGGACGCCATCTACGATGGTTGAGCGGCCGCGTCGCGCGGCAACGGCCTTCATCTTTATCACGGTGCTGATCGACATGCTGACGTTCGGCATGATCGGACCCGTGCTGCCGAAACTGATTGCGGGTTTCGTCGGCAACAATTACGCCTGGGCCGCGGAAATTATCGGACTGTTTGCGACGGTCTGGGCGCTCATGCAGTTCTTCTGCTCCCCGCTGCTCGGCATGCTCTCCGATCGCGTCGGACGACGCCCCGTCATCCTCATATCGAATGCGATGTCCGCGATCGACTACGCCATTATGGCGCTCGCTCCGAACCTTTCGTGGCTCTTCGCAGGACGGATTCTCTCGGGAATCGCCACCTCGAACATGAGCGCGGCGAGCGCCTATATCGCCGACGTCACGCCGCCGGAGAAGCGCGCGGCCGCCTTCGGCATTCTCGGCAGCGCCTTCGGGCTCGGCTTCGTGCTCGGACCGGCCATCGGCGGCGTGGTCGGAAACGTCAATCCACGCCTCACGTTTTGGGCTGCCGCGCTTTTCGCGCTGCTCAACACGCTCTACGGGCTCTTCGTGCTCCCCGAATCGCTCCCGCGCGAACGCCGTACGCCGCGGCTGGAATGGAAGCGCGCGAATCCCGTCGGCTCGCTGCGCCTGCTGCGCTCGCACCACGAGCTTTGGGGGCTAACGTGCGTCAACTTCATCACCTACCTCGGACACGAGATCTTTCCGAACGTGTGGGTGATCTATTGCATCGCGGCATTCGGTTGGAGCACCGGCAGCATCGGGCTGACGCTCGCGCTCGTCGGTATCGTCTCGGCGATCAATCAGGCGACGATGGTCGGCCGAGTCGTCAAACGGCTGGGCGAGCGGCGGACGCTGCTTGCGAGCTTAATCGTCGCCGCCGCCGGGCTCGCGTTAATGGGTGCGGATAACGGCATTCTTTTTCTCGTGGCGGCCGTCATGATCGCGTTGCCGATGTATCAAGCCTCGTCGCAAGCGTTGATGACGCGTCACGTCGCTCCCACCGAACAAGGCGAGCTCCAGGGAGCACTCGGTTCGGTGCGCGGGATCTCGATGCTGATCGGTCCTGCGCTCTTCACCCTGACGTTCGCGCAGTTTGCAGGCCCGTGGCGTTCGCTTGGATTGATCGGTGCGCCGTGGCTTCTCGCGGCGTTGCTCTACGCCGTCTCGCTCTTCGTCGCGTGGCGCGTCACCTCGCGCGCCGATGACGTCGTTCTACCGGTTCCCGATCCGGCGCCACCGCTTTACGCCGAGAGCTGAACACCTACTCCGGGAAGACGACGATCGGTTTGATGATCTTGGATTCGGCGAGCTGCCGATACGCTCGCGGTACGTCGTCGAGCGAGACTAGATCGGCACCGATCTTCGCGGCACTCACCGTGCCGCTCTCAATCAACTCAAGCGAAGCGCGCGTATCGTCGGGGCCGCACGAGTAGCTTGCCACCAAACGCAGGTCGCCGAAATACATTTTCTGCGAATCGATCGTCACCGCAAGCTCGGGGGGAAACGGCGTGAACATCACGATCGTGCCGCCAGGTGCGACCGCTTCCACTGCGGCCTGCATGGCGGCGGCACTTCCCGGACCACAGATCACCACGTCGGCGCCGCCGGGGAGCGCGCGCCGAAGCTCGTCGGGATGAAAGGCTATCGCCCCGTTACGCTGGGCGACGTCGCGGCGCGCGGCGATGAAGTCGCCGCCGAAGACTTCGGCACCGAGCGAACGCGCGGCGAGAACGTGCAGCAGTCCCATCACGCCGAGCCCGATAACGTAGACGCGATCCCCGGCACGCGTGCCGCTGCGGCGCAGCGACTTCACCACGCAGGCGAGTGGCTCGACCAGCGATGCATCGGGAAAGCCGACGCTCGCAGGCAAGAGGAGCGTGTCCTTCAGATTCGGCGCAGCGACGCGAAAGTATTCGGCGATGCCGCCGGGATCGATGCCGGCTTTTCGCCATGTCGCGCACTGCACGTAGTCGCCGCGCGCGCAGTGGCGGCATTCAAAACACGGCGCGTGGTGGTGCACGAAGACGCGGTCGCCGACCGAAAACGGTACGTCGCCGCGCGTTTCGGCGACGATGCCGGCCGGCTCGTGGCCGAGCACAAGCGGTGCCTTTCGCCGAATGTACCATGGCATCACGTCGCCGCTGCAGATTCCGCTCGCCTTCGTACGCACGAGGATCTCTCCGTCCGCGAGCTCGGGGATCCCGCGTTCGTCGATGCGAAGATCGTCGACGTCGTAGAGCACGGCGGCGCGCATCGCCGGCGCGCTCATGGCTCGATCAACGCTTTCAAGCCGACGCCGGCATCGAGATCCTCGAAGGCGGATGCGATTCGGGCGAGCGGATAGACGCGCGAAATGAGCCGCGCGAGCGGCAGCGTGTGTCCGGCGACGAGGTCGAACGCTTTGCGCACATCCGTTGGGGCGAAGTGAAACGGAGCGAGCAGGCGGACCTCGTCGTAGTGCAGCCGGGCCGCGAGAAACGAAACGCGCGTATCGCCGGGCAGTCCGGCGAAGAACGAGACCCTTCCGCCGCGCCGTACGAACGACGGAGCGTTCTCCCACATTTCGGCCGTTCCGGTGCACTCGATAACCGCGTCCGCGCCGCGTCCCCCGGTGCGCTCGAGGATCGCCTCGCGAATCGGCATCGCGCGCGCGTCGAGGCTCTGCAAGCCCAGCTCGCGCGCCAACTCGAGACGCTCGGCGTTTCGTCCGAAGAGCATGACGTCGATGCCCTGAGTTTGAAGCAACAGCGCATGCAGGATGCCGAAGCCGCCGTTGCCGACGATCGCGAACGTTTCGCCCGAAGCGGGCGCGAGCATAGCGATCGAATGCACGACGCAGGCCAGCGGTTCGAGAAAGGCGCCCTCGGCGTAGCTCACATCGGCTGGTTTGGCGAAGCAGTTTTGCTCGACGATTCGCTTGGGGACCGCAATGGAATCGGCGTACGCGCCCAAGAGCATCGACGGCATCAGCTCTTCGCAGAGCTCTTCTTGTTTTCGGTGGCACCAAAAGCAGTGGCCGCACGGCGCGGTATGCACGCACACGACGGCATCGCCGGTTCTAAATGCCGTCACGCCCTCCCCCGTCACCGCGACATCGCCCGAGAACTCGTGTCCGAAACGCGTCGGCATCGGCATCTTCGGATGCCCGCGGCGATAGGTTTTGAGATCGGTTCCGTCGGTGAGCGCCGCTCGTACGCGTACGACGATTCCGCCCTCGGGTGCGGTTGGGGCGGGTTCCTCGCGCAACTCGATTTGACCCGGCGCGACGAGGACGGCTACACGCACGAGATCAGTGCGCTGCGAACGGGCTCGGGCAGCGGGTGACTCTTTTTCGTGGTGGCGTCGATCGCCGCCACGATGAAACGCACCGCGGCACCGGGCTCGCCCGTGCGCTCGTTGAAGAAAACGGTCTGCCAGCGCAGGCTCGATGAGCCGACGTGCTCGACGTGCGTGCGCATGCGCAGCCAATCGCTCATCAGTGCCGGAGCGTGATACTCCGCTTCGACGCGCACGCGCGGTAGCCAGAAGTTATACTGCGCAAAGAGACTCTCGTAAGGGAAACCGAGTTCGCCGAAGAGCTGCATTTCGGCGTACTCCGCGAAGCGCGAATAGGCCGCAAAATACATGATGCCGGCGACGTCGATGTCGGCCCATTGTACTTGCAGCCTCGCTTCGAAGATTCGAGCGCTCGGAGGAATGGTGTCGCGGAATTTGGTCACGGGTCATACTTCGACAGGCTCAGGATGTGATGAGCGTAGCGGGCGAGGGGGTCGGCTTCGAGGTTTACGCGGCTGCCGGGAGCGCGATCGCCGAGCGTCGTGCGCGCCAGCGTTTCGGGGATGAGCGCCACTTCGAACGCGTTCTCGCCGGCTGCTGCGATCGTGAGGCTGACTCCGTCGACCGCGACGAATCCTTTAGGCGCGATCATTGCGGCCATCGACCCCGGCGTCTCAATCCGGATGCGCTCGCCCTGCCCCTCGCATTCCCGGCCGAGCACGCGCGCGGACGCGTCGACGTGGCCGTAGACCATGTGCCCTCCGATCCTATCGCTCACACGCAGCGCATACTCGACGTTGACGCGGTTGCCAACGGCCCGTTCGCGCAGCGTGCTGCACGCCCGGGTCTCCGGAACGACATCGAACGCAACGACATCGCCATCGATCGCCGTCGCGGTGAGGCAGACGCCATCGATAGCGATCGAGTCTTTCGGCTCGGGCCGTTCGCGCTCCACTCCCTCGCATCGGATCTTCAGCGCGATCCCGCCCGCGCGCGCTTCCATCGCAACCACGATGCCGCGATAGGCGATGAGCCCGCTAAACACGCGCGACCGTTCCGGAGAGTATCACGTCGGGGCCGATCTGCTCGACGCGATCGAAGCGCACGCGTACGCCGGCGAGATCGGCGCCGACGAGAACCGGTACCGCGTTCGTTCCGCTCAGGAAACGAGGCGCGATGGCCCAATAGATGCGATCGACCTCTCCGGCGGCAAGAAGGCTCGCGCCGAGCCGAGGCCCGCCTTCGCAGAACACGCTGAAAATGCCGCGTTCGCGCAGCGCGATCATCGCGGCCGGCAGATCGAGCTCGGCGTCGTCGGAGGAGCCGATTTCGAGCAGGTCGGCGACCGAGCGCAACGATTGAAAACGCTCGCGACGCCCGGCCGGCACGAGCGCGATCGTCTTGGTGTATCCGGCGCCGGAGGCGAAGACGCGGCGATCGGTACCGAGCGTCTCGCTTCCGCATGCGACGACGCGCACGTACGGGCGCGCGCGGTCGTGCGGTGGCCGAACCGTCAGTTGCGGATCGTCGATGCGAATCGTGCCGGCGCCAACCATCACCGCGTCGTATGCTGCGCGAAGCTCTCGAACGTATCGCTCCTCTTCCACCGAGCCGAGCCGCTCTTGCAGGCCCGGGCGGCTCGCGACGGCACCGTCGAGCGACATCGCCATCTTCAACGCGACGAAGGGACGCGCGCCGGCGCTCGCGCGCGCGAAGATCTCGATCAGATCGCGCGCAACCGGATCGCCCGCAACGCAAACCTGGACGCCGCGTTCCCGTAACTCGGTCGCGCCGCCGTGTCCGGTGGGATCGAGCGCTCCGGCGACGACCCGGACAACGCCGGCTTCGACGAGCGCCTGCGTGCAGGGCGGCGTGCGGCCGACGTGGCGGCAGGGCTCGAGCGAAACGTAGAGGGTCGCGCCGCGCGCTTTCGGCCCGGCTTGCGCGAGCGCGTTGGTCTCCGCATGCGCGTCGCCGGCACGACGATGATACCCTTCGCCGACGGGATGTCCGTCACGCACGACGACCGCGCCGACGGGCGGGTTCGGCGCGGTATTTCCGATTCCGCGGGCGGCGAGCTCGTACGTGCGCTGCAGGTAGAGCTCGTCGAGCGGCGTTAGCTCACGATGGGCAGACTCCACGGGGAATCGCTCTTCGTCACGGCGACGACGACGGCATCCTCGACCATCCCTCCGGCCTCGCGCACCGCGTCGGCGCAGTCGCGCAGCGTCGAGCCCGTGGTGCAGACGTCGTCGAAGAGCGTGATGCGCCTAGCCGCGACCGC
>JBAUYZ010000069.1:0-13103 GCA_049585055.1 Candidatus Cybelea sp. | reverse complement strand
GCGTTAGGGCGCTGGCTGCGAGCCGCTGCGCCTCGCGCACGCCGCGTTGCGTCGGTATGCACGGGAACGTACGCGCTCGCCGAATCCGGACTCCTCGACGGGCGCCGCGCGACCACTCACTGGCGCTACGCGCAAGACCTGCAGGAGCACCGCCCGCGCATCGACGTCGACGCCGACGCGATCTTCGTCAAGGACGGCAAGTTTTATACGTCGGCAGGCATCACGGCCGGCATCGACCTGTGCCTTGCGTTCATCGAAGAAGACCTC
Source organism: Candidatus Cybelea sp. (assembly GCA_049585055.1). Classification (GTDB taxonomy): domain Bacteria; phylum Vulcanimicrobiota; class Vulcanimicrobiia; order Vulcanimicrobiales; family Vulcanimicrobiaceae; genus Cybelea. Next base: position 12,836 of record JBAUYZ010000069.1, on the reverse strand, counting down.
GGCCGCGGCCTCGCCATGCAAGTCGCCCGCGAAATGGTCGTCTATCTGCGGCGTTCGGGCGGCCAGCTCCAGTATTCGGCGCCGTTGCTGGTGCAGGTCCAGGGCAAAGACCGTTTCGACGATCTCGCGCAGTGGATCCGCGGTCATCTCAACGACGACCTCACCGTCGAAGCAATCGCCGAGCACGCGAATCTGAGTCCGAGGCACTTCACGCGCAAGTTCAAGTCGGAGTTCGGTATCACGCCGGCCGATTTCGTCGAGGAACTTCGCTTGGACGAGGCGCGATGGCTTCTCGTGAATGCCGGCGACGCGGTCGAGAAAGTTGCGAAGGACGTCGGCTACGCTAACGACGAGACCTTTCGCCGCGCCTTCGTCCGCCGCTTCGGCGTCGTCCCGAGCGACTATCGCAGCCGCTTCGGCGGAGCGGCGGCGCCGCCCTAACCAGCGTTACGTCCCAGGGATGGCTGCGCGTCGTCGCGCATCTGGCGCAGGTGGCGCAGGACCTTCGATTCGGCGTTGCGACGGCCGATCATCAATGCGAGGCCTACGACGGTCACGACGAGATTCGCGACGTGTGGGAACGCGTGCGCGGAATCGTTCCGCGCGGGAAGGCGACCGATTTTTGGAATCGCTACCGCGAAGACGTCGAGCTGGCACGCGGTCTCGGCTGCAGCCTCTTTCGGCTCTCGCTCTCATGGGCGCGGCTGGAGCCGCAACCCGGCGTCTGGAACGATGAGGCCTTCGCGCACTATCGCGACGTGTTGCAAGCGATCCGCGACGCCGGCATGTCGTCGATGGTTACGTTGCTGCACAACACGTGGCCGCTGCACGTTCAGGCCGCCGGCAAGGGCGCCGGATTGCTCGACCCAGGCTTTCCCGATCGGCTCGCGAGTTTCGCCGGCGAGGTCGCGCAACGGCTTGGCGATCTCATCGACGACTACGTAACGCTCAACGAACCCGATCAGCTCGTCTACGGCTGGATCAAGGGCTTTTGGATGCGCGCGTATGCGATGCCGCCGGGGCAACCGCCTTACGCGACCGCCGAAGAGCAAATGGACGACGTGCTGACGGTCATCCCGAACCTCTTTCGCGCGCACGCCCGAGCGCGCGCGGCGATTCGGCAAATTCGGCCAACCGCGCGCGTCGGCACGAATCCACTCGTGCTCGGTCTGCCGCGCTGGATTCAGCGCATCGTCGATCGCAGTGCCACCCGTCTGCAGTCGCCCGAGGCGGCAAAGCGTCAAGCGGCGCGGTTTGCGAACTACGGCATCGTCGAAAGCGGGCGTGTGGACTGCACGATCGCGCAGCTCACGCTCACGCTCGAACGCGGCGAGTACGCGTTCTTCTCCGAGCCGTACTACTGCACGCGTTTGGCGGTGCTGCATGCGAGTTCGACGGTGCTGCCGCCCAATCTCGAGGAGTGGCGCGGACGTATCGCCGTAGTGGCGCAGACGTTGACGGCGCAGCGCGTCGGCGGTTGGTTTCCCGCGGCGACGGTCAGCTATGTCGACACGACGAGCGACGCCGTCGAGACGCTGCGGCGGGGTGAGATCGACGCGGTCTTCGACGACGAGGTCACCTTGCGCGCCTATGCCGCCGATGCGTTGAGCCTGACGCCGTTGCCGCGCTCCGAGCAGTACTTCGCCGTTGCCATGGCGCTCGGCAGCCGCACGCTGCTCAACCTCGTCGATCGCGCGATCCGCGAACTGCGGCAGAAGCATTCCGAGATTCCGAACGCCTTGAACCGCAAGACGATTGCAAACGTCGGACGCGAAGACGAAGCCAAGTCGGACGGAAGCGGCCCGGTGCCCGATATGGATCGCTCGGTGAAGCGGATCCGCAAGCGCGGCAAGCTGCGCGTCGGAATTCATTCGGGGGTGCCGGGGTTGTGCGTCGCGCAGGGTGCCGCGCAGTACGAGGGGCTCGAGCCGGAGATTGCGCGACGGATTGCGCAGCTAATCTTCGGCGATCCCGAGTGCGTCGAGTTCGTGCCGGTGCACGGCAAGCAGCGTATAAATGCGACGCGCTCGTGGTTGCATGCGTTCTTTGCATTGCGTAAGGGCTTCGCCGTCTTCGGGACGCTGCTGGGTACGAACTGGTGGAACCTCGGACTCGCCGGCAAGCTGCCGGAGTTTCTCTGTCCGCGCGAGTGCGTCGGCACGATCGACTACGTCGGGCTCGATTACTACTGGGGCGTGCCGGCGTTTTGGCCGCAGCAGCTGCACCGGCTCAGCGCCGCTTCGGATTTCGAATATGCGAATGCGCCGGTCTGGCCCGACGCGCTCGAGATGATCATCGGCGAGGCCGAGCGCGATTTTCCCGGCAAGCCGATCATCGTTATCGAGAACGGCTGCGTCACGCGCGTGCCGGGCTTTAGCCGCGCCGATTACTTGAAAGCACATATCGCGCAAGTGCGCAAGGCCGTCGCGCGCGGCGCACCCGTCGAAGCGTACATCTGCTGGAGCATCACCTCCAATCGCGAGTGGGGCCTGCGGTTCGACGACAACAGCGATTTTGGGCTCTACCATATCGATCTCGACACCGACCCCGATCTCAAGCGCACGCCGACCGATTCGAGCCGGACGTACGCGGAGCTGATTGCGGAGGCACAAAATGTGTCATCCTGAGCGAGGCGCATAGCGCCGAGTCGAAGGGTCAGGATGACACTGGGGCTGGTTCGCGTTTTGTGGGCTTGACAAGTGTGGTATTCTGGGGCCTTATGGATTTCAACCGCGACGAGTATGTGCAGCGCGGCAGCGCGGACGACCGTTTCCCCCACGGCGTCGCAGAAATCATCTACTGTCGTTACTGTGGTCGAGCGCTATTTGAGCCTCCGGGAACCGACCCCGACTGCGGCGCGCACCGAAACTGACGAAGTGCGCCCTTCGCCCTTCGACTACGCTCCCTGCGGTCGCTACGCTCACGATGACACAGATAAGAGGGCGCGCTACGCTCAGGATGACACGGGTGGGGCGGGGCTAAGGTTAGGAGCGGCGCAGGACGGCGAAGAGGTCGCGAACGGGGTACGAGAACTCGGGCAGCGCCGAATGTTCGATCGTTTGCGTTTCGTCGAGGTGTGAAGTTCCATTGCGGTCGTGTAGTTCGACGATTCGCAGTTGCGGATCGACGACGATGACGAGCGACGAACCGGCGCGCAGATAGACGTCGATCTTGTCGTCGACGTCGACGCGGCGATCGTCGGGCGAGAGAATCTCGACGGCGACGTCGGGTGCGAGCGGCGGAAGCTGCAGCTCGCTGTCGCTCAGCGGGCGAAGGCGTTCGTTCGAAACGTAGGCGACATCGGGAACGAGCGGCCGGCGGAGTTCACCCGGCGGCGCGATGCGAAAGCGCCATTCCGGTCCGACTTCACCGCGTCCGGTCGCCCAGCGTGTCAGCGCGATCGTCAGCGCGCCTTGCAGGCGGGAATGGTTGCGCTGCGGGCTCACCTTTTGCAGCGGCCGACCGCGCACCCACTCGGTCTCGGGCTTGGTCTCCGGCAGAACGATCTCGTAAAGTGGCATCTCTGCACACAACTCTATCACCCGGGCACCGCGCTTAACAAGGGCCACAGCCCTTAGGACGGCACACGGCTCCAGCGTGCGATCTCGGCGTCGAGGTCGAGCGGGCGGGTCGGTGCGGCGTTCTCGTACTCGCTCCAATGCTCGCGCGGCACCATCCACATTACTTCGAACTCGTTTCCATCGGGATCGTAGCCGTAGATGGATTTCGTTGCACCGTGATCGCTCGCGCCGCTCAGCGTGCCGTAGCGTTGCAACGCGTCGCGCGCTTCGCGCAGCGATTCGATTTCATCGACTTCCCATGCGAGATGGTAGAGGCCGACGCCGCGCTCGTTCGGCGGCGGCGCGTGCGGGCCGACCGCCGCAAGTCCGAGATCGTGGTGGTTCTCCGAACCGGGTGCGCGCATGAACGCCATCACCTTCCCCATCCGCGAGATCGGATCGAGACCGAGCGCGTCGTGATAAAAGGCGAGGCTGCGCTCGAGATCGCGCACCCGCAGCACCGCGTGATTGAGCCTGCGAACCTTCATGTCTTAGGAGTAACAGTACGAGTCGGACGATGCGTCGCCGCCTTCCAGACGGACCTGATGAACGCGACGCGAGGGATCGAATTCGACGAAAAACTTCGGATCGAAGGCGATCGCGCCGTTATCGGCAACGTCGAGCTTCACCATCCAACTCTGCACGCCGTCGGGGTAAAACTGATCGTCCCATGCGCGATAGAGCGAGTTGGTAAAGTAAACGCGCCGCCCGTCGCGGCTGATCTCGACCATTTGCGGGCCGCCCGCGAGCGGCTTGGACGGATTGGCCGGATGCGGCGTGCGCCGTACGATGCCGCCGATGTGCACCGAACCGACCAATTTCGGATTGAACGGATCGCTCACGTCGTACTGGCGCATCTCGCCCGTTCCCCAGCACGATGCGTAGAGATAGCGATCGTCGAGGGAAAGGTCGATGTCGCTGAGCAACGGAGGGACCGCCGAGAATCCCTTGAGCAAGTCGGGCAACCGACCGGGGTCGGCCGGCTCGGCGGGAATCTCGATGACCTTCTTGACGTCCCACGTGCCGTTGCTGCGATGCCAGAGCCAAATCGAGCTCGAGAGGTCCTTCAGCGATACGACCACGCCGGCAAAACCGTACGTGTTTGCCGGGTCGTGTGAAGGACGCAGTTCGAGCACCATTTGCTGTTCGGCGCCGAGGTCGATGCTCTGCACGTTGCGCCGGTTGCGCAGATCCCAGAAGTGCAGATGATGGCCGTACTTCCCTTCGAGCAGCAGGCTCGGATTGAGGCCGCCCTCGAGCATCTTCGGCGTGCCCCATTCGCTGGTGATCATCACGTCGTGCGTGAGATGCCACCAAAAATCGTAGGCAAAATATTGTGATCCGCGATCGGCCTCCCACGGCCCGATGACATCGAAGGTGTCGCAATCGAGCATAAAGATTCCGCCTGGGCCGTCGCCGTCGGCGTTTCCGAGCGCGCTCACGTAGATCGCATCCGGTCCGCAGTGAACGGTGTGCGGCCGTGAGTAACCCGTGCGTTTGATAATCTCTTCGGGTTCGATCACGCGGACGATGCGCGGCTGCGACGGATCCGGCTTCGTATCGATGATGTAAATGCGCGACGAGCGCAATCCCGGAACGATGAGATAACGCCGTTCGACGTGCGGATGCGGGGCGAACGGACAGAGCGCCGCGCTGCAGGCGTTCCAGCCGAAGTGATGGAGCTCGTCGCCGGTGTTGGGCAGATCGACGCCGCCAATCTCCGTTGCGTACGAGCTGGACGAAGCGGTTGTGTCGATGACGGCAAGCCGGTCGGAAACGCCATTTCCCGTTGCGCTCAGGAGCGCGACGTAGGCGAGCCGCTCCGGCGGAGCCTTCATCGCATCCTTCGCCGAGGCATAGAACGTGGGATCTGGCTTGAGCTGCATGCGTCAACCTTTCTCGCTGCGCGAAGGAGTGAGCCGTTGCCCACCGGGCGTCGAAATTCCCTTCAGGTGAGCAGGGCGATGATACCGGTGACGATCAGCGCGAGCGCCCAGAAGAGATCGACGTTCAGCCACCCGGTCCGCAGGAAGCGGATGCCGAGCTTGCGATAGACGACCAGCGCCACGGCGGTCATCGTCAGAAGATAGCCGAGCGTGTGTACGGCTACCATCAGCCAGCCGAGCGCGTAGCCGTGCCCGAGGGTCTGCGTTCCCGGCATTGGCATCGCCATCGTCGCGCGGGTCGACGTAACGAACGGCAGCAGCATCAGCCCCGCGCCATGCGCCGTCGACATCAGAAAGCCCCAGAGCATGAGACCCCAAAAGCCGACGCGCATCCCGACCCAGCGGAAGTGGCGCGCGCGCAGCAATCGATAGAGGCCGAAGGCGAGCAAGATGCCGGCGGACGCCAGATGCACGGCCCTGTGCGGAAACGCAAACGTAGCGAAGGTCGCCGCGAGGACGACGATGGTTACCGACGCGACGTGTCCGAGCGCGAGCGGCGCGATCGCACGCAGCACGGCGACGGTCCGGCGCTCCTGAAATCCGAGCGCTACCGCGAAGAGCCATCCCATCCCCGGATTGATGCCGTGGTAGCAGCCCAGAAGGAAGAGCGTAAGCCAGACGAGGCGATCGCTCACGGTTGTGCGTCCTTCGCCCTTCGACTACGCATCGCTTCGCGATGCTACGCTCAGGATGACACCGATTGTGGCACCGCTACTGCGGTGTGAGGACCATGCGAAAGCGCGCCGCCCCGCTCATCATGCGCTCGTATGCATCGCTTGCGCGCTCGAGAGGCATCGTCTCGATCATCGCGCGCACGCCGCTGAGCACGCTGAAGCGCATTGCGTCCTCGGAATCCGTGCACGTTCCCGATGCCCACGAGCGAATTGCAGTGCGCTTGCCGATCATCGGCGCCGTATTTACGGAGAGGGGCTCTTGCGCAGCGCCGACGATCAGCAGTTGCCCGTCGACTCCGAGCCCATCGACCACGGGTTCCATCGCCGCCGCGGCGGTGACCGTCGAAAGCACGAGCCTCGCACCGCCCATCGCGCGTAATGCGGCGCCGGGATCGGCCGCGCGGCTGTCGATGTATTCAACGGCTCCGAGGCTTCGCGCCAGCTCCTCTTTGTCGCTTCCGCGCGCGATTGCAACGGTCCGAAAACCCATCTTCGAAGCATACTGCACCGCCAGGTGTCCCAGCCCGCCGATTCCCAAGATTGCGACCAGGTCGCCCGCGCGAGCGCCGCTATGACGCAGCGAGTTGAAGGTCGTGATTCCGGCACACATCAGCGGCGCGGCTTCGGCGGCGGTCAGTTCGTCGGGGATCCGCGCGAGCGCAACGATCGGCGCGATGACGTATTGCGCGTAGCCGCCGTCGTACGCGAGTCCTGGTATCTTTAAGTTAAGACAGGTAATGAAGTCGCCGCGCCGACAGCGATCGCAGGTTCCGTCATGACCGCCGTGCCACCCGACGCCGACCCGATCGCCGGTCTTCCATCCGTCGATTCGGGCCCCCAGCGCGTCGATTCTGCCTGCGATCTCGTGTCCGGGAATGCGTGGGTACGCGATGCCGGGCCACGCGTTGGCGATCGTCAGCAGATCGCTATGACAGACGCCGCATGCCTCGACCTTGATGCGCACCTCCTCCGGGCCGGGGTCGGGAAGTGCAACGTCTTGGAGTTCCAAGCGAGCGGCGTCCGGCGACGGCACGACCGCAGCTCGCATCGTTCTAGTGCTCATTGTAAAAAACACGACACGAAAAAGGCGCGCGGCGATGCGCCGCGCGCCCGATTGTGGTCACCGAAAGCCGCGGTTACTTCTTAACCAGCGGCGAGGAAGCGATGCCGAGCGGGCTCGATGCTCCGGTGAGCGTCGAGAACGGCGAGGTCTGGCCACTCTTGTAGCCGACCACGTTGTCGAACTGATTCGACTGGAAGTATGCGTTGGCCACCGTGAATCCGCCGAGCGTCGGCCCATAGTGCTCGATGCCGTTGGTAATCGTTGCCGACGGCGTGGTCGTGCCGTACGCGTAGACCGTGACGTCCGAGAGGCCGTTGTTGGAAACGTAGATGACGTCCATCTGCCCGAACGCGACGCCGATGGGTCCGCCGAGACCGGTGAGCCCCGAATTATTGACCTGCGTCGTGCCGGCCGGAATCTCGAAGACCTTGTTCGTCGTGTCGCAGGCGACCCAGACATTGTTCATTGCGTCGATGCCGATGCCGACCGCCTGGCCGTAGGCGTTGAAGTTAATCGTCTCGTAGGGCGACGTCGATCCTGCAGCATAGGCCGTAACGGTGTTGTTATTGAGATTGCTCACGAAAACGTTGAGGTTCGAATCGACGCCGATTCCGTATGGTCCGGTGATCCCGGTGCTGATGGTGAGACTCGGCGAGCTCTGGCCTTTGGGATAGACCGTGACGGTGTTGGTTCCCTCATTCGTAACGTAGAGCGCACCGCTCTTGTCCACGGCTAGGCCTGCGGGCGCGCTGACGCCCGTGGTGATCGACCCGGTCGGCGAGCCGTTTACCGTCTTGGGATTGTAGATGAGCACGCCGCTATTACCGTCGGCGACGAACAGGTGTTGTTTCTTTTTCTTATGATGGTCGGGCCAGCCCGCGGGAGCGTTCGGCTTTTGCGGGATAGCCGCAACGATACGCGGGCCCAAGACCGCCGGACCCGGTAGTACGCGCATCCCCATCGGAACTCGCGAGGAAGCGGACTCGGACGAGGTCTGGCTGGGGGTCAGCGAATTGCCCGAGCAACCGGCTGCGAATGACAAAGCTGCGCCGGCGATTAACGCGCGGCGTGAGAACGTTTGCAACATGGAAATCTCCCTTGGCGAAGTTGAGAGCGTCCGGGTTCTTTATCGACCCGAAAAGCCCGTACCTTCGCCCAGATCCGGCGTCGTGCAGCGCGACGGCTTGCGTTCGCCTCCGGCAACCGCTGGCCTAGCGCTATTAAATGTAGTCGGCGAGCGTGATCTTTACGGGGCGCGGCGTGCCGTCTTTGCCGGCAACTTGCATCGAAACGACGGTTCCGGCCGGCTGCGCGAACAGACCGCGGACGTCCGAGAGCAGCATCCCGCTCGCGGGCGAGCCGTTAATCGAGACGATCGTATCGCCCTTCGCGATGCCCGCCTTTGCGGCCGGCGTTCCCGGGCGCGAATCGACGACGATGATGCTGCCGGCGCGCTTGATCAAGAAGAGTCCCGAGCGCTCGTAGGCATCGGCTTCGTTGAAATCGCTATTCGGAATGAGCGCCATCGTGCCGTTGTAGTAATCGAACGTCACGGTGAAGCGCCGCAGCAAGTTGCCGCCGATGTTTGCCCCGACGAACGGCGCGGCGAGCGCGCCGGCCGTCTGCGTGGTGTAGTCGGCGATGAGATTGTTTAGCTGAAGATCGCCGATGCCAATCGCTTGCACGCGGCCGAGCCGGCCCATCGCGGGGCCACCGATGCCGAAGCCGTTGACGCCGACCGCCGAAAGATTAGCCGGAACGATCTGCGGATGCTCGGCCATGAACGGCGCCATGAACGTGATTGTGTCGCGTGCGCCGGTATCGATCGTGCACTCGGCGGGGATGTCGTCGATCGTGCATGCGATTTGCGGTTGCGTGCCGTAGAGGACGAACGGCACGATGTGCGCGTTCGCGGGCGACTGTACGCTGCCCGGCAAGCTCAAAACGACCTGTTTGTTCGCATAGTCGAAGGTGGTGACGTACCGCGCCAGGACTTCCCAGCCGATCAATCCGTCGACCGGCCGTCCGGCCGAGACACCGAAGCCCATCCGTGTCGGCGCAACGCCGAAGAATTGATTCTTGAGGACGGCGTCGCCGACTTGCAGCGACGAGATGCGAGCGAAACTGAACGCTTCGGTCTGAGAGCCTACACCGCTGCCTTGGGCCGATCCGGTGCCGAAGGCGCCGGCCTCTTTGGCCACCGCCGGATCGACGATGTTCGCGCCGCCCGTATCGAAAATAAAGTGATAGGGACCCTTGCCGTTGAGCATCACGTCGAGGTAGACGTGGTTCTCGCCGAGCGTGATTGGCACGGTCGTCGATGTCTTGCCGTTCTGAATCGAGAAATCCGACGGCTTCGTCTGCGGACGGTCGAGCGCGGCGGCGCCGCCGGGTGGATCGAAGGCCACGCGCGTCACCGTTGCATCGGTGTTGTTGCCGTCACTCGAATCGGTGCGCCCGGCATACGGAAAGTTGAGGCCACGCCCGCGGCGGTAATCCGAGAATGTCAGCGTCGACGTCATGAAGCCGTTGACGAAGTGCGCCTGCGCCGGCAAGTGCGTCGTTTGATCGAACCAGAGCTCGAACGGAATTTGCGATCCGGCCGGCGTGATGCTCAGCGCGTCGTAGGTCTTGCCGGCCGCCGTTTTCGTGCCGAGCGACGTAACCGTCGCGCCGGCGGCATTCGGCTTCCAGAGCGCATAGCTGGCGAGATACGCTTGATTGATCTCCGACGCGCGTTCGCTGTCGCCGCCGGCATTCCAGACGAGGCCGGTTCCGTCGGCGTTCCACTCGACGCGACCGTCGTAACCGTCGGCCGCAACCAGCGGCGCGAGGTTCGCCGATTCGGCAAATCGTCCATCGCGCAGATCGATCCACTCCGTCGCAGTTCCATGGAGCCCAACGGCGGTGACGGTCGAGTCGACGCGCATCGTGTTGACCGACGCCAGGGCCGCGACCCCGATGGCGTTTCCGGAGGCGGTAACGAGTTGTGCGACCTGCGGATCCGGGCCGGCGGCGCGCGAGGGAATCGTCGTAAAGAGGATCGACGCGGCGAAAACGCCGGCGGCAAAGGCTATAAGCTTCATGGCCCCTTTACGGGCGAGCGGGCGCCGGTGTTTCAAACGGGGTGCCCTCGACTAAGGCAGGAGCCGCAGCCCGGCGACCTTTCCGGCTCGATTCACTGCAAAGCGTAGGGTGAACGTCACCGCCTGAAAAACGGCGCGATAATCGTAGACCGTGATGCCGTTCGCGCTCGTCTTTCGGAGATAGACGAGTTTTTGAGGCGCGCCGAGGACGCTCAATTGCTGCTTGACCTCGGCGACGAACTGCGGCGTGAGCAGCTTATTCATCGTCGTGTCGAACTGCGCGCGGTCGATATTACCGGTCTCGAGGCGATCGATCCAATCGCGAACGCGCGCAGTTACGGCGGGATCTTCGCCTGCCGCCGAGACGAGCGTCGATGGCTGGAACGCCTCGAAGATTCGCTGCGCGGTTGATTCGGGCGTCGCGATCGTGTCGGCGTTTTGAAGCACGACCACCGCCATACGATCTTTCGGGAAGACGAGATTCGCGGACAAAAACCCGAACGTACCGCCGTTATGCCAGATGCGCTTGTGGCCGTCGGCGGTGTCGATCACCCAGCCGAAGCCGTAGGTTGAATTTTTTCCGAAGGCTTCTTTCCCCGGCGCGAACATCGCCGCGAGATCGGTTTGGTTGATGAGCAGGCCGCGGAAGAGTGCGGAGTCCCATTCGAGCATGTCGTCCACGGTGGAGACGATCGCCCCTGCCGACCATGCCCATCCCGAACCAAACAGCGGGGCCACCTTTACACCCTTCTTGTCGACGACGTAGCCGGTCGCCATCGGCAGCAGCTTGGCCTCGTCGTCGATGAAGCCGCTCTGCATCATGTGCGCCGGTGCGAAGAGATGTTTGCGCACGTAGGCTTCCCAGGTTGTGCCGGAAGCGCGTTCGACGATCTCGCCGAGCAAAATGTAGTTCGTATTGCTGTAGCTGAAGCGGCTTCCCGGCGTAAACTCGAGCGGCTTCTTGTCGATCAACGCGAGAATCGCGGCGAACGAGGGCTGCTGCGTTCCAGCAATCTTCACGAAGTGGTTGGCCTCCGTGTAGTTTGGAATGCCGGTCGTCTGTTGGAGCAGTTCGCGAATCGTTACCGCCTTCGCGCGCGGATATTCGGGAATCCAGCGCGCAAGCCTATCGTCGAGCGATAGCTTTCCGGCCTCTTTGAGCTGCAAGATCGCGGTCGCGGTGAACTGCTTGGTGATCGAACCGATCTCGTAGTGCGTTTCAACGGTCGCGGGCGTCTTCTTCGCGAGGTTCGCGTAACCGTAGGCGTGGGTGTAGACGGTCGCGCCGTCGCGCGCGACGGCGATGCTCATCCCCGGTACCTTGGCGGCGCTCATGATCGTAGGGATAGTCGCATCGACGCGAGCGACCGCCGCAGCGTCGGATTGCGAGGGGGCCGTTGCGGTCTGGGCGACGGCTAGCCCGGGAGCTATGAGAAAAGACGCGCTCAATAAAACGGCAACGAAACCCTGCAGTTTGCTCATGCCCGATCCCTTTCGACATCCGAACCGCTTCAACTCCGAGTGTCTGCCATACGCGCTTGTGAAAAAAGCATCAAAGCCAGAACTTCACCATGGCTGCCGTGGTAAGCTGTCGCAATGCTCGCAACCATCCTCCTTGCCGCAATGACGGGAGCGTCAACCGGCAGCTCGACGACCGTACCGTTCACGATGTTCGACAATCGGATGCTCGTCGCGGTCTCGCTCGACGGCAAAGGCCCTTTCTCGATGATCGTCGATACCGGGTCGAGTTCGCTGGTCATCACACCGAGCGTCGCGCGGCATCTCGGGCTCGCGCCGCGCTCCGCGGGATACGCGTTCGGCGCCGGAAGCGGTTCGTCGGCGCTCGCACAGACACGCGTGCCCAGCGTCGCGATCGGCAGCCTTCGCTTCCGCGACGTCTCCACGGAGGTGATCGATCTCTCGCCGATCCGGCGCGCTTTCCGATTTCCCGCGTTGGACGGCGTCATCGGGTACGACACGCTGCGTCACTTTCGCATGGGCGTCGACGTGGACGCGTCGCGATTGACGCTCTCCGGGCCGCCGCTCGCGCTTCCGAAGACCGCTTCGGCCGTTTCGTTTACGGTCGACGCCTACGGGCTGATTCGAATCCCGGCCGCAGTCGACGGCGTGCACGGAGCGTTCGTGGTCGATACCGGCGATCGCTCGTCGTTGACACTCTTTCGCCATTTTGCCCGAGCGAACGACTTCTATCGCGACGCGCCGGTTCGCAACGTCGTGACGGGGTACGGCGTGGGAGGACCGATCTACAGCGACCTCATGCGAACGACGCTCTCGCTCTTCGGATTCACGATTCCCGGGGTGCTGACTCGCGCATCGCGCGATAAGGGCGGAGCCTTCGCGGTTGGTCGCGATGCCGCGAGCATCGGCATGGGATTGCTCAAACGGTTCAACGTGGTCTACGACTATCCCGACGGCAAGATCTACGCGTGGCCGAATCGTTCCTTCGCGACTACCGATACGTTCAAACCGCTTGCGTACGATCGAGC